>NZ_CP041372.2:2646368-3307960 GCF_006965545.2 Paenalkalicoccus suaedae
GAAGCTCGACATCGTACATATGGAAGGCACTGTCGGCGACGTGATGTCTGCATCGGTCATTACCACTCATCCGACTGATTTTGTTGAGGACGCTGCAGCATGGATGCTAGATAATCACATTCACTGCCTTCCCGTTTTAGAAAATGGGGAGTTAGTTGGGATTGTGACAGACACAGACCTTTTACACACCATTATTACGTTGACTGGAGCAAATAAACCTAGCTCTCGAATTGAATTAGAGGTTGAGAATGAGCCTGGTCAGCTTGCCTCAATAACGGCAATTACACGAGATCTTGGATTTAATATTCAAAGTATTTTTGCTATTCCAGGTCAAAAATATGGACGAACAAGAGTCGTAATCCGTCTCCAATCTATGCACGTTCATAAACTTGTTGAGACCTTTAATACGGAGCAGTATACCGTTTTATGGCCACCTACGTTAGGAGCTGATCATCTATGACACACAGCGCATTCATCTTTTCTCCCGAACAACTAATGTATAAATTCCATGATAATCATCCGTTTAACCAGCAGCGCTTATCGATTACAACGGACTTATTAATAAAGAGCGGAGCGCTTAGAGAGGATCAAATCATTCCCGCACGCAAAGCCACACTTGAGGAGCTTTTACTCGTTCACGATGAGGACTTTGTCTCAGCCGTCATGAGCGCACAAGAAGGCCAGTTAAAGTCAGCATTTAAAACAAAGTATGGATTGGGTACTGAGGATACTCCTACTTTCCCTATGATGCATGATGCAGCGTCTTGGCTCGTAGGGGGTACGCTTCAAGCGTGTGACTTAATCTTTGAGCATGGCTATCAACATGCGCTTAACTTAGGAGGTGGTCTACACCATGGCTTCAGAGGCAAGGCATCTGGTTTTTGTGTGTATAACGATAGCTCCATTGCGATCGAATATATGAAGAAAAAATACAATGCGCGTGTGCTATATGTCGATACAGATGCCCATCATGGTGACGGCGTTCAGTGGGCTTTTTACGAAGATCCTGATGTTTGTACATTGTCCTTCCACGAAAGCGGTCGTTTTTTATTCCCTGGAACAGGCGGTGTGACAGAGCGAGGTCATAATAAAGGGTATGGAACATCCTTTAATGTTCCCTTCGAAGCATTTTCAGAAGATAGTAGTATGCTAGAGGCATATGAGAAGGTGTTGCGTAAAGTCATTGAGGCGTTTAAACCAGATGTTATTTTAACGCAAAACGGCGCTGACTCTCATTATTTTGATCCACTTACTCACTTATGTGGCACGCTTCACTACTTTCATGAGATCCCAAAGCTAGCGCATAAGCTTGCTCATGAGTATTGTGAGGGCAGATGGATTGCAGTTGGCGGTGGCGGTTATGATATTTGGCGAGTGGTGCCACGCGCATGGGCTACAATCTGGCTTGAGATGACAAATCAACAGAACATTAGACAACAGCCAATCCCACAAGAATGGGTACAACAATGGCAAAAGGATGCTCCAGTTACCCTCCCGACAAGTTGGGACGATCCACCTGGACTTTACCCTGCCGTTCCTCGGAAGAAAGAAATAGAAGAGAAAAATAATAAAATAGTCGAGCAGGCGTTAAAGTTGATTTCTGAATCGCACGTAGAGTGAGGCGTTGGCTTGGGAATGGGCGCCACGTTTTTATTTAGGGGGAGCGAGTGAGCTTAGGTTCACTCGTTTGCCTTTTTTGCTTTTGAAAGGTCGGCGGTTTCAGCTTACGCTATTCCCCCTTCAACTTGCGCGGTTTTTTTCGCCTTGCGCAGTCCGCGCTGATTTTCACGCGGTTGACCCCTACTTTCGCGCGATCAGCGCCTCAGCTTACGCTATTCCCCCTTCAACTTGCGCGGTTTTTTTCGCCTTGCGCAGTCCGCGCTGATTTTCACGCGGTTGACCCCTACTTTCGCGCGATCAGCGCTTCAACTTACGCAGTTCCTCCTCCAACTTGCGCGGTTTTTTTCAGCTTGCGCAGTCCGCGCTGATTTTCGCGCGGTTGACCCCTACTTTCGCGCGATCAACGCCTCAGCTTACGCAGTTCGCCCTTCAACTTGCGCGATTTCTCCTTCTACCTATATAACGCGCCCTTCCCCCAAACCAAAAAAGCAGAAGCCACCTAAGCCCCTGCTCGATTCAAACTATTCAGCTTGCAAATAATGATCCACAATTAATGCTGCCCGCTTCGCGGATTCCGTCACCCAAGACGTAAAATCAGCTGGAGCGTCACCGTTTGCCTTATCCGAAATAGATCGCAAGATGACAAAGGGCACGTTGTGTACAAATGCTACTTGGGCAACTGCAGCGCCTTCCATTTCTACACAGTCAGCGCCGAAATCGTTGTGAAGCTCCTCCACCGTTTCTCGGCTAGCGATAAATTGATCACCACTTACGACTTTGCCCACAATTACGTTCGTATCAGTCACTCCAGATGCAATGGATGAAACTCGCTCAACAAGCTTCGTATCTGCTTCAAAAATGGATGGCCCATCAAACATTGGTATAGTACCTTTTGGGAAACCAAGCGGCGATGCATCAATATCGTGCTGTTGACAGACTGACGAAATTACCATATCGCCAATATTAAGTGACGGGTTACATGCACCTGCTACTCCAGTAAATAAAATCTCACTCACATGATAACGATCGATGAGTTTTTGTGTGGCAATAGAGGCATTCACTTTCCCTACTCCACATTTCGTAATAACGACATTGCGTCCCTGCCATTCCCCTTGTAAAAAGGTAAGTCCTGCAATCGTTTCTTCCGATTGGTTAGCAAGCTTCCCTTTAAAATGAGCTATTTCTTCATCCATTGCCCCAATTATTCCGATCATAATACTTCCTCCCTTTTAGAAACAAAGTAAAGGCTGCCCAAGATTCGGACAGCCTCCATGTATTAAAATAAATCGCCCTCTTCGTAAGATGGATCCGAGATTACTATCACAACACGACGATTTTGTTGCAGGTTGTCTTCTGTTGTATTTGGGACCACTGGTCTTGTATCTCCATAGCCGACCGCAATAAAGCGACGCGGATCTAAAGCAAAGTCATCGACAACGTAACGTATAACGCTACTTGCTCTCGCTCCAGACAGCTCCCAGTTCGAAGGGAATTGTGCCGTATTGATTGGGCGTGAGTCCGTGTGACCTTCCACCTTCACTAAGTTAGGCATTGAGCTTAATAATGTGCCTACTTTTTCTAAAAAAGGCTCTGCTTCTTCAATTAATACGGCGCTCGCTGATTCAAATAACGTTTGCTCTTGAAGAACGAGTACGACTCCTCTATCATCTCTTGAAGCAGTAATTTCTTCGGTTAATTCATTTTCTTCTAAGAATTCCTGTACCTCTTCAAGCACCTCATCAAGCTGCTGATTCATCTCTGCCTCATCCATCTCCATAAACTCTTGGAATGGATCAGTCTCTTCTCCAAACGGATTATCTCTTACTTCTCGATCCTCAGCCGGATTTTCGAACGGGACAACGGAAGGAAAGAAATCAAATACGGCTCGATCTTGGAAAGAATCTGCTATCGCACGGAATTTCGTTGCATCGACGACAGACATAGAGAAAAGTAAAATGAAAAACACAAGAATGAGCGTTATCATATCCGCAAAGGTAACCATCCATTTTGGAGCGCCTTTGTCTTCTGATTGCTGTCTGCGCCTATTCATTTTCTACCGACTCCTCTGTGCCCTCCTCTTTTGCTTTTGAGTTAGATGGTAAAAAGGCACTTAGTTTCTCTTGAAGAATCTTAGGGTTTTGCCCAGATTGAACGCCAATAACACCTTCAATAATGATTTGCTTGACGAAAACTTCCTCTTCTGTGCTTATTTGCAGTTTATTCGCCATTGGAATAAATACAAGGTTAGCTAAAAGTGATCCGTATAGGGTTGTAAGTAACGCAACGGCCATGTTCGGACCAAGAGTCGATGGATCATTTAAGTTTTGTAGCATGAGTACAAGACCTACTAACGTACCAATCATTCCCCAAGCAGGAGCATAATCGCCGGACTTTTCAAGGATGAGGCGACCTTTACGGTGACGCTCCTCCATTGCTACTACTTCAGCCATCATAATGTCTTTAATTATATCCGGTTCAATTCCATCAACCGCAAGTAATACTCCCTTTTCAATGAAAGGATCTTCTACGTCCTCAAGACCCGCTTCTAGAGCTAATAGCCCTTCACGACGAGCCTTAGTTGATAAATCGACGAACGTATCAATGAGCGACTGTAAGTTATGATTTCGCATGCGAAAGGCTTCTAATAGGACCTTCGGCAATAGCTTCAGCTCATCTAAAGAAAAGTTAATCATTAGTGCGGCAAATAATCCCCCAAAAACGATCAGAATGGAAGCAATTTGAATAAAGTCTCCAATTCCACCTTCTCCTGCTGAACTAGAAAAAATAGCGAAAAATATTGCTGTTAATCCCAAAAAGATTCCTATCGGTGTTAAAATGTCTGTTTTTTTCATCGCTCTCTCCCCACCACAGTAGTTCTCCAACTAAGCTTTGGGAGTATTACCTATTACTCTGAGTCTGAGAAAGAAGTGGAATGACGATATTCAATACGGTGAGGAAGGACAACTGCGGGATCTGTCACTTCTTCTTTATTCATGTACTTCGTTAAAAGTCTCATGGATACAGCACCAATATCGTACATAGGTTGAACGACAGTAGTTAACGTTGGACGGACCATTGTCGCTAAACGCGTGTTATCAAACCCGATAATGTCAAAATCTTGAGGGATCGAGTAACCAGCGTCTTGTGCGCCGTGGATAAGGCCTAAAGCCATTTCATCCGTCGATGCGAAAATTGCCGTTGGTTTTTCCTCAAGC
This sequence comes from Paenalkalicoccus suaedae, assembly GCF_006965545.2. NCBI lineage: Bacteria > Bacillati > Bacillota > Bacilli > Caryophanales > Bacillaceae > Paenalkalicoccus > Paenalkalicoccus suaedae. The sequence continues at coordinate 2,651,204 of NZ_CP041372.2, forward strand.
TTTAATAAAGATTCCATTGCTTCCAGACCAGAGTCATACGTATAGTCACCAATTACGACTAAGTTATCATCCACTTCAAGAGATGCCTCTTGGAGTGCAGCTTTATAGCCTGAAAACTTCTCGTAGCCATTAATCGGATCTTCTAGCGTACCGGATAGCATCGCAATCCGCTTATGTCCCTGACGAATGAGCGCATCCACTGCATCCTTCGCTGCATGCTTGTAATCAATATTGACAGATGGGAATTCCTTCTTCTCATCTAGAGTGGCGGATAATACAACCGGCACTGGAGATTTTTTAAATGCTTCTTCATGTTCTTTTGTGATCTCTCCGCCCATAAAGACAATACCATCCACCTGCTTCTCTAGAAGCGTGTTGATTAAGTGAATTTCTTTTTCTTTATTTTGGTCGGAGTTACTTAAGATGATGTTGTACTTATACATTGTCGCGATATCTTCAATCCCACGAGCCAATTCGGAAAAGAAAATGCTAGAAATATCCGGAATAATGACACCAACAGTCGTTGTCTTCTTACTCGCAAGTCCACGTGCAACAGCATTAGGGCGATACCCTAAACGCTCAATTGCCTCTAAAACTCGCTTTCTCGTCGTTGGCTTTACATTTGGATTACCGTTTACAACTCGAGATACAGTTGCCATTGATACTCCAGCTTCTCGCGCTACATCATAAATAGTGACATTCATGCTTGCTCCTCCTCTAACAGTATACATATTTTGGTTTTCATTTTTTCATAATGTACTGTTATGATACGACACTTTATAGAGGTGCGCAAACTATACATTATATCGACAAGTATCGTCCGCACCTAAAGTATTTTGACAGAAAAACTCAATATTTTTTCTGTCTATTGTGAATAAGTATCGTCATAACTAAATAAATATAAACCATTTTCCCAAACAAAAAAGGGTGACCAAACGTCTTATTGACCGTTGTGCCACCCCTCTTATTCTAATGAGACACTTTTCTAACTTTACTGCTTAATCGATAGAAGTGTCAAGCCTCATTACTTGATTGTGACTTTACCAGGCTTATATAAACCAGACTCTTCAAGCTTGGCTAGGAACTCCTCGAACTGCGGAATATCCATTTGCTGTGCAGAGTCAGATAGAGCAACCGCTGGATCTGGGTGAACCTCTGTCATCACACCATCTGCTCCAATAGCAAGTGCTGCTTTAGCCGTTGGTAGAAGAAGATCACGACGTCCTGTAGAGTGCGTCACGTCTACAAATACAGGTAGATGCGTTTCTTGCTTTAAGATAGGCACAGCAGAAATATCTAATGTATTACGAGTCGCTGTCTCGTACGTTCGGATACCTCGCTCACAGAGAATAATTTGTCCGTTACCACGTGAGTGAATGTACTCAGCAGCATTAATGAATTCTGCAATCGTAGCCGATAAGCCACGCTTTAATAGAATTGGCTTGTTTACGCTACCCGCAGCTTTTAATAGCTCAAAGTTTTGCATGTTACGTGCGCCAATTTGAATCACATCTAGGTAATCGACAGCTGTCTCAATATCATGAGGTGTTACAATCTCACTGATTACAGCTAGGTCATGCTTGTCTGCTACTTCTTTTAATATCTTTAGTCCTTCTACTCCAAGACCTTGGAAGTCGTAAGGAGAAGTACGTGGCTTGAAGGCACCACCGCGAAGAAGCTTTAGCCCTTGCTTTTTGACAGCTGCCGCTACTTCATCTACTTGCTCAAAGCTTTCAACGGAACATGGACCAACGATCAGTCGTTGCTGACCATCTCCAATTTGTTCGCCTTTGATATCAACAATTGTATTCTGTGGATGATTTTTACGAGACACTAATAGCGCTTTACTATGATCATCCTCTTGTAACTCTAAGCTTGCTTTAAAAATTTCTTTAAATATATGCTGAAGCGTCGAAGTTTCGAATGGTCCCTCGTTCTTCTCCGCAATCTCATCTAACATTTTACGTTCTCTTACTGGGTCAAAACGATTTAGTCCTTGGGATGCTTTTACTTTACCAATCTCCTGTGCAATCTTTCCTCTTTGAGCGATAAGCTCAACTAGCTGATCATTTACCCCATCTAACTGCTTTCTCAACTGCTCTAATTGTTCATTAGCCATAAATAAAAACTCCTCTCATTTGCTGACAAGTCATCGTTGACTTCGAATTTAATGTTATTATATAGGATAAAGAATCAGATGTCACGAACTTTTCTTTATTAGTTAGACGCTTTTAAGCGTTAAAGTGATAAAAATACGCTTACAATGCCTACCTGAAGGCATTTCTTATTTTTTTATTTCGAAAAAAATATTGGAGGTACCTATATGTCACATGAATCTGAACGTATTTTTGGCTTAGATATTGGCACACGATCTGTTGTAGGTTTATTGCTTGAACAGAAGGAAAGCGGCTACCATGTTCATGATGTTTTAAGTATCGAACATAAAGACCGCTCGATGCTTGATGGTCAAATACATAATGTTGTTGCTGTCGCGGATACGATTATTCAAGTAAAAGAAAAGTTAGAAGCAAAGCATGGCAAATTAACGAAGGTTTGCGTAGCCGCAGCTGGACGTGCATTAAAAACGGAACGAGCAACTATGGAGATGAACATAGAAGGCCATCCTATTTTTAATCGTGAAGCTCTGTTGCATCTAGAATTACAAGCTGTTCAACAGGCACAGTTTAAATTAGTAAAGGATCATCAAACTACTGACTATTGCGTTGGATACTCTGTAGTTGATTATAAATTGGACAATGAAGTGATTGGAAGCTTGATAGACCAACGTGGGGAGATTGCCTCCGTAGAGGTTATTGCCACGTTTCTGCCTAAAGTGGTGGTAGAATCACTACTCGCCGCATTAGAGCGCGCAGATTTAACGCTTGAGGCCTTAACACTTGAGCCTATCGCTGCAATCAACGTCCTAATCCCCTCTTCTATGAGACGATTAAACGTCGCATTAGTAGACATAGGAGCCGGCACATCAGATATTGCAATAACGGAGTCCGGAACGGTAACGGCATACGGCATGGTTCCTAGTGCAGGAGATGAGATTACAGAAGCTTTAAGCGATAGCTTCCTATTAGATTTTGCAGAAGCAGAAGTAATAAAAAGAAAGCTGTCAACCGAAGCAGAAGTAACGGTTACAGATATTTTAGGCATGGAGCAAGAGCTGGTTACGAGTGCGGTAGTTGGCGAAATCGATGCTGCAATTGAGCGGTTAGCAAGTCAAATTAGCGAAGAGATTATTTTGCTAAACGGACGTCCTCCTAAAGCGGTGATGCTAGTTGGAGGCGGTAGCTTAACGCCTTCATTACCTGGAAAAGTAGCTGCGAAGCTTTCACTACCTGAAGCGCGTGTTGCGATTCGAGGCATAGATGCGATTAAGGATTTAACGTTTGAGGATGAATATGAACCGACGCCGGAGCTTGTGACACCGATCGGTATTGCGATTGCCGCCAAGGAAAGCCCAATCGAATATGTCAGTATTAAAGTAAATGAGCAAACCGTTCGTTTATTTGATATGAAGCAACTTACTGTAGCAGATGGACTTTTAGCCAGTGGCGTAGACGTATCTTCTCTTTCTGGAAAACCCGGTCTTGCGATGATTGTGACAGTAGATGGTCGTAAAGTAACCATCCCTGGACATTTCGGAGAGCTGCCAGTTATTATGTTAAACGGTGAAGAGGTTGCTTTAGATACTCCTTTGCATAACGGGGATATTCTTCAAGTAAAACAAGGGACACAAGGTGCTGATGCGAAAGCAACCGTGAATGACGTGACTGATCATCCAGAGCCGATCATGCTAACAATTAATGGTGGTAAACGGTCTATTCCTGTTCGTATCCGAGTGAATGGTCATGAGACAAGTGGTCAGCATGAGCTTCGTGATAGAGATGTGATTGAAGTGGAGAAGCCCCGAACACTTGCAGATGTCACTGACCTATCAGAGCTATTTGATAGTAAATCAGTAAAAGTATTTGTGCAGGATAGAGAAATTATACTATCTACACATGCAACTATTACTATTAATGGTGTTCAGGCAACCCGAACTTCCCTTATTAAGTCTGGAGACGCCCTATCCATTTCAGAGGAAAATACAAAGAAAGCCGATTTCACTCTAAAAGATGCTATCTTAGCATTCGGAGAGGATGCAGACAGAGAAATTACGGTGACGTTTAATGATCAGAAGGTTGTGCTGAGGAAAGAGCTGTATGACTGCTACTTGGACGAGCGTGCTGTCTCTTATCAAACGAAGGTGAAGCACGGAGATCGAATTAAGCTAAAAAAGCGTCAGCCTGAACCATTTATTTTTCAGGATGTTTTCTCCAAGGTGGATATTGAACGACCTTCGGATAGCAATAAGAAGCCAGTTATTTTGCAAAATAATGAGGTTACTAATTTTGCGGCTTCGATTCATCATGGTGATTCGCTGAGACTTGATTGGGTAGAAGCGACGAAGAATGGATCTAGTGGCGTATAATAGATAGTGTAACTCACTATTTTGCGTTCTTAGAGAGAAAAAGAGCTTAGTTAAAAAAGGTTGTGAGTAATAGGAGGAGTAACCCATCTAAAATAGAGGTTACTCCTTTTTGACGTAGATAAGGACGTCTACATGCATAGCTTTCGGTTAATTGAGACTTTTTTCCGGTTGATTGGCGCTCTTATCCGGTTAATCGAAGCACGTTTTCGGTTAATTGGCGCTCTTACTCGATTAATCGAAGCACGTTTCCGGTTAATTGGCACTCTTATCCGGTTGATCGGAGCCCGCTTCCGGTTAATCGACGCTCCTATCCGGTTAATCGAGACTCGTTCCCGATTAATTGCAGCCCAAACTCCGTTAATCAAATCACCGGTTCCGGTTAAACACATAACATTCCCCACAAAAAGAGGCTGAGACAAATAATTCGCTTTTGTCTCAGCCTCTTTCTATTTATTCAGCTAATGCTTTTTCTACGTTTTTCTTTGTCACATTCCAATGGCTTGCGTTCCATGTTACGTTACCGTCTGCAATGACAAAGGCTTGAGGAGATTCGTGCTTAATGTTGAATGTTTCAGCAACATCATTAGAACCTTCTCGTAGCTCCTGTACGTTTAAATAGTATAAAGGTACATCAGGGTGTGCCTGCACGAATTTCTCCATCTCGCGGTAAGCTTCTTGGCTTACAGGGCAAGTTAGGCTGTTTTTGAACAGTACATATGTGGAAGTCTGCTCATATAAATTCTTTAGCTGGTCCACGCTTTCTAATTTGTTCATCTTATATCCCACCTACTAGTTATTCTTTTGCTTCTCGCGCTCTGTGACTTCTTTGACCAGTTGTTCAACGGATCGCTGTAAGTCTTCAACTTCCTGTCTAACAGAGGCTGCAATGTCTTCGCCCCAGTCATCAAGGTCATCTAATAAATAATCAGCAGAGTCTGTTAACTCCTTCATATCTTTGCGCATTGACTTTGTTAAGCGTTTCATACGGTCTAGCATGTTAGTCGTACTTTCTTTTGCTGAGGATGCTGCTTGATTCGTCCAATCGGATGTTTTATCCACTGCTACTTTTGCCTGCTCCGAGATGTCCTCGCGAAGCTCCTTACCTGATTTAGGTGTAGATAAGAATGTTGCAGATGCTCCAATAACACCACCTACTAACATACCGACGAAAAAGTCTTTTGTGTTGATTCCTCCATCACTCATTTACACTTCCTCCTTTGCAGTAGCTTGCTTTTGAGCCTCAGTTGCCGCTTTCTTAAGCTTCCACTTCGTCCAAAGGTCTAAGGCTACATTTCCCCATTGAACAGCCTTAGCAACGTTCTCAGACTGCTCATCGGCCTTACGTGAGACAGAGTCTGATACGCGCTTTACTGACTGATTCATATGTTGAAAAGAGTTACCTAATTCTCTTGCAGCGTAAAATACGGAGTTTAACTCTTCAGATTTATGCTGAAGGTCTTCCGCTAATGCATTCGTTTTATGTACAAGGTTTTGCGATTCTTTTGTAATACCATCTACCTGCGTTTTTAAATCGTCTACCGTTTGAGACACGCTGCCTAATGTCTTTTTAACGGATGTTAACGTTTGAATGACGGAGACAACTAGTATGACAAATGCTATTGCGATGATAAAGATGCTTACGTAGAGTAACCATTCCATGATTTGTTCCTCCTTTAGTTTCGATAATTGTAGTCTCTATACTTATTGAACAGGATTCGCCATCGTTTGTCAAAGTGCTTCTCAAAGACTTTATTTAGATACACGAAGTAGATTTATTAATCATGTCCGTGTAAAATAAAGTCGTACAAAGATTAGAGGAGGCATATGCCATGAGAGACCCAAGAATTACGACTTTAGCACGTAACCTGATCAGGTACTCAACAGAGATGAAGCCTGGTGAAAAAATCTTAATTGAAAACTTTGGTGTCCAGAAAGAATTAGTAAAAGCTCTTGTTAAAGAAGCCTACGATGTAGGAGCTATTCCATTTGTTTCCCTAAAAGAACACGATATAAACCGTTCAATCTTAATGGGTGCGACGAAAGAGCAACAAGAGGCAACTGCTAATTTTGAAGCGCATGTCATGGAGCAGATGGATGCATACATAGGTCTTCGAGCAGGAGATAACATTAATGAATTATCTGATGTCCCATCAGATAAAATGGCACTGCATCAACAAACAGTAGGTACAGAAGTTCACCGCAAAATTCGCGTACCTAAAACGAAGTGGGTCGTGCTTAGATACCCAACTGATTCGATGGCGCAGCTAGCTAAGATGAGTACGGAAGCCTTCGAGGACTTCTATTTTAACGTATGTAACCTTGACTACGCGAAAATGGATCAGGCTATGGATGCACTTGTTGATAGGATGAATCAGACAGATAAAGTACGTTTAACAGGTGTTGGTACCGACATTACTTTTTCTATTAAAGATATCCCAGCAATCAAATGTGCGGGTAAGTTAAATATCCCAGACGGAGAAGTATACACAGCGCCGGTGCGCGATTCTATCAATGGAACGATTACGTATAACACAGCTTCCCCTTACCAAGGAACGACGTTTGAAAATATTTCGTTAACGTTTAAAGACGGCAAAATTATTGAAGCGACATCATCTGATACGAAGAAGCTAAATGAAATTCTTGATACAGACGAAGGTGCTCGCTATATTGGCGAATTTGCGATTGGCGTTAACCCTTATATTCTTCACCCAATGAAGGATATTCTATTCGACGAAAAGATCGACGGAAGCTTCCACTTTACTCCGGGACAAGCCTATGATAATGCGTACAATGGCAATGATTCCGCAATACACTGGGATATCGTTAACATTCAGCGCCCTGAATACGGTGGCGGAAACATCTATTTTGACGATACGTTGATTCGTGAAAATGGCCGCTTTGTTACGGAAGACTTGCAACAGCTTAATCCAGAAAACTTAAAATAAGAAAAAGCGAGAGGGATGATCATCCCTCTCGCTTTTTTATACTGCGCACGTTGCTTCATACGCCTTTTGGAACTTTTGTACATCACCAGCACCCATAAAGACAATAACGCTATCTTCATGACTTTGAAGGATAGACGTTGCGTCCTCACGGATCAGCTTCGCTCCATCGATTCTGCTTTGGAGGTCTTCAATAGTCAGCTGACTACTCTTTTCACGAGCAGAAGAGAAAATATCACATAAATAAACGTGATCTGCTTCTCCTAAGCTTTTCGCAAATGCATCTAAGAATGTTTTTGTACGGGAGAATGTATGCGGTTGGAAGACTGCAATGACCTCTTTACCTACATACTTCTTTTTTACCGATTCAATCGTAGCCGAGATTTCAGTCGGATGATGTGCATAATCATCGATTAAAATTTGAGCGCCTACTTGCTTTTCGGTAAAACGACGCTTTACGCCTGCAAATGTTTTAAGCTGTGCTTGAATTTTATCTAACTCTATTTCTTCATAGTGACAGATAGCAATGACACCGAGAGCATTTAAAATATGATGATTTCCGTAACCAGGGATCGTGAAGGAGCCATAAAAAGCGCTTCTTACATACACATCAAAGTGCGTGCCTTCATGATCTGTACGAATATCCTTTGCGTAAAAATCATTTTGCTCTGATAATCCGTAGTAAAGGACAGGCACATTAGCAGCTATGTGCTGTAAGTGCTCATCGTCTCCACAAGCAACAATCGCTTTCTTTACTTGCATAGCCATTGATTGAAACGCGTCAAAAACATCCTCGACATTTTTAAAATAGTCCGGATGATCAAAATCAATGTTTGTCATAATCGCATAGTCTGGGTGGTAATTTAAAAAGTGACGACGATATTCACAAGCTTCAAATACAAAAAAGTCACTTTCCGGATGACCTTTACCAGTACCGTCTCCAATTAAGTAAGAGGTTGGTCTAGCTCCACCTAATACGTGTGACAGTAGTCCAGTTGTCGTTGTTTTACCATGCGACCCTGTGACAGCAATACTTGTAAATTGTTGAATAAATTCTCCTAAAAAATCAGGATAAGAATGAACTGTCATCTCTTTTTCTTGAGCCATTTGCATTTCGACATTATTGTCGACACTATAGGCAGGAGAGTGAATGAGCGTTTGATTCTCCGAAATATTTGTTCCTAAAAAGGGGTGGATAGGAATACCACGCTTTTCTAAAGGAAGTTGCGTAAAGAATACTTTCTCTACGTCTGAGCCTTGTACACCATGTTTCATGTCACTAAGAATTTGCGCTAGTGCGCTCATCCCAGATCCTTTTATTCCAATGAAATGATAATCTGTCATGCTTAGAACCTCCGCGTTCTTCTTCTAATGTTACACATTAATTGACATAGTATATGTATGTCAACCTAAATCGTCAACGTTTCCATTCCATTAGTATACCAAATAGATCGCCATACATCTATATAACGGACGTCCCGTTCCATTTCCGTTAATTCACCAATTGATAGCGTAGCATCGTCACACCAGATTCTTTTAAGAATCGATGTAGTTGATTATCTCCAGCTCGCACGTGCTGTTTTAGCATTCTCATCACTGCTGGTTCATGTACTCTGTTGATTGTAAGGGATGGGCCCATTACATAATTGTTAAATCCAATTTTAATTGATCTGACAAACACCAGAGAGTGTGATTCCCAATTGTCATCACAATAAAATCGGTTTGCTCTTTTTATCTGCTTTGTCTCATCTGTTGCTACATAATACTCCACATCAGAGGATTCTCCTCGCACGATCCGAATTGGAGTTAAATGCGCCAACATAAAAAAACTAGCTACCATTAATTCTTCCTTCGAAAACACTTCTTTATGCTTTCGAATATATAAGTCAAAAGGCCTTGATCCTATAGTCGTAATATAGTCGAATAATAACCAATGTTCAAAATGTCTCTGCAAATCTCCATGAAGATTTACTTCTTCGCCAACATCCGCTAACTGTTTAAAGAGGTGCTTCGCACGAACTTTTTCTCTCATATTGACTTCTGTAAGCAGGGATTCAAATAGAGACTCATATAACCTGTGAGCTGCTGTGTCGAAGCCTGATTGCCGATCATGTTTTACTTGTTCAAAGTCGATTAAAAAATTGGCTTTCCGTTTCACCATTCTTTCTCCTTTCTTTAAACATAGGCAAAAGACTGGAACTACACTAAAAATAGCGTGTCCCAGTCTTTTGCAACGTGTAGGAGACAACGATTATTCATCTCCAAATTTAGCGTATATCCATGTATGACTATCTGCGAACTTACGTAGCAGATACAAATTCAATCTTTTGAAGTCTTGGGTTAGGTCGATATTTCCGACCTTCTTTCGCCTGCGGTTTGCCGTTAAGCATCACATTATCACCTGTAAAACCAATGTGAATTTTGAGTAAGCTGCTACCTACACCGTACATATCGACAGGTGCACCAATTTTTTCGTATTTGGCAATACGTTCCGCATCAAATCCGCCTGAGGCAACAATTTTTACATGATTGAATCCTTCCTCATCTAATGCTCGACGAAGAGCAAAAAGAAGCTCCGGATTAACTCCTCTAGGATCAAACGTTCCTAAAACTTCTGGATGACGAGTGAAATAAGCATCAATCATGTTGTTTGATGTATCTATACGCACTCCACCAAGCTCTTCACCAAACTCTCGAGCTACCTTAAGGGAGTCCGTTATCACATCGTTGTTGTAATCAACTAGCGCCATAAGACCGTCTTCAGGGAACGTTTCTTTATAAGCGCGTGAAGCTTCGACTACATCACCTTCGAATAGCTGGATAAGCGCATGAGGCATCGTACCCATTCCTTGCTTGCCCCACCACTCATTCATCGCATGAGTAGCTTGTGCTTTTGAACCACCAATAAACGCAGCGTATCCATCACCAGCCTGCATCGTAAAGTGATCGTCACGATCGCCCATAAATATGACGGGCTTCTCTTTACCAGACGACTTTGCGGCTTTTACAACTTCATATACGTTTGTTGCTACAGAAGAGCGGCGAGCTAAAATACCGTCGATGACACCTTCTAAAAAGCCAAAATGTTGATAAGGGCCAGTAATCGTCAAGACTGTCTCGAAAGGTTCGACTTTATCTCCATCTTCAAGTGAGTGAATTTCAAGCTCCTCTGGACGGATCGCAAATTCCTCAAGCAGAGCAATCACTTCGTCCGTGCCACATAGCACAGCATGATTTTTCTGGAAAAATTGCATCGTGACGATATTATCAGGCTTTAAGTTTTCTGCTATTTTTTTCGTCTTTAAAAAGTAAACGGCAGAAAACCAGCCTTCGCCTACTCGCTCATCAAATTTAAATGTTTTATTCGTTAGCCGCTTAATGTCGCCTTGCAGCTTCAGTTGAATTTCTTTCATTAGTAGAATCTCCTTGTTTTGGACCTGTACTTTAGTGATAAAGGGCTTTCTTAGAGTGCTCTTGTATAACTGCTTCCATGATCTCCATTACATCCTCTTGATTAACGCTAGTCATGCCGTTACGTAAAACGACGTTTTGAGAGCGCTCGTCTTGAGTTAACAGATGCATTAGTTCTGGAGATACGTGTTGAACCAAATAACCCAAAGAAATCTGTTGCATGGAACATCCCTCCTAGGTTTTGTTCAATCATATTCTAGTACCTCTCGTACACGATCACGGGCCCTTATCTAATTCTTCTATAGAGACTAAACAGTCGCTATTAACATATTGTATACAAAATAAAACGAACTGTGTAGTCTTTTTACTTATTACCCTTCCTTTACTCTTTTAACCATTCTTTAGAGAACATCTCTCGGCTTACTGCCACGTGCTCCGGAGACGATACCACGCGCCTCCATATCATCAATCAATCTTGCCGCACGATTATACCCTAAACGGAAGTTTCGTTGCAGGAGCGATGCAGATGCTACCTGTTGCTCTCTCACAAATTCAACAGCCTCCTCAAAAAGCTCGTCAACATCATTTGTCAAAGCCGCCTCCGTCAATTGCTCTTTTTCGAATAGAAAACCTGGGTGAGGTGATTTACTCACATAATCAATAACACGATCTATTTCATCGTCCGATACATAGGTGCCTTGAATGCGTACTGGCTTAGGACTGCTATTATGCATAAAGAGCATGTCGCCTTTCCCTAAAAGACGCTCGGCACCACCGCTATCTAAGATCGTTCTAGAATCAGCTGAGGATGAAACGGAAAAAGCAATTCGCGTAGGAATATTTGCTTTAATCAGTCCAGTAATGACGTCAACAGATGGGCGCTGTGTTGCAACTAAAAGGTGAATACCGCACGCACGCGCCTTTTGAGCAATTCGGCAAATCGCGTCCTCCACCTCTTGTGCCGCTACCATCATCAAATCAGCAAGCTCATCTACAACAATGACGAGCTTTGGAAGCTTGGCTAAACCGTCCTCTTCCATCTTTTTATTGTATCTATTTAAATCTCGTGCTCCACGCTTCGCAAATAGCTCATAGCGATGGTCCATTTCTTCGACTGCCCATTTTAGTGCAAGCGTCGCCTCTTTTGCATCCGTAATAACTGGTGCCGCTAAGTGTGGGACAGCGTTAAATGGCGCGAGCTCCACCATCTTCGGGTCAATTAGTAACAGCCTTACCTCTTTCGGAGAGGACTTATATAATATACTTGTTAACATTGAGTTAACAGCAACACTTTTACCAGAGCCTGTTGTGCCTGCAATCAAGCCATGCGGCATGGAGGCTAAATCCGTTACAATTGGTTGACCAGCTATATCCATCCCTAAAGCGACCGTAAGTGGAGATTCTGCCTTTTTGAACGCCCCACTATGTAAAATCGACCTTAGCGACACTGGCGTTGCTTGCTTATTTGGCACCTCTATTCCAACGGTTGTTTTACCTGGAATCGGCGCCTCTAATCGAATTTCCGTCGCCGCAAGAGCACGCTTAATATCATCCGTTAGTTGTACAATCTTATTAATTTTAACGCCTGGCTCTGGCTGCACTTCAAAGCGCGTCACACTTGGGCCCTTCGTCTTATGCACGACACGCGCCTTCACATTAAAGTATTGGAAGGTCTCATTTAGCTGTTGCTCCATCTCCGTTACCCAGCCTGCATCATCATCATTCGGACGCTCTGGAATAGCTAAGAGCTGAATTGCCGGGTACATGTAGCTCGCTTCTTGCTCGTGCTTCCGTTTTTCATAATGCTTTTTATCCGTTTGCTTCATCATGACATTAAACGGAACCTGCCCCTTCTTCTTTTCCATGTTAGAAACAACGGCTGGATTGTACACTAAGCCTCTATCATAGTGAGATTGCTCCTGCTCTTTCTCTCTTTTAACATGTTGTTTTGGTACTTCTTCGACGAATGGTGTTGCCGGAGCATCTTCGTGTGTCGGCTCCGCTAAATAACGTTCTTCTTTATCCTCAACATTCTGTGGCTGCTTTTCCGACCGGTCCTCAAGCCTCTCTACCGACTCTTCTTCAAAAAGAGTAGCTTTTAAAGGTTCTGGAGTTACTTCCATCAGTTCTTCTTGCTTATAGTTATCCTCCTTCACCTCTTCCACATCTACAATGACGGGGTCATCTGATTGATGTGAGGTCAACTCCTCACTAATTTGCTCCTCGTTTACCTGGTATGTTTGTACAACCTTCTCTTCTTCGTTATCTTTTGGCGCTGTATATTCCTGTTGTACTTCTCTTGCTAACCGCGCTCGTTCCAGCTTCCGATCCTCGGGGCGATACAATTGCCTCGGTATCTCCTGCACTTTAAAATTCTGTCCTTGGAACTTAGGTCGCTCCGTCGACGTATCAGCATGCTTCTTTGGGCGTGCCTTCTCTACCTTCTTACTAGTAGAGCGCTCTTGGCGTTCTGGTTTCTCTTGACCCCTCAACGTGTTCTTCGGATAGTAGTGCTGCATCTTTACTTCCTGCTCAACGTAGGGCTCCTTGGGTTTCTTACGTGCTGTAGGAGGAGCCTCATACGTCTCCTCTCCTTCTTGATTAAACATCCAATCCTTCATTTTATGTATATAAGAAAACACGGACTTTTCTTTCATCTTTATCATCACCTAATTTAAAATTTACGAATAAAAAAAAGGCGCTGGGAAGAACCGTGGTATATCTACCGGCTTCCAGCCACCTTTTTTTCCTCTGCTTCTATTCTACTTAACTTGAGCTAAAATTTCATCAGTCAATTGGTTTAGATGATGGTTTCTTTTGAGCAAGAATAAATACTGGCTCGAATTCTCCGTCTTTATACATAAGAGGAAGTGCAGTTAATGGCACTCGACCTTCGGAGAAAAATTGGAAGGTCATCTGACCTAACACGTCAAAACCAACCTCATTTCGAATATCGGCGAATATTAACACGTCGTGGTGAGGTACAGCTACTGCAAGCTCTCCTTCCACCTTATCCGCCATCTCCTTGACTAAGCGATCATTTAAAATGCGGCTTGCATCATATCCATCTCCGTTGTGAAGGAAATAAAAGATATTGCCCGCTACTTCATCCTGCTTCATCTCTGTAGACAAAGCTCGTACGTTGAATGTCGCAGCTTCTATAATCTCTTCTTTGCTCTTACTTGAACGCTCGAGCATTTCTTCATCAATCATCGAGTAGGACTGCCCGTGATCAACCGCGTAAAAGATCGTTGTTTCAGCTGTATGGTCTGTGTAAAGAAGCTTCTTCCCGTCCTTCGTCTCCTTATCAAATCCAGGAGTGCGAAGGATTGGGAAGATGTGCTCTTCCTGTCCAGTCAAATCAATCACAGCTGTAAGTAAACGAATACCTTCTTTAAGCTGTCTTACTGTATCTTCAAGAGCGGCATCTTTATCCGCTTTAAAACGATCGGATAAATTACTAAGGCTCACCGTAATTCCTTTATCAACACGCGTATCCACAATACGAAATGTATCTGCATCGCGATCGTATGATGTAACTAAATGTTCTTCTGTAAAATGCTTTTCAAGCTCACGTTTAATTTCAATAGACTTCATATGTCATTCCCTCCAATTCTTTTAGTGTATCACGATCATGCTTGGAGTAAAAAGGAATCAATTTCTTCTTTCGTCTTTCTGTCTTTTGAAACAAATCGGTCTACTTCTTTGCCATCTTTAAATACGACAAAACTAGGAATTCCGAAAATGTCCATGTCTTGACATACTTCAATGAATTCATCACGGTTTATGGAGTAAAATGCTTTATCTGAATGCTTCTCTTCAAGCTCTGGTAAAAACGGTTCAATAAACGTACAGTCCGGGCACCAGCCTGCAGTAAATAAGAAGACCGCATTCTCCTCTTGCTTTATTTTTTCTAACTGTTCGATTGATTCAATTTTTTTCATCTGATTATTCCTCCTAAGATTTGTCGATCGTCATGTCTCCGTATCGGATCCATCCCTTTTTTCTCATGTATTCTGAGAATAGCAAACTAAGCACGGCTGGAGCAAGGAAATGCAACAGAATAATGGCGAACCACACATCTACTGTGCCTCCCATTGTGTTAATCGTCATAATTTGTCCAACAAATCCACTCGTGCCCATCCCAGCTCCTTCAGGACTGTTTTGCATCACAAAGACGGTTGTAGCAATCGGTCCAATGATGACAGCTGCTAACGTCGGAGGAATGAGGATACGAGGATTCTTCACGATGTTTGCAATTTGAAGCATGGAGGTTCCAACACCTAAGGCGATTAGTCCCGACCACCTATTCTCTCTGAAGCTCGCACTTGCAAATCCAATCATTTGCGCAGCACATCCAACAGTCGCAGCTCCGGCCGCAAGCCCCTCTAATTGAAGAATAATTGCAATGCCCGCGCTAGAAATTGGAGCCGTTAACGCGAGTCCCATTAAGACGGCAACTAAAATTCCCATCAAAAATGGTTGCTGATCCGTCGCCCACATAATAAAGCTCCCAAAGCTTGTTAATGCTGCGCCTATCGGTGGTCCTACCGTATACGCAGTCATTGCACCTGTTAAGATGGTTGTGAAAGGCGTCACAATGATGTCCACCTTTGTTTCCTCCGAGACGACCTTACCAATCTCGGTCGAAACGAGTGCTGCTAAAAAGCTCCCAACTGGCCCAGCCAGCTCATAGCCCACCGCTCCGCTAAACACACAGGCAAATAAGACAAGGCGTGGCGCTTTAAGTCCGTAGGCAATCGCTACACCAATAGCTGGTCCAGCTAAGCTCATCGCAGTTTGACCAATGGACGTTAAAAATCCAAGAGGCTCAAATGAATTACCAATCGTTTGCAAGATCAGTCCGATAATAAGGGAAGAAAAAAGACCTAATGCCATAAAACTTAGAGGCTGAATAATGTAATTCTGGACTGATGGTGTTATTCCTTTTTTATCTAAAAATGCTTTCATGTACGAACTCCCTTCACTATTGAATTGTGATTGGGTTTTTTTGTGTTTTGATAGAAAATGAAGTTGCTGATAGTTGGTTGTATGTATGAAGCAAAGCAGTAAGTTAGATCAGCAAACGGAATTTTGATGAAGTTCATTTGCTCAACATTTCACAATGATAACCCTTTCACTGACTATAATAGCATACTTCCCCAAAACTGCTAGAAGATTTTTATGTCTGCTTATTAGATCGCTTATCTGACTCACTTTGTCTAAGATAAAGATTCTTTACTCTCAATTGCCCAAGGGCCAGTTGGCTTAGAGCTTTACTCCCTATTCATAAAGACTTTGCTTCACTCTATAAAGGTTTGCATCAAAGCATCTATCCAGTGCGTCACTCAGCTCTTCGTTTGCTACAAGCACGTGACTACACGCAATTACTATTCCCAACTGTCCCCCGCACTTCTCTCCAAACAACATACAAAATAGCCGCCCCCCTTTTCCACATTAAAAGGGTAACGGCTATTTTTTTTGAACAGATTTGACAATATCAAGCATCAGCGTCGTTTCATCTTTCATCTCTGTAGCATGCATCACACTCATCAAAGAGACGGTATCAATATTGACGACTACCTCGTACGTTTCTTTATCAAAAGGATTTACGACTAGCTTTCCTGTTCGATCGGCAGAACCAAGTTCAGCAATAACAGGAGCTTCGTCCGTACTAAAGTCTTCGTTTATCAATTGATCCTCAACTGGTGAATCTAAAAATAAGATATACACGTTCTCGCTCATTGTAAGCATATACGTTTGTTCATCTATTTCTTCCACCGTTGCGTCTTCAGGCAAGTACAAGTTAAGGTGATGATGTCTAGTTGTCGTTGTTTGTGGTTCTTCGTCTAAATTTGCTTCTAGCGCCTGTACAACTTCGTTTAAGGCTTGCTCGTTCCCCATGTCACAACCGACTAAAAAAAACGTGATTAAAAGCAAAGGAAATAGTCTTAGCACGAATAACACTCCCTTCGTCAAACAATAGCATATCATAAAACAATTAGCCCTGTGTCCGTATTTTATAAAAAACTGATGTTTTTTTCTTACAATTAACGGGTAAAAAATAAGGACTATGTCATAGGAGGCACTAAAAATGGAACTAACCGTTTATTTAGCAGGACAAATTCACGATGACTGGAGAAAAAAACTGAAAGACAAAGCATCCCAAAAAAATCTACCAATAACCTTTGTTGGACCAATGGAAAACCACGATCGTTCCGATAATATTGGAGAAGAAATATTAGGCAAGCAACCTAATGCGATAATAAAAGATGATGTTGCATCTCAGTTTAATAATTTGCGAACTAGGGTCCTCATGCAAAAAGCCGATGTTGTCATTGCATTATTTGGAGAATCGTATAAGCAGTGGAATAGTGCGCTTGATGCAGGAAATGCCATCTCCCTCAATAAGCCACTTATTTTAGTAAGACCAGAAGAGTTGCACCATCCTCTAAAAGAGATCTCTGAGCGAGCTCAAGTTACTGTAACTGATGTGGATCAGGCTCTAGAAGCTCTGGCCTATATTTTTGCGACAGAATAACGAAGTGAAGAGGTTAAGATATACAGTATGTTACATCATATTTAAGGAACCGATGCAACATGTCGGTTCTTTTTTATGCATGAAATGTTGAGCGTATATTAAGAGAGCTGGTATACGGGTGACTACGAACTGCTACACGTGACTTTGTGATAACCGAGCTTCGTTTTGGGATAACTGCACGCCATGAACGGATTACCGTGCCCCGTTCCCGGATAACCGCACACCACCAACGGATAACTCATCCTTTTCTCCATTTCCTTGCACGAAAAAAAGACCGGGACAAGGTAATCACCATCACCTTTGTCCCAGCCCCAGCCTCAAAAAACTTATACGTTATCGCGAATGCTCGCCAACGTCGTTTTATCTGTATTTTTAACAAGTGTTTTTATTAGCTCTTTCGCCGCTGCGTAATCATCCACGTGAATAATCGATGCTGCTGTATGAATATATCTCGAGCAAATCCCGATTACCGCTGAAGGAACACCACTGTTTGACATATGCACGCGACCAGCGTCCGTTCCGCCTTGTGAGACAAAGAATTGATAAGGAATATTGTTCGATTCAGCCGTATCTAAGATAAACTCACGCATTCCTCTATGTGTCACCATCGTACGGTCTAAAATGCGCAATAACGCTCCATGTCCAAGCTTACCGAATGCGTCTTTACCACCCGTAGCATCGTTAGCTGGGCTTGCATCTAACGCATAAAAAATATCTGGCTTAATTAAGTTAGCTGCCGTCTGTGCTCCACGTAGCCCAACTTCTTCTTGTACAGTAGCACCAGAATATAGCGTATTTGGTAGCGTCTCACCGTGAAGCTCTTTTAAGAGCTCGATGGCAAGTCCAACACCGTACCTGTTATCCCATGCTTTTGCCATAATTTTTTTCTCGTTCGCCATCTTTTCCATTGGGCAAATAGGAACGATTTGTTGACCTGGCTTTACACCGGCACGAATGGCATCCTCTTTATCGTCCGCTCCAATGTCCACGTACATATTCTTAATCTCCATCGGCTTGTTACGCTTCGCTTCGTCTAATAAATGTGGAGGGATTGATCCTATAACACCCAAGACTGGGCCATTATCTGTAATGATATGTAGTCGTTGCGCAAGTAACACTTGAGACCACCAGCCACCGAGTGTTTGGAAATGAATAAGACCTTTTTCATCAATATGCGTCACCATAAACCCAACTTCGTCCATGTGACCTGCTACCATGACTTTTGGTCCATCACCTTTTTTAACGCCAAACACGCTGCCTAGACGGTCTTGAATGATCTCATCGCTATATTTCTCTAATTCACCTTTGACATATCGTCTAACTTGATGCTCAAACCCGGGAGCACCAGGCAAGCCTGTTAATGTTTCAAACATCGAATACGTATCCTGATTCATTGCTTCCACTCCTCTGTTAAATTACATTCCCTACTAGTTTAACGAATTTTTTAATAACTCGCCACTTTTTTCGGAAACCGAAATTTATCACTCAAATAAAAGTATTGCTCAATCATTGGCATTCTTCTCATAATTCGCTATACTGTAGACAGAATATGTGAACGAAGAGAGGGTGTTTTGTATGAGTTGGAAGCGTTTTGCTGCTGGCGTAGGAGCCGGTGTAGCAGTAACCATGATCGCAAAAAGCACGTTAGATAAATCGGAGTCAAAGCTATCGCCTGAAAAAGCGCTAAAGCTAGTAAAGAAAAAAGCAAATGAATTAGGTACCGTCGAAGGCTCGTGGGTACATATGATCACAGAACAGCACGAAAGTGATCACCTCATGTATGATGTGTATCGCGGTGGAATCACACTTGCCGAAGAGGATGGCCAAGTCTCTGCCTATGAATTTTATGTAGATGCAGAAACTGGAACTATTTTAACCTTTAAAAAACAAGACTAATAAAAACGGATGGAAGCATCAGCCTCCATCCGTTTTTCTATTCTTTTAAAAGCGAATCAATTATTTCTTTTCCGTCTTGACTAAATCGTAACGCACGATACTTATAATCGTGATAAAACATAATCCAATCCTCATTCTGAATAGCTGGCGCCACAAATTGCTGCTTTTTTTCAATAGAATCCATTGGATAGTCGTCGTACGCGAGTACCCAGAGAACATTTTGATGCGCATGAGTTGGCATAATGTCCGCAAAGTGCCAAATATCTCTCTCACCACGTGTAATGTGAATGATGCTATGACCTGCGCTATGCCCACCCGTATGTAATTGTTTAACACCTGGTACGATCTCATGCTCACTATTAAACGTTTTTACTTGGTGTGCAATAGCATCCCAGTTCTCTTTAAAATACGTATTTTTAGAACGTATATTTGGATTACGCATCTCTTCCCATTCAATTTCCTGCACCCAAATCGTCGCGTTAGGAAAGGCCGGCTTTCTCTCTCCATCTACCTCTGTCGTAAGACCTGACGCATGGTCAAAGTGCATATGGGTCATGAGCACATCATCAATGTCTGCTAAAGTCAATCCTAGCTCTTTTAGCCCCACTTCCAAAGAAGCCTCCTCGGTCACTCCATAGTTTCGAAGTTGCTTCTCATTTAATCTACCATTCCCAATCCCTGCTTCAAGCAAGATATTCTTCCCGTCTACTTGGATGAGAATAGGATCTGTCCGCAGTTCAATTTGGTTTGCATCATTTGCAGGGTATTTTTTTGACCAAAGCGGACGTGGAACAACACCAAACATTGCACCTCCGTCCATATGCGTCACGCCACCATTTAACCACGTTAACGTTGTATCTTCGCTAATTTTCCACTGCTCTTGCGCCATGCACGATCCCACCTTTATTTTTTCGAGTGAAGCCGAGCCTCCAACCGATAAATACGCATGCCATTTGACGAAAATTTTTGCTCATACTCTGTCATAATATTGTTCTTCATTCCACTATTGTGTAAGTCTAAGCTAACATTTTTTACATAAAAACCGTACTCTGTTAAGGATTCAAGCGAGTATTCAAAAAGCTGTTGATTATCTGTCTTAAAATGAATCTCGGCTCCGTCCTTCAATACTTCTTCATATTTCGCCAAAAATCCTGCATGTGTAAGCCTTCGCTTTGCATGACGGTTTTTAGGCCACGGATCCGTAAAATTAATATAGAGGCGATCGATTTCGTTTGGAGCGAAGAATTCCGTTAGTTCTGTTACATCCTGTTGTAAGAATACGAGATTATCTTTAGGTTCATTCACTGCTGTTTCTACTGCCGAAATAATCACGCTCTCGTATTTTTCTACGCCAATAATATTGGCATTCTCTGCCTTTGCAAGCTCATTGACAAAGCGTCCTTTACCAGTGCCAACCTCTACGTAGAGTGGTTGATCGATTCCAAAACGTTCTTTCCATGCACCTCTAATTGCTTTTGGATTCTGCTCGACAATTTTAGGATGACTGTTAATAAAGTCTTTCGCCCATGGTTTGTTTCTAAGTCGCATCGTTCTATCTCTCCCTTTATTCGCTTGTAAATGACGCACAAAAAAACGGCTAAGCTTAGCATAGTTGCTAGCTCGGCTCGTTTTTTAACTCATTATACTTAAATCGATGATTCATCTTTCTTTTTCACTAAATCTCCTAGCACCTGAAGCCACTTAAAGGCGCCTTCCTTATCTTGCTTTTGATGACACCAAAGCACGTGATCTGCACACTGCACAACTCTATACCATGTAATTCGCTCTCGTAAGCTATCAGTAAGTCTATGACCATAGGATGCTAAGAAGGAGTCCCATTCTTCCTTCGGAATATAATCATACAATAATGGTGCTAAATCTAGAGCAGGGTCAGCTACTTCTGCACCATCCCAATCAATAAGGAAGAGACTACCTTTATCATCTTCAATCCAGTTATTATGATGTACATCTGCATGACAAACAACATATTCTCCTGTTGTCACTCTCGGAAGCTCTGCTTGTAAAAACGCTAACGCAGCATCCATTTTTGAGTCACGAAAATGTAACGATGCTGTCTTTTGTACTACAGCGTCCAAAATCATACGCGGCTCTAATGGGTTATTACCCATCCGCTTAAACATGTCCAATAGCTCTCCTGATTGATGGATTTTCGCTAATAGCTTCGCCACTCTACTCTCTCTCATTTCCAAAGCCTTTAGCTCGCGTCCATTTACCCACTGCTGAGCTGTGATGACATCTCCACTTTCTAACCGCTTTGTCCAGAGTAGCTTCGGAACAATTCCTTCCGCTGAGAGAACCGCTAAGAAAGGTGAAGAGTTGCGCTTTATAAATATTTTTTGTTGTCCCTGTTCAGCAACATACGCCTCTCCAGTCGCACCACCGGCAGGACGAAGCTGCCAGCCTTCTCCCATGAAATGTTCCACTACATTCACCCTCATTTTTTATACACGCATTCGGTGAGTAGCTAAAGCGCCTTTACTTATATAGATAGAAAGAAACTTCCACATCTATCTGTCATAAATAAAAAGGCGCTACAGCATCATCACTTTGTTAAATTTGTCGACTATTGTACTTTCGAAACCTTATCTCATTGTAAAGAAGTTTTGCCTTTTGTTCAACTATAGACGAGATTTTTTTGCAACGAAACATTCATATTGATCCAATTCAAAGAATTCACCTACGATATTAGTCTCTTTTCGTTTATTTGAGGCTAGAACGGACCAGTCTCCAGTTGCAGGCAATTGTATTTGATACCTTCTTTTAGTTGGGTTTACGTATACGACAAAATCCTGCTTACTTGCAAGTAACGTGAATCCAAAAACTGGTGCAGGAGTTTGCAGAGGATGAAAGCGCTGATTGATCTCCGCCTTTGTATGCATGCGGAACACATCATATTTTTTTCTTACTTCTAAAAGCGATCGAATAAACGCAATGTCCTTTTCAAAGCGTGATCGTCTCTCCCAATCCAATGCGTTGACTTCATCCCCAGAGATGTAGCTATTCCCATCTCCGCCTTTCGTGCGAAAGAACTCTTGTCCTGCATGAATAAACGGGACACCCTGACTTAATATCGTGATCGCCGTCGCAAGCTTTTGCATCTCTTGCTTATCCAATAGGTCTTCATTTCGATTAGCAGAATCTATTCGATCCCAAAGCGTATGATTATCGTGCACTTCTACGTAATTAATCGTTTGAGTTACGTGCGAAACAAATGGAGGAAATGCTAGAGACTCATCGCTTGATCCTTTAAACAGTTGCTCCATCCTCTCAATGTATCGTCCTTTGCCATTCACATAGCCATACTCATAAAAGTCGAATGTATTTCCTTTTAAGGTGTCTCTGAACACATCATTAAAGAATCGAAGACCAGGCACTTTTTCCGATTGATAGCTTGTCGTTTTTTCTTCATACGGAAGGGCTGTTGCAAGCTCCCACCCTTCCCCAAGTAGCATGACTGGTTCTGGCTCCTGCTCACACCGTGAGATAATCTGTTGCATCGTCTCAATATCTGTTGCTCCCATAAGATCAAATCGAAAGCCATCGACTTGATAGTGCGAAAGCCAATAATCGATCGCATGCAAAATGAACGCTCTTCCCATCCGTTTTTCTGAAGCGAAATCATTGCCAACCCCAGTGCCATTGCTAACCTGACCTTCATGATCATAGCGGAAATAATAGCCTGGAACGAGCTGTTCAAACGGAGATTCCTCCATAATAAACACGTGGTTAAATACCACATCAACAATAATGGATAGTTGTTCTTGATGAAAGGCTGCGATCATTTCTTTTAGTTCGATTATTCGATTAAACGGATCAGTGGGGTCTGTCGAATAACTTCCTTCAGGTGTTAAGAAAAAAAGCGGATCGTACCCCCAGTTATACATATCATCTGGTGCCAGATCATCCACTCGCCCAAAATCGTTTAGTGGAAGCAGCTGTACATGCGTCACGCCTAGCTCTTTTATGTAGCTAAGTCCCGTAGAATAGCCGTCCGAAGTATTAGTATGGCGCTCTGTCAGTCCTAAATACTTCCCTTTATGCGTCACACCACTATCAGGATGAATAGTGGCATCTCGTACGTGTAACTCGTAAATCACACTATTTTGCAGGTGTCTTACCTTTGGTCTAGTTGATGTATCGAACGCATGAGATCGAACTTGTGTGGAATCATATACGACAGCTGCCAGACTGTTTGTCGTAACAGCTTTTGCATAAGGGTCTACGATTTGCTCCACTTCTCCATATATAGTTGCTTCGTAAACGTATGATGCTCCGTGAGCGTTTTTATGAAGCGTAAACTCATACACGCCTCGATCTAGCTTTTTCATGGCATACCGAGCACCATCAATTTTCACATTTATCGAAGAAGCCACTGGACTCCAAACACGGAACAATGTTGCGCTGTCTGATGGGATCGCTCCATATTCTAAATCGTCCGCTCTAAATGCTTTATCAAATGCATCTGATCTGACAACGCCTCTTAAGTAAACGGGATAAGAGATATCATTAATTTCTACCGTTAAGTCCCGTGATACATCTACTTCTATGTCAATAAAATAGAGCCAGGATCCACCATTCACCATTTGTTGATAGGCGGCAGTATAGCTAGTAGTTGGAGATTTAACTGTGAGAGTAAAAGGTCGTTGGATATCTGCTGCGTCAACTGTAATAAACTGAATGTCATCTAACCATACTTTGGTTTGGCTCATACTAATTACCTCATCTCGTTTGTAGTCTAGTTCTTTATTCTACATCTATCTTTCCCTACTCGCTTTGTCTCTAAGCGACTACTTATAAGCCGATTTTACTGGAGTTTAAGAAAAAAGGTGAAAATTAGACAATTTTATCACAATTCTGAAAGGTATTTTTACTTTTGTATCGAATGTATAGAATTAGAAGATTTCTATGCTTAAATTGAAAGGACTGATTTCTTTGACAGTAGACATCCTAGAAGAAGACATATACCTCTTTCATCAGGGAACTCATTTTCACTCCTATCAATTTCTCGGCTGCCACTTTGTGCAGGATCAAACAAAAAGAGGCTACCGATTTGCCGTTTGGGCTCCACATGCAACACACGTCGAAGTTGCTGGCGACTTTAATAATTGGAACGGCTCCTCCCACTCTCTTGAAAAAGTAAATGCTGCAGGATTATGGACCGGGTTCTTCACTGATATCCCGGCGCAAACTCCTTACAAGTATCACCTCTATCATGAAAGCGGATGGAATGGTCTTAAAGCGGACCCATACGCCTTTCAATCAGAGCTTCGTCCGAAGACAGCGTCATTAACCCCACATTCTTCTGTATATGAGTGGGGAGATAATGAATGGCAGTCAAACAGGCAACATTACACTCCCTATGAATCTCCTATTTCCATCTACGAGCTCCATTTTGGGACCTGGAAGCAAAAAGAGGATGGCTCCTACTATACGTATGCGGAAATGGCAGATGTGCTTCTTCCATACATACAAAATTTAGGTTATACCCATATCGAACTTATGCCATTGTCTGAGCACCCCTTTGATTTATCATGGGGATATCAAATTACTGGTTACTATTCTGTCACAAGTAGATATGGAACACCAGATGAGTTTCGCTATTTCGTCGATAAGTGTCATCAAGCAAATATTGGCGTCATTATGGATTGGGTGCCAGGGCATTTTTGCAAGGATGAACACGGTCTTAGACAATTTGATGGAGAGCCGCTCTTCGAGTACAAGGATCCATTAAAAGCGGATAAACCGTCATGGGGCACATTGACGTTTGATTTTGGTAGACCAGAGGTACAAAGCTTTCTTATTTCAAATGCCCTCTTCTGGCTAAAAGAATTTCACATTGATGGGATTCGCGTGGATGCCGTTGCGAGCATGATCTATTTAAATTTTGATCGCCTAGATGATGATCCTGAAATAAAAAATACGTATGGTGAAGAAGAAAACTTAGAAGCAATTGCCTTTTTAAAAAAGTTAAATGAAGCGGTATTTGCATTTGACGAACATATTTTAATGATGGCAGAAGATAGCTCCGACGTTCCACTCATTACTTCTCCCACCTATGTAGGCGGGCTAGGTTTTAACTTTAAATGGAATATGGGTTGGATGAATGACATGCTCAAATACATGGAAATGGATCCAATTCACCGTAAATGGAATCACCACCTCTTAACATTTTCCTACATGTATACGTACAGTGAGAATTTTGTTTTGCCACTATCGCACGACGAGGTTGTCCACGGCAAGAAGTCGTTAGTGAATAAGATGCCTGGAGACCAATGGCAACAATTTGCTCAGCTTCGTCTCTTGTATGGATACATGATGGCACACCCAGGAAAGAAACTTCTCTTTATGGGTGGTGAATTCGCGCAGTATATAGAGTGGAAGGATCAGGAAGATTTAGACTGGCACCTTCTTAAATATCCGTTGCACGATGCCATGAAGACTTATGTAAAAGAGCTAAATCATTTTTATAAAGATTCGCCCGCGCTTTATGTTTATGATCATGATCCTAAAGGCTTTGAATGGATAGATCCAGATAATAAAGATCAAAGTATTGTGGCCTTCATGAGGAAGGGCGAAACCGATCAAGATACACTCATTATTCTTTGTAATTTCACACCAAACGTGTACTACGATTATAAAGTCGGAGTTCCTAGTCCAGGAACGTATCAGGAGATTTTTAACTCTGATACAGATAGGTTCGGAGGGTCTCATCAACTTAATTCAGATGAACACTTTAGTTTCCCCCAGAAATGGCATGGGCTTGATCAGCATATCAAAATAAAAGTTCCACCTTTTGCACTAACTGTTCTACAAAAGCGACCAGAAGAAATGACTAACAACGAGGAGGAATTAGCATGAAGAAGGAAATCGTAGGTATGCTCTTAGCTGGAGGAGAAGGAAAGCGTTTAGGACTACTAACAAAAAGCTTAGCAAAGCCAGCCGTGCCATTTGGAGGGAAGTACCGCATTATTGACTTTACCCTATCAAACTGTTCGAATTCAGGAATCCATACTGTCGGGGTGTTGACGCAGTATTCTCCACTTATCTTAAACAAGCATATTGGGATCGGTAAACCTTGGGATTTAGACCGTCAGCAGGACGGAGTCGCAATCCTCTCCCCTTATACGGCAAAAGAAGGTGGGTCTTGGTATACAGGAACTGCCGATGCTATTTACCAAAACATCCATTACATTGATCAGTATGATCCAGAATATATTCTTGTAATCTCAGGCGACCATATTTATCAAATGGATTATGATGACCTATTAGATCATCACAAAGAAAATGACTCAGATGCAACGATCTCGGTTATTGAAGTGCCATGGGAAGAAGCATCTCGTTTCGGGATTTTAAATACAAACGACGATCTTGAGATTTACGAATTTGACGAGAAGCCCGCTAACCCTAAAAGTAATTTAGCATCCATGGGCATTTATATTTTTAACTGGAAGGCCCTTCGCTCTTACTTAGTAAACGATGCAACGATCGAAAACAGCGATCACGACTTCGGAAAAGACATTATTCCTGCGATGCTAAATGATGGGAAGAGAATGTACGCGTATCGCTTCCAAGGCTATTGGAAGGATGTAGGAACAATCCAAAGCTATTGGGAAGCAAACATGGACCTTTTAGAAGAAGATCTATCTGTTTCGTTAAATAATAAAGAATGGCGCACCTATTCACAGGATACGAACTACCCTCCTCAATTTATTGATGAGCAAGCAATCGTGGAAAACTCCTTAATTAACTCAGGCTCATGGATTAGTGGCCACATTAAAAATTCTATTCTCTTTGAAGGAATCGAAGTTGGCTCCAAGTCATTTGTAACGGAATCGATCTTGCATCCTGAAGTGAAAGTTGGACAAAACTGTACGATTAAGCGAGCGATTATTATGGAGCACGTAGTTATTCCTGACGGGACAGTCATCGATGGCGAAAAAGAGGAAGAACCAATCGTTATTGATGCAAACTATGTCTCACAGCTGATAAACAACTAGAGGAGGAATCAATCATGGCAAAATTAATGGGCTTAATTAACTTGGAGCATGAACATGACTTTTTAAACGAACTAACATATTTCCGATGCGGAGCAGCAACGCCTTTTGGCGGACGTTACCGATTGATTGATTTCACCCTATCTAACATGACAAAAACCTCCATAGAAGAGGTAGCTATTTTCACCTCAAATAAATATCGTTCTTTGATGGACCATCTTGGTACAGGAGCAGACTGGGATTTAGCACGCAGACACGGTGGTCTCTTCATCCTCCCTCCAGACTGGAATGATCCAACTGATATTTCTCGCGGAGACTTAAAGCATTTCCATAATAACCGTGATTATTTCCACCGCTCAAAAGCAGAGCACGTCTTAATTTCTGGTAGTCAATTTATTGCAAACACAGATTACGATGCGGCTTTTGCGTATCACCTTGAAAGAGATGCCGATGTTACGTGTATATCCGTTGGCGTAAACGAGTGCTTACCTGAGCACGCCTCTCAGCTACGCATTGAGGCTAGTTCGGATGGCTGGATTCAAAAGCTTACGAATGATCTTCAAAACCAGCATGTGTTTACTGGCGTATACATTATTAAAAAAGAGGTATTAATGAAGCTCATTGACGAATGTATCGCCTATCATAAGGATCATTTCTTCTTAAATGGTGTGAATAGTAATTTAGATTCTTTAAAGGTGCAATACTTCAAGTACGAAGGATACTCTATTTTTGTTAACTCTGTAGAAAGCTTCTTTAGACATAATATGAATCTACTTAAGCCTACTACCTATAAGGGTCTCTTTTTCCAAAACTCCTTTGTTCATACAAAAATCAGCAACGAGCCCCCAGTGAAATACCGCGAGAGCGCTGAAGTCACAGGCTCTTTACTCGCAAACGGATGCGTTGTAGAAGGGAATGTAGAAAATAGCTTGCTATTTAGAGGCGTTAAGGTTAAAAATGGAGCTACCATAAAAAATTCTATCATCATGCAACGATGTACGATCGAAGAGGGCGTTCATTTAGAAAATGTCATCCTTGATAAGGATGTCGTTGTCACAAGTGGACAAACGTTAATGGGATCAAAGGAAATGCCTTACGTAGTTGCGAAGAGAAAGACAATCTAATGATCATCACCCAAAGAATGTCCCACCACTGACGGTTTGGGACATTCTGATGTTGAGAGACTTTTTACTGATAAAGGAGATAAGATACGATGAAAAATGTGTTATTTGCGGCTTCTGAATGCACCCCCTTTATTAAGACAGGTGGACTAGCTGATGTCATTGGGTCACTTCCTCAAGCACTTAAGGCAGGCAATCACGCTCACGTTCAGGTGATTTTGCCGCTTTACGAGGCTATTCCAGAGGAGTATAAAAAAGAGCTTTCTCATGTAGCCACTTTCCAAGTTCCTGTCGGTTGGAGAAACCAGCAGGCTCACTTGCTCAAGCTTGAGCACGATGCAATTACGTATTATTTCATTGCGAACGACTACTATTTTGCCCGTGGTGGTACATACGGCTACCATGATGATGGCGAACGCTTTATTTTCTTTAGTAGAGCTATTATAGAAGCCTTTCCTTATTTAGAAGTGGCTGTAGACATCCTCCACTGTCACGATTGGCAAACAGGTCTTGCGGTTGCATTTGCAAAAACAATTCCGCCAACACCTAATTTACAGACAGTCTTTACGATTCATAATATTCAATATCAAGGGTATATGCCTCACACCGCATTTGGTGATTTGATTAGTATTCCTATTGAGCATTTCCCGGGCTTTGAATGGCAAGGGATGATCAATTGCATGAAGGCAGGTTTATTTCATGCGGATAAAATCACGACAGTAAGTCCAAGCTATGCCGAAGAAATTAAGCAACCTTACTATAGCGAAGGCCTTCACCCTATTTTACATGAACGTGATGCGGATATTGTTGGTGTCATCAACGGAATTGACACAAATGAGTATAATCCGATGAAGGACCCTCATATTGAAGTTCCGTTTAAGACTTCTCGCAAGAAAAAACAGGAGAATAAAACACTTTTACAAGAAGAACTAGGTCTTGATGTTGACGCGGACAAACCACTATTCGTTGCTATATCTCGTCTAGTTGAGCAAAAGGGATTCCATTTACTTGAGCATATTATGGAGGACTTTTTGCAAGAGGATGTCCAAGTGATCATTTTAGGTACAGGCGACCAAGCTTTTGAGCACTCCTTTTCCTATTTCGCCGGAAAATACCCACGTAAAATGGCAACGATCCTGCGATTTAGTGAAGCAATGGCAAGAAAGCTTTATGCGAGTGCCGATTTCTTCCTCATGCCATCTAAGTTTGAACCGTGTGGCTTATCACAGCTCATCTCTCTTCAATATAAGACTGTCCCTATCGTCAGAGAGACTGGTGGCCTAAAAGATACTGTTACTCCATTCAATCAGGATACGGGAGAAGGTAACGGATTTAGCTTTGCAAACTATAATGCTCATGAGCTCCTTCATACGATGCACTATGCCCTATCGATTTATCATGATAGTAAACAATGGAAGCAACTTTTAAAGAACGTTAATAAGAGTCAGTTTAGCTGGAAAGATTCCGCTAGCTCCTATGCTGATATTTACCGGTCACTCATCTAAAGGGAGGAAACAAGATGTCTACTCATACAAAAGAAAGCTTCCAAAAGCTAGTTGAAGAAAAGCTCCAGCGAAATCGTCGTAAAACTATGGATAACGCAAGCGACCAAGATCTTTATTATGCCATTGCAGCCGTTGTTACTGACGAGATTACGCCAAACTGGCTTGCTACTGATCAAGCACTAAAGGACAACCAAACAAGACAGGTTTATTATCTCTCGATGGAGTTTCTTATTGGACGATTAATTGAGAGTAACCTACAAAACTGTGGCATGCTAACTATATGTAATGAACTCTTAGAGGACTTAGGACGCTCGCCTGATGATGTCTATAAACACGAGCATGATGCAGGCCTTGGTAACGGTGGTTTAGGTAGACTTGCTGCATGCTTCTTAGACTCTATGGCATCGTTAAAATACCCTGGTCATGGCAGTGGAATTAGATATAGATATGGACTATTTGAACAACGCATTATTCACGGGAACCAAGTAGAGCTCCCTGACTATTGGCTAAAAGAAGAGTATCCGTGGGAAATACGTAAAAGTGATGATGCCCTTAACGTTCAGTTTGGTGGGCACGTTCATATGCATAAAAAGCAGGATGATACGCTCGAATTCTCTTATGAAGGTGCGGATGTCGTTGTAGCAGTTCCTTATGATGTACCCGTTGTCGGCTATCAAAATAACACGGTAAACTCCTTAAGACTTTGGAGTGCAGAGCTTCCTCCCCAGCATGAAAGCTATGAGCCAAATGCTGAAAATAAATACTATCATCACCTTGACCATATGCGCTCTGTTGAACAAATTTCCGGCTTTTTATATCCAGACGATTCTAATTATGAGGGGAAAGAGCTACGATTAAAGCAACAGTACTTCCTAGTCTCTGCAACAATCCAAAATATTGTTCGTAAATACAAACGATATATGGAGACGCCTCTCTCCGATTTTCATAAAAAAGTAGCGATCCAAATCAATGATACGCACCCAAGCTTAGCAGTACCTGAGCTCATGAGAATATTAATGGATCAAGAAGGATTCAGCTGGGATGAAGCATGGGAGATCACGCGCAACACAATCGCGTACACGAATCATACGACGCTGAGTGAAGCGTTAGAAAAATGGCCGACGGATATGATTAAATCTCTTCTTCCACGCATTTATATGATTATCGATGAGATTAACGAGCGCTTCTGTAAAGGTATTTGGTTTGATCACCCAGAGTTGCGCGAAACGATTCCGGAGCTTGCTGTCATTGCGGAAGATCAAGTGCATATGGCGAGACTCGCGATTGTTGGTAGCTTTAGTGTCAATGGAGTAGCGAAGCTTCATACAGAGATATTAAAGAAGCAGGAGATGAAGAATTTTTATTCACTCTATCCTTCTAAGTTTAACAATAAAACGAACGGCATCACGCATAGACGCTGGCTCCTTCAGGTGAATCCTCGTCTATCGTCTGTTATTACAGACGCTATTGGTCCCCAGTGGATTTCACAGCCTAACAAATTAATTGGTCTAATGAGATATTCGAACGATCTGCCGTTCCTTGATAAAATTGAGGAAGTAAAGCGAGCGAATAAGCAGGACCTTGCGAAGGTGATTAAGGATCGTACTGGCGTCATCGTAAATGAAGATTCGATTTTTGATGTACAAATTAAACGCCTGCATGAATATAAACGCCAGTTACTTAATATCTTTCACGTCATTTATCTTTATAATGAGATTAAAGAGAATCCTTCATTAGATATCGTGCCTCGAACGTTTATTTTTGCTGCTAAGGCGGCGCCTGGCTACTATATGGCGAAGGAAGTTATTAAGCTGATTCATCACGTTGCTTCTGTCGTTAACTACGATAAGGATATTGGCGATAAGATTAAAGTGATTTTCCTCGAGAATTATAACGTTAGTTTGGCGGAAAAGATTATTCCTGCTGCTGAAATATCGGAACAAATCTCGACAGCTAGTAAAGAGGCTTCTGGTACAGGTAATATGAAGATGATGATGAACGGCGCCCTTACTGTAGGAACGCTTGATGGAGCTAACATCGAGATAAAAGATCTTGTTGGTAATGATAATATCTTTATCTTTGGTCTCACGTCTGATGAGGTGTTGGATTACTATAAATACGGTGGATACAATGCCAACGATTTATATCGCACGGATGACCGCATAAGACTTGTGTTGGATCAGTTAAAGCACGGTCGTTTCGGTTCTCAAGAGATTGAGTTTAAAGACATTTACTATCATATCTTAACGAATAATGATCCGTACTTTGTGCTGAAGGACTTTGATCCGTATATTGAGTCGCATGAATTAATTGAGAGAAGCTATCGTTATCAGAGACAGTGGTCGCGAATGAGTGTCACGAACATTGCGTATTCTGGTAAGTTTTCAAGTGATCGTACGATCCACGAGTATGCGTCTGAGATCTGGAAGATCCAGTCGCAGCAGTAAGAGAGTATTTATAAGAGTTAGTGAGCCTTTCCTTTTATAAGGGAGGGCTTTTTTGTTTTGGTTGAAGAGGCGCGTGTCGCGACCTTTTTGCACACCAGCATAGTGGAATGCACGTCGCGGAGTGCGAAATGCACACGGTCAAATTTAATGCACACGATCGAGGGTAAATTGCAGACAGCGCGACCTTATTTGCACACTAGCATAGTGGAAATGCACGTCGCGAACCACGGAATGCACACGGTCAAATTTAATGCACACGATCGAAGGTAAATTGCAGACAGCGCGACCTTATTTGCACACTAGCATAGTGGAAATGCACGTCGCGGACCACGTAATGCAGACGGTCAAAATTAATGCACATAGAACAGGGTGAATTGCAGACAACGCGATAAAGAATGCACAGGGACAAGGTGAAAATGCACGCCGCGGACCGTGAAATGCACAAGGTCAAATTTAATGCACACGGTCAAAAAGAATGCCTGACTCCACTACTCGATTTTCTCCTTAAAAGTAAAAAAAGCAGTAAACGCTACTCATCCAGCGTTTACTGCTTTTTAGTTTGTAGAAAGAGAGTGTTAGCTCCCTTTATTTTCTGCTACCCATGTCTGCAAGGATTCGTCTATATGCCATTTTTCTTCGACAGACATCGGTGGTTCAATATGATATTGCTTGTAGGCGCGAATGAATGCGTCTTGCTGACGCTCGTCCATTAGTTGCTCTAGGTCAGCCAGCGCTTCTCGAATCGTTCCAGCATATACGAGTAAATCCGTTTGCTGTGGCTGAATTTCTATTCCTGTACTTCCTCTCCAGTCAAACACTCGACGAATAGAAAGGTGTAATGTATCTCGTTCTGTCACTTACAATTCGCCCCTCTTTTATACGTCTCTAATTTTAGCACCTTTCCTATATTACCTAATGTCTCCTTCATTTTCAACCGTATCTTCCCCTATTTCTTCCTGAAGTCGACTTTGGGAGACTGTCATGCTGTGCATAAGTAGTTTATCGGAGACTTTGAGCTGCGCGTTTTTGATAGGACTTTGATTTTTTAAGAGCGTTTGGCGGAAACGTTGGATCGTGCGTTTATCGATGAGTTGCACGCGTTGACTAGCTTGGGGCAAATCAATAAAGCTGTCTTTAGCGATGATACCTTGACGAATCGTTAACGTATGGTCGACATCCTCTAAAATCTGTTCTAGCACTGTCCTCATTCGCTTTAACCGAATAGATGGGTGTAAAAACTTTTCTACTACTCCATTCTCCTGCTTCGTCCAATATCGGTCGGACTCGATCGTAAAGATCGCGTCTTTGGATCCTTTTAATGGGACAAGGAGCCATATATCAGTAGGTGAGATGATCAAAATATCCATCTCAACAGGCGCTTTTCTTGCGTACAGCACCGGCTCGTACATGATAAAAAATGTATCAGGTAGTTCTTTCACTAAAAATTGCAGTAAAGTATCAAATTCGTAGGCGCGTTTAATTGGCGAAATTTCAGAGACAGTAGAGCTTGCCCAGTTTAACTGAAATTGAAAGAGCTCCTCTTTAAACGAGAGCTTGAGCTCATCGAGCGTTTTATGTCTCAGATTTTCATTTGTTGGGAGCGGAATATTATCCTCTGTTTTTTTCTTCCTAAAGCGATTGATCGCCTTTTTAAATAAGGAGTCCTCTTCCTCGTATTGATGATATAAAGGGAGAGAATCAAGCCCTTTACGGGTTGCATCAAAATCTTGTTTAAGTCTCGTCCACCGCTCCTTTTTAAGTCGTACGTAGCGACTTGGGTAGCGATACATATCTATTTCATAACGTGACACGTAATCTGATAGTTTCAATAGTTGCGCCATGTGTGTCCCCCTATTCTAGCCTCTTTGTTTGTATTCTCTCGTATCTCGGCACTTCTCCAATTCGGATCTCATAGAGATGGATCTCCGCAACTGTCATCGTGACGGGCTTAATCTTTATATCGTCAAGTGGAGCGGTCCTTTCCACTCCTCTCCACTTTTTAGCAATTGTCATATGCGGATGATAGGGTCTTCTGTCTCCTTCAAATGATACGTCATCACCCGATTTTCTGACCATAGCTTGGAGATCTAGGAGGGCGTTGGAATGCTCTGGCGCTAAAAATAGCACGCGAGGACGTGTCGCAAGTCCAAAGCTCGCTCGCTTAGAAAATGTGAGGGGAAAGCTAGGACTTGGTATGGTAGCGATTCTATCCCATAACTCCTCCACTTTTGCGAATTCAAAACCACCAAGAAACAGTAATGTAATATGCATATCACGTGGGTCCGGTAACACATTATACTGGTGAATCATGTCAAGTCTTGCTGCAACACCCGCTGACGCAACCTCTGGTGTTGCTGAAATACCGATAAAGTGATGCATCTGAATAGTCCTCCCTGCTTTAACGCTTAAAATCGCTATGATACAATTATAAGCGATAATAGAGAAGTGTATAAAGAGAGGATGACCGCAGTGGCTAAAGTAGTGACGAATATGAATGAACTAATAGGTGATACACCTCTTGTTAAGCTACGTCATCTAACAGGAGCAAATCACGCTACGGTATATTTAAAGCTAGAGTTTATGAATCCGAGCGGAAGTGTAAAGGATCGCGCAGCATCGAATATGATTGAACAAGCAGAGAAGGACGGTCTTTTAACAAAGGACTCCGTTATCATTGAACCGACGTCCGGCAACACTGGCATTGGACTTGCCATGACGGCTGCCGCTAAGGGCTATAAGGCCATCTTAACGATGCCGGATACGATGTCTCAGGAGCGTATTAACCTGCTAAAAGCTTACGGAGCTAAAGTAGAATTAACCCCTGGAGACAAAAAAATGCCTGGTGCAATTGAGCGCGCAAAGGAGCTTGCTAAAGAGATTCCTAACGCATTCATTCCGATGCAGTTCGAAAACCACGCTAACCCTGACGCACACCGTGGTTCAACAGCTCTTGAAATCATCGATGGCATGAAGCAAATCGGGAAGGATCTTTCCGCGTTTGTCGCGACTTCTGGCACTGGAGGGACGATTACTGGTACAGGAGAAGAGCTCAAAAAGGTATATAAAGATTTAACAGTGCACGTAGTAGAGCCAAAAGGCTCACCTGTTTTATCAGGTGGAAAACCAGGTCCCCATAAGCTTGTTGGTACGTCTCCAGGATTTGTACCACCAATTTTAAACGAAGAGGTATATGGAGAAATTTTTCAAATCTCGGATGAGGATGCATATGAGGTAACACGTAGACTCGCTCGTGAAGAAGGTATTTTAGTTGGCCCTTCCTCCGGCGCCGCCTGCTACGCTGCTCTGCAAGTAGCATCAAGGTTAACAAAAGATGATGTCGTTGTATGTATCGCCTGTGATACAGGAGAACGCTACCTGTCAACTGACTTATTTCAATTTGAAGGGTAATCTTTTAAGATCCAGTGGCATTGATGCCGCTGGATTTTTAATTTCGCGCTATAATCTATTTATAAATTTTACACACGTTCACTATAATGATGTTCATTTATTTGAAATAAAGGGAATATACTTATTACGCAAGTGAGTAAATGATGCAAAAACGTCTTTCTACCCCTATTTCCAGTACAATTAGTACTTTTTGCTATTCTAATGTTCGGTTTTTACTTCATATTCATGCATTTTTACAGGGAATTAAAATAATTTACAGAGAGAATACTTTACTCTTAATTATGTTTTAGGGTAGAATAGATGCAAAGGAGGGAGTTCTCTTGACGATCAGTGCTATGATGAATGCACAAACGCAACAGCTACAGCACACCGTGAGCCTTAGTATTTTACAAAGCTCCCTGCAAACTCAAGCTGCCGCAAGTATTCATATGCTTGATAAGATGAATGAGACTTCGCCTGCCCCACATCCATATGCGGGCAAGCAGATTGACTGGAAAGCGTAATACCTCATTCGCGAATTTCGTTTTATCGCCCTTTTAAAGAATATGTAGGGTGACGACAACAATAAGGAGTGGTTTTTTGAAGCCTTCAACCGACCGTATGTTGACTCGAATTAAAGCAATCTACCTTTACATCAAAAAGAATGGTAGTGTCTCCACCAAGGAGCTGGTTGAGGAGTTCGGTTGTACCGAACGTACGATTCAGCGAGATCTTAATGTGCTTGAATACAACGATCTTGTTATCAGTCATGAACGCGGTGTATGGACAACGACGAAGAAAAAGACAAAGGTATCATAATCCCATATAACGCAAGATGATCCTCATGCAGGATCATCTTTTTTGTTTGTTTTTAAAAAAGGAATGCCTTGGAGCGGAGTGCTTAAGATGATTGCGAATCGTGCCTTATGCGCGAAGTGCCATCATATCATAAGAATGATTGACGTTTTCGCGCTAGTTAATGGTTGGTTAATAAGGTTTGCTATGTAGTGCAGGGTTAATGGAAGTACTTTAATAAGGTTATGTGCCTCGTGTTGGGTTTATGTTCCGCATTTAAGAGATATGGACTTCGTGTGGAGGATCACCCTAGTTATGTGCCTCATTCTGGATTTATGTTCCGCATTCACATTTTATCTCCCCCATTTAAAAATTATGGACTTCGTGCCGAAGATCACCTATATAGCCTTCCTCTCACCTCTCTCAAAAACTCGAGCCCCTCTTTAAGAGTGGCTCGATCAATTATACGTATTAATCTGCATCCATGAGTAGCTGTAGCTCTTCTTCCGTTAGCTCACGATATTGCCCTGGCTTTAACGTTTCATCTAAAAGTAGGCTACCGTGACGCTCTCTTTTTAGAGCTGTCACTTTATTATCGACTGCTTCAAGCATGCGTTTAACTTGATGAAACTTTCCTTCTTGAATTGTTAGCCAAAACACGTCTCGCTTTTCCCCTTCAAAACGAACTTTAGCGGGCTTTGTCTCATACCCATCGTCCAATTTCACTCCGCTCTCAAGCACCTCCACATCGTTTTCGGTCAAAGGAAGCTTTGAGTGAACGCGGTACTCTTTATCGACTTTGTGTTTTGGTGAGGTTAAGCGGTGCCCGAGCTTACCGTCGTTTGTTAATAATAAGAGGCCTGTAGTATCTTTGTCGAGCCTGCCAACTGGGAATGGCTCAAACAGTACTTCATCAGGTCCGAGTAAATCAATGACTGTTTGGTCCCTCGTGTCTTCTGTTGCTGAGACTGTCCCAGCAGGTTTATGAAGCATGATGTAAATGAATTCGCGATACTCCACTGGCTCTCCGTAAAGCATGAGCTCGTCCTTGTCAGGATCGACCTTCACCTTGCCGTCTTTCACCGTCAAGCCATTCGCGACAAGCGCGCCTTCCTTTAACAGACGCTTCACATCTTTACGGCTTCCATATCCAAGGTGGGAGAGTAATTTATCTGCGCGCATCTTACTCCTCCTCCCCAAACATGTAGTGCTTCGTCCGTATATTCACATTGAGCACGAGCCCTATGGCGAGCATGTTGGTAACCAGTGCACTACCTCCATAGCTAACAAACGGTAGCGCAAGACCTGTGATAGGGACAAGACCAATCGTCATACCGATGTTTTGGAAAACTTGGAAGACGATAAGACCAACAACACCTGCTACGATAAACGTACCAAAAGAATTATTACACGTAAATGCAATAATAATCATGCGATAAAGCAAGAGGAAGTAAACAATTAGTAATACGGTTGCTCCTATAAAGCCAAACTCTTCCCCTATAACAGTAAAGATAAAGTCTGTATGAATTTCAGGGATTGTTCCACTTGCTGTTTTTACACCTTCTCCAAGACCAGATCCATATAGTCTTCCTGCTCCAATTCCTTGAATAGCGTGATAGAGCTGGTAGCCTTCTCCGCCAATATTGGCATTCGGATCAAGCCATGCGTATATACGGCTTAATTGGTGGTCTCGAATAATACGATTAAAGACTTCAAACATATTATTGTGCATCCATACTAAAACAGCAATGAATCCCGCACCTAGTGACACCAATAAACCAAGCATTCTAAATGTTACTCCAGCCATTAAGATCATAATCGCAATCATGGCTAAAATGACAAGTGCTGTACCTAAGTCAGGCTGTTGTAAAATAAGAGCAAATGGTGGTAATCCAACGGCTAATATTTTACCAACGACAACTACGTCTGATTTAAATGACTTTTCTCGTGGTTTCTTCATAATTGTGTAAAGAAGATGGGCGAGAATAATAACTAAAAATACTTTAACGAATTCAGAGGGTTGAAAGGCGATAAGGTCTTCGACTCCCAACCAGCGTTGCGCTCCGTTTCGTTCGATACCCAACGGAGTAAAACTAACTGCTAATAGTAACACCATACTACCAATATATAAAGGAATACTAAAATTCTTAAAGAACTCGTAGTCAATAATCATGGCAAAGACCATGAGAACTGTCCCGATAACAAACCAAATAATTTGTCGTTGCACGAAGTGACTTGCAGGCACCGCATACTGTTCCGTTGATGCAGCGCTATATATCGCAACTAAACTTATACACATTAAACAAAATAAAAAGAATAATAACGTGAAGTCCAGCTGTTGGATTGGACTTTTACGCTCTTGCATATACCTCCACCTACTTCTTAAACTCTATTTACTATACGAATAAGATGTGCGCGCCGAAGCTGAAACCGCTGGTTCTTCTTTCGCTTGTTCCGGAATTCCACGCTTTTCTTGACGATCTTTTTCCGTACGTCGTGATACGTTTGCAAGTACTCCCATCGACATCATTGTAACTAATAAGGAGGACCCCCCATAGCTGACGAAAGGAAATGGGATACCAGTGATAGGAAGCATGCCACTCACTGCACCTGCGTTTAAAATAATTTGTATACTTAGCTGAAATACGATTCCAAATGCTAACAGGCTTCCAAATGCATCCTTACACCTAGCGCCAATAAGGACACCTCGCCCGATTAAGAATAAAATCGCACTGAAAAGAAAAACGATACCTAAAAACCCCAGTTCCTCACTAACAATGGCGAGGATAAAGTCCGTATGAGCCTCAGGTAAATAAAATAGCTTTTGCACACTGTTACCAAGTCCCGCACCTGTTAAGCCACCGTGAGCGATCGCGATATACGACTGCACAAGCTGGAAGCCTTGTGTTTGCTCTAACTCAAACGGTGTACGGAAACCAATAAGACGGTCAAGTCGATACTGCTCGGAATTCGCATACCAGTACATGACACCAGCTGCGACAGACCCAATCGCAAAGAGATGTAGATATCTTGCGCCAGAAAAGAACGCAATTAAAATAGCAACTAGTACAATCGACATTCCTGTACCTAAATCAGGCTGCATCATGATTAAGAAGAAGAATCCACCTACAATAATAAGCGGTGGCATGAATCCTCCTAAAAAGCTATTTATGTACGCCTGTTTTCTTGAATAAATATACGATAAATAGATGATTGCTCCAAGCTTCACGAATTCGGATGCTTGTAACCCAAACGGCCCAATCTGAATCCATCTTGTCGCTCCATTTACGGTATTACCTACTCCAGGAATTAAAACTGCAATCAATAGAGCAAAGCATAAAAATAAAATAGGTATTATTAGCTTTTGATAGTGACGATATGGGAAAAACATTAAAAATGTAAACATGACTGAGCCAATTAGTAGAAATTGAAGCTGTCTATTAAAAAAGTAGCGCATATTATCATGATCCTGATAGCCTTCTACAAAACTAGCGCTATACACCATCACAAGCCCAAAAGCTGTTAATATGGCGATTACCGTAATTAAATACCAATCTATGTACAGCTTTCTCTTTTCCGCTTCCAATGCGCTCACCTCCTACAGTCATACTCGTATATTATAGCACTAGCATGATTCTGAAAGAAAGTGACATTCGATGGTTAAACCCTATTTCATTATGTATTTTGTTAAGAGCGCTTTCATGTTTTAGATGATTTTTGTGGTCGAAAATAGACGTAAAACGGGTATGAAACAGGTAGATATGTAAAGGAGGAACTCTAGATGACACAATCTATCATCGTAATAGGCGCCGGTCTAGCCGGATTATCTGCCGCAACGGCATTAAAGAACGCAAACTGCCACCTCACCATGTTAGAAGCTGCACCTCAAGCTGGAGGTAAAGTGAAATCATGGATCAGTGAGAAGGATGACACGTATATAGAGGAAGGCGCACAGTTTATTAATACCGACATGACGCAGATGGTCAAGCTTGCAACATCTGCAGGGTTATCTATTGTTCAAACGGGTAGCAAGCCTGACGGTATTAGTATAGCAGCTCCCGAGCAAGCACCTATAAGCGACGAACTCTTTGATCATGAAGATGAACTAGATGACATCGTGATTACACGGAAAGAGGAAGACATCCCCCTTTCCTCTCTGTATAATCGTTTAGATATTACAAAGGACGAACAGCAACTTATCTCTAGTATGTACGGCGAATTAATAAATGTGAACCCTCAGCTTGTTAGTGCTGCAGGATTTTTATCGATCCATAAACGGTTTGCTTCTATGCAGGATGACACAACGCACCAGGTAGCAGGTCCTCTATCTCATTTAGTCGGCCATTTACTCAAGCAACTTCCTACTGTTCATTTTTCTGAGCCCGCCCGTTCCATTTTTTCAGACGAAAAAGGGGTAACGGTCCAGACAGATAAGCAAGAATATCAGGCAGATGGCGTTGTCATAGCCGTTCCTCCTGCAGTAGCGAGTAAGCTTACGTATTCATCCAACTTAGTGTCACACTTCAAGCAAGCATTGGATAGCTATATTAACGGCTCTATTATTAAAATCACATGGGAATACGAGACCCCGTTTTGGGAAGAGCTAAAAGGACGTGATGAGGTTATTCACATGGCGGAGGCAACCTTCACGACTCCTCAAGGAATATCGGTGCAGGATACGTCTGCTAGAGGGATAAATAATCGACTCACGATGTTTATCGGCGCAGATCTCGCAGAAGAATTAGCAACTAAAAAGGAAGACGATGTAGTCAGAATAGCAGAAGAGTGGCTTAAAGAAGCTGTTGGTGAACGTGCATTTACTTATTCCCGTAGACACGTAAGCACGTGGGTCAACGATCCACTGTGCGGAGGCGGATACGGAGCTGCTGTCCGTTATGGATCGATGATCGCCCCATATGAACTGCTACGTGAGCCATATGCACGGACCGTGTTTGCTAGTAGCGAATTAACAAAGGAATTCGCACATCATATGGAGGGGGCGCTCCGAGCAGGTAAATATGCTGCAACTTCCTTACTCTCTTTTCTTAAGAAAAAGGGGTAAGAACTCTCTGAGCCGAACACTTACTTATCGTTCGTACCTGTGTTATACTAATTTACAGGAAGTCATCAAAGGGGTGAGAGAGATGGAACAATTAGCAATGTGCCCTAAGTTTGAGTCTGCATTTCAGCTATTAGGTAAACGATGGAACGGTTTAATTATTCGCGTGCTTTTAAATGGCCCGGTACGCTTTCGTGATATTTCAACAAATATTCCAAGTATGAGCGATAAAATGCTCG
This sequence comes from Paenalkalicoccus suaedae, assembly GCF_006965545.2. Lineage (NCBI taxonomy): Bacteria > Bacillati > Bacillota > Bacilli > Caryophanales > Bacillaceae > Paenalkalicoccus > Paenalkalicoccus suaedae. Next base: position 2,693,045 of record NZ_CP041372.2, read on the forward strand.
TAGAACGACTAAAACAGCTTGAAGAAGTAGGCGTTGTAGAGCGCAGCGTTTATCCTGAGACACCTGTACGTATTGAATATGCGTTAACGGACAAAGGTCGCGCGTTAAAGCCTGCCTTAGACGAAATTCAATCATGGGCAGAATCATGGATGCACCAAGAGCACGAGTAACGTAAAAAGGATGTCTGGAGCAACAACTCCGGACATCCTTTTTTTAACGCTTTTTTAATACCGCAAATCGTTCCCCTAATACAATTCCTGCAAGACCTGAGCGAATTGCTAAATTCATATACACAATTCCTCCAGCTCCGACAGCAAGTAATAAGACGATAAACGCGTTCATACGCGTATCTAACGTTAATGTTTCTGTTAATCCATAGGTTAAAAATGCTACAACTGCGCCCATCAATAGGGTAAATGCTGCGACCACGACGAATCGTTTACCGATTTGCTTGTAGTTGTAGTTCGTAAATTTGCCGATCGCATAAGCATTTACGAATACAGCGACAGCATAGCCGATCGTTGTAGCTAAGATGGCACCTTCCGGACCAAACCAGCCAATAAATAAACTGTTCGTTAACAGTTTAAACGCAAGTCCTGCAACTAAAGCTAAAATCGCATAATACTGCTTATTGATTCCTTGTAATAAGGAGGCTGTAACAGCAAACACGGAGAAAAGAATCGCCGCTGGAGCATATGCACGAAGCACCTCTGCCCCAATTTGTAACCCGTCAAATCCAAACAGCGCCGCATAAGCTGGAGTCGCAACAAGCATGAGACCAATCGCCGCTGGCACAGTTAAAAAGACAATAATCTGATACGTTTGCGTGACCGTTCGTTGCAACCGATCTGTATCATTCATCGTATGTGCTTTTGTAACTGTTGGTAAAATCGTCAAGGACATCGCTGTTGCGATGGATACAGGAATCATAATTAATTTATGAGAAGCCTGCTGGAAAGCACCAAAATATCTCTCTGCCTCGACTGCTTCAAACCCTGCTCGTGTGATCATCGCATGGTTGAACGTAAATAAATCGACCATTTGATAAAGCGGAATCGCGAGACCAACAAACGATAAAGGTAGCGCGTACCGAATAAGCTCTTTATACATCGTGGATAGCGGTAGCTTATGATCCACCGCACTCTCTTTTACCTGCTCCTGCAGCGACGGCATTCGTTTCTTATAATAATATAAGAGTACGACGAGTCCGCCAATCGCTCCAACAAATGCGCCGAATGTGGCGAATCCAACTGCTGTGCCTAGTGAGCCCTCAAACTGATACAAAATAATCCATGTTAAGAGAAGAATAAATGCGATGCGAATGACCTGCTCGATGACTTGTGAAACTGCGGTCGGTCCCATCGAATTATGCCCTTGAAAGTAGCCTCGAATAATCGCCATGACAGGAACGACAATCAGAGCGGCACTCACCATACGAATAACAAACACAGCGTCGGAGATTGTATTCCCACTTAAATCATCCGCGTCTAAAACACGATTCGCTATCGGCTCTGCTAGGGAAAATAGAAGAAGGAATGCAATAAACCCGCTTATCGACATAAAAATTAGACCCGACTTAAGCAAACGTTGACCAGTGTGATAGTCTCCAAGCGCATTATATTTTGATACAAATTTGGATACGGCAAGAGGAACGCCTAATGTTGCCACACTTAAAAGCACGGTATAAGGCGTGTACCCATACGTATATAAGGCCAGTCCTTGCTGACCGACTAATGCTGTAAATGGGAACACGTAAATAAGTCCAAGAATTTTTGTAATAAAAATTCCCATACTCAAAATCATCGTCCCTCTAATAAGCTGTTGTTCTGACATGAGTCTTGTCCCCTACTTAAGATTCTATAATTTTAACAAAAACGGAGCGCTGTCTTGGACCATCAAATTCACAAAAATAAATGCCTTGCCACGTGCCAAGAATCATTTCTGATTCATGAATAATAACTGCTTGAGAAGAACCTACTGTAGAGGCTTTCATATGCGCAGCTGTATTGCCTTCCGCATGCTTATCGAGATGATGATCCCATGGGTACACTTCATCAAACCTTCGTAACATATCGGTTTTCACATCGGGATCGGCATTCTCATTAATCGTAATTCCTGCTGTTGTATGCGCACAGTAAACATGCACCACGCCATTTTGCACACCGTGATCACGAATCACTTCTGCTACTTGCTTCGTTATATCCACCATTTCATCCCGACTATTTGTTGAGAGCTTTAGCTTTGTAACCATTATTCCGCTCCTCTCGCATGCTTATTCGTAGCTATAACTGCCTCTTTAAATGCCTCTTGCACCTGTCTTTCTTTTAGAACGAGTAACCCTTGCGCTGTTGAACCTCCAGGTGAGGCCACCTGCGCAATTAAATCCTTCGGCTCATGCCCTTCTTCTAGCATCGCAATGGAGCCTTTCATCATTTTAATGACAAGCTCTCGTGCCTGTTCTTGCGAAATATCGTACGACTCTGCCGCTTTTTCTAACGCATCCGCAATATGATACAAAAAGGCCGGAGCGCTCCCTGTAATTGCCGTTAGATCATGAACGAGCTGTGGAGGAAACTCTTCGGAATAGCCGATAGCATCTAATATTGCTTGAATCAATTCGCGATGCTTGGCTGTGACATACTCTCCGCATGTATAAGTAGACATCGATTCCCCAACCTGCGCTGCCGTATTCGGCATAATCCATGCAGTCGGAGTCCCACTAGGCAAACGCTCCTCCATGTACGCTGGATCAATCCCCGCCGCAACGGTCAAAACAAGTTTGTGATCAATCACACGAGCTAAGTCTCTTAGGATCGCATCATGCGTGTGAGGAGGCGTTGCGAGAATAATCGCATCATGACTTTCGACCTCGCTCATCCATACTGTTGTTGTTGCTACGCCATACGTTTCTTCTAATCTATGTAAGGTGTCTTGATTTGTTTGGTTCGCTACTGTGATAGAGCCAATCGCCTCAGGGTTTGTTTTCACAATACCCGCAATAATCGCTTCCGCCATTCGGCCAGCTCCAATAAATAAAAGTTTCTGCTTCATCACCATTACCCCTTTCCTCTCTACAACGATACCACTTTTCAACGCTGACGCAAGTATGATGCTAGCTTTTTTTGACAGAAAAAAGGGCTAAGTCATTATTCGTGTGGCTGTCTCGCTGCTTTTTGTAGGATGATGGTGTCGGAGAGACGCTATTTATAGTGGAGCGTCGTGTACGTTGTCTTATGGCGCGTGCATGTTACCTTTCAGGGTGTCATTCTTTTGCACCGCGTGCATTTCCCACCTCGTCGTGTGCATTTCCACCTTAGCTGTCTGCATTCTGCTCCACTCCGCGTGCATTTCCCCTTCCCTCGCCCGCATTCCTCACGACAAAAAAAGGCACCAATATGATCGCATTGGCACCTTCTCTACATTATTTAATTACCGTTACCGTGCATCCACCTTACCGTTACCTATCCTAACTTAGCTAGCTGCTGATCAGATGTTTTACGGCTAAGGTGCTTATGTTGCTTAGCAAACTGACGTAGCTGGCGCTTCATTTTATTCTTTGTCCACGTAAAATCTTCAATTTTCTTATGATTTAAATACGTTGCAAAGAAATCTAAGTGTCCACTTTCAAACCTTGACTCACGAGGTACAACGACAAAATACCGATAGAACGCATCAGATAGCGACATTTCAATGGAAATAAAGTCGCCGTATCGCTCCGAAAGCATGCGATAGTTAGTCTCCCGTAGTTTCGTTAATAAAGACGTTAAAAATAGCTCTTCATTACCGTTTAGTCTAAAACCGCGCTCTTCAAGCGCTACGATAAACGGCTTTAAATCATTATGATAGAACGAATAAGCTTTTCTCATTTCCTTCGTCATCGAAATAGACATGCTGAACGTTCCTTCTGAACGTGCAAATAGCATATTTAATACTGCGCGGTGTACGTCTGGGTGTAATAAAAAGCTTGGGTGAACGGTTGTCAAATACTCACTCACGGCTTGATTTAATAACGTCTGGCTTTCGTGTTTCTGTTTCATATCTTGAAGAGCAGCTTGGCGCTCTAAAGTAGCATATTGGCGAATTCGTTCCTGCGTCTCTTCTGCAAACCGCTCTTTTTTAGCGGTGAATCGTTGTCGTAGCTGTCCTAACATGGTAAAAAACCTCCTAGCATAAAATCTTCCACAAGAAGTGTACCACAGTAAAATTCAGAATAAAACAGACAATTCATTAAAAATCTGTTGCTAATGTGACATGATCATGACAGAAGCCACATTTTAAGCAAATTTGCTTAAAAACAAGGCCTTATTGCATTTTCTATCTAGAAACCGTACAATCGTGTGAGAGCAAATCAAAGGAGCGATTTACGTGAAAGATGTAGTAATTATAGGCGGTGGTCCCTCCGGACTAATGGCAGCAGTCGCGAGTGCGTCTCACGGCGCTAGCGTGCTTTTACTGGATAAAGGCAGTAAGCTCGGGCGCAAGCTAGCTATTTCCGGAGGCGGACGCTGCAACGTGACGAACCGAGTCGATGCCGCTGAAATCATTAAGCACATCCCAGGTAACGGTCGATTTATGTACAGTCCCTTCTCTATCTTTAACAACGAGGATATCATTGCCTTTTTTGAAGGGTTGAATATCCCGTTAAAGGAAGAAGATAACGGCAGAATGTTCCCCGTTAATGATAAAGCGATTGAGGTTGTTCGAGCATTATTAAATAAGATTCGATCGTTAAACGTGGAGATACGCACTAAAACAGAGGTTGCGGACATCCATTATACAGAGGATGCTGTCAGTGCCGTGGAGCTTACGGACGGAGAGTTAATTCAAGCTAAAAACGTGATCGTAGCAGTCGGTGGTATGTCTGTCCCTTACACGGGATCCACTGGCGACGGCTACCCGTGGGCGAAAAAAGCCGGTCACACGATCACCGATTTATACCCGACTGAGGTACCCATCACGATGAGCGACAGCTTTATCCACACGAAGGAGCTTCAAGGGCTCTCCCTTCGCGACGTGCAACTCTCCGTGATCGATCCAAAAAAGGGTAAGCTTATTAAAGCCCATCGCGGCGACATGATTTTCACCCATTTTGGTGTCTCCGGTCCGATCGGCCTGCGCTGTAGCCAGTATGTCATCAAGGCTAAAAAGAAGCATGACGTATCCTCCGTGCCTATGGAGATCGATCTTTTTGTGGACGAAAATGAAGAGACACTATTCCAGAGATTGAATAAAGTGATTCAATCAGAGCCTAAGAAAGCCGTTAAGAATGCGCTATCCGGCTTTGCTCCGGAACGATTAATGCCGATTCTTTTAAAGAATGCTTCTATTGATGGCATGACTGTATGCACGGAGCTTGGTCACGATAAAATACGTGCATTAGCAAAAGCGATGAAGCACATTGAGCTGACAGCAACCGGTACCTTGTCGATTGAGAAAGCATTCGTAACTGGCGGTGGCGTCAGCGTGAAAGAAGTCTACCCAAAACGAATGGAATCCAAAATGAAGCAAGGCCTCTTCTTTTGCGGAGAAGTCATGGATCTGCACGGATACACTGGTGGATATAATATTACCGTCGCCTTCTCCACTGGCTATACGGCTGGGAAAGCTGCAGCGGAGCGGTGTGCGGTAGAAGGAAATGAAGTCGTGCAATAGATAGAGTAGTAAGGTGAGGCTGGAAAAGCGCGAGTAAGCTGTTCCAGCTTTTTTTGTTGGTGGCGATGGGTGTTGGCTGGGGGGATTATCCGGTTATGGCCTTCGATTTTCCGAAAACTTGGTGTCATCATCCGATTATAGCCTTCAATTATCCGAAAACCTGGTGTCATCATCCGATATAGCCTTCAATTATCCGAAAACCTGGTGTCATTATCCGATTATAGCCTTCGATTATCCGAAAACCTGGTGTCATTATCCGATATAGCCTTCAATTATCCGAAAACTTGGTGTCATTATCCGATTATAGCCTTCGATTATCCGAAAACCTGGTGTCATTATCCGATTATAGCCTTCGATTATCCGAAAACCTGGTGCCATTATCCGATTATGTCCTTCGATTATCCGAAAACTCTCTCTCATTATCCGAAAACACCTCCTGGTTACCCGTTCCCAGTCTATTTATATTCGGCTCTTCATTCACATGAACTTGGTAGCGCAAAAGTTGATTCGCATACCCGCTCCTTGGATGCTACTCCTGACTTTGCATGATTAAATTGAATGGAGTGCCAGCTGTGAAAGGCTTTAACCACTTATTTAAAGACTACGCCCTTTATTGCTAGCTTTCTAGCATCTAAGTAGTTTTTTATTTAAAAAGGCCTTTTCGATTCAAAAACGATTCCACAATTTATAAACCCAACCGTAGGAGACCCGAAGCGGCGGGTGCGAAATACCCGTGTAGCACTTTCGCGCAGTGAAAATCCTTTCGAGCGGCCGCTCAGTTCGGCCGATCGAAAAGCCCTCCCAGCCACACAGGTATGTAGCGCCCGCCGCGCAGGGGCTCCGAAGGTGCCCGCCCTTGACCTTGACCTCCTTCATTCAAACCCCTCAACCTAAAAAACCCCTCACCTCCAACCGGAGACAAGGGGTCAACCACCATATTAATTCGCTACAATATTTACAAGCTTACCAGGAACCGCAATCACCTTACGGATTGTCTTCCCTTCCACTTCTTCTTTTACTTTATCTACGTCAAACGCCGCAGCTTCCAAGTCTTCTTTCGATGCTTCCTTCGCAATTTTAATCTTTGCGCGAAGCTTGCCGTTTACTTGGACAACAACTTCTACCTCATCCTCGACGAGCCATGCATCGTCATGAACAGGCCATGTGCTATGCGTGAGAGATTGACTGTGACCAAGCTTGCTCCATAGCTCCTCTGCTACGTGAGGTGCGACTGGAGAAAGAAGTTTGATGAAGCCTTCAACCTGACTACGAGATAGCTTCTCCTGCTTATAGCCTTCATTAACAAATACCATTAGCTGAGAAATACCCGTGTTAAAGCGAAGTCCTTCGAAGTCCTCCGTTACCTTTTTCACCGTTTGATGATACGTGCGCGACATGTCGTCACTTGTGGCAGCGTCCACGATCGAGTCTTTTAGCTCGCCACTATCTGTTACAAGAAGTCTCCACACGCGGTCAAGGAATCTTCTCGCACCGTCAAGACCGTTCTCACTCCATGCAATCGATGCATCAAGTGGTCCCATAAACATCTCATATAGACGAAGCGTGTCCGCTCCGTGAGAGCGAATAATATCATCCGGATTCACGACGTTTCCTTTTGATTTACTCATCTTCTCATTATTTTCGCCCAAAATCATACCTTGGTTATAAAGCTTTTGGAAAGGCTCTTTAGTTGGCACTACACCGATATCATAAAGCACCTTGTGCCAGAATCGCGCGTAAAGGAGGTGCAAGACAGCGTGCTCCGCTCCACCGATATAAATATCGACAGGCAACCACTTCTCAAGCTTAGCAGGATCTGCTAGCATCTTATCGTTCTTTGGATCAATGTAGCGCAGGTAATACCAACAGCTACCAGCCCATTGAGGCATCGTATTCGTCTCGCGGCGACCCTTCATGCCTGTCTTTGGATCTGTGACGATCAACCACTCTTCGTTGTTCGCAAGCGGCGATTCGCCTGTGCCTGACGGCTTGAATTCGTTCATGTCAGGAAGCGTGAGCGGAAGCTCCTCCTCCGGCACCGTCGTCATCGTGCCATCCTCCCAGTGAATCACTGGAATCGGCTCGCCCCAGTAGCGCTGACGGCTAAAGAGCCAGTCTCTCAAACGATACGTAACCTGACGCTTTCCTTTTTGATTCGACTCTAGCCAATCACACATTGCCGTGATTGCCTCTTCATTCTTCAGCCCATTGAGAAAATCGGAGTTTACGTGCTCTCCATCACCTGCATAAGCTTCTTCTTGTACGTCTCCGCCAGCAACAACCTCTACAATCGGCAAGTCGAACACTTTAGCAAACTCGTTGTCACGCTCATCGTGACCAGGGACCGCCATAATAGCGCCAGTTCCGTAGTTAACAAGAACGTAGTCAGCAATCCAGACAGGAACATTTTCACCTGTGACAGGGTGAACCGCATAGCCACCTGTGAAGACACCTGTTTTTTCTTTCGCAAGCTCGGTACGCTCTAGGTCACTCTTCGTTGCTACCTGCTTTTGATATGCTTCGACAGCATCACGTTGCTCGTCTGTTGTAAGCACGTCAACAAGGGAATGCTCAGGAGCAAGCACTAAATACGTAGCACCAAATAGCGTGTCAGGACGTGTTGTAAAGACCGTGATCGTCTTTTCAGCAGAAGGAACGTGGAAGTCTACATCCGCGCCTTCTGAACGGCCGATCCAGTTGCGCTGCATATCTTTAAGGCTCTCCGGCCAATCAAGATCGTCAAGATCCGCAAGCAAGCGATCACCATACTCCGTGATCTTAAGCATCCATTGCTTCATCGGACGGCGCTCTACGGGATGTCCGCCACGCTCACTCTTACCATCAATGACTTCTTCGTTGGCAAGTACCGTACCAAGGGCCGGACACCAGTTAACGGCAACCTCATCGACGTACGCAAGTCCTTTGTTATAAAGCTGGATGAAAATCCACTGTGTCCACTTATAGTAATCCTCGTCCGTTGTATTCACTTCGCGCTCCCAATCATAGGAGAAGCCAAGCTCTTTAATTTGACGTCTGAATGTGTCCACGTTTTGCTTCGTGAATTCACGTGGGTGATTCCCTGTATCAAGCGCGTACTGCTCAGCTGGTAATCCAAACGCATCCCATCCCATTGGGTGAAGGACGTTGTAGCCTTGCATACGCTTCATGCGTGCTAAAATATCCGTTGCTGTATATCCTTCAGGGTGTCCAACGTGAAGGCCTGCACCTGATGGATATGGGAACATATCTAGTGCATAAAAATTCTTCTTTGCTGGATCCTCTTCTGTTTTAAACGTATGATGTTCCTCCCAATACGATTGCCACTTTGACTCAATTTTTTCGTGATGAAAAGCCACTGTCATTACCTCCTCAAAATATAAAAAAACCTCCATCCCAAATATACATAAGGGACGAGAGGTTTAAAATCCTTCCCGCGGTACCACCCACGATTAGCGTCACGACGCTCACTCAACACCAATAACGCTGGTTAGACGGCGCACATGCGCACTCAAAGGTGAGTTCGACCATTCGCACTGTTAACTCTCACCACCCGTTAACTCTCTGAAGAAGCGCGACATGCCTACTATTCCTTCTCAACGTTCTTTCGTTATACGTAATGCTATTGTATGCATGTATAAAGCGTGTGTCAAGACGCCTCCTTCTCTTCTCGCTGAAAGTCGATATGCGGAACGCCGCGATCAAATAGCTTTGTCGTAATAAATGGGATAATAAATAAGAAGAGAATCACGTAAAACAAGATCTGCATCCCAAACGTATCTGCCATAAATCCACCGAATAAAGGACCAATTAGTCGTCCACCAGTCGCGATACTATTGACAATGCCCTGATAAAATCCAGCCTTCCCCTCTGGTGCTAGCTGGTGTGCAATCGTTGGGATCGCAGGCCAGACAAACATTTCCCCAATCGTTAAAATAATCATAGCCACAACAAAGCCCGTAAATACCTCTGTTTGAGAAAGCACCGCGTACGCTGCCATAAAGATGACTAGTCCTACGTAAATCTGCGCCTTTAATGAATGCACATACCGCTCTACGAAGAAGCGAATCAGCGGCTGACAAAGAATAATCATCAGACCGTTAATCGTCCAAAGTAAGCTGTAGCTACTAAGTGGAATGCCGACCTCTTGTGTGAACGCAGCGATCGTCGACGCCCACTGTGTATACGCAATCCAACAAATTAAGAAGCCAATGCACAAAATGGCAAGCGCATGAAAGCGACGCTTATGCTCAATCTTCTCTGCTTGTTCAAAAACATTCGTAGCGCGTCCCTTTAAGGTACCACTTTCTAAGTTTCTGAAAAAAACGAGAGCGAGTATTAAAAAGACGGCGTACATCAGACCATTGCCTAAAAAGACAAAATCAAAGCGAAAGCTCGCTAACAGACCGCCAAGCGCCGCCCCTAATGCAACGCCAACGTTTTGAGAAACGTACATCGCATTGAATGGTCGTCTGCCCCCCTCCGGCCAAACGGCCCCAGCCATGGCATACATACAAGGGATTACCATCCCACCGCCGAAGCCAATTAACACGAGACAAATCACGTATGCAGGAAACGATTCATAGTTAACGGCTAACGTGAACGCACTCATCATCGCAATTCCCGTACCCATCACCATCGTTTTGAAACCACCAATAAAATCAAACAGCTTGCCACCAATTAAGTTACCGATAATCCCGGCTGCAGCGTTTATCATTAGTACAACTCCTGCGGCAGTAAGAGATCTGCCAAGCTCCTCACTCATGTAAATCGTGTTAAGAGGCCATAAAAAAGATGCCCCCGTTATATTAATAGACATGCCAATAATTAATATCCATATCGCCCTAGGCATAAAAAAACTCCTTAATCATTTAGACTCTCTAACTAAGTGTAGTAGATTATCTACAAAACAACAATAAGATTCCTTCGCAAATCCTGTTTTGTCATAGTATAATCGTAGTTCATTAGTTTATAAGGATCGGAAGGTGTTACATAGATGATTGATTTACGCAGTGATACGGTCACAAAACCAAACGAAACGCTTAGAAGGCTTATGGCCGAAGCAGATGTCGGAGATGACGTTTATGGAGAGGATCCGTCCGTCAATGAGCTAGAGCGATACGTAGCAGAGCTCGTGCAAAAGGAATCCTCTCTCTTTGTCACAAGCGGCACGCAAGGGAATCAGGCTGCGATCCTGGCTCACACAAGACCAGGCGACGAGATTATTATGGATCGCGATGCGCACGTCTTCATTTACGAAGGCGCCGCGATGTCTGTGTTTGCTGGTGTTCAGGCGATGAGTCTCCCTCACACGAATGGCGAGATGAATCTAGATGAAGTAGAGCGCTCCATTCGCTCAGACGATATTCATTTCCCTGAGACAGGCTTGATTTGGCTCGAAAATACGCATAACCGCGGTGGTGGAGCTGTCTTATCTCTCTCTTATATGAAGGAGCTTTATACTTTAGCTCAACGATACGAGATTCCCGTCCATATGGATGGCGCTCGTTTATTTAACGCTGCTGCGAGTTTACAGGTCGAACCGTCCGAGATCACGCAGTATGTCGATACGGTTCAATTTTGTTTATCAAAAGGGCTAGGTGCTCCTGTTGGATCGATGCTCGCAGGCCCCGCCCCGTTTATTAAACGCGCCCGTAAAGTCCGCAAAATGCTCGGTGGTGGCTTAAGACAAGCAGGCGTGTTAGCAGCACCTGGTCTTTATGCCTTAAAGCACCATCGCGAACAGCTTCATGTCGACCATCAGCATGCACAGAAAATCGCGGAGGCTTTACGTACATGGACTGATTTAACAATTGATCACGAGGTGCAAACAAATATTGTCGTGGCAAACGTCGCACCTTCTAAACGATCTGTTCATGAATGGGTCGATCTCTTTGAAGAAAAAGGCGTTCGTATTATTCCTTATAAAGCCGGTTCTCTTCGTTTCACAACAAACAGAGATGTTTCGAAAGAAGATATTGAGCAAGTCATTAAGGTCATTCAGGAGCTTGGTGCTTCATGATCCCAGCTCACATGACAGATGGTAAGCGGTACTACACATGGAACCAGCACTTAAAGGAACACTTCGGTCACAAGATCATGAAGATTCCTTTAGACGCTGGCTTCGATTGCCCGAATCGGGATGGCAAAGTTGCACATGGAGGTTGTACGTTTTGTAGCGTTCGAGGCTCAGGTGACTTTGCTGGAGATCGAGAATTTGATGTTGTCACGCAGTTTCATGACGTCAAAGAACGCATGCATCGCAAATGGCCAAAAGCGAAGTACATTGGTTATTTTCAGGCCTACACAAATACGTATGCACCAGTTGAGGTTTTAAAAGAAAAGTTCGAGCCAATTCTAGCTCAGGAAGGCGTCGTCGGTCTTGCGATTGCAACGAGACCCGACTGTTTACCTCCTGACGTTGTCGATTATTTAGCCGAGTTAAATAAGCGAACTTATTTATGGGTCGAGCTCGGTTTACAAACCGCTCACGATAAAACAGGTCGCATCATTAATCGCGCACACGACTTCGATTGCTATAAAGAGGGCGTTGCTAAGCTCCGCGCTCATAACATTCGCATTTGTTCCCACATCATTAATGGCCTTCCCCTCGAGACACACGAGATGATGCTTGAGACAGCTCATGAGGTCGCAAAGCTTGACGTACAAGGCATTAAAATTCATCTTTTACACCTGTTGAAAAAAACGGCCATGGTGAAGCAATACGAGAAAGGCCTTGTGGATTTGATGGAGCTTGAGGAATATGTGTCGCTCGTTTGCGATCAGCTCGAAGTGTTACCTCCCGATATGATGATTCACCGCCTAACTGGAGACGGTCCCGCTGATCTTTTAATCGGTCCGATGTGGAGCATGCAAAAGTGGAGTGCTTTAAACGCAATTGATGCAGAGCTTAAGAAGCGCAACAGCTATCAAGGCAAATTTTACTCGAGGTGAACAAGTATGATTGAACGAATTATTCCTTTTACTCGCTCCTTATTAACGCAAGTTTTAACAAAGGATAGCATTGTTGTAGACGGAACGGCTGGTAACGGACACGACACGTTGTTTCTCGCCGAAAACGCCAAGCACGTATATAGCTTTGATATTCAACAAGAAGCAATCTTGAGCACGGAAGCAAAGCTTAAAGCCGCAAAGCTTCGAGAGCGCGTCACGTTGATTCACGATGGTCACGAGAAATTCGCTTCCTACGTCAGTGAAGCTGAAATTGACGCCGCCATTTTTAACTTAGGCTATTTGCCTGGGAGCGATAAGTCTGTCATCACACTTGCTGACACGACACTTAAGGCAGTAGAAGATATGTTAGCTGCATTGAAGCGCGGTGGACTATTGATATTAGTTGTCTACTACGGGCATGATGGCGGTAAAGAAGAAAAAGAAGAGCTGTTACAGTATGTCGAGGCACTGCCGCAAAAGCAGTATGATGTGCTTCGATATGGTTTTATCAACCAAAAGAACGATCCACCTTTTTTATTAGCTATTGGGAAGAAGTAAGTGCTTGGATAAGCTTTAGCCGTTTGTGAATAGGGATTAGGATAGAAGAAGTAGCTGACATTGCTGATGTTGGCTACTTTTTTTGTGGGGTGTGGTTGGAGGAATGAGTTTATCGCGGGTTAGTGCTCGAACCGCGTATATTTTCACTTCAACCGCGCGAATATCCCCTCCGACTGCGTATCCTGTAATTAATCGCGCATCTTGATGGGGTTATTGCGCGAGTTGATGCTCGAACTGCGCGAGTTTTTACCCCAACCGCGCGACTATCACCTTCGACTGCGTATCCTGAAATTATTCGCGCGTCTTGATGGGGTTATTGCGCAAGTTGATGCCCGAACCGCGCGAGTTTCCACCTCAATCGCGCGACTATCACCTCCGACTGCGTATCCTGTAATTAATCGCGCATCTTGATGGGGTTATTGCGCAAGTTGATGCCCGAAACGCGCGAGTTTCCACCTCAATCGCGCGAATATCCCCTTCGACTGCGTATCCTGTAATTAATCGCGCATCTTGATGGGGTTATTGCGCGAGTTGATGCTCGAACTGCGCGAGTTTTTACCCCAACCGCGCGACTATCACCTTCGACTGCGTATCCTGAAATTATTCGCGCATCTTGATGGGGTTATTGCGCAAGTTGATGCCCGAACCGCGCGAGTTTCCACCTCAATCGCGCGAATATCCCCTTCGACTGCGTATATCCAAATCACCAGAGCTCACTCAGCACCACCTCTCGCCCATCCAATCAACAAAAAAGAGGACAAGACAAACGCACAACACGTTTGTCTCCCCCCTCTAACCTATCCTCAAAAACCTTCTCTCCTAAACGCTAGCTGCGTCGTAACAAACCCCATCATATGAGCAAATACCAAATGTCTCTCTGGCTCATTTAAGACCTCATGATATAAATTCGGCCACTCTTTATAGTGCTTGTCTAACACATCCACCTGATTAAACCAATCCTTCACGCTATACTTATCCACAATCTTATCTGTCCCACCCTGCATGATATATAGCGGCACTTCTGGGAACAATTCCGTATTTTCATGGACATAGTTGATAGAGGATGTCAATTCGCGATACCAACGCACACTAACCTTTTTAATCATAAGCTCGTCGCTCGCGTCTCGATCGTTCATCCATTTGTCTCGAGTACCCGATCCTGCTTCTAGATTTGTTGGGAAAAGTGTGCCTGGAGCTACCTTATTTAGAATTTTCACAAGCGCTCGTTTATTAAGCGGCGTTTTGTTATAGAGTCCAAAACATGGTGATGATAAGACGACTGCATCTGGTAATTCCTTCTCAGAGAGTTGCATGAGCGTGCGTGTGCTTGCAAGTCCTCCCATGCTATGACCTAGAAGTACAACAGGAAGCTTAAATTGTCTCGCTTCCGATAACCATAGTCTAATGGTATCTATGTATTGCTGAAAGCTAGTTATATGACCACGCGGTCCTTGTGTTGTTCCTTGACCTGGTAAGTCTCCCATAATAACGTGATAGCCAAACTCATTTAATTTTTCGACGACAAAACGATATCTTGCATGGTATTCGCCTGCTCCGTGCACCACGACAAATACTCCTTTTGGTTTTTTATCTGTAGTTTCAAATCTAAACACGACAAACCACCTCCTGCTATTTCTTTTATCTTCCCCTTCCAAAAACAAATAGTCAAGAATCTCGAACTAGTTTTTTCCAAACAAACCATGTAGACTTTTGAGTAAGAAGGAGTTGATAGCATGATATCGTATGAATATAAGGGAAAACATCCGTACATCGATGAAACGGCCTACGTAGCGGACAATGTCGTCATAACCGGTGACGTCACGATCCATGCGCGAGCAAGCGTCTGGTTTAACACTGTCATTCGAGGCGATGTCGCCACAACGATTATTGAAGAAGAGGCAAATATCCAAGATAATAGCACGCTGCACCAAAGTCCAAATGTACCTTTGCACATTAAAAAAGGCGTCACAGTTGGACACCAATGCCTGTTACATAGCTGTACGATTGAAAAGAATGCGTTGATTGGAATGGGATCGATCATTTTAGACGGAGCAACTATCGGAGAAGGAGCTTTTATCGGAGCCGGAAGCCTCGTACCACCTGGCAAAGTCATTCCACCAAATGTGTTAGCACTTGGTCGCCCAGCTAAAGTTGTACGTAAGCTTACGGAAGAAGACCTCGCTGACATGGACCGAATCCGCAAAAGCTATGTGGATAAAGGCCAATACTATAAGTCTCTTAAATAATGAATAGTAAATTTAAATGTGAATGAAGAGCCAACTAGGAAAGAGCGGCTCTTTTTTTGTTTGATTCGCTTATTTTTTGATTTTATATTTCTTATTTTGGTTTTATGTTCCGTATTCTGGATTTATGTGCCGCATTTTGACTTTATGTTCCCTACTTTATTTTTATGTGCCGCATTTCAAAGTTATGGACTTTGTGTAAGCTTTCTTCTCATTTATGTTCCTTCTTCTGACTTTATGTTCCGCATTTCAATTTTATGTTCCCCATTCCGAATTTATGGACTTCAAGTTCCAAGCTCGTTCCGCGTGATCTTTGGCAACTTCCGTCTTACTTCTCATAAGTTATGCATTATTTCTTTTTACACCTTACTTGAACCAAATTTCGTGCTGTTCCCAGAGCGTTCCGCATTCCTTCTAGCAACTTCCACCTTACTTCTCGTAGTTTACGTACTACTTCTATAGCAAATCGATTTCTCAAAATAGAAGGTCGCTAAGCTCCATATTCTCCGTAACCGCAGAAGCCCCGAAGCGGCGGGTGCGTAATACCCGTGTAGCCCTATCGCGCAACGAAAATCCTTTCGATCGGCCATTGGTTTGGCCGATCGAAATAGTTGAGTTAGCCACACAGGTATGTAGCGCCCGACGCGCAGCGGCGCCGAAGGTGCCCGCACTTGAACTTGCTCTTGAACTTGTTCTTGAACTTGCTCTTGAACTCGCACTACAAAAAAAGAAGCCAAAACGCTACAATAAGCGTCTTAGCCTCTCCTATTTTTTCTATTATTTGCTTGCAAGCTCAAGCGCTTCTTCTTTAAGAGTAGTTGCTTTATCTGTTTGCTCCCAAGGAAGATCGATATCCGTACGACCAAAGTGACCGTAAGCAGCTGTTTGCTTATAAATTGGACGACGTAGGTCTAGCATTTTAATAATTCCTGCTGGACGTAAGTCGAAGTTATTGCGAACAACCTGAACAAGTACATCTTCTGATACTTTACCAGTACCAAACGTGTCTACAGCAATAGATACAGGCTGTGCTACACCAATAGCATAAGCTACTTGTACCTCACAACGGTCAGCAAGACCAGCTGCAACGATGTTTTTCGCTACATAGCGCGCAGCGTATGCTCCAGAACGGTCTACCTTTGTCGCATCCTTACCAGAGAATGCTCCACCACCGTGACGAGCATATCCACCATACGTATCTACGATGATTTTACGTCCTGTAAGACCAGCATCTCCTTGAGGACCACCGATTACAAAACGTCCTGTAGGGTTGATGAAATACTTTGTATTTTCGTCAAGTAGCTCCGCTGGAACGATTGGTTCAATAACGTGCTTCTTCATGTCTGCTTTGATTGTTTCAAGCGTTGTCTCTTCCGCGTGCTGTGTAGAAATAACGATAGCATCAATTCGCTGTGGCTGATGATCTTCACCGTATTCGACTGTTACCTGTACCTTTCCGTCTGGGCGAAGGTAATCAACTACTTCTTGCTTGCGCACTTCCGCTAAACGGCGAGCAAGCTTATGAGATAAAGAGATTGGTAAAGGCATTAGCTCTTCTGTCTGGTTATCTGCATAACCAAACATAAGACCTTGGTCACCAGCACCGATTGCTTCGATTTCGTCATCAGTCATCTGACCTTCACGAGCTTCAAGAGCCTTATCAACACCTTGTGCAATGTCAGCAGACTGCTCATCGATTGAAACGAGTACAGCACTTGTTTCATAGTCGAATCCGTACTTCGCACGAATATAGCCAATATCCTTAATGGTTTTACGAACTGTCTTTTGAATATCTACATAGGCAGAAGTACTAATTTCCCCTGCTACTAAAACAAGTCCTGTATTAACAGATGTTTCGCATGCTACGCGAGCATTTGGATCTTGCTTTAAGATTTCATCTAAAATGGAATCCGAGATCTGATCACAAATCTTATCCGGATGACCCTCTGTTACTGATTCTGATGTGAATAAACGCGTTTTTGCCATACTTGTAACCTCCTAGGGATAACCTTATCGTGTTAATAAGGCATTGTTTTACGGTACTCTGTTCCCTGAAATGCGTGATTATCCGAGTATAAAAGAATTTTTATAAACATAAAAACCCCTTTTCCGCTTGAGGAAAAGGGGTTTACTCGTTCGCCTTTCACCTCTTATCGGTCAAGACGCATTGCGCCTTGCAGGTTAGCACCGTTTCACTTTGTCAAAAGAAGTGATGGTTGCTGGGCTTCCTAGGGCCTGTCCCTCCGCCAACTCGGGATAAGAGTATCCGCTTTGATGAATGATACCCAAAAATCGACGACCTGTCAACAGTTCTTATCTACCTATGATATCGCTTCCCTTTTTCACCAGTCTTAAACAACGAACATACGCTATAAAACATTATTAGAAATGGAGGGATACTCGTGAAAAAACTCTGGTTACTGCTACTTTTACTACCTCTTGCTGCATGTTCAAAAGGGCAAGACACGATTCAAGTTGCCGAAGTCATGCGCTCAATTTTCTATGCACCACAATACGTCGCAATAAGTGAAGGATTTTTTGAAGAGGAAGGGATAGAGATTGATCTCACTACCACGTGGGGAGGCGATACAACGATGACAGCACTACTCTCAGATGGTGCTGACGTTGCCTTGGTTGGTGCTGAAACATCTATCTATGTATACGCTCAAGATGCTCGTGATCCTGTAATAAGCTTTGCACAAGTGACTAAAACAGATGGAACATTTCTTATGCAACGCGACCTTGATGAGCCCTTCTCCTTCGACGCCTTAAAAGGACAGACACTTTTAGGTCAACGAAGAGGTGGCATGCCTCAAATGGTTGGAGAATATGTGCTTAAACAGCATGGAATTGACCCCCATACAGACATGGAGCTCATCTCAAATATTGACTTTGGAAACATTGCAGCTGCGTTTGCATCTGGAACAGGGGACTATGTTCAATTATTCGAACCTCAAGCAACTCAATTTGAACAGGATGGTATTGGTAAGATTGTTGCTTCATTTGGAACGGAGTCTGGCTTCTTACCTTACACCGTTTATATGGCAAAAGAGAGTAAGCTTGATAGCCTAAACTTAGAGGGTTTCAACCGAGCATTAGCGAAAGCACAAGCCTTTGTCCACGAACAAGATAGCGCAACCGTTGCTCAGTCGCTACAACCATTCTTCGAAGACACACCACTCGCTACTATCGAAGAGGTCTTTGTGCGATATCGTGACCAAGGCTCGTATGCAACGGAACCAGGACTCAAGGAAGAAGAATGGCACCATCTCCAAGACATTATGGAGGAAGCTAACGAGTTACCAGCACGTGTCGACTTTGACACGTTAGTGAAACCAGTTGATGTAAAATGACGCTCTTAGAACTGCAGCAAGTAAGTAAATCGTTCTTATCCCCTACATCAGAAACAAAAGCATTAGCAAACATTACAGCAACTATTCAGGCAGAAGAGTTTGTGTCCCTTATCGGGCCTAGCGGTTGCGGAAAATCGACGCTTCTATCTCTAATCGCAGGGATGACCCAAGCTACAGCGGGGTCCATTTCACTTTACGGAAAACCAATAACCGGTCCTTCCAAGGAAGTCGGATACATGCTCCAACAAGACTACCTGTTTCCATGGCTCACTGTTTGGGAAAATATAATGCTTGGATTAACCTTGCAACATATGCAGGATGAAAAGCATGTGGTTTTTGCAGAAAATTTGTTACAAGACGTGTATTTAAGTGACAAAAAAGATGTCTATCCAGACAATTTATCTGGCGGCATGAAGCAACGGGTTGCTTTAATACGAATGCTTACATCGAATCCATCTCTTCTATTACTAGATGAGCCCTTCTCTGCCATCGATCATCAAACAAAGCTTCAGTTAGAGCAAACTGTCGCCAGTATTGTAAAGCAACACAAAAAAACAACGCTTCTAGTGACGCATGATATTCTAGAAGCGCTCGCTATGAGTGATCGCATTATTCTTTTATCAAGGCGCCCAGGTACGATTCAAAAAATCTTTGACGTCCCTGAGAGTTTACGATCGCTTCCTCCTCTTGAGGCACGTCTTCATCCCGATGCTCATTCTCTTTTCACCGTTGTGTGGAAGGAGATGATGCAGGATGACAATACTTCAAGCATATCAAAAGAAGCTCGCTCGTAGCCGAAGACGTGTACGACTTACTCAGCTTAGTCTTTTACTTGCCTTCTTTATTTCCTGGGAAATAGCTGCTCACACAGCTTTCATAGACCCATTACTATTTAGCTCTCCGTCTCGCGTGATCCAATTAATCCTGCAACAAGGTACTAGCATTTTTGTCCATATCTCCGTTACCGTTTTAGAAACAATTGCAGGGTTCTTACTAGGAACTGTTGGAGGGATAATAATCGCGACTATTTTATGGAGCAATACCTTTATTGCAAGGGTTTCCGACCCTTTTTTAGTCGTGTTAAACTCCATGCCCAAAGTAGCACTAGGTCCTATTGTCATCGTTGCGTTTGGTCCAAGTTTCGCCGCTATTATTGCCATGGGTGCATTAATATCCATCATTATCACGACAATGGTGGTGTTCCAAGCATTTAATCAAGTCGATCAGAACTATCTAACAGTCGTACGAAGCTTCGGCGCAAGTAAATGGCAAAGCTTTCGACATGTTATCTTCCCTGCGACTCATCAAACGATTATGGCAACATTAAAAGTAAACGTAGGTCTTTCATGGGTAGGGGTAATAGTTGGGGAATTTTTAGTATCAAAGCAAGGTCTAGGCTACCTCATTATTTATGGGTTCCAAGTCTTTAATTTTACACTCGTTATGATGTCACTCTTCTTTATCGCGATCTTTGCAACGATTATGTATCGCATCGTTTTGTTTATTGAAAAAAAAGTAGTTGGGACTGTCTCTTGAGAAGGATTGCCTCCTAAAGCCACAAAAGTGGCTTTAGCTGAGGTATCATACTCTTACATAAGCGTATTTGAAGGGAAACGTCGTTTAACCTCTGAAATACTTAATGGTAGTACAAGATCTTTCATGATAAAGCTGTATGCCTCCTGATTAGCAATTTGATCAGGTAATTGTTTTAACAGCTTCGGACCCTGTGTTTCCATGTAAGAATCCTTTTGATCAAGGTGATCTACTTCTGCATAATAGACGTTTTTAATGACCGTCTCAGCCTTGCCTTGCACTCGATATTGTCCGACATAATGAATAGTGGACACAACTCCACCTGTCTCCTCGTACACTTCTCTGATGGCTGCATCTTGAGCTGTCTCTCCTTTTTCAACTTTCCCTCCAGGAAACTCGATTCCACGAGAGGAGTGAACGGTTAATAGCCATTTATCCTCAAAGGTTGTGACGACCCAAACATGCTTCGGATCCTCTGAAAAGGGATGGTCCTTCGTTGAGAACGTGACTTCGTTCCGATAATAGTCTAAAAATGATTGCATCGTCTGTACCTCCGCTGTCCATATTATCTGACGTTAGTGTACCAAATTTGACGACTATTGTCCGCATGTGGCACTTCCTCATTATTTTCCCTATTTACGCTCTTTTAAATCAATGGATATCTATTGCGTTTACATGCTAACTAGTTTATAGAAGCTTTCCGAGGTGTCAGCCCTTCAGTCACTCTACAACATCCATAGGTCAGCCAGCTCGGAATTTAATTTAAAAATTTACAAAGTACTTTTAGAACCTCTTTCGTTTATACGTCTTCCAATCGTTTTTATACAAAAAAAGGACGGCAATTGCCATCCTTTTGCATATTTTTATTTAGCCGATGATGAGCATCCATACGTACAAGCCCACGAGTGTGATGAAGAGGGTTGGTACTGTTAGGATAATACCGACTTTAAAATAATAGCCCCAAGAGATCTTGATTCCTTTTTGCTGAAGGACAAAGAGCCATAGTAGCGTTGCTAGTGATCCAATTGGCGTGATCTTTGGTCCTAAATCGGATCCGATAACATTTGCGTAGATAAATGCATCACGCATAACACCTGTAAATCCTGCATCCTCGATCGCTAATGCGTTGATCATAACTGTAGGCATGTTATTCATCACAGAGGATAGAATGGCTGCAATGAAGCCCATAGAGATAGTTGCAACGAACAGACCCTGCTCAGACGCTTGCTGAAGAACGACAGCAAGAACATCTGTTAATCCTACATTACGAAGCCCAAATACCACCACGTACATACCAATGGAGAAGACGACAATTGCCCAAGGTGCGCCCTTTAATACCGTACGAGTCTCAACTGCAGGACTTCTTTGAGCCATGATCAAGAAGAATATAGCGATTAATCCTGCAACAAACGAAACAGGTAGGCTCATTACTCCGTCCGTTGTAAATGCTGGAATGTAAATAAATTCTGACACGATATAACCTACGAGTAATAAGCCTAGTACTAACCAAGATAAGCGGAACATTTTAAGGTCTTTAATCGCTTCACTCGGCTTACGTAGCATATTCATATCGTAATTCTTAGGAATATCTTTACGGAAGTATAAGTAAAGCACGAGAATACTTGCTCCTAATGAAAAGAAGTTAGGAACAATCATATAAGTTGCATATTCGATAAATCCAATACCAAAGAAATCTGCTGAGACAATGTTCACTAAGTTACTCACGAGTAATGGTAGTGATGTTGAATCAGCAATAAATCCGCTCGCCATAATAAATGGTAAGATCATGGACTCTTTAAACTTAAGTGCTCTTACCATTGCTAGTACGATCGGTGTTAAGATTAATGCTGCACCGTCATTCGCAAAGAAAGCCGCAACGATTGAACCTAACAAGGACACGTATAAAAACATTTTAAGTCCGCTACCTTTTGCAAGCTTAGCCATATGTAACGCCGCCCACTCAAAGAAGCCAATCTCATCAAGGATGAGAGAAATGATAATAATGGCGATAAACGTAAGCGTCGCATTCCAAACGATTCCTGTTACTTCTCCTACATCGTTTAAATCGACGACACCAATCATAAGAGCTAGTATTGCACCAATTGTCGCAGACCAGCCTATTGATAATCCTTTTGGTTGCCATATAACGAGTGTGATCGTCAAGGCAAAAACTAACACTGCTAAGTATACCGTTATCATGTAATAAAACACCCCTTCTTCGTAAAACACTTCCTCATTATATAATCAATCGCTTATATAAACAACAGTAAATATATTAAGTAATTATGAAGACGTATATGAATAAGAGCTCATGGAGGCAAATACCAATTATTTTAGCTGTGTTAGTAGAATCAAAAAAGCTGCCTTATCTCAGGCAGCTCCATGTATTTACTTATTCATCGTCTTCTCTATCCTGCGATGGACTAACCCAGACAATCTCTTGAATTCGTATGAAGAAGGATGCTCCTCCAGAGCTTACGACAATATGATCTGGCTTCACATCTTCTAGCCTACCTCGAACACTTCCCTTTGTTGTCTGTACATTCAGCATGCTGCCTCTTACACTAACTAGTGTCTGATACACAAACGGATCAAACAACGTTTTATATTCGACGCTCGCGTTTCTCTCTTGTTCATACATACTTATCCCCTCCTCTGCTACCAAATTGTATGAAAAAGGAGAGAAAGTATGCATGGTGATTTTTTATTCAAAAAAAACAGGGACCTTGTTCTTGGCCCCTGCCTTTACTAGTTATAGCTTAAACGTGCGGATAGCTTCTTGAAGTTCTTCTGCCATCTTTGCTAATTGATTCGCTGATGCACTTACTTCTTCCATCGATGCTAGTTGTTCTTCTGCTGATGCCGCGACATTTTGCGTATAGCCAGCTGATTGTTCTGCTATCTCCGTTGTTTCTCTCACAGAATCACGGACGGTTTGGATACCAGTATCGACCGTTAAAACAGCCTCCGTAACGTGTGCCATTTGTTTTGTAACCTCACCAATTGCAGTAGATAGATCCTCAAAAGACGTACCTGCCTCTTCAACATACTTCATGCCAGACTGAACGGCTTGTCTACCATCCTTTGTGTAAGAAACAGAGGATGATACTTCCTCTTGAATTTGGGCTACAAGGGAACGAATTTCGTTCGTTTGATTGGAGGTCTGCTCCGCAAGCTTTCTCACTTCATCTGCAACAACCGCAAACCCTTTCCCGTGCTCTCCGGCACGAGCAGCTTCGATAGCTGCGTTGAGTGCTAACAAGTTAGTCTGCTCTGCTACATCTGTAATTAGTGATACGATCTTACCGATTCGCTCCGATTTATCTGAAAGTCTGTTTACAGATGAATCAATCTGCTCTGTTAATGTATTAATCGTCGACATTTGCGTAACAGTTTGACTAATAATTTGTTGCCCATCAGATGCTTTTGCTGATGAAGAGGAGGCTGCTTTATTTACCTCAGATACTGCTCCACTAACTGCAGTAATTCCTTTTGCCATTTGTGCAACTGTCTCTTCATTTGCCGCAGCTCGCTCTACCTGTTGATCTGCTCCAGACGCTACTTCTTGAATAGACTGAGAGATCTCTTCTGTAGCTCGGCTTGTTTCGTTAGAGCTTGCTAAAAGTTGTTCTGAGCTTGCAGCGACTTGATCAGCGGTATCGCCAACCTGTCTCATCATCGTTTGTAAACTATCAATCATTCGGTTTACAGCAAGAGACATCGTGCCTACCTCATCCTTTCCTTTAACAGGAAGAGGAGCAACTTGTAGATTTCCTTTACTGACTTCATCTGTTGTCTGTACGACTCGATTAATTGAGCTTGATAGCAGAGTAGCAACTGCAAAGAAGATACCTCCGCCAATTATCACAATTGCTAAAATAATAGCGACAAAAATAATTCGATTATAGGTTACGATATCACGGGCATCATCACGCGCCAATTCAGCTTCGTTCACTGCATATTCTGCTAAAGCTAAGCTATCTTCTACAATCTCATGACGCAAATCTGCTAATTCATTCATTCGTGACGTTTGCAGAGGTCCTCTTTCTAATGGGACGTTTACTAACGCTTCGTTGAACGTTGTCACTTGTGCATCTAATTGCTCAAAAAGCTCTTGAGATTCTGTTGTATACATTCTGCCTCGAAGCTCTTCTAAAAAGCCATCAAGTTTTTCACGTTGAGATGTAAAAAATTCCTCATTCGAGTTCTCTCCACCTGTACGAATATAGTCCGCAATGGAAATATATTGAGATCGAACTAATGAGGCAACGTCTGTTACGACAACTGCTCGCTCGCTTCTTTGCGCATATGTATCAATATCATCACTAATTTGATTCATTTGGGCGAAAGAGATTCCTGCCCCAATAATTAAAAGTAAAATAATGAGTAGAAATGTCCCGACCAACTTTTTTCTTAATGATAAATCCCTAATAAATCTCACTTCATTCACCTTCGCCTTCTCATGTCTGTTAAAAAAGTAACACGTTTAATAAGATGTATGTATATTTTATCATACGAAAGTTTCATTCGGAGATCAATTTATATTTTTTCTGTATGAAGAATTTAATAAAATTATTATATTCCTTTTGGGTAAAGATTTTTCACGCGTGGTATACTGAATAAAAATGTATGTGGTTGAGGTGAGCAAATGGCAAGGAACAAAATCTTCATTCTTGCAGGGGGATTAGTTATCCTAATTGCGCTATCCGCTCTGCTCATTCTTTCCGATCAAACGGGAGAATTTCAGGTAGCGGAGGATGATCTTAATACCGTTCAGTTAGAGGACGAATCATCAGAACAAACACCTTCATCTGGAGGAGACTCGGTACCTCTTCAAGAGGATATTGCTATTTCTGAGGGTGAAACCCTTGATCCTGATATACAAGAGGATTTAATTGAGCAAGCTCAAGATGCTCTTGAGGCTTATAGACCTGATCCAAACTTAGAACCCTTTTCTTCTGAGGCGCTATATGAGCATGCCCTTTTATATAATGCTTATCAAATTCAAGATGATGAAAATGTGCTTGAAGAAGACTTGATCCAAGAGGATGCAGAATGGATCGCTTTAGAACTTCGAGCGTGGTTTGAATACGCCGAGGACGAAGTTGGGTATTCGTATGACGAAGAAGATTTACTTCGATATGTAGAGAACGAAGAGGCGCTTTCTGATTCAAATGCGTCGTTAACGGTTCTTTTAGATGAGCTTGAAGCTGATGATGAGTCACTTTATCTTAGGCAGCTAGAGTATCAGTTTGCAAAATCGTTCCTATGGGGACAAATTAGCGAAGGATCTCTATCGGATGAAGAAGAAATTCAGGCATATTATGCAACAGAGTCTGAGATTTTAGAAAGGTTGTCTGAGCAAAATCCAGGGTTATTTAACTCAGATTTATAAGAGTATCCCTAGATTACAAGCATGAAGCTATAATGCGTCAATCAAAAAAGAAGCTGGTTTCAGCTTCTTTTTTCGTTACTTTCTATTTAGTGAACCAAAATCCACCGCGTATTCCACGAATAATGCTTCGTCCATCTGATCTTCTACAACAACTGTCGCAGGCTGACTAAAATCAATACCACTCGTATCTACGTAGACGGTTTGCATTGCTCCTGCGCCGGTGACTTCGCGTTTAATAGATGAAACCTTTTCCGCTCCTTGATAAAGAACGACCTCATACACAAACCCTCTATTGGAGGTAAATCGAACATGGATGGGTAAGAATTGATCGGATAGCTTTGCTTCCATTTCCGGCACAGATGGCGTTCTTCCAAAATGATCATAAATAAGCTTTGTCTCTTTTATAGCTGTTAACCGTGGCGTTTCGACATAAACAAATGCAATGTCCGGTTGTGTGAGTGTCGACATTGTTTCTTCAAGCAAATATCCTTCGATACTTTCAACGGTAGATGTCGCTTCTTCGATCGTATCTCGAATGGATTCGCGAGATAGATGAAAAAAGTACGTCTCATCTGAAAATGTATAAGCTAAAGTACCATTCTCATAGTCGTTTCCTCCGTCTGCAGATAGCACGTCCGTTTGGATGACGAAAAAAATCGCTCCAGCTGACAATATCATCATTAGTAAAGTACTCATGAGCATTTTTACAAGCACGCCATCCCCTCCATTTCACATTCAGTATACTATTAAATTTCGTTTTAATCACGACCAAAGTATGGTTTTGTCGAAAAATGTATAAAATCTTATCGTGTTATTTAAGAGGAAAGACTTATATTTTCTGACAATAAAAGAATTTTATTAGGGTTCTATCATTCTTCCCAAAACAATCAAATGATGCGTATAATGAGTGTCATACTACTACTAGGAGGTCTTCATGAGTAAAAAAGCCTTATTCTTTGATTTAGATGATACATTGCTTTGGGACGAAAAAAGTATTCAGACAGCATTAGAATTAACGTGTCAATCCGTCGACAATGTCGATGCAAAGGTATTGGAAGACGAAGTACGAAAAGCTGCGCGAAGTCACTATAGTGGCTACGACGTTTACTCGTTCACACAGATGATTGGGATTAATCCATTCGAAGGTTTATGGGGCTCTTTTAATGATGAGGGCGAGAAATTTCAAGAGCTTCACAGCATTATAGAGGACTATCAGTTCAAAACATGGCAGACAGCATTGGAGCGAGTAGGGATCACAGATGATCAGTTGGCACTTGAGTTAAAGGACCAATTTATTCAACAACGTATTAATAGTCCGTTCTTGTTCGACGATGCATTGCCGATACTAAAAGAACTTTCGCAATCATACACGCTTCTTATGCTAACGAATGGTGCGCCTTCGTTGCAAAACTTAAAGCTTAAGCTTACACCAGAGCTCGTGCCTTACTTCGATCATATTATTATTTCCGGTGATTTTGGGAAAGGTAAACCGGATGTGTCCATTTTTGTACATGCGTTAGAAGTAGCAAACGTGAAGAAAGAAGATGTGCTTATGATTGGAGATAATCCACAAACAGATATTCTAGGAGCGAATAGAGCAGGCATTGATTCTGTGTGGTTGAATCGATTTGACAAGCCAACGCCACCTGTACAAGCTACACATGAAATTAAAGAGCTTAACGATCTACATAAGCTACTATAATTAAGAAAAGAGCTCTAGGTCTTAAAACTAATTAGACCTAAAGCTCTTTTTTACATTATCTCGTTAAACGAAGCAATCGATCATCATTATCCGCAGGTGATCCACGTCCATCCGTATTATTAGTTAGAACGTAGAGAGCATCATTGTGAGAAACGACATCACGTAATCTACCTTCTCCATCAAAAATGACCTCTAACTCCTCCGTATCTTCATTTAATACATATAAACTTTCGCCTCGAAGTCCTGCTACAACAAGTTGATTATCATAAAAAGTTATTCCAGAAGGAGCCCATGTATCATCACCAGAATGTGCAACAGGTGTCTCCATCCCACTTTCTTCTTCATCGCCTTCAATCACTGGCCATCCATAGTTGTTGCCTGCTTCAATCAGATTAATTTCATCAAGTGCTGTTTGGCCATGCTCCGAGCTATAAAGTTCTTCTTCCTCATTCCACGCTAATCCTTGAGGGTTTCGATGGCCATAGCTATATACATATGAGTCATTTATCGGATTATCATCAGGCACGTCCCCTTGAAGCGTCATACGTAAAATACTACCTGCTAAAGTTGATTCGTTCTGAGACCAATCAGGTTCATTTGCGTCGCCAGTTGTTACATACAGCATATCATCAGGGCCAACAGCTATGCGACCGCCGTTATGAATGTTATCACCTTCAATAGCGTCTAAAAGAATACCTGTTTCGACCCAATTATCATCTTGTTCCTCGAGAGTTACAACTCGGTTTGTTAATCCTGTCTCTTCGCTCTCATAGGTGTAGTATGCGAAGGCTTGTCCTTCATGCATCGTAAACCCTAACAAACCTCCTTCACCTGCCTGTACAATTGAGTCAGATGTGTCTATATTTTGCTCCATGATCTCATTATCTTGTAGCTTCATGATAGACCCATTTCGACTAGTCATATAAATGACCTCATCTTCAATCGTGATAGACCATGGGGAAGCCAAATTTGAGGCAACAACCTCTACGTTCCATTCGTCATCTGACGATAAGGATGCTTGTTGACTATCTTCATCGTTACTCGTATTCTGATCGTTCTCAAGATTATTATTCTCTTCCGCGCTAGGAGTAGCATTATTACTATCTACCTGCGGTGGCTCGTTCGGATCGTTAGGCTCTCCCCCACACGCCATTAGTAGTAAGGGTGACGCATATAACCATTTTTTCATCCAATCACCTCAACGTTACGTATAGTCTTACTTATACACTTTCTGTATCATTCAAAAAACCTAACTCTTTTGCTAAACCGATCCAAATAAGCTCAAGCGTTAGCTCCTGATTATCGCGAGAGACCGTTCGGACAGGATACCTTCCTACGCCTTGATAAACCGCTATTCCTTCCATCCCTGATGAGTGCTTTACGACATCCGTCGCGTGAATTGTTGCACTTTGGTCCTTACTTGAGACCGTAATAGCATGGTTCATCCCATGTAGAGAATTCCCTTCATCGGTAAGAATAAACACCTTCTCTGTCTGGGTCGAAACGGTGGTTAAAGTGTCTGCCAATTCTTTTTTATCCTCTTTATTCAATCGATCAACGACCATCCAGTTAGGTTCTAGTATCGTGAAGAAATCCGCAACTTCCTCTTTGTTTGCATGTCCAAAACGTATCACGACGTAAGAGTGCGTCTCTGTTAAGTCTTTATTTATAGCTTGCGCAATTTCCTCCGTTGTTTGGTCATAGAGAGAGTACATGATGACATGATCGGATCCTAGTTTTTGACTAATACCATCTGTTAAAAAAGGCTGATTTTTATCAAATACGACAATTATTTTTGCCTCATAAGAACGAATAAGTCTTTTAGCATCTTCCATAGTGCGACGTGACACATTCTCTTCGATAGGACCTGTTAAACGATTAATCACTCGTATCAGCTGATGTGCAAAAATGACTGGCGTAACAAGAAGCAATACGGCAAGCTCTGCAAATCCAGCTGCAGCTGCGCCCGTGGCAAAGGCTGCAAATAACCAAAGGGAGGCATAGCTAAAGCCTATGAGACGTTGCATACGCTTCGAATACGTAATCGTCCCTTCTACCTTTTGACTCGTTGTAATGGAGCGAACAAATACGACTAAAAAAGCAAGCGCCGCTGTCAAAAGAATCATTTCTTGTGTGCCATCAAATATGGCTACTAATGCTGGAATAATAAACAGCATTTCACTTGTTGGTGTGACAAGTTTTTTATTCTCTCTTAAATAATCTTTATATGATTGTGTATTAAAATCTTGCAGTTGCATCATTAATGCGCTTCGCTTAATCTTAATGGTTGCACTCAGCACCCAAGCAATGAGCAACAAAATAAATAACCCCATTAATATAGCCATATTGACAACTCCTTTTTGTACATTCCTTCGCACGGAGACACAAATGTGGCATCTATGCTACTTATACCCCTTCTCGCGCACGGACAACCCATACCCATATTATTTTACCGTCTACGCAGGCTGTCGTTCCATAAAAACGTGATACAAACTCTTCTTTTACATATAAAAAGGCTATGAGTAGTAGCATACTCATTAGCCCCGTTGCTTTTCATCTATATTTAGCTCAACAGTTCTAATAGTACGTCACGAAGTGGTCCTTCGTCGTAAGTAGAACGAATAGATGCTTGTAAAATTCGATCATTATCTACTCGAGACCAGTTAATCGCAAACCCGTACCTCCGTGCAAGCTGGCGAATATATTCTCTTGTCGCTCGACCATTGCCTTCACGGAAAGGATGTAATACATTAATTTCTGCTAAATAGTGTGCTAGTGCATGGACAAGCTCTGCAGTGGTTAATTCAGCCCAGTCCTCTGACAAAAGCTTCGTAAATAACTCTTCTCCGTTTTCTTCTAAATGTGTCCATTGAGCAAATGTAAACCCATCCTTCGAGATATTTTCTTCACGTAGCTTACCGGCAAACGGATAAAGATCTTGAAAGATGTAGCGATGAATCTCTTTAAAATGAGAAAAATCAAGCCTTCCCGATAGCTCCTTAAGCTGGAGCTCAGAAAGGCGTTTAGATGTGAACATAGCATCAAGCTGCATGAGCTGCTCATCCTGACGAATGTGAAAAAGGTTGATGAGTACGTCCGTCCCTGGATAGCAATACTTTGACGCGCCAGATCCGTATTTACCCATGGCGCGATAATTTAAGAGCCTGCTTTACAAACGCTTCATGAGAGACATTTCCGAGAAGCTGATCTTTGACAAGCTGCTCTTGTTTAGCTGTTAACGTCAATCCTTCTACAGCAAGTGATCCTTTGGCACAACAAAGTGCTGACTCCACCTGCACGACTGTCTTCTGCGACACGCAGATCGCCTCCATCCTATTCTACCTCTTTATTATACTACAAAACGGGGCAAATTAGTACGATTCTAAACGTCGTTTGGCATAGATATGATGTGCAATTGCGTTTAGTAAATAGAGAAGAGCAAGGAAGGCAAAAAAGGCATTCCAGCCAATCATATAGTACAAGCTATAGTCTCTTAAGTTAGGGAAATTGAGATAAGCTGGGTCTGTAAATCGCGAAATGACGAAGTGATAAAACAGGAGCGCAACTAAAAACGTACTTATTACTTGCAGAGTAATATATAACGTTGATTTCACTTTAGACATTCTCATTTTATCGATTAATACAAAAAATAAATATCCCACAGTAACAAAGTTAAGCATCATAAATACGACTAGCAAGATAGCAAGCGTTGCTTCATTAATCATCTGGTACCCCCTACGGTGACATTCTCGTACAAATTAGAGCGATTACGTTGAAAGCTCTTTATTACATTATATAACAAATGAGGTAGAATAAGCGAGGCTTTTTCTTCCTTTTAAATAGACGGATGCTCATCACAGATGTACAATAGACCGAGATTAGCTCTTATGGAAGGTCTGTTGTTCATGAAAAACATCGCTTATTTATCTATCATAGCTGGGGCAGCGCTTTGGGGTACAACCGGTTTATTCGTAACGAGGTTATATGACTACTCTTTTACACCTCTTGAGGTAGTAACGATACGCTTGAGCTTTGCCGCTATTTTACTGATTCTTTATTTAGCTATAGTAAAACCCTCTTACTTACTTATAAAGCTTCGCGATCTCCCATTCTTTATCGGAACTGGTATCGTAAGCATTGCATTTTTTAACTATTTCTTCTTTACCGTCATGGAGCAGGCTAGTATCTCTTTAGCAGTCGTCCTTCTCTATACTGGACCAGTATTTGTAGCCATAATCTCGCGATTTACATTCAAAGAAGCCTTTACACGAAATAAAACAATCGCACTCGTTCTCATGTTTATTGGATGCGCTTTTACAGTAGGACTCCTTCCTACAGGCTCTCTAAATGCTTCTATGATGACGATTTTATTTGGAATAGCATCTGGATTTTTTTATGCACTCTACAGCATCTTTGGCAAGTACGTGAGTGGACGCTATCATGCCTTAACCATTACTGTTTACTCCATGATAATTGGGAGCGCCTTTCTTCTTCCTGTCACGCAGATTTGGCAAAAAGCAGATGTCCTCCTCACGGCGCCCGTTTTGGCTAATGGAGTAAGCCTAGCGTTTTTTGCAACTGTTTTAGCCTATGTTTTTTATACAACGGGACTTAAAACGGTAGAATCAAGCCGCGCTGCAATACTTTCTACGATAGAACCTGTTGTTGCAATTATAATTGGTCTTCTCGTTTTTCAAGAAATCATTTCATTTTGGCAGTTCATGGGGATCGTTGCTATTTTAGGATCCGTATTACTAACCGTCGAGCGAAGAGCTACTAGGCGCTATCAACAGGCGAAAGCAGGGTAATCTTTGAGGAATGAACAATCAAACATTTTCTTCGCACGACTATTCCTTCGTCAGGCTAAACAGTTGACGAAGAAATATCCTCATGCGAAAATATACGTATCAGCACTTTATTCAGGTGAAGCGTTATTGCGTTTTAGTAAATGGGTATTGTGTGTTATTTAAAGGAGGATTTCCCCAATGACGAAAAAAATCCCAGCGCACCTGCGCCAATATACCGTTACACAAAACTATGATAACTATACACCAATTAACCATGCGGTGTGGCGCTATGTGATGAGACAAAACCATGAGACATTAAAGAATTTAGCACACGAAGCATACACAGATGGACTAACCGCTTCTGGAATCTCTATCGAACAAATACCTGACGTAGCAGAGATGAACGAAAAGCTTGGTCGCTTTGGACTTGGAGCCGCTACAATCGACGGTTTTATTCCGGGAGTCGCATTCTTTGATTTCCAATCCCACGGCATTCTGCCTGTAGTAGCAGAAATACGCAAGCTTGAAAATATTCAGTACACCCCTGCTCCAGATATGATTCACGAAGCAGCTGGCCATGCCCCTATTCTTGCTAATGAAACATACGCCGCGTATGTAAAACGATTTGGTGAAATCGGGAAAAAAGCGATTGCGACAAAAGAAGAGCATGATGTGTTTGAGGCTGTTCGAGCGTATTCAAACCTGCTTGAAAAAGGGAGTGCGACGAAAGAACAGCTTGAGGAAGCGCAACAAACTATCTCAGAAAAAGAATCTCTTGTAACTGGAGAATCAGAAGCGGAGCTTATAGGTCGTCTATACTGGTGGACAGTAGAGTACGGATTAATTGGCAAACTTGAGAATCCAAAAATTTACGGAGCTGGACTCCTCTCTTCTGTTGAAGAAGGTGGCAACATTTTAAGCGAAGAAGTGGAAAAGGTGCCTTATGAGGTTGATAAAGTAGTAAACACGACGTTTGATATTACGAAGCCACAGCCTCAACTATTCGTGACTGCTTCATTTGACGAATTGATGGAAGGGCTGGAGCAATTTGCTGAGACGATGGCTTTTCGTCGTGGTGGAACAGAAAGTGTTGATAAAGCAGTGGCATCTGGTAGCACGGCGACGATTGAATTATCATCTGGTTTACAGATAACAAGTACGTGGGAGCGTGGGGAACGAAATGAAGACGGTGAAGTGGTGTATCTTCAAGCCTCAAAACCTACTTCTCTTGCGGTAAATGATCTAGAAATTGATGGGCATGGTCGTCATACACACACCGATGGTTACGGAACTCCAATTGGACTATTAGAGGATGGTACGTCCCTTGAAGAAATGACTACAGAGCAGCTTGCCGAGGCTGGCATTTTAGTAGGTAGTCAAACAGAGCTTCGCTTTGCCTCTGGTGTAGTTGTTACTGGAACGGTTCATAACGTGTTAACTCATAACGGAAAGTCTATTTTGATCCAGTGGAAGAATGCTGTAGTTACACTTGGAGATAAGCGTTTGTTTGAGCCTGAATGGGGCGATTACGATATGGCAGTTGGAGCAACCATTCCTTCTGTCTTCGCTGGAGCTGCAGACAGCGAAGCCTACTTTGGAGAAGACCTTCCAGCAGAATCTACGCTCGCTCACGAACAGGAAGTAACCGAGCTAGATGAGTTATACGGTCGAGTTCGCACTGTCCGTGAACAAGAACTAAGCGATGGTGCACGCGAGCTCAAAGCTGTGCACGAATCGCTAAGTGAGTATCCGGAGGACTGGTTACTTCGCTTAGAAATTGTGGAAATCCTGGAGGAAACCGAAGCAGATCTTGACCTGCTTCAAGTCGTAAAAGAAGAGCTGAATGAGCTTCAACGCACAAAAAGCGAATTAAGCAAACTCATTCGAAACGGTTTACTCGTAGCTGAAAAGGCCCCACTAAAAAAATAGTTTTTGTGCTAGATCGGTTCAAGAGCCCGAGTTTTCTCAGGCTCTTTTTTGTATGGAAGTGAGTGGGTTGGTTGAAAGGTGCGTTAAAAGATTGCATTCCAAGTAGCTATCGCTTAAACCTGCGCATAAAGGCTTCAACTTGCGCGGTTTTTTTCTCTTTACGCAGTCGCACCTCTTTTTCGCGCGATTAGCCATGATTTTCACGCGGTCGACCCTCCGATTCGCGCGGTTCGCATCTCAACTTGCGCGGTTTTTTTCTCCTTACGCAGTCGCACCTCTTTTTCGCGCAATCCACCATGACTTTCGCGCGGTCGATCCTCCGATTCGCGCGGTTCGTACCTCAACTTGCGCGGTTTTTTTCTCCTTACGCAGTCGCACCTCTTTTTCGCGCAATCCACTATGATTTTCGCGCGGTCGACCCTCCGATTCGCGCGGTTCGCACCTCAACTTGCGCGGTTTTTTTCTCCTTACGCAGTCGCACCTCTTTTTCGCGCGATTAGCCCTCCCGGCTCGTGCGATCCCGCCTTCAACTCGCGCAATCCATTCAGAACCAACCTATTTTGCACGTGATTCCAACACAACACACTTAAAATCCCCACCTTCACAAAAAAAGAGAAGCCAACATCACTCACATCGGCCTCCCTACTTTATAAAAATCTGCCTTCCACTACTAACTAAAACCGTTACTTTGAATTTGTAAACCCTCCATCAATCCGGACAACTTCTCCGTTGATGTACTGAGCTTTTGACGTAAGAAGAAATGTCACTAATTCTGCTACTTCTTCAGAAGTCCCTAGGCGTTGTTGCGGGATTCCTTTTTCAGCGCTTGCTTTCATTTCTGGATTCGCATCAAAATATGCCTTAACCATTGGCGTTTCAGTTGGTCCTGGAGCCACTGCGTTCACCCTCAGACCGTCCTTCGCGTATTCCGCAACTAAACTTTTCGTCATACCAACAACAGCGTGTTTCGTTGCGGAATACGTTACAACCGTTGTTTGACCGATTACGCCTGCACTAGACGCCATATTAACGATCGATCCGCCTCCATTTTTCACCATAATTTCCGCTACATAGCGAACTCCGTACAGTGCACCAAGTAAATTAATTCCTACGATTTGTTCTATTTCTTCAATCTCTGTATCGAGGAAATAACCACCACTACCAGAAATACCTGCGTTATTAAAAAAGTAATCAATCCTACCAAAATTGTCCATTGTTGCTTCTACATACTTTTTTACATCTGCAGACTTAGACACATCGGCTCTTACGTACAAAGCATCGACGTTCTTTTCTTTCAAGATGCGAACCGCTTCTTTACCATGTTCATCATTAATGTCGACAATGACGATGTTAATACCCTGATCCGCTAACTTCATAGCGGTGGCATACCCTATTCCACTTCCTCCACCTGTTACAATCGCTGTTTTAGTCAACTAAAGCCCTCCTTTGATAGCGCTATCACAAATTGTGAGATAATAATAGCAAAAAAGAGCCTCCGTTTACAACGATCTAGTCTCCTAGCTATCACAAGTAACTTCGTTCACTCCTGATTTTTTACTTCATACGAAAGCAAACGACCTTCGTCTCCGTCATTTCCTCCATAGCAAACTTGATGCCTTCTCGTCCTACTCCCGATTCCTTTACGCCACCGAACGGCATGGCATCAACACGATAATCGCTACTATCGTTCACCATTACTCCTCCAACCTCTAAGTGTTCAATTGCATAAAACGCTTGATCAATAGAGGCTGTGAAGATACCAGCATGCAGACCGTAGTTTACGTCGTTTGCTTTCGCCACTCCTTCTTCTAGTGAATCAATTTGCTCAATGAGGACAACTGGTCCGAAAACCTCCTCGTGATAGATTGTTGCAGACGGAGGTACATCTACTAGCACCGTCGGCTCAAAAAATGCACCTTCCCGTTTTCCTCCAGCTAAAACTTTTGCACCACCTGCTACGGCTTCCTCTACCCACGCTTCCACTCGCTCTGCTTCTCTTGCTGAAATCATTGGACCAATATCGGTTGTATCAAGTAACTTATCCCCAACTCGGAGTGTCTGCGTTTTTTCTGCAGCTAAACGTACAAACTCCTCATACCTCTCACGCTCCACATAGATGCGCTGCACGCCGATACAATTTTGGCCAGCCGCTGAAAATCCTCCATCTACACAGCTAGAAGTAGCATCGTCCACATCGGCATCCTTGAGCACAATGACAGGAGAATTCGAGCCAAGCTCCATGCTGAGCTTTTTCTTACCGGCTAGCTTAGCGAGTTGATCGCCAGCCTCTGCTCCACCTGTGAAGGAGATCATTTTAATGCTTGGATGCTTGGCTAACACAGGACCTAGCTCCTGTCCAGAGCCTGTCACAACCGACAAATAGCCTTTAGGTAAACCAGATGCTTCGAGTGCTTCCGCAAGTAGCAAGGCACTTAATGGCGTAGCGGACGCCGGCTTTACGATCACCGGATTCCCAACCGCGAGCGCTGGTCCCACCTTATGCGCAACAAGATTAAGCGGATCATTAAAAGGCGTAATTGCAGCAACAATCCCCATTGGTAATCGCATGTAATAGCCGTGACGCCGCTCACTTCCCGGTCGCTGATCAAACGGAATCGTCTCGCCGTGCATGCGTCTAGCTTCTTCGCTACTAATGCGCAGAGTTGTGACCGCTCTCGTTACCTCTGCTCTCGCCTCTCGAATCGTCTTGCTCCCTTCAAGCGCAATTGTATGGGCGTATGTCTCTGCTCGATCTTCTATATAATCAGCTGCTCGTGCTAAGACTCGAATGCGCTCGTGCGTTGCCCAAGACTTTTTTTGACGAAACATGGATTCCGTTCGCTCAATCACTTCTGTAAGAAACGCACCAGTCGCTTTTGGCACCGTAGCAATCGTGATGCCATTCTGAGGATTAATCACATCAAACGTCTCCTGTAAATGCACCCATTCTCCACAGCTAAAGATTGCTTGCTCTCTCGTTTGAGTCTGCATCATGCTCCCCCCTAGTTAACAGTGATGAACCTTTTTTGATAGTGAACTAAGTCAATGAGTAGTGAAAACCCCGTCTCTGTTAAACCTGCGCCGGCTCCCGTTAAGAAAATTGGTCCAGCTAAATCACAGTCATATAAAATAGCGTTTGTGGCACCAGCAACAGTAGCTAACGGGTCCGTTTCATCAATCCGTTCTGGCTGGACTTTTGCAGTTACTTCACTACCCTCTTGTGTAATAGACGCAATGAGTCGAATCCGCTTCTTAGCTTTGATAGCCTCCTTTAGATCGTCACTCGTAACGGAGGTTATCCCTGTACACGTGACATCATCGACGGCTAGTTCTTTCCCTAGCACCACATTCGCTAAGATGACCGCTTTATACCTCGCGTCATAGCCCTCAACATCACTTGTCGGGTCCGCTTCTGCATAGCCATACGCTTGCGCTTGCTTTAACGCCTCCTCATAGCTTAGCCCCTTCTCCATCTCTGTTAACATATAGTTTGTTGTCCCGTTTAAGATTCCGCGAATTTCTTTTATATCATTCCCAACAAGCGTTTCCAGCGGAAGGCGAAGCGCTGGAGTACCACTCATCACTGTCCCTTCAAATCCAAAATAGCAATTATTCGCTTCCGCTAATTCTGAAAGCTCCTTATACGCTAAGGCGAGAGGTCCTTTATTCGTTGTCACGACACTTTTCCCTGCCTCAAACGCAACTCTTACATGATCAATTGCTGGTTGACCTGTGACCACGTTTGTATACGTCACCTCTACAATGACATCCGCATTTGTATCCTTGATTGTCTGTAAGCTCGTTAATCCCCTTGCCACTTGTCGATCCTGGTAGGAATCTAAGCTACCTGATTTACCAGCCTCTAATAGCTTTTGTACGTCTAACCCAGATGGATCATATAGCGAGCCTTTCAGCATATCACTTACAGCTACAACCTGGAATG
Organism: Paenalkalicoccus suaedae; assembly: GCF_006965545.2. Classification (NCBI taxonomy): domain Bacteria; kingdom Bacillati; phylum Bacillota; class Bacilli; order Caryophanales; family Bacillaceae; genus Paenalkalicoccus; species Paenalkalicoccus suaedae. Next base: position 2,731,091 of record NZ_CP041372.2, read on the forward strand.
GCATCGTTTGTTTTTCCTCTAGAAGTCGTACTAGCGCCTGCCCTACTCCTCCAAAGCCTACAAACGCGAGTTTTACTGTCATCCTACCGCCTCCTTTGCCACCGCGGCAAATGCCTGCTCTAAATCCGCAAGGAGATCATCAATATCCTCAATACCTGCGGAATAGCGAATCAACCCTTCCGGAATGCCCATCGCCGCTCGCTCCTCTGGCGTACACTCTACGTGACTCGTCGTGCGTGACGGTCCTACAATTGTTTCCACCGCGCCAAGATTAGCCGCCCTATTTGCAAAGCGTAGCTTAGGTAGCAGATCTCGCACCGTCTCCACCCCACCTTTGACAGAAAAACTGAGCATACCGCCAAATCCAGACATTTGCTCCTTCGCAATATCATGGTGCGGATGGGTTGGTAAACCAGGATAAAAAACATCTTCTACTAAGTCCACGGATTGGAGATACCTTGCTACCTGCATGGCATTTGCGTTTTGTCGCTCAATGCGAAGACTCAGCGTTTTCATGCCACGTAAGAGCAGATACGCCGCCATCGGATCAAGCGTCGCGCCGTTGATTTCTCGGTAGTGATAGACCTGCTCCACGAGCTCATGGCTACCGCACAGGACGCCGCCTAACGCATCGGCGTGCCCGCCTAAAAATTTTGTCGCGCTATGCAACACGAGATCTACGCCAAGTGCAAGTGGATTTTGATTAATCGGTGTCGCAAACGTATTGTCCACCACGACGATTGCACCTGCCTGCTTCCCAGCCTTCGCCATGCGCGCAATATCCGTGATTTTTACCGTTGGATTCGTCGGCGTCTCCAAATAGAGGATTTTACAACCCTTCGCCACCTCCGCTTCAATTGCGGCATGATCACCGGTATCACAGAGTACGACTTCAATATGCTGTCTAGGTAAAAATTCCGTGAAGATTTTATTCGTGCCTCCATACGTATCCTTGATTGAGACGATTCGATCTCCTGGCGTTAAAAAAGTGCCAAGCGTATTGCTAATTGCCGCCATTCCTGTGGAAAAGCTAGTAGCAGCCTCGGCCGATTCTAACGCTTTGACTTTATCTTCAAACGCTTGAACAGTCGGGTTCGTATTCCGTCCATAAATGTGCCCCTTCTTCTTTCCAATCGCCACGTCGTACCATTCATCCATATCGTCATAGCCGAATGAGACACTGTGCACAACTGGTACCTGCGTTGCTCCAAACGCTAAATAATCCTTCTCCCCTGCCCAGATTGCTTTTGTCCCCATAGTTGGTTCTTTCCTTGTCATAGTGACTCCTCCTCATCATGATTAAATTAAGATATTTCTCCTCCGTGCTGATTGAGTAAAAACGGATGCTGAACGATCAGTTCACGTGGATAGTTCGTAAACGTTGCTGCTCCTGCTTCTGTAATGCGAATCGTCTCGCTAATTTCAATACCAAAGTTGTCATACCATAGAGCTGGAATAAGATGAAAGGTCATATTCGGTTCAAGGACGGTGTTGTCTCCTTTACGAATGCTTGCCGTATGCTCGCCCCAATCAGGTGGATAACCGAGCCCTACGGAGTAGCCAAGTCGCGCTTCTTTTTCTAGCCCGTAGCGTGCTATTACGTTTCTCCAGGCAGCCTCAAGATCACTGCAGGTAACTCCTGGCTTAGCCTTTTGCAGGACTGCTTCTATCCCCTCCGTGACGATTGGCGCAAGCTTTAGTAGGGCGTCGTTTGGTTGACCAATACTCACCGTCCGGGCAAGCGGCACGTGATAGCGCTTGTAGCAACCTGCGAGCTCCACGATGACCGAATCCCCTTCTTGGAACTTCCTTTCTGACCACGTCAGATGCGGGATTCCGGTATTGGATCCTGCTGGCATGAGTGGCACGATCGACGGGTAATCCCCGCCCGATTCCTCCGTGCCCGAGACAAGATGATAAAAAATCGCTGCCGCGGCATCGCATTCTCGCACATTCGCCCTGATCGCCTCTAACCCGTGGTGCATCGCCTTATCCGCGATCGTAGCTGCTTTTTGCATGTAAGAGAGCTCCGTTGGTGATTTAATTAGCCTAACTCGATTGACGAGCAAGTCCCCGTCTACAAAGGTAGCGTTCGGTAGTGCTCGTTGCAGTCGTGCAAATGCTTTTGCTGAAAAGTAGTAGTTATCCATCTCCACTCCAAGACGTCTTGTACCCTGCCCAATTTGCTGCAATATTTCTCCGATAAAGTCCATCGGATGATCATCGGTTGCAGCATGCACATAAAAGTCGGGATACGCGATAATATTTTCGTCATAAACCCAAGTAGTGAGCTTGGCTCCATTCGCATCCTGATAGCGCCCAAACCAGAGTGGCTGCGGTTCATCAATAATGATCGCGACCATCTGATGCACATAAAACGACCACGCATCGTAGCCTGTGATGTAATTCATGTTGGAGGGATCTGTGAGAAGAAGCACATCGATATTCCTCTCCGCCATTCTCTCTTTTGTCTGTAGCAAACGCTCCTGATATTCCGTTAAATCAAACGGTAGCATGGCCATCCCCCTCTTTTTATTAAGTGTATGGTACCTGCTTTTACTATAGTAATTATTAGGAGAAGATGTGATGACCAAAGTGTATGAATGTTCAGATAGTTTTGTTAGACAGTTTGGTGGGGGTGTGGGGTGAGACGGCTGGGATTGATTAACTTGGGTTTCTCTGTGATTAACCGGAATCGTACCTCGATTATCCGTTTTTCCTCTTTCATTATCCGAAATCGTACTTCGATTATCCGTCTTTCCTCTTTCATTATCCGAAATCGTGCCTCGATTATCCGTCTTTCCTCTTTCATTATCCGAAATCGTACTTCGATTATCCGTCTTTCCTCTTTCATTATCCGAAATCGTACCTCGATTATTCGAATTCCAACTTTAATTAACCGAACTTTACCTCCGATTAACCGTTTACTCGCTTCGATTATCCAAATATCGTCCCACATCAAAAAGGGAACGAGGGCATCAACAATGCCCTCGTTCCTTCTTTCTATCTTCTACCTTATTAAACTAGCCATGCATTGTCTGGATTGCCGTAGTTTGCGAAGACGCGATCACGTGCTTCATTTGCTAGCTTTTGAATGCGTTTCATATCTACGTTTATTAGTCGCCCATCTCGTTTGACTGCTTTTCCTGCGACAAAGACAGAGTCTACGTTACCGGTGTGTGCGCATTGTACGACCGTGCCGATTGGATCGTTGAGTGGGAACATGTTTGTATCTGTCTTCCTGATCATAATAACGTCTGCTTGTTTACCTGGTGTCAGCGATCCGATTTTATTTTCTAAAAGAAGCGCTTTGGCACCCTCGATCGTGGCCATGTCGAGCACCTCTTGCGCTTTAATGTGCAGCTCAGGTCCGGGCATGACCTGATCATTCAATTGATGGTCATTCACGCGCGCTCGCTCCGCTTGAAGCGCAAACTTCATTTGGGCAAACATATCGCCGCCTGTGGAGGTGACAACGTCTACGCCCAGGCTTGGCTTCACGCCATTCTCCAAGCTGAGACCAATGGCCGGATATCCATGGCCCATCATCATCTCGACCTCTGGGGTTGCAGAAATAGAGCCACCGTGGTCACGGAGAAGACGCATCTCTTCAGGACTAATGGCGTTTGCGTGCACAAAGTTGAGGTCTGGACCGAGTAGGTTGGCTGCATGCAGCTTTTCAATCGAACGATCGACTGCGCCCCACGTACCGAAGCCTAAATGCATCGAGGTAACGCCGCCAATTTCTCTACCAAAACGAATCTCTTCAGCAGCAGTCTCGAATGAGCTAAACTCTGGACCGCGTATAGCGAGACCCATTGTTAAACGCGCATCATTCGAGTTAAAGTGCGTCTTTTTAATATGCTTCGCTTCCTCTATCGTTGTTAACATACTCTCACGGTTCCAGTATTCTTCTTCTCCAGGGCTACCGTGAGCAAAGACTGCCCGAATCCCGGACTCATCAAGACCACGAATCATTTCCTCCGTATGGTCACGCGACATGATCATCGTCCAGTCCAAAATGGTCGTAACCCCTGCATCTAATGCTTCCAGTGCACCTAACAGGTTGCCAATATAATCATCCTCTGGCGTTCGTTTAGAGCCAATGTTGCCAAAGTAAATACTACCTAAGTATTTTTGAAGTGACCAGTCAGTGCCTACATTACGCACGACGGATTCCCACGTGTGCCGATGGCTATCAACAAAACCAGGCATCACGATCATGTCCGATGCATCAACTACCTCTGCGTCTGGCGCATCTATGGAAGGTGCTACCTGCTTGATTTTTTCTCCTTCTATGAGGACGTCTGCCACCGTAAAATTCCCAACCTGTTTGTCTTGAGAAAGGACAGTTCCTCCTTTTAGCAACGTTTGCTTCATCTACGATCAACTCCTAAAAAAGATACTTACGTATATACACCTCCCCACTTTTTTTCACCACAAAACACGCAAGAATCTATAAATGCAGGATCTACTTGTTGGGTGGGGAGGATTTGTTTGACGATGCATTTCTACCTCCACGGCGTGGATTTCCTCCTTGCCAGTCTGCATTCTTACTCACGCTGTCTGCATTTCACCCTCGTTCGTGTGCATTTAAGTTGATCGCAAGAACCCCCACTCTATCTCAACACAAAATTCCCTTCACCTTTCCGACCATCACTAAAACAAAAAAAAGAGAAGGACCCAACACAACTCGTCGGTCCCTCTCTATCACTAAAACATCCTCTATCCAACTATTAGTCATGATCAACGCCGTTCTTTAGCATAGAAAGCCGAATACATAGCTCTAGTAAAAAAACATCATCCGCATCAACTAAGGAGAGCTGCGTTAAGGATTCAATGTTGCGCAAGCGATATAGCAAAGATTGCCGATGCAAATGAAGCTCGCGTGCGGTTTGGCTCACGTTGCCATTATGCTTGTTATACATCATAAATGTATGCACTAAATCCGTCTGTCGTTTAGCGTCATAGTCTAACAAGGGTTGAATCGTATCCTCCATCACATCAAAAACTTCCGGCTTATCAAGCATCGTAAGAAGAAGACGCTTAATCCGAGTGTCCTTATAAAACGTGCGCTCCACACTCGAGCGCAGACCAATATCAAGCGCAGCTTTCGCCTCTACATAGCTTTGTTTAAAGCTATCACGCTTTGCCGCAATTCCCCAATTCAGTCCCACCTCCGTGAGTAGCTCGTTAAGGCGCCGATCAACCGTATCCAAAAATTGATTCGCCGACTCTGCTAATAAATGATGATCCGTCTCCAAATAAATAATCACTTCCCCTTCATCAAACGTAACCATCACTCGCTTTGACAGAAACTGAGCCGCATTTGCTACCTCACGCTGAATGTAATAGTTCACATTTTGGAGAGACGAAGTAGTAGGACTATCCTGCTTAAAGGACGGGAAGTCTCCTACCTTTTTTCTTAAATGAATATCTCCGACGATACATAAATAGGTGAGATTGAGGTCATAGCCAAGTTTTTGAGCCTTCGAACTGAGTGTACTGTCCTCGGTGACTATGCCACGCGCAAGCTCCAGTAAAAAGGTATCTTTAAGACGTATCTCGGCCGTCTCAACAGCATCCTCTTGGACAAAAAATAGCGCACAGGCTGTGAGTGCATGCTCTAAAATCGTCAAGTGAAACCAGGATAGCGTACTAGAAGGGTGCGGAAACCAAATATAGCCTAGCTTACGGTGGCTGGCCTCAATTTGAATCGTGCTATAAACCGTATCCTGGTAGTTATAGCTCTCAATATAAGGATATAAAGGATGATCAGAAATAGGAGATTCCGACTCTGCGAGTGGTAAATCGTTTACCGATAAAACGGGTGGATTGGACTTAATATGCGCTCGAACAGTTTCCTTATTATCTATAATAATAGGTGACAAAGACGTGTGATCATGAAGGAGCTCGCATATTGCCTGTACATCGGTTGTTTGTAAAACGATATTGATAAACTGTCTTCGAATTCGCTCACTTTCCTCCCGCTCACTTCGCTTTTGATGATTAATAACGTGGAGCACCGCTTGAATCGCATCACCAAATCGTACTTCCCAAGGAATCTCTACAATAATAAACTCATGCTCATTAGCTAAAGTTAAAATCGAGTCTGGGATCGTGAAGATAAATCTGCCGGTTGCGATCCCTAACATAGAAGCTCCTGAGTCGATTACGTCCCTCACGAATTGCTCCAACAGGACGTAGTCGCCGTGACAACCGATGCCTGTCGTCAACACAAATTCATTCTCACGAACAAAATTCTCGACTGGAAGCTCCATCACTGATATCCATTCGATGTAATTTTGCGCTAAAAAAGACGTCCCCGCTCGGACTTTGGCATGTTCAAAAATAGGCGCTTGTAAAATTTCAGCTGCGACTGTCATACGATCACCTCACTTGTAAAGATCATTTTACCAGAATAATCAGAACAATTATATTGTTGCCTGAATATCCCATATTTCCATATGTTTCTTTGGTATTTGCAGAAAATATGGGAGACATTGGGTAGCTGATTAAATTAATTGTTGTGAAAAGGGTTTCTTCCTAAATTCTTTTCAAATTCCCCCTTACAAAGCCTAGGGGATATGTTATATTAATATTCGCACAATTTTTGCACTTTAACGTTTAAAAGGAGGAAAATTTTACATGAGTTCACAACATGCTCCTCGTGAGCAATGGGCTTCTAAGCTCGGCTTTATGTTAGCCGCTCTTGGATCAGCCGTTGGTTTAGGAAATATTTGGCGTTTTTCATATGTTGCCGGTGAAAGTGGTGGTGGAGCCTTTCTTCTCGTCTATTTATTATGTATCGTAGCAATTGGTATACCGATTGTGTTAGCAGAATTTGCGATCGGGCGTCGTTCACAGAGCGATGTCGTAGGATCCTTCCAATCTCTAGCACCAGGGAAGCCTTGGGTATTGGCCGGTTATTTAGGTGTTGCTTCAGCATTTATCATTCTTTCTTTCTACGGGGTCGTTGCCGGTTGGTCCCTCCATTACTTTATTCAGTACTTTGCAGGTGGTCCTTCTCTTGAAGGTGGAATGTCTTATGGTGATTACTTCGGTGCCTTCACATCTAACATGGTCCAACCACTATTTTGGCAGTTTGCATTTATGGCATTAACGGTTGGAATTGTTTTTGTAGGTGTTAAAAAAGGAATCGAGCTTAGTAACAAAATCTTGATGCCACTTTTAGCTATTTTAGTAATCGTACTTGCGGGCTACAGCTTGACTTTAGGTGGAGCATCCGAAGCGATCAGCTTCCTGTTTTCACCTGACTGGAGCGCTCTAGGTGAGCCTGCTGTCTGGTTCTCCGCTCTATCTCAAGCCTTCTTCTCTCTAAGCTTAGGTATGGGGGCTCTTATTACGTACGGAAGCTATTTAAATCAAAAAGAAAAACTACCTGGGGCTGCTGTTGGCGTCTCCATCATGGACTCTGGCTTTGCCATTATCGCAGGTTTAATGATTTTCCCTGCAGTATTCGCATTTGGTATCGCTCCGGACTCTGGTCCTGGACTCGTGTTCATTACTCTACCTGAAATTTTTAATAATCTATCCTTAGGTACTTTATTTGGACTACTATTCTTCTTCCTACTAACTGCTGCAGCCATTTCTTCTGGTGTATCGCTGTTAGAGGTTGCTGTCGCATTCTTCATGCGTCAAATGAATTGGACACGCCAAAAAGCTGCACTAATCATTGGTACGATCATCTTCCTTATCGGATTACCGTCGTCCTTTAGCTTCGGTGCTTGGTCAGATGTTACCGTTCTAGGCGATCGAAGCATCTTCGATTCCATGGACTTCTTAGCATCCTACATCTTCCTTCCTGTCGGCGGATTCATCATCGCCCTCTTTGTCGGTTGGGGATGGAAAAAAGCCGATGCCCTTGCTGCAGGAGATCTACAAGGATCTGCTATCGGGATCGTTTGGATTTGGATTTTACGAATTGCAGCTCCAATAGCTATCCTACTTGTATTCCTTTATTCAACAGGTTTATTAAACCTTATTACTGGAGAATAGTAGTGGGTCATGCAAGGAGCACGCGATTCCTTTTGGGAATTGCGTGCTTTTTGGTTTGGTTTTGGTATTGGGTTGGTTTCAAGCTATTGATCCTTCATCTTACGCAGTTCCTCCTCCAACTTGCGCGGTTTTTTCTACGATACGCAGTTGTATCAGTTTTTCGCGCGGTTCACCCTCACTTTCGCGCGATCAGCCCTTCATCTCGCGCAGTCCGCCCTTCAACTTGCGCGATTTTTTCCACGATACGCAGTCGTATCAGTTTTTCGCGCGGTTCACCCTGACTTTCGCGCGATCAGCCCTTCATCTCGCGCAATTCACCCTCCAACTTGCGCGGTTTTTTCCACCTTACGCAGTCGCACCAGTTTTCCGCGCGGTTCACCCTCACTTTCACGCGATCGCCCCTTCATCTCGCGCAATTCACCCTCCATCTCACGCATCCATCCCAACCTCACGTAACCCATCAAACCCAAACCACCAGTTAACCAACATCCATCCTATTAAAACCAACACCCACCCTACCAAAAAAAGCAGAAGCCACTTCGGCCTCTGCTCCCTTTTAAATTATTTACTATTTCAATCAACTCTTACCGACTACAACAGACTTATGCAACACCTTACCCGAGCTAACTAACGACAGCTGCAATTTGTCCCCCTCATGAAGTGGGCCAATCCCGTCTGGTGTGCCAGTAAAGAGAAGGTCTCCTTTTCCTAATCCAACGACATCAACACCGTATTCTAACAATTCTCTAACAGAAAACGTCATATCACGTGGTGACCCCTGTTGCCTTGTTTCTCCATTAATCGTGAGTCTAAACGCTTGCTCTAAAAAATCTTCTTCACTGATAAAAGGCTGCCACTCGCCAATAATAGCGGAGCCTTTAAAGCCTTTTGCAACGAGCCAAGGCTTGCCGTTTTCCTTCGCCCAAGCCTGCTCATCACGCAGAGTAAGGTCAAGGCCAAGCGTAAATGCCTCTACACAATCGGCTAAATCCGCGCCCGTCTCATACGTATCTTTGAGCTTTAACACAAGTTCTGCTTCATAGTCGACCCTGCCTCGCCCCTTCGGCAACACAATCTCCTCTGGTTGTTCTACCAATGCATGACTTGGTTTACTGAATAGTACCGGCTTCGATGGTGCCGCACTTTTCATTTCCTTCGCATGAAGCGCATAGTTTAACCCGACACAAATAATATTCATGATCCGCTCCCCTCCCCATATTCCATATACTTGGCTGTATCCTTACTTACTTCCTTGCCATACAAACGCCCAACAATATGTAACGAAAGCTCAATGCCTGACGAGATGCCGGCAGCTGTTAAGATTTCTCCTTGATCAACAAACTTTGTTTGCTTGATTACCTCGATCTCAGGATATCGCTCTCTTAAATCATCTAATCTGCGCCAGTGCGTCGTTGCTCGCTTGCCCTTAAGCAATCCAGCCTCAGCCAGCACAAATGCACCTGTACAAACAGATGCCATCAGCTCTACCTGCTTTGCCTTCGCGCGCACAAAATCCAACACTTCTGGCTTATTCATTTCATTCGACGTCGCCCCAGTACCACCAGGTATAACGACTATGTCCAAAGCTGGCGCAGACTCCAATGAATAATCAGGTATCACCCGCAACCCATTCTTAGCCCGAATCGCCTCCCCATCCTCCGAGAGCGTTACAACCTCAAACGGCTGCTCGCCATCAATCTCCGTGACAGAAAATACTTCAAACGGTCCAGCAAAATCAAGTACTTCCACATCATCAAATAAGTAGATCCCAACGGTTCGTTTTTTCATCTTTTCCTCCTTTTAAGATCGTGTTCTTACAAGCATTTTAGCACAAAAAGGACCTGCCCTCTCGTTAAGAGAGAGCAGGCATAAAAGTTAGTCTACTGTTAGTGATTTATCTACATAAGCATCCGATTCTTTTAACACGTGAATCGCATCATCGACACGAGAATCCTCTACAGAAAACTCGAGAGCATAGGATGGATGCTTCTCATCCTTCCCTGTAAATGTTTCTTTAATATTTGTAATAGCAGCAAATGCTCCACTGTGTCCAGGTAAGCCACCGCCACCAGATCCTAAATTCGTTGCAGGCATAATGATGCGTTGCCCTCGTCCTTCCTCAGGGATCATGTCCACACGTTCATCCATGACACCTACTTTTCGCAGACTCGCTAAAGCAGATTCTGCGTCATTCTCCGTATTAAAATAAGCTACTATGTGCTTACTCATGAATCTGTCACCTCTTTCGTTATTTTGTAATCGTTTACCCTTCTATCTTTTCTTCAAACACGACAGGATATTTTGATATTGTGTCGAATATCTTTTAGGATGCTTAAATAAGGAGGCTTTTATGATTCAAACGGAGATACTTCGATTTCTTACCTCATTACAAGGGCCCGTTCTCGATTCCATTGCACAAGTCCTTACCTTTCTAGGCAATGAGGAATTTTATTTTTTACTTATCCCGCTCATTTTTTGGTGTATACATAAACAAGTTGGCTTTCAGCTCTTTTATATTTTCCTTTTATCCATGTATGTAAATGCATTTTTAAAGATTACGTTTGCTGTACCTAGACCAATTGGCGTAGAAGGCGTGCAATCGTTATTTGTTTCTTCTGCGGAAGTTGGTAGTCACTACCCAAATGATTCCTTCCCGAGCGGACATGCACAAGGCTCGACGACCCTTTGGGCTTATATCGCAGCTGTCGTGCGTAAGCCTTGGTTTTACGCATTTGCCGCCGTCCTCATCCTATTAATCGCTGTATCGCGGCTTTATACTGGCCTGCACTGGCCCTTAGATGTGCTCGCTGGTATTGCTTTAGGTGTAGCCTTTGTTGCAATTGGGCTTTTCATCTCCGCAAAGGTGCAAAAGCTTCCTGCCTTTATCGTGTGGACAATTATTTTCATCCTACCAATCGCGCTCGTTATTTTCCTCCCAGCGACGGAGGGGTATCAGTACGGCGGGATTCTGCTTGGCGCAAGCGTCGGATATATGCTCGAGCGCCAGACGAGCAACTTTACAACCTCTCAATCTTTTGGACGAAAAGTGGTAGCATATGTCATCGGCATTTTGTTTACATTTGGCATTCAAGTTGGCGGGAAAGAACTCTTACCTGCGACGGTTGAAGCGGACGCAATTAGATACGGATTTATTGGTTTATGGATCACGCTTTTATGGCCGTGGTCGCTTGTGAAGCTCTCGATTTATAAGAGTGGCGATAGTAAAAAAAGACGTAAAAAAACACGCTAGCCTCTGCGGCATAGCGTGTTTTTCGTTATTCGTTTGCTAATTCTTCCAATTCGTTTAAAATGGTATCACTATTTTCTCCCACTAAATAATCGATCTCTACAAGCATAGCATTGGTGTTAGGATTAACCGCTGCAAAGCCACGTGTGATCATCTGTGCTTCTTCATCAATGAAGCCAAGCTCCACACCAAGCTCTCCATTTATATCAGAGAGAATCTCCATACCAAGATTATTTGCCTCGATATACTGGGCGTGACTTGCCGGATCAGCCGGGCTTATCCCAAGCACTCGGTAACCCATTGCTTCAATGTCCTCTACATATTCGTTCAGCTCAACTAGCTGAGAGGTACAAACTTGTCAGGTGACGCCGGTAAAATATAAGTAGAGGTCAGGCTGATCTGCCGTAAATACCTCTACCTCTTCTCCAGAACTACTCTCTAAGGAGTACTCATAGTCGTCCGGATTATAGTCCCCACTCTCCAGGTCTGATGAACATGCCGCTAGAAACAGCGTTCCAGCCAGCAAAAGTAGCTTCTTCATCGTCCCACCTACCTTTCTAAGGAATAGACTATCACTTTTTCACGACTACGAAAAGAAATCTTGCTTACAATGTTGTGACAAATCAAGGACAATTGGGGTTTGAGGAGGTGGTAATGAACGTTATTGTGGGGGGATGTTCTTTGTTTATGTTTTATGTTCCTGATTCTGTTTTTATGTTCCCCATTTCAGAGTTATGTTCCTATCTTAAAGTACTCCACTTTTTTCAATGAATGCGCGCATTTCATTCCTTTATGCGCGAAAAGCTGTGCTGTATCGTACTTTAACAGCTCTTGTTTCGCGCTAATATGTGCATTCATATGCTTTTAATATGTATCTTTGAAAGATTACTTGATTAAAGTGAAGTTATGTTCCGCATTTTAAAGTTATGTTCCTGATTCTGTTTTTATGTTCCCCATTTTAATTTTATGTTCCTAATTTAAAAGTTATGGACTTCTTCCTTTTTTATGTTCCACATTCTAGAGTTATGTTCCTAATCCAAGATTTATGTTCCCCATTCTAATTTTATGTTCCTAATGGGGAAGTTATAAACTTCGTCCATCGTAAGCTTAGAATCCAACTCCAGTTCAAAACCACACCATATTTTCCTCCAAAAGAAAAACCCTTGATCTACAAGGGTTAAGATGCTCTCTACTTCTATTCAATAAAAATCATGTCTACATCAATAATCTCTTCCTTCTGCTCAACAATCTGAGCAATATCGTAATCAAGATAGACGATATCGTTTTCTTCAACATTCTCCAACTCTACAGTGTCACCCTCCAGGTTCTGAATAAGGAGGTCATCAGTCCATTCGATTCTAACGGTCTTTTCCTCCGTAGTCATCGGACCACCTACATGCTCATCCCAATACTCTGTGTAAGGCTCACTAATGTTAAGGACGACAAAGTTATTCTCCACAAGTCTAAATTCCGCTTCGAGTGGATGATCCATCGTGGTAAGCACAGTTGTATTCTCTGTATCACCCTCCTGGCCATTTACCATTTCTTGCGAATCATTTCCACAGCCTATTAACAGAAAAGATAGGGGGCTAGTTAGAGCTATAGTGAGTAATGTTTTTTGCATAAAGATCCTCCTGAATAGATTAGTAGTATTATGCTTAAGAGTTAATAATTAGTTTAATTATACCTCTAATATGTTTTAATTTCTTTACTAAAGCTTACTTACTAACTCCTCAACCTCGCCTAAAAGTACGTTATATTCATTCCAAAATACCTGATATTGACCTTCAAAAAGCTCTACATCCGCTGCGCACTTGGGTTGATTATCGAAAAACTTTTTTGCTTCTTTAGCAAAGGTATAAATCTCATTAGCGTAATCCTTAAGAGAAAGTTCGACATGGTGGTATGGCAATTCCTCTTCCCCATCATCTTTATGAAAATGTGATAGCTTTACTTTATCACTCATATGATGAACGTGAAATCCTATATTTATTGGACAGAAGAGCATAAAGCATCCGCAGTGAAAAAGAAGTGCTTCTTCCTTTTCTATCTCTACTGGATAATAATCTGGAACAGTTTCTCGAGGGAAATCCATCACTACACTTCGAAGGAGACTAAGTGCAGATTCATTTAAATTCCACTCTCCATCTGACGGTTCCACTAAAACTGTCTCGCAGATTCGAAGATAGACTTCACCATGAGAACACAAATCTGCATTAGGATCACCTTGCCAAAATGGATGAGAGAACTTCAACTCAAACTCTTTAGCCATAACCTTTCACCGTCCTCATAACGTAATAAAAACCACCCTATTTTCCTCAAAAAGAAAAACCCTTGATCTCTGCAAGGGTTTAAGATGTTATGTATGGTGGAGCATAGGGGATTTGAACCCCTGACCTTCACACTGCCAGTGTGACATTCTCCCGCTGAACTAATGCCCCTAAAAAATGATGAATAAAATGTACCAGGCGATTCCGGCAATGACGCCCACAACGAGGCCTGAGAGGACATTTTCCTTCATGAATTTTTTATGCTTAATATAGTCAAAAATCGTCCATCCAATAAACATCGTACACGCAAAAATAAATGCCTCTATCATGTCGAAAATCCCTCCAGATTTCATCTTACCAAATTATTCTGCAAAAGGGAAGATGATGTATGAGCCGCTTTCAAACCGCCGATACTAGAGAGGCTGGAGGTGACAGCTCGTGTATCGAGATCTGTTTTTTGCCGAGCTTTACGCTCATAAATGGATGGTGATTAGACTTAGCGTCATGGTCCTTTTTTTTATCTGTTTAGCAGGACTATCTGTTTATTTAATGGAGCCAGAGAGCTTTCCAACTATACCAGATGGGATGTGGTGGGCGTTTGTCACCATCACAACAGTTGGCTATGGAGATCTCGTGCCAGTTACTCAAGGCGGCAGACTAATAGCAGTTTTACTTATGCTAACAGGTATTGCACTGTTCTCCTTTTTTCTCGCCAATGCATCGGTACTATCTGTTGTTGCTAAAGAAGAATTACAGCAAGGGAAGGGTTATATGAAATCAGCGCCTGCACTACTCATAATTGGCTGGAATGAACGAACGCACTATGTCATTCAACACGCCAAACAACGACCAATCGTGATCATTGATGACACATTATCAGCGCTCCAACAATCGTCTCCATCTATCCGGTACATAAGGGGAAACCCTTGCCTAGACGACACGTTGCTCCGAGCGAATATAAAAGAAGCCGCAAAGGTGATCATCACGGCTAATCTTCACATTGCGCACAACATCGCGGATGCCACGAGCATTTTAACATTAATCTCGATCAAAGCTCTTCATCCGAAAGCATTTGTTGTTGTAGAAGTCATCTCAAGCGCGCAAGAAATTCACGCGGTTCGCGCTGGAGCTGATCAAGTCATTGTGTTGAGCTCAAAAATCGGCGAGTATTTAACGGAGTCTTTGCTTTAGTGGAGAATGGCCGTCTCCGCTTCTTTTAGCTTCGCCTTTCCTGCCTCGACATAGGATTCTGGGAACGCGCCATCCTTGTTCTTCGGCTCCGAGAATTGATTTAATAAGGGATTTGGATCCTGCGCAAAGTCATCTAACCCATCCTGATATTCGTGGTTTAGTAAGAATGGCTCCCCAATCTCGACGTGTGCATGAGAGGAGCTGATATCCTCCTCTCCCTTTGCTTTAAATGGAATCCGCACGTATAAATATGTTCCATGCGCCTCTAGCTGGTGATCCATGTATCCATGATCGTAGTCCCAGCCTCCCCCAAGCTCAAATCCCACCGGCTCCAAGCATGAGCGCAATTCCTTCATCGTCATCGATTTACCCGTCATCTCACTACTCAACATGATCATTTACCTAACCACCTTTTTTACGTAGTGTAAGCAAGTAGCAGGTAATTATACGAGCGCTTTGTCTAAGTTCAATGCTATTTCTCGACCGTTCCGCGTTTGTTTCGGCAACTTGCACGTTCCTTCTCCCACTTTACGAGTTACTTCTTTTTTACACCTTACTTCCTCCCCAAATAAAAACCCTCTCCAACCACAATCGGCTGAAGAGGATAGTCTGTTTCCTTATTTACCTGTTAATCGCTTTTCAAGCTCTGCTTTTTCTGCTTCAAAGCCAGGCTTTCCTAGTAGCGCAAACATGTTGCGCTTGTAATCTTCTACTCCTGGCTGATCAAATGGATTTACACCTAGTAAATATCCGCTCACCGCACATGCTTTCTCAAAGAAGTAAATGAGATATCCGAAGTGATACTCTGTTAGCTCAGGAATTTCTAAAATGATATTCGGTACGCCACCGTCAAGGTGCGCAAGTAACGTTCCTTGATACGCCTTGTCGTTAACGAAGCCCATGGACTTACCAGCTAGGTAGTTTAGTCCGTCAAGGTCTTGTGCCGCTTCCTCAATCGTCATAGACTCCTTCTCGTTTGTTACGTGAAGAACGGTCTCGAATAAATCACGACGTCCATCCTGCACGTATTGGCCAAGGGAGTGCAGATCCGTTGAGAAGTCCGCTGCTGCTGGGAAAATACCTTTGCCGTCTTTCCCTTCAGACTCGCCGTAAAGCTGCTTCCACCACTCTCCTACATAGTGTAGCGCTGGCTCATAGTTCACCATAAGCTCAATTGTCTTTCCTTTGTTATAAAGAGCATTACGAACCGCAGCATACTGATACGTTTCGTTCGTTGCTAAGTCGCTGTCTGCACTCGCCTCGCGCGCTGCGGCTGCCCCTTGCATCATGCTCTCAATGTCTAGACCAGCCGCTGCGATTGGAAGTAGTCCAACTGCAGTAAAGATCGAGAAGCGTCCACCTACATCATCAGGAATAACAAACGACTCGTAGCCTTCCTCTGTTGCAAGCTGCTTTAATGCTCCGCGCGCTTTATCAGTTGTCGCATAAATGCGCTTGCGAGCTTCTTCTACCCCATATTTCTTCTCGATGTAGTCACGGAAAATACGGAAAGCGATCGCAGGCTCCGTTGTCGTACCTGATTTAGAGATAACGTTAATCGATACGTCTTTCCCCTCGATTGCTTCTAGTAAATGCTTTGCGTACGTAGAGCTAATGTTGTTTCCTACATAAAAGATTTGAGGCGTTTTGCGCTGCTCGCCTGATAGCTCGTTATAGAACGTGTGAGTTAAAGCCTCGATCGCCGCACGCGCGCCTAAGTAAGAGCCACCGATTCCGATAACAAGTAGCACATCCGAGTCAGACTTAATCTTTTCTGCGGATTTTTGAATACGGTTGAACTCCTCTTTGTCGTAGTTTACAGGCAGGTCAATCCAGCCTAAGAAGTCGTTGCCAGCACCAGTACCGTTATGTAGCGCATCGTGAGCCTTTGTAACGGCATCCTGCAAATTCGTTACCTCGTGCTCCTTTAAAAGTGTGTTTGAATAGTCGAGTTTAATCGTACTCATCTAATCTCCTCCAGTAAGTTCATATTCATTCCATCTTCCACTTTATAAAATAGCCTGCAAAGAATCAAGCAATACTCGCATGTAACCGCTTCAATACGCAGATAATCGTAATAAACGGCTATAGCTGCCCCAATATTTGGGACAGCTATAGCGATTAACTTAGAGCGATGCCTGAAGAATTGCTTCGACATCTTTTTTGTGTAGTTGATTAAAGTTACCAAATGGTCCACGTGCCATCGCTTTTTCAGCCATCGAATCGATTTGACTATCATCAATGTCATAATCCGCTAACTTAGACGGAGCACCTAAGCTCTGCCAGAAGTCTGCAAGCGCGTTAATACCAGTATCTGCAAGCTCCTCGTCAGACTTGCCTGCCGGGTCAATATCAAACACACGAGTCGCTAACTGAACAAGCTTACGTTGTCCAAGCTCCTTGTGGTAACGAAGCCATTCAGGGAACAGAATCGCTAGTCCGCCCGCGTGCGGTATATCATACACAGCGGATACAGCGTGCTCGATGTTATGAGACGCCCAGTCGCCGCGCGTACCCATCTGTAGCGTACCGTTTAATGCAATCGTACCTGCGTATAAAATCGTTTCACGACGAGCAAGGTCGTCCAAATTCTCGACAAGCCCTGGCCCAGCATCAATGACTGTCTTTAGCACAGCCTCACACATGCGCTCTTGCAATGGCGTATTGTCCTGCTGGTGAAAATATTGTTCTAACACGTGTGTCATCATATCGACGATTCCATAAATCGTCTGATCCTTTGGCACACTTAGCGTATTTTTAGGGTCTAAAATGGAGAACGTAGGGAATGTAAGTGGGCTCCCCCATCCGTACTTCTCGTGCGTTTCCCAATTTGTAATAACGGATCCAGAGTTCATCTCCGAACCAGTTGCCGCAAGCGTAAGGATTGTTCCAAACGGTAATGCCGCTTCAACAGGGGCTTTTTTCGTAATAAGATCCCATGCATCCCCTTCATACTTCGCTCCAGCAGCAATCGCCTTCGTACAATCGATCACCGATCCGCCACCAACAGCTAAAAGCACATCAATATCATGCTCTTTACTTAGCTCAACGCCTTTTCTAACCGTTGATAGTCGTGGATTCGGCTCCACTCCTGCAAGCTCATGTACAGTAAAATCATTATTTGTAAGTAATGTCGTTACTTGATCATAAAGACCATTCTTTTTAATACTTCCTCCGCCATATACAAGTAATACTCTCTTGCCAAGCGGCTTAAGTTGATTGATTAATTGCTCCTCTACCTGATCCTGTCCAAAAATTAATTTAGTTGGATTTTGATAAATAAAATTATCCAATTCAATCGCTCCTTTCATCCACGTACGAGTTCATTATTGCCTTTTTCTTTTGAAAATGCAAAGAAAGAGGTTTTTCCAGTTTTCTCTTCGTATGAGAAAGTCGCTCTAGAACAAGCTATGAACAGAAGCCTTGTGCTTCGGATTTGTATGTATGTAAAGGAGGTGAGAGGAACATGAACGGTCTTCAAAAAACGGCGCTTACATTGGTGATCATCGGAGCAATTAACTGGGGTCTTATCGGCTTTTTCCGTTTTGATTTAGTTGCTGCGATCTTCGGCGGTCAAGCGGCTGGTCTATCTAGGTTCATTTATGCTCTCGTTGGTTTAGCAGGTCTTTACTGTATCTCCTTATTATTTAAACCCTCTGAGGAGTACGAAGAAATCCCCGAACCACAGCGTACGTAAAAACATGACTGCACTCGTGCAGCATGCATCATCCCTCGCAACACCATGCGGTAGCCTTTGTTGCTACCGCCCCTCTACATAATGTAGTAAGTATTAAAAGCGTTGGTGTGCTGCTTTTCACTTTTTGGCATGTGGTTTGAGCATCCTGCCACCACGTTTGTTCCGTTTACCCACGAACCGCCCTTAACCTGCTGGCACTTAGTTCACCTAGCTCCCTTGACTTTAGCTAGTCTCCTAATTCATCTCCAGTTTTTCACAACTTGCTCTCTTTTTTGCACAAACACAGATATTTTTAGCACACCCTCTCCTCGATTTTGCACCACACCTTCTCTTTTCGTCACGCCCCCGCCCCAATTGTACACAAAGCCACAATTACTAAAAACCACCTCTTACAAAAATCCCCCTAAACGCAAAAAAAGCTCCCCCGATAAACTCGGGAGAGCTCGTGACGATACTGCGTATCGTCGTGTAGATCGTTTTTAAGGAAAGAACAGTATTACTTTTTGATGCGCTTGTTTAGATCAGCTTGGATCTCGTTAGACTGCTTCAACCATTCTTTTAGCTTGTCTTCTAGAGTGTTGAATCCTTGAGCTTGACCTTGCTGAGAGTTGCCTTGTGGACGCTTACCGCCGCCACCAGCTCCTCCACGGTTGCCACCGCCGCCTTGTGGGCGTGGGCGCTCAGTGCGCTCAGGCTTTGGTTGAGTCTCTTTAATAGATAGAGAAATCTTACCAGACTCAGCGTCTACAGAAAGAATCTTTACCTTTACTTCATCCCCAACGGATAGCTCATCGTTAATATCTTTAACGTAACCGTGAGCTACGTGAGAGATGTGTACGAGACCTTGCTTTTGGCTGTCTAATGCAACAAATGCACCGAAAGGTTTAATTCCTGTTACTTTTCCTTCAACGATAGTTCCTACTTCGTATTGACCTGACATGAAAACAACTCCTAATTATTTATTAACTGTGTAATTATAACACAGGAATCTTAGAATGACAAAGCAATAAATAGGGAGTTAAAAAACTTTTTATTTATCTAAGCTTTTCACAAATGCTGCAATGCGTTCTACCGCGATTTCTAGCTGTGACATAGACGCTGCGTACGAGCATCTAATATGTCCTTCTCCACCTTCTCCAAAAACATGTCCAGGCACTACCGCTACACGTTGCTCAAGCAACAATCGCTCGGCGAATTCCTCGGAGCTTAGCCCTGTAGATCGAATCGATGGGAATGCGTAAAACGCACCACCTGGAGTATGACAGCTTAATCCCGCTTCACGCAACGACTTCACAAAAAAGTTACGTCGCTGTCGATAGCTCGTAATCATTTCATCCATTTCTACTTGGCCGTTTGTCATCGCCTCAAGCGCGGCATACTGCGCCATCGTAGACGCACACATCATTGAATACTGATGAATCTTAAGCATCGCCTTCGCATATTCCTCTGGCGCTGCTACATATCCCACGCGCCAACCAGTCATTGCAAACGATTTAGAAAAACCGGAAATCAGAATCGTCCGCTCCCATAAGCCATCGATCGCTGCCGTACTTACGTGTCCCTCATCGTATGAAAGCTCCGCGTAAATCTCATCGGAAAAGACAACTAAGTCATGTTTAATTAATAAGTGAGAAAGGTCTTCTAACGATTTTCTTCCCATAACGGCACCAGTCGGATTGTTTGGGAAAGATAGCATGATTGCCTTCGTCTTATCCGTCAAACGTGACTCGATATCTGCTACGCTGACTTCAAAATTATTTTGCATCGACGTAGGTACTGGCACTGGCGTTGCTCCAGCAAGCTTTACGAGCGGAGCATAAGAGACAAAGCATGGCTCTACGATTAAAATCTCATCGCCTGGATCTAAGACTGCGCGAATCGCAAGGTCAATTCCCTCACTCGCACCGACTGTCACAACAATCTCCGATGCGGGATCGTAAGTTGTATTAAAGCGCGTGTCTAAATACGTTGCAATCGCCTCACGTAGCTCCATTATCCCGGCATTTGCCGTGTAAGCCGTCATCCCACGCTCTAACGAGTGGATACTCGCTTCACGGACGTTCCATGGCGTGACAAAATCAGGCTCCCCAACGCCTAACGAGATAATATTATCCATCGAAGACGCTAAGTCAAAGAATCGTCTAATTCCTGACGGCTCAATGCTCGTTACCGCCTGGGACAGCTTGACTCCATGATTCGTATTTGTCGTGGTCATGGTGACACCACCATTCGATGATCATCACCATCATCCTCTTTAAAAATAATTCCGTCATGCTTATACTGCTTTAGCTGAAAATGCGTTGTCGTTGAAATAACCGAGTCCAGTGTAGATAGCTTCTCCGAGACAAAATTCGCAATCTCCGACATCGTGCGGCCTTCAATTACAACAGATAAGTCATACGTACCCGACATTAAATAGCACGCCTTCACCTCATGGAATCGGTAGATCCGCTCCGCTACTTCGTCAAAGCCAACCCCTCGTTTTGGCGTTACTTTGACATCAATCATCGCTGTTACCATTTCCGCTGCATCGAATTTCGTCCAGTCGATAATAGCCGAATAGCCTAAAATAATATGACGATCCTCTAAGCTCTTTAATAAAACTTTTACTTCATTTAACGGCATATCTAGCATCTTTGACATTTTCTCCGCTGCCATTCTGCCTTCTTTTTCTATTAATAATAGTAGCTCTTTTTCTTTATTAGTCATTCTAATTCCCTCCGCAAAACAATTTCGACTTTTTCATTTATTCTACACGAGCAACGGGTGATATTCTAGACTCTTCCCCTCTTTTCCTCCTTAAGAATGAAAATGGTCTAGACAAACTGGCTTAAATTTGTCAGAATTTGAGTATGGGTGAAACTTATAGGAAAGAAAATCGTATCTATAGGTAGACCCACTAAATGGAGGTTATAACATGAAAAAGCTTTTAGTATTATCTGGAGTATCTTTACTTACTCTAGCAGCATGTAACACAGAGGACGCGCAGGACGTCGAGTCAATCTTAACGTCATCTATTGAAGCGATGGAAGAAGTAGAATCATATGCGGCAGATATGGAAATGACACAAACAATGGGCATGGGGGACGGCGAGTCTCTTACAATGACATCTACTGGCGAAATGATCATGTCAAACAACCCATTAGCTCTTGAGCAACGCATGGAGATGGACATGGGTGAGATGAACATGGGCGAAGGTCCAATGGCTTACACAGCCTACTTCTCTGAAGAGGAAGGATTCTTTATGGAGGAGCCAACGTTAGGTGGTTGGATCAAGCTACCTGAGTCTGAGATGGATGCAATTCTACAAATGGAGCAAATGAGCCCACAGGAGCAATTACGCCCACTCCAATCGTACATTTCTGAGCTAAGCCTAGAAACAACGGATGATGAGTACATCATTACGCTATCTGGTGAAGATATCGACATGAACGCGTTCATGCAGGAATTCCAAGGCCTTGGAGTAGAAGGAATGGATGAAATGATGGAAGTTATGGAAGAGATCGATGTAAGCAGCTTAAATTACGTAATCCACATTGACAAAGAAACAAATTATCAAACAGAAGCACAAATCGACATGGTTATGTCTATGGACATGATGGGTCAATCGTTTGACTCTGAGCAAAGCATCCACATGCTATTCCGTGACTTTAACGAAGTAGGTCCAGTTGAAATTCCTCAAGAAGTTATTGATAACGCGCAAGACCTAGAGGACATGATGGACGCGGAAATGGACTTCGAGATGGATGAAGACATGGAAATCGAAATGGAAGAAGATGTTGACGTAGAGGAAGATACAGAAGAGTAATTTCTAGATGGTCGTTTTAAGTAAGTCCCTATCTTAACTGGTAGGGGCTTTTTTTAATTTTGAATGACACACTTGATTATGCCTCTACTTTGCTTTGCACGTGGCTGGTACTTCGTTTGGGAGTTCTGGTACTTCGTTTGTTCCTTCTACCGTGTTTACTATTAAAACCTATTTGAACCAACTGCCAGCCAACTATATGCAACCACTATCTCCAACATAGTTACGATAAGAAGTGTATTTCTTATCTTTTTCTAACTAAAAACAGGAATCGACTAAAATACAAGTCGATTCCTGCTATATTCTCAAGCAAAGACTCTAAAAGTCCTCACAAATTATAGATTTAAAACGATAACTTTGTCACGCAGCATGGAGTCGATACTACGTCCAATTCCTTGTACCCCTTGACCAGAGTTCTTCACTCCTAAGAATGGGAAGTGGTCAGGCCCACGTGATGTCTTACCGTTAACTTGAACAGTACCTACGTTTAGCTTATCTGCAATAGTAAATGCGTTCTCTAAGTTTTTCGTAAAGATACTTGCTTGCAGGCCATACTGGTTACGTCGCTCAAGAGCAATTGCTTCTAGCTCATTGTGGATACGCATAACTGGTAGGACAGGTCCAAACTGCTCTTCCCACGCAACATCCATTTCTTCAGTAACATTATCTAACAGAGTAGGTCCGAGAAGGTTTGCTTCTTTCTTACCTTCCACTACTACTTTCGCACCTTTAGAAGTAGCGTCTTCAATAAGGCTTGTAACGAAATCAGCAGACTTTTGATCGATCATAGGTGTTACATCTGCTTCTTCACTTGATTTACCTACCTTTAGCGCGGAAATACGTTCTTTTAGCTTTTCAACCAGTTCATCAGCTACGCTGTCTACAACCATGACACGCTTAATAGCCGTACAACGCTGTCCAGAGTAGCTTAATGCGCCGTTAACGATCTCTTTAGCAGTCTTATCAAGGTCAGCATCCTCAAGTACGATAGCTGGGTCTTTACCACCAAGCTCAAGTACGACTGGAATCATCGATGCTTTCTTCGCGATGTGCTGACCTGTCGCAGTACCACCAGTGAACGTGATCATATCAATTTTCTCGTGTGTGACAACAAAATCACCAATTACAGATCCACGTCCCGTTACTACGTTTAATACGCCTTCAGGTAATCCAGCTTTTACTAATGCTTCGATCATTAATAGACCACTAATCGCACCTTGTGTAGCAGGCTTGAATACTACCGTATTACCTGTGATTAATGCTGGTGCAATTTTTGAAGCCGCTAAGTTAACAGGGTAGTTAAATGGCGCGATGGCAAGTACAACGCCATGAGGCACTTTTTGTACCATTGCCTTTGTAGCTTTGGTTGCTCCAGGGAATGCATCTCCTTGAATGAAGCTACCATGCGTACGTAATCCCTCTTCAGCCGTATGACGAATCAATTGCGCCGTTCTTTTTACTTCACTTTTAGCTGCAGAAAGCGTCTTTCCTACTTCAAGGTGAATCATCTCACCAATCTCATCCGTCATCTTCTCAAGCTCAGTCGCCCATCTATGCAGTAGCTCAGAACGCTCATAGCCTTCTGTTGCTTCCCAATTTTCTTGGACATCAGCTGTTTTATTAATCGCTGCATCAACCTCATCTTGACTTAATGCAGGAACCTCACCAACTAAAGAGTTGTCATCAGGAGAATAGATCTTGACAGTCTCTCCGTTCGCACTGCCTACCCATTCATTATTTACTAGTGTATTATATTTACTGTTAAGTTGACGTAAAGCCATGTAACTCACTCTCCAATCTTTGTAATGCTTTTAATTAAACCATGTGAAAACTCTTACAAACAACTACTTTGCTCAAAATAAGCTGATTTTTAACGTTCTTTATATGAGTACTGTCCGTCTAATAGAGACAATATTCAGAAATTATCTAACATGTTTCGGTGCACTAAATTTCTACTATAATAATTACGAGCTAGTATATGTCGTTCGTTATAGTGTATCATATACTCCATTATGACAAGTATTTACTCTATTGCTAATTAATTTGACTAGAGGGGTAAGCGCGCTTGTTAAGCCCTCTCCTCTTTCTTTTATCAGAAAAATTTGCTTCATCGTTCGCTTCGATTAACGATTATAATTTCTTATTTACGACTATGCATAAGCTGTATAAGATTGTTCGCTATAATAATAAACCGATGTCCGACAAAATGAATCTTCTCAATAGAATTTTCTTCTTTAAGACAACAAAAAACCTTATCTCTAATGAGATAAGGTGAAAAGTTAAAAATGGTGAGCCATGAAGGACTCGAACCTTCGACCCTCTGATTAAAAGTCAGATGCTCTACCAACTGAGCTAATGGCTCTTATTAAAAATAAGATGGTGACCCGTACGGGATTCGAACCCGTGTTACCGCCGTGAAAGGGCGGTGTCTTAACCACTTGACCAACGGGCCATAGTTATCGCTTATTATTGGGAAAATGGCTCCACAGGTAGGATTCGAACCTACGACCGATCGGTTAACAGCCGATAGCTCTACCACTGAGCTACTGTGGAACAAATGGTGGGCCTGAGTGGACTCGAACCACCGACCTCACGCTTATCAGGCGTGCGCTCTAACCAGCTGAGCTACAGGCCCATTAATAAGCATAAAAATGGAGCGGGTGATGAGAATCGAACTCACATCATCAGCTTGGAAGGCTGAGGTTTTACCACTAAACTACACCCGCGTAGTTAAAGAAATATGAAATTAAAATGGCGCGCCCGAGAGGAGTCGAACCCCTAACCTTTTGATCCGTAGTCAAACGCTCTATCCAATTGAGCTACGGGCGCGTATATGAGTATCTTCTGGAGCGGAAAACGGGATTCGAACCCGCGACCCCCACCTTGGCAAGGTGGTGCTCTACCACTGAGCTATTTCCGCAAGTAATTGGCAGGGCTAGCAGGATTCGAACCTGCGAGTCACGGAATCAAAATCCGATGCCTTACCGCTTGGCTATAGCCCTTCATTACTATAAGGAATAAATGGGGCGACTGATGGGAATTGAACCCACGAGTGCCGGAATCACAATCCGGTGCGTTAACCACTTCGCCACAATCGCCGCATTACTATAAAATTAATTGGCAGGGGTAGCAGGAATCGAACCCACATCAAAGGTTTTGGAGACCTTCGTTTTACCGTTAAACTATACCCCTAAAAGCTGGTGGAGGGGGGCAGATTCGAACTGCCGAACCCGAGGGAGCGGATTTACAGTCCGCCGCGTTTAGCCACTTCGCTACCCCTCCACGTATAAAGTTGAAATAAAATGGCGGTCCCGACGGGAATCGAACCCGCGATCTCCTGCGTGACAGGCAGGCATGTTAACCGCTACACCACGGGACCACTTACTAGTTTTTAAAAATAATGGCGGAGGAAGAGGGATTCGAACCCCCGCGCGGTTTGACCCGCCTGTCGGTTTTCAAGACCGATCCCTTCAGCCAGACTTGGGTATTCCTCCGAGTAAATATTTGGTAGCGGCGGAGGGGATCGAACCCCCGACCTCACGGGTATGAACCGTACGCTCTAGCCAGCTGAGCTACACCGCCAAATAAACCAATTATTAAAATGTATATGGTGGAGCCTAGCGGGATCGAACCGCTGACCTCCTGCGTGCAAAGCAGGCGCTCTCCCAGCTGAGCTAAGGCCCCATATGTACAGCCCAGCAACGTCCTACTCTCACAGGGGGACAGCCCCCAACTACCATCGGCGCTAGAGAGCTTAACTTCCGTGTTCGGCATGGGAACGGGTGTGACCTCTCTGCTATCGTCACTAGACTATGATTTCTTGCTCCGCTGTGCGAATCAAGAAAGATAAAGGTCGTTGACCTTTCAAAACTGGATAGTGAACATGTAGAAGAAGAATCGTCTTAGTTGACGCCTTCTGTAAAACTATATATCTTGGTTAAGCCCTCGATCGATTAGTATCTCTCAGCTCCGCATATCGCTATGCTTCCACACGAGACCTATCTACCTCATCATCTCTAAGGGATCTTACTCACTATAAGTGATGGGAAATCTCATCTTGAGGGGGGCTTCATGCTTAGATGCTTTCAGCACTTATCCCGTCCACACGTAGCTACCCAGCTATGCTCCTGGCGGAACAACTGGTACACCAGCGGTGTGTCCATCCCGGTCCTCTCGTACTAAGGACAGCTCCTCTCAAATTTCCAACGCCCGCGACGGATAGGGACCGAACTGTCTCACGACGTTCTGAACCCAGCTCGCGTGCCGCTTTAATGGGCGAACAGCCCAACCCTTGGGACCTACTTCAGCCCCAGGATGCGACGAGCCGACATCGAGGTGCCAAACCTCCCCGTCGATGTGGACTCTTGGGAGAGATTAGCCTGTTATCCCCAGGGTAGCTTTTATCCGTTGAGCGACGGCCCTTCCATACGGTGCCGCCGGATCACTAAGCCCGACTTTCGTCCCTGCTCGACCTGTATGTCTCGCAGTCAAGCTCCCTTATGCCTTTGCACTCTGCGAATGATTTCCAACCATTCTGAGGGAACCTTTGGGCGCCTCCGTTACTTTTTAGGAGGCGACCGCCCCAGTCAAACTGCCCACCTGACACTGTCCCTGAACCGGATCACGGTTCGAGGTTAGAATGTCAAAACAGCCAGGGTAGTATCCCACCAATGCCTCCACCGAAGCTAGCGCTCCGGTTTCCAAGGCTCCTACCTATCCTGTACAAGCTGTTCCAACATCCAATATCAAGCTACAGTAAAGCTCCATGGGGTCTTTCCGTCCTGTCGCGGGTAACCTGCATCTTCACAGGTAATATAATTTCACCGGGTCTCTCGTTGAGACAGTGCCCAAATCGTTGCACCTTTCGTGCGGGTCGGAACTTACCCGACAAGGAATTTCGCTACCTTAGGACCGTTATAGTTACGGCCGCCGTTTACTGGGGCTTCAATTCAGAGCTTCTCCCGTAAGGGATAACCCCTCCTCTTAACCTTCCAGCACCGGGCAGGTGTCAGCCCCTATACTTCGCCTTGCGGCTTCGCAGAGACCTGTGTTTTTGATAAACAGTCGTTTGGGCCTATTCACTGCGGCTCTCTCGGGCTTGCACCCTAATAGAGCACTCCTTCTCCCGAAGTTACGGAGTCATTTTGCCGAGTTCCTTAACGAGAGTTCTCCCGCGCGTCTTAGAATTCTCTTCCCGCCTACCTGTGTCGGTTTGCGGTACGGGCACCAGCTTTCTCACTAGAGGCTTTTCTTGGCAGTGTAGGATCGGGAACTTCGCTACTAAATTTCGCTCGTGATCACAGCTCAACCTTACGGTAGACGGATTTGCCTATCTACCAGCCTCACTGCTTCAGCGCACACTTCCAATCGTGCGCATTCCCTACCTTCCTGCGTCCCCCCATTGCTCAAACAAAAGCGTGGTGGTACAGGAATATCAACCTGTTTGCCATCGCCTACGCCTTTCGGCCTCGGCTTAGGTCCCGACTAACCCTGAGTGGACGAGCCTTCCTCAGGAACCCTTAGGCTTTCGACGGAGGGGATTCTCACCCCTCTTTTCGCTACTCATACCGGCATTCTCACTTCCAAGCGCTCCACAAGTCCTTCCGGTCTTGCTTCGCAGCCCTTGGAACGCTCCCCTACCATTAACACCCTAAGGTGTTAATCCATAGCTTCGGTGATACGTTTAGCCCCGGTACATTTTCGGCGCAGAGTCACTCGACCAGTGAGCTATTACGCACTCTTTCAATGATGGCTGCTTCTAAGCCAACATCCTGGTTGTCTAAGCAACTCCACATCCTTTTCCACTTAACGTATACTTTGGGACCTTAGCTGATGGTCTGGGCTGTTTCCCTTTTGACTACGGATCTTAGCACTCGCAGTCTGACTCCCGAGGATAAGTAATTGGCATTCGGAGTTTGACTGAATTCGGTAATCCTGTGGGGACCCCTAGTCCAATCAGTGCTCTACCTCCAATACTCTTCCCTCGAGGCTAGCCCTAAAGCTATTTCGGGGAGAACCAGCTATTTCCGAGTTCGATTGGCATTTCACCCCTACCCACACCTCATCCCCGCACTTTTCAACGTGCGTGGGTTCGGGCCTCCATCCAGTGTTACCTGGACTTCACCCTGGACATGGGTAGATCACCCGGTTTCGGGTCTACAACCACGTACTATGTCGCCCTATTCAGACTCGCTTTCGCTGCGGCTCCGTCTCTTCAACTTAACCTTGCACGTAATCGTAACTCGCCGGTTCATTCTACAAAAGGCACGCTGTCACCCATTAACGGGCTCCAACTACTTGTAGGCACACGGTTTCAAGATCTCTTTCACTCCCCTCTCGGGGTGCTTTTCACCTTTCCCTCACGGTACTGGTTCACTATCGGTCACTAGGGAGTATTTAGCCTTGGGAGATGGTCCTCCCAGATTCCGACGGGGTTTCACGTGTCCCGCCGTACTCAGGATACACTCCGGAGGAGGGAGTCTTTTGACTACAGGGCTGTTACCTTGTACCGCGGATCTTTCCAGATCGCTTCGTCTAGACTCTCTCTTTCTTACTCCGTATGGAATGTCCTACAACCCCAAAAGGCAAGCCTTTTGGTTTGGGCTAATTCCGTTTCGCTCGCCGCTACTAAGGAAATCGCATTTGCTTTCTCTTCCTCCAGGTACTAAGATGTTTCAGTTCCCTGGGTCTGCCTTCTCATATCCTATGGATTCAGATATGGATCCTACCCCATTACGGGTAGTGGGTTCCCCCATTCGGAAATCTCCGGATCAACGCTTACTTACAGCTCCCCGAAGCATATCGGTGTTCGTCCCGTCCTTCATCGGCTCCTAGTGCCAAGGTATCCACCGTGCGCCCTTATTCGCTTAACCTAACTTACTGTTAGGACGTCGTTTTACTTCTTGGCTATCTTCTAAGACACTCGGAAAAACCTTTCGTTTGTTTCCAAACGGATGATTTTCCGGTGATTCTTTTCTACATGTTCTTACTATCCAGTTTTCAAAGGTCAACTCGGAATAGACCCCACAAGGGGTTCTTCCGGAGAGGCTTACCCTCTCAAAACTAAACAAAAGGATCGAATGCGAAGTTCGATTGAGCTTAATGCTCCTTAGAAAGGAGGTGATCCATCCCCACCTTCCGGTAGGGATACCTTGTTACGACTTCACCCCAATCATCTGTCCCACCTTCGGCGGCTGGCTCCATAAAGGTTACCTCACCGACTTCGGGTGTTACAAACTCTCGTGGTGTGACGGGCGGTGTGTACAAGGCCCGGGAACGTATTCACCGCGGCATGCTGATCCGCGATTACTAGCAATTCCGGCTTCATGTAGGCGAGTTGCAGCCTACAATCCGAACTGAGAATGGCTTTATGGGATTTGCTCAACCTCGCGGTTTTGCTGCCCTTTGTACCATCCATTGTAGCACGTGTGTAGCCCAGGTCATAAGGGGCATGATGATTTGACGTCGTCCCCACCTTCCTCCGGTTTGTCACCGGCAGTCACCTTAGAGTGCCCAACTAAATGCTGGCAACTAAGGTCAAGGGTTGCGCTCGTTGCGGGACTTAACCCAACATCTCACGACACGAGCTGACGACAACCATGCACCACCTGTCACTCTGTCCCCCGAAGGGGAACGTCCTATCTCTAGGAGTGGCAGAGGATGTCAAGACCTGGTAAGGTTCTTCGCGTTGCTTCGAATTAAACCACATGCTCCACTGCTTGTGCGGGCCCCCGTCAATTCCTTTGAGTTTCAGCCTTGCGGCCGTACTCCCCAGGCGGAGTGCTTAATGTGTTAACTTCGGCACTAAGGGCATCGAAACCCCTAACACCTAGCACTCATCGTTTACGGCGTGGACTACCAGGGTATCTAATCCTGTTTGCTCCCCACGCTTTCGCGCCTCAGCGTCAGTTGTAAGCCAGAAAGTCGCCTTCGCCACTGGTGTTCCTCCATATATCTACGCATTTCACCGCTACACATGGAATTCCACTTTCCTCTCTTACACTCAAGTCTCCCAGTTTCCAATGACCCTCCACGGTTGAGCCGTGGGCTTTCACATCAGACTTAAGAGACCGCCTGCGCGCGCTTTACGCCCAATAATTCCGGACAACGCTTGCCCCCTACGTATTACCGCGGCTGCTGGCACGTAGTTAGCCGGGGCTTTCTCGTGAGGTACCGTCAAGGTGCCGGTCTATTCGTGCGGCACTTGTTCTTCCCTCATAACAGAACTTTACGATCCGAAGACCTTCATCGTTCACGCGGCATTGCACCGTCAGGCTTTCGCCCATTGCGGATGATTCCCTACTGCTGCCTCCCGTAGGAGTCTGGGCCGTGTCTCAGTCCCAGTGTGGCCGATCACCCTCTCAGGTCGGCTACGCATCGTCGCCTTGGTAAGCCATTACCTTACCAACTAGCTAATGCGCCGCGGGCCCATCCTGTAGTGTTAGGTAAAACCCAACTTTTACAAGGGAACCATGCGGTTCCTTTGATTATCCGGTATTAGCTTCGGTTTCCCGAAGTTATCCCAGTCTACAGGGCAGGTTGCCCACGTGTTACTCACCCGTCCGCCGCTCATTCCACATCATTCACTCCGAAGAGATCGTGATGCTTCCTGCGCTCGACTTGCATGTATTAGGCATGCCGCCAGCGTTCGTCCTGAGCCAGGATCAAACTCTCCGATAAATCGTCGAAGTTTGAACTTCTGACTAACGTTCGAGTAAACTCGAACAACGAATCTAGCGATTCATTTTGAAGAACTAGGTTCTTCATTTAAAAAAATTGACGAGATGGTTTTCATCTCTTTTAATTCCTTCGCTTCGTCTTTTGTTTAGTTTTCAAAGAGCAATTTCTTGCTTGCCGCTCGTTTTGGCGACTTTTATAATATATCATTTGTCACATTCAGTGTCAACATCTTTTTTTAAAATGTTTTGTTCAGTTAGTGACGTTTGATTTGTTATCGCGTCTCAGCGACAAGTAATACTATATCAAGATAATATTACTTTGGCAATACTTTTTTCAAAAAAAGTTTTAATTAATTTTTTCCTGAAGAAGTGTGCAGAAATAAGTATACCTATCCCTCCCTCTCTGGTCAATAATCAATCGACTCGAATCTACAATCTTTTTTTGATCTCTATATAAGATGAGATTGACAGACCTATAGAATCAGACATATTATAATGTTAACCTCATATTTAAAAGTGGTTAACATTATGCAAAAGGAGGATAACAATGAACAAAAAACGCTTCTCCACTTCAGACATAACGATCGCAGCAATGTTTGTCGCATTAATGGCTATAGGTGCAAATGCTACGGCCATGGTTACCGTCGGTACGGTACCACTTACGTTTCAAACGGTTATTGCTATCTTAGCAGGTGCACTTCTTGGGTCACGCTTAGGAACATTTTCTATGATAGGTTACATAGCGATTGGGTTAGCCGGTCTTCCTATCTTCTCTGGATTAACTGGAGGATTTGGCACACTCACTGTTTCAACCTTTGGATTTATTTTATCATTTCCTATTATTGCTCTTGTTACTGGATTAATTATAGAAAGAAAAGGCTCTTTCCTATTAGCTGCAATAGCAGGACTAATTACCAACTACGCTATAGGCGTTCCCTATCTATATATTCACACTGCATTCATCTTACAAATACCTAATATTTCATTTGTAGCTTTATCACTTGGAATGGTTCCGTTCTTTATTAAAGATAGTATATTAGCTGTCTTTGCATCTGTCCTCGCACCTAGAATCAAACGCGCGGTTTCTTATAATAGAATAAATAAACGAGCAGCATGAGTTTAAACCACCAAAAAGACCTGAGAATGGAATCGATTCTCAGGTCTTTTTACTATAGTATCATCGCAGCAAGGAAGCCGAAGATGATTAATGGAATATTAAAGTGTAAGAAAGTAGGTACACAAGTGTCCCAAATGTGATTGTGCTGACCGTCAGCATTTAGTCCAGCCGTCGGTCCTAGCGTACTATCCGATGCAGGTGATCCTGCATCTCCAAGTGCCGCTGCAGTTCCAATGAGCGCGATCGTAGCCATTGGGGAAAATCCAACAGCAGTCGCTAATGGTACAAAAATGACAGCAATAATAGGAATAGTCGCAAAGGAAGAACCAATCCCCATTGTAATGAAGAGTCCAAGGACAAGCATGACGATCGCTGCAAGAGCACGATTGTCTCCGATAAAGCCAGATGCATTATCAACTAATAGTTCCACATGACCCGTCTCTCTAATTACTTCTGCAAATCCACCAGCTGTGATCATGATAAACCCAATAAACGCAAGCATCTTCATCCCGCTTGTAAGTAATGTATCCGCGTCTGATAGTGAGGCGCGTTTTGTTACCTGTAAATACACGAAGTACGCATAGAGAATAATGATACCTGTAAGAGACCCTACCAACATCGAATTTGTCGTAATTTGAACAGCTACAACAGCAACTATAGAAGTAACTGCAATCACGTTACCGAACAAGGAGCTCTCTTGTGGCTCTGATGTGCTCTCCGTTTGCGTTAATGATCGATCCTCGTATTCACGTGGTTTCTTATAAGAAATAAAGATAGCGATTAATAAACCTACGAGCATCCCAGAGACTGGTATCAGCATCGCTTGAGGTACCATGCTAAGTGATACGTTCATGCCGTTCTCATTTAAGTTAGGTACGAGGATCTCTTCTTGGAAGACGAGTCCGTAACCTGCTGGGATGAGTAAGTATGGTGCCTTTAATCCGAAAGTTAATGCCGTTGCTGTAGCGCGTCGGTCGAGCTTAAGCTCGTTGAACACATACAATAGTGGCGGGATTAATATTGGAATAAATGCAATGTGGATCGGAATTAAGTTTTGTGAAAAGCTTGAAATAAGTGCAATGATAAGAACGATAAGTACCTTTGTTAAGGAACGTCTGCGCGATTCACCCTGCTTCCCAATTAATCGTACCGCTTTTTCAACTAAGAGCTTTGGAAGTCCCGTGTAACTGATACCTACTGCAAAGGCTCCGAGTAGGCCGTAGCTGAGCGCGACGGTTACGCCTCCTTCGAGTCCTGATTGGAACGCTGTGATCGTGTCCTGCAGGCTCATGCCTGAGACTAACCCACCGGCAAATGCGCCGATAGCAAGTGCTAATACAACGTGGACACGAAACAGGCTTAGTATGATCATTAATAGTACTGCTACGATAACAGCATTCATAACTAATTTCCCCATTTCCTTTTGTTCTTTAGCGAACTAAAATGTTTACCAGTAGTTAAACTATCATCGTTTTATTCATCTGTCAACAGGGAGAAACCACATTGATAGTGCTTCATATTCACGTAACCGCTCTCATTTTAACCGCATAAAAAAGCACTGCGGCAAAGATACCGCAGTGCTACTTTCTTCTATAATACTATTACGCTTCGTCACCAGACATTTCTGCAATCTCTTCTTCTAACTTATCAAGAATCATTGCACCATCTTCTCCAACATCATCACGGAAGAAGTCACGAACCGGAACTGCTAGCTCACGGAATGCATCGCGCTCGTCTTCAGATAGCTCATAAATTTCCGTTGGATTATCAGTGTCATCCTCGATAATGGATAGGAACTCTTCGTTTTGCTCGGCTTGAATATCAAATCCACGCTGCTTCATTTCTTCAATAGACTCATCAATAATCGATTGCGTCGCTTCATCTAGTCCATTGTAGAAGTCAGGATTCACAGTTGTCATTGTCACGTACATGTTGTGGTTAGAAATCGTCATGTGATCCTGTACTTCGTTGAAGTTAGCATCGGCGATAAAGAAGATCGGGTTTTCTTGTCCATCAACTGTACCTTGCTGAAGACCTGTGTAAAGCTCACCCCAGCTCATTGCTGTCGGATCAGCACCGTAAGCTCTGTAAGATTCTAAAATTAGTGGAGATTCCTGCGTACGCATTTGGAATCCTTCAAAATCTTCTGGAGTTTGGATTGGCGTGCTTCCTGTCCACTGCATCGCACCTTCTGTCCAGAAGGATAATGGCATAATGCTTTGCTCCACGTATTTCTCTGCTAAATCAACATTTAATGCTTCGGAGTCGTTTAGAATTTCCTGGCTTACCTCCTGGTCGTCCGGGAAGAGGAACTGTAGGGCAAAGATATTTCCTTCAGGCACTAATGTACCTGTAAACCCAGGTGAGATGACAGCAAATTCTATAATACCTTGTTGCAGTTGTTCTACTTGGTCTACTTCACTACCAAGTGCACCGAACTCATAAACGTCTAAAGTTAGAGCTCCATCTGATTTTTCGTTTAAAAGATTCGCAAATTCTTGTGCATATTCGTATTGAACCTGCCCTTGCGTTTCTTCTACTACGATTCTCCAGTCTTGAGCTGCGATATCGCTAGTGTCTGTATTGCCTGCGTCTGCGTTGCCAGCATTACCATTGTTACCGGCATTGTTCCCTCCAGTTGCGTCATTTCCGTCGTTACCGCCGCCACATGCAGCTAGTAATAAACTAAGTGATACTGCTCCTGTTAAGAGACCTGTTTTTTTCATCATGATGTTCACATACCCCCAAAAAGAATTTTTATATATTTTAAACATATCTCTCCACACTCATGGACTATAGAAGTCTCAGTAAGAATAGAGAAATATCTTCAAACAAGATGACTAATACCGCTACGATGAGCAGCATGACAATATACGGAGGCGTGCCCCTAATAACCTCTAAATACGGTTTATTAAAGACCGCACTCGCGGTGAAAATATCTACCCCAAATGGTGGTGTCGCAGATCCTAGCGCTGCCTGGAACACGATAACCACTCCTAAGTGGACTGGGTCAATACCAGCCTGCATGGCTACGGGATAGAAAATCGGAGTTAAAATTAAAATAACAACGATCGGATCAACGAACATGCATCCAATAAAGAAAAATAGCGCTACGATTAAAAGAATGTATAAAGCGGATGCATCCGGACCAATAACTGCGTCCGTTAGCATTTGCGGGATCCTCGCAAAGGAGATAACCCACGAGAATGCTTGTCCTGCTGCAACTAGTACAAATACTGCTGATGTGACAATACCAGATGATAGCGCGATTTTAGGTAGCTCTGTAATTTTAATGGAACGGAAAAAGACTACCTCTAAAAGTAATGCGTACACAACGGAAATTGCAGCTGCTTCCGTAGGTGAGAAAATACCTCGGTAAATACCACCGATAATAATGACCGGGAATCCTAATGGTAGTAATGCCTTTAACGTCACATTCCCACGTTCTTTCCACGGCATCTTTGGAGCCATCGGTATGTTATGAATCTTCGCATAAGCAAAGGAATAAATAGCAAAGAAAGCAAAGATCATGACACCTGGTCCAATACCGGCAATGAACAGATCACCTACAGATGCGTCTCTCGCTACTAAAGCGTAGATAATCATTCCGATACTCGGTGGAATTAATAAAGCAACGTCACTTGAGTTAATAATAAGTGCAATCGCACTCGAATCTTTGTAGCCAACTTTTAAAAGTCTCTCTCGCATCGGTTTACCGATTGCTACTACTGTCGCCTGTGTCGAACCTGATATGGAACCAAACATCGTACATGCGGCTGCAGTTGTAATTGCATAGCCACCTCGTAAGTGACCCACAAAAGCGCCGATAAAATCTAAAAGCTTACGCGATGTGCGCCCTGACGTCATTATGTCAGCAGCAAATATAAATAGTGGTACGGCAAGTAGGACGAAGGATGATATCCCTTCCACCATTTGCTGGATCATAAATGTTGGCTGAGGTCCGATATCGAAAAACAGCAGCATAATTAATGGGCCAGCAATTAGTGGAATCATCATAGGTACGCCCAAGAAGAGTAGGAGGACCATAACCCCTAAAATTATCCAAAGCATATTTAATTCCTCTCTATCCTCATATTTTAAAGTTGTTCGGTGTAATCCTTTTTGTCTTGTGCAAGATATACTTCTTTGTGTTTAATATTCATCCACATGTTTCGTAAATATTGAAGCCCTCCTAAGAAGCATCCAATAGGGATCGCAACAACCATTAGCCAGAATGGAAATCGTAAAGCGGCAGTTGTACGGCCTGATTCATATACGTCAATCGTGTATAGCGCAGCGTAGTAAGCGACTACGAATAGGATGGTTGCTGTCAGAAGTGGATTAAAAATCGCCAAGAACTTCTTCGGCTTTTTAGGTGCCATATCAAAAAATGCAGACATACTAATGTGGCGACCCTTCCTTGCTGCATAGCTTATTCCTATAAAGCTCGCAACGATAAGTGCTAAACGACTTAGCTCGGCGGAAAAGAACCAGCTCACCCCTGTTAATTCTCGGGAAATTACATTACCAGCAGTTAAGAATGCGATCATAATCATCGCCCAGCTTAGGATGAATTTCTCTACCGTATGCAAAGCAGCATCAAGTACTTTAACAACCTTTACCACGCCTGCAAATGGACCCTTCTGCTTGGTCTCGTTTTGAGTGGTCGGCATTATTTTCACCCCCTTATGTATATGTGATTGTATGTATCTATTTTGAGAAAAGCGCGTAAAACGCTCAAAAATCATGAGTTGTTGAAGCGAATTAGACGGTTAGACAAAACTATATAGGAATAATCCTAGAACGACAATTTGCCTTAGGCGACATATATCGGCATAAGCTCCTGAAATATAGCATGACTCGAAACTACCTGACGACAACTTACAATCAGCATGGTATTCTTCAAGAATAGTCATGTTCCCTAATTCCCAACCTCCCACTTTTTTAAACATTTTTTCAGATTTTAACGAATTCTTTACCCAATTGTCAGTTGTACTATGAGCGAAAGAGGGTATTTGTGCTATAATATAAAAGCTGTCTAGCCCGTATGATGGAAGGAAGGGACGAAGAAGTATAATGGAATTATTTACGAATTTCCCGCTTTTAGTAGCGTTGTTTACGATTTTCTTTGCGCAATTTATTAAAGTACCACTACAATTTATCGCCTACCGTAAGCTTGACTGGACTCTTTTAACAAGTACAGGTGGAATGCCCAGTTCTCATTCTGGAGCTGTAACAGCCCTTTCTACTGCGATAGCTTTAGAGCACGGATTAGACTCACCCCTTTTTGCTATTTCAGCAATTTTTGGTGTAATCGTGATGTTCGACGCGACAGGCGTTAGACGCCATGCTGGCGAGCAAGCAACGGTAATCAACCGACTTGTAACAGATTTCAACAAAATGGTAAATGAAATGAAGCATTGGCCAGAGAAGAAAGAACAGGAAAAACGAAAAGAATTAAAGGAGCTACTTGGTCATCAGCCGATTGAGGTATTTTTCGGAGGATTACTAGGAATTGCGTTAGCACTACTTTTACATGCTATTTTTCATTAAAACGTCAAAAAGCCACCGCAATGCGGTGGCTTTTACTTTAGAATAAAATGGACCCATTCCCATGGATACATTGCTGTCATCCCATAAAATGATGCGATGATGGCTACTTGTAATAGGAGTAAATCAAAGGTTAACAGAATTTTCTTTTTCACTTCATCACATCCTCTCTTCTTCATTATGATCAGAAGAAAAGGGAGATAGACGAATTTGTTTAAAACATTTGATATCCTCTAACTCGTAGCATGCGAATCGCGATACCTGACAAAATAGCACCTGCTAATCCAGATAACAAAATGATAATATCAGCTGTTGCTAAACTAACCAAATCAGAGCCTAGAGCCGAGAATGATTCTCCTGGTGAGGAGAAGTAGCTGAAGAATCCAGCGTCATCTACCATAAAGATTACAACAAGTGGATAAATGATTGCCATTGTCCACGTTGACCGAAGAACCATATTTAAAATGAAACCGATACCGAAAAATAATACAAAATAAAGCAGTATTGCAATAATAAGCTGTGGAATACTTAACACCCGTGGCGTCCCCCTTCGTATGTCAAAATAAGTTTACTTAATATAAAGGGGTCCGTCAAACAAAAAAAGGTCCGTTTAGTAAACGGACACGGGATTGTCAAACTTATGAGGAGCTTTTACCAGAACCGTGACAGTGCTCACATGTTTCAGAGCCACCGAGTAATAGCTGATGATAGCCTTTTCCTGCGCAGTACGAACATTGACCGTGCGTGATTCGCTTTCGTTTGTACTTCATGATTGTCATCCTTTCTAACAAGCTTTTTATCAATATATCAGATAATTCAGACTAATTAAACAAGCGAATCAGGTTGAATACGCTCATGTAAGCGCGATCATATATGTCATAGTACTTTTCTCGTCAGTTTACGCACTTTCTAAGGTTTTTTTAGATTTTATATATGGGAATTGGGCTTGGGAAAGAAGGGTTCTTTTCTTATATGGCTTGGTAGTTAAGATTGGGGAGAAGTTATGTTCCTAATTCTTGAGTTATGTTCCTTGTTTGGATTTTATGTGCCGCACTTCAGATTTATGTGCCTTATTAGCAAGTTATGGACTTCACGCATAGTTATATCCGTTTTATGTTCCTTATCACAGAGTTATGTTCCTCGTTTGAGTTTTATGTTCACTATTCTATAGTTATGGACTTCTACATCCACTCACACTCCCCCACCCCAAACTTTCCTCCTTACCTTCACCTCCCTCCACAGCTAAAACCCCATAAAAAAACAACCCCTCGCCATAAATAGCAAGAGGTTGTTTCTATGATTTCTTTTTAAAAGAACTTTAGCTTCCCTTTTTTGAGTACTAGTGGCATACCACCAAGTAGGAATAGGTAACGGTTGTCGATCATTTTCTTCACGACAGATGCAGAGTTACCGTAAACTTTACGGGATCCAACTACACCGATTGCTTCCTTACCACCAAGTGATGCAACTGTACCTTTAATATCTGGCTTGAATGCTTCAAGGTCTTTCTTTCCTTCTATAAGCGCCTTGATATTGTTTGCAGCAGTGTAAGCTTGCTGAATCGCGATTTGCGCTGTTGGAGGATATGGACGATTGATCTCTTCGTTAATGATTAACGCACAGTCACCGATGACAAATACATCTTCATGACCAGGAGCGCGAAGATCTTTCTCAACCTTAATTCTGCCACGCATAGATTCAAAGCCTGACTTCTCAATAACAGAGTTACCGCGAACGCCAGTAGTCCATACTACCGTATTAGAATGAATTTCTTCCCCGCCTTTTAGACGAACGCCTTGAGCAGTTACTTCTTCGATTGGCGTGTTGATCTTGAACTCTACGCCACGGCTTTCAAGTACGTTCATTGCATACTCAACAAGCTCTTCATCAAAGCCAGGAAGTGCAGTTGGTGCCGCTTCAACAGAATATAGCTTCACTTTTTCACGAGGAATATCGTACTCTTCGCAAAGCTCAGGGATACGCTCAGAAAGCTCACCAATAAACTCGATTCCAGTGAATCCAGCTCCAGCTACGATAAACGTTAGAAGAGAATCATCCTTCTCGTCCTGCTTATTGTAGTTTGCGAAGTTGTATTCGATGTGCTCACGAATAACACGAACAGAGTTTACACTGCGGATAGCAAATGCATGCTCGTGTACACCTGGGATACCAAATGTTTCAGGCTCAGAACCTAGACCTACTACAAGAATATCGTAGTCAAGTTCTGCATTCTCAAGAACTACTTTGCGCTCTTCAGGCTTTACTTCTAAAACCGTGTCCTTCACAAAGCTAATTTTATTAAAATCGATTACGCTGTCGATCTTCATACGAGTCTTCTCAGGATGCATTGTCCCTGCAGCTGGCTCGTGTAACCATGTTGTTTGATAATGATAGTTGTGCTTATTTACTAGCGTAATTTGCGCGTCACGATATACAGTAGACTTTTGTAGACGTGCAGCTAGAATCATTCCACCGTACCCGGCACCTAGAATGACGATCTTTTGCTTCTGTTTCATTCGACTCACTCCAATTAGGTTATTTTGCAGCTCTTTTCAGCATTACCCTATTCACATAAAAAACCGACCATCACAACATTGTGAAAATATTCACTTAGTCGCGTACACCTTACACATGCTCGTCCTTTTTATCTTGAACTGAACGTAGCTACGTTTACGTTATTACCCACCTTCCATTTTAATTTTTTTTCCGCCAACTTTCAACTATTAATTATAGGATACCCTACAATTTTCGCGAATTAACGTCTTCCATGTTTTTTGAGAAAATTAGGCTTTCTGAGCTTACTCGCTTTTCATTCCTCCTATTAACGTCTATAATATCAATTGAGAATCATTTTCATGGAGGTGCTTATAACGTGTCACACAATCAAGAGGTTTTTGATATGACCATTATCGGCGGGGGTCCTGTCGGTTTATATACGGCATTTTATGCTGGTTTGCGTCAAGCAAAGGTAAAAATTGTCGAGGCAATGCCTCAGCTTGGTGGACAGCTATCTGCCTTATATCCGGAAAAATACATTTATGATGTAGCAGGATATCCAAAAGTACGCGCTCAAGAGCTAGTAGATAGCTTAACGGAGCAAGCTATGCAGTTCGACCCAGCTATCGTTCTAGGAGAAGCTGTTGAGAAAGTAGAACGAGACGAGGAAGGTATTTTTACGTTAACGACAAATAAAGGAACGCATCTTACTCGTACCGTTATTATCGCAGCAGGTGTTGGAGCATTCCAACCAAGACGTTTAAAAATTGAAGGTGCGGAGCGCTTTGAAGAAACAAACCTGCATTACTTCGTTAATGACTTAAATCGTTTCGCAGGAGAAAAAGTCGTCATTGCTGGCGGAGGAGACTCTGCAGTAGACTGGACGCTTATGCTTGAAGATATCGCAGAAAAGGTAACAATTGTTCACCGCCGCGATAAGTTCCGTGCTCATGAGCATAGCGTGGAACAGCTTCACAGCTCTGAAAAAATTGATGTCATGACGCCTTATAATGTAGACGAGCTACATTATGATGACGATCGTATTACAGCTGTTACACTAGTTGATAAAGAAGGCGAAAAGACGAAAGTCGACATCGACTCACTAATAGTAAACTACGGCTTTGTTTCTAACCTTGGGCCAATTAAGACATGGGGTCTAACAATTGATAAAAATGCGATTATCGTTAACTCGAATACAGAAACGAATATACCAGGCATTTATGCTGTCGGGGACATCGTTAACTACGAAGGTAAAGCAAAATTAATTGCTACTGGATTTGGTGAAGCACCTACGGCTGTTAATAAAGCGAAAGTATTTATTGATCCAAAAGCCGCTGCTACAGCAGGACATAGTACTAGCTTATTCTAAATCCTTCATTTAAAGGGACCTCTTCCACAATAAAAGAGGTCCCTTTTTGTATGCTTTCCTCTCCTCTACTTATACTAAAATGACGAGAAAGGAGCTTATCCAATGCCTAAAAAGATGTATGAAGATTTTTCAGCAGTCGAAAAAAATCGAAAAGAAGTTATTCCGGAAGTAACGCCAGAAGGTCCATACGGCGCACCCACCTCCTTACCACCAGGCAAAAGTAGCCCATGGCAAAAAGGTCAGTACAGCATTAGCGCGTTTGAGCATGAGCAAAAGCACGAGCCAGGCAATAAGAATCGCTTACCAAAACACGACTAAAAAAACGCTGAGACCACATTGGCTCAGCGTTTTATCTATTAACAATTCTCAGGCGCACCAGCGTTTGTTGCTGTACGGAACGATGCTCCGCATCCGCAGTTAGCAATCGCATTAGGGTTATCGAGCGTAAACCCGCCGCCCATCATGTTTTGTTTATAATCAATTGTTACTCCATCGAGCATTGGCGCACTTTCTTTATCTACAACTAAATCAATTCCATTTATAGAAAGCTGTTGATCGTCCTCTTCTGCTTCCATTGCAAATCCCATCCCGTAGGAAAGTCCTGTGCAACCTCCACCTTGTACGCCGACTCGAAGGAATTTAGCGTCCTCTTCAGAAGCCAGCATTTCTTTGACTTGTGATGCAGCTGCATCTGTAATCGTGATCATCAAAACCCCTCCTTTTATTTACTATTAGTATAGCAAGCACAATCTCCTAACGCAATTCGTGCGATTCTCTCGTTTGGCATTGGTTTGAAAATGGTGGTAGAATAGATGTAGTCATATAGCTAATTTATAAAGGTAGGGGATAGATATGAGTACGATCATTCTAGATCAAGAGCTAGAGTCGATCAAGCAAAAGGTGATGCAGGGGGAACGTTTAACAATTGAGGACGGACTAAAGCTTTATGAGTCTCCTGATTTGTTAACAATCGCACAGCTCGCTAATCAAGTGAACGAACAAAAGAACGGAAATAACGTCTATTTCATTCA
Organism: Paenalkalicoccus suaedae; assembly: GCF_006965545.2. Taxonomy (NCBI): domain Bacteria; kingdom Bacillati; phylum Bacillota; class Bacilli; order Caryophanales; family Bacillaceae; genus Paenalkalicoccus; species Paenalkalicoccus suaedae. The sequence continues at coordinate 2,773,561 of NZ_CP041372.2, forward strand.
AAATATGTACATCAATCCAACGAACGTATGTGAAGCAAGCTGTTCATTCTGTGGATTCAAGCGTAAGCCTGGTGAAGAAGGCGCGTACACAATGGACGAAGCTGCCCTCCTTAAATACGTAGAAGACCGCTGGAATGATAACATTCGCGAATTCCATATCGTTGGCGGTCACAACACGGAAGTGCCATTCGACTACTATCTAGATACGATTCGCACACTTAAAAAGCATTATCCACAATGTACGGTTAAAGCTTATACTGGGGCAGAGATCGAGTTCTTCGCAAGACACGCTAACTTAACGATGCGCGAAGTATTAGAAAAGCTGATCGATGCAGGGCTTGATACACTACCTGGTGGCGGTGCGGAGATCTTAACAGAGCGCTATCGTGCTAAAATGAGCCCAGACAAAGCCTCTATAGATCAGTGGCTTGAAGCTCACGAGATTGCTCACGAGCTCGGACTTAAAACACACGCTACGATGCTCTACGGCTCTATCGAAAAGAAAGAGGAGCGCCTCATCCATATGGATCGCCTCCGCCAATTACAGGATAAGACAAACGGCTTTATGGTATTCATTCCACTTGCTATGCAACCACGTAGCATGAACGCAGGTCTTAAGCGTCGTACTTCTGCTTACGATGACCTTCGTACTGTCGCAATTAGTCGTTTAATGCTTGATAACTTTGATCATATTAAAGCATACTGGATCAACATTGGACACCAGCTAACGCAAATGTCCCTAACATTCGGTAGCTCTGATATTCACGGCACACTAATCGAAGAGAGAATTTCTCACTCCGCAGGTGCCCTAACATCACAGAGCTTAACGCGAGATGAGCTTATCCACCTTATCAAAGGCGCAGGTAAGACTCCTGTCGAGCGTGACACGTTCTATAACGTCATTAAGACTTACTAAGATAATGGTTAAACGCCACTCTCCAAGTTGGAGGGTGGCGTTTTTTGTGGTGTTTTAAAGGTTGATTGCATCCGTTTAGAGGTGGCTTCAGATAAATAACTTTATGAAACGGAAGGTAATCGCACTGGCCTTCCGATGCTGGCACTTTAGCAATTGGATTTATCTATTTGGTGAGATATTTGTCCTTTCTCGGAAGACAGTCCGCTCCATATGTACTTTGACAGCCTAATTTATTTACATTTTTGCACAAGATCCGCTGAATTTTGCACCAACCTCTTTAAATTTAGCACCACCCCCTCCCAATTGATCACAAACTCCACTATCAACTATCTCTCGCCCCAAAAAGAGAGGCAACGAATTCTCGCCTCGTATCCCTCACCAAAAAGAGGAAGATTTGACCCCCTTACTCATACCGTAACCGAAGGTGCCCCGAAGCGACGGGGCGGACTCCTAGAGGGATCTCTCGCGTAGGTAAAAATCCTTTTGCACGGCCCTTTGGACGGGCAAAATAGTTGAACTAGCGCCTCAGGAAAGACGCCCCATAGCGCAGGGGCACCGGGAGGTGACCGCACTTGACCTTGACCTTGATTTTGACCTTCTCAACCCATAAAAAAACCAGACGCTCTCACACGCCTGGTTTTACATCCACCACCTATTAATCTCTCAATCGCTCGTTCGTCCAAAAATAATCATCATCAGCCTCAATGATGGTCATTGTCTTCTTACAGCACGGCATATTCAGTCGCGTTTTAATGCGATCTTTTGCGCGCTCGAGGGCTGCGTTACTCATGTGCGTTAATACGTTATTTTCCTGACAATACGGACACGTCGCAATATAGACGTCCCCCATTTGCCTTTCATAAGGCCATGTATGATCAAATGGAATTAGTTGCATAGGCTCCCCCACTAAAACATCGGATTGTCTTCTAAAAATTGATAAATGTTTTTTACTAATTCTTCGTTTGTCTCGCCCTTTACTACCTCGCCGTTTACTAATGCAAAACGGCTACGAGAGCATTGGCCACAAAAGGTTAAACATCCATATTCTACTACATCTAAATCGAGGTCCCGCTCTAGCTCTTCAAGAGCTCCTTGCGATCCACTCGCTAAATTACTAACGCAAAATTCTATGATAGGATTCATCGCTGTCACTCCGTTCAATCTCAAAGGTTCTTTTCTCATGCTACTTGTCCCTACATATGTTTGTCAACAACCTTGCTTTACACACCCATGCCATCGCTTTGTATAAAACGCTTTCAATTCTCATTGTTAATCGGTTCAAAAACTGGTATATTTAATATGTCATCTAATTGTCAAAAACTACATCGTCTTGAGCAGAATGAAGCGTTACAACGACTTTACGTTTATTCTCTATTGCACGATTAAGGGGGTCATCCCATGCATCATGTAGTCATTTTAGGCGGAGGATACGGAGGACTTCGTGTCATTCAACGTCTATTAGCAGAAAAGGATCGGAAAGACTTTCGCATTACATTAGTAGAGCGAGAGCCGTACCACAGTTTAAAAACAGAGTTTTATGCACTTGCAGCGGGAACTGTAGCAGATAACCATTTACGTATCCCGTTCCCTGAAGACGATCGTTTAGAGCTTGTGTACGACCTTGCTTCAAACATTCGTTTAGAAGATAATATTGTTGAGTTAGGCTCAGGTAAAGAGCTTCCTTATGACGAACTTATTATCGGACTAGGCTGTGAGGACAAGCATCACGGTGTACCAGGTGCTGAAGAGAATTCGTTAAGCATTCAAAGCATGCGCCGTGCGAGGAAATCCAATCAAATCATCCAAAAAATCCGTCACAATGGTCGGGTCTCCATTGTCGGAGGTGGTCTTAGCGGAGTCGAAACTGCCGCTGAGCTACGTGAAAGCCGTCCAGACCTCGAAATATTTTTATTCGACAGAGGTGCCAATATCCTCTCTATGTTCCCAAAAAAGCTGTATAGCTATGTAACGGAATGGTTTGTGGAGAATGATGTGACGATCGTCAATCACGCCAACATTACGAAGGTGGAGCGTCATATGATTTTTAACCACGATGAGCCAATGGAAATGGATGCCATCATTTGGACCGCGGGAGTGCAACCGAATAAGGTTGCTCGTGAGCTAGATGTGGAGAAGGATCGATTGGGTCGTCTTGTCGTGACGATTCACCACCACTTACCAAACTACGAGAACGCATTTGTCGTGGGTGACTGTGCGTCGTCTACGCATGCCCCGAGCGCCCAACTTGCTGAAGCACAAGGCGATCAAATTGCGATGTTGCTCTTTAAAAAGTGGGATGGAGAGCCGTATCCAGAGAAGATGCCGCGCATTAAACTTAAAGGCGTGTTAGGCTCTTTAGGTAAAAAGCATGGATTTGGTTTAATGGGCGAAAAATCGCTCGTTGGCCGTGTACCGCGAGTACTAAAATCAGGTGTATTATGGATGTATAAGCATCACTCCGGCTCGTAAAAAAGAAGCGTTGGCGCTATGCCGACGCTTCTATCTTTTTATAAATATTAGGCAGCCTCGGATCTCCTTCCGCTACCACCTCTCCGTTCAATACAACAAGTGGATAAAAATATTCATCCTCTAAAATTTTCTCCGCAAACATTTTTTCTTCCTCGGATTGAGGCATAGTAATGTCACAGTACGTAAACTCTATCGGATAATCAGGATATTTTCTTGTGACCGCAGCTTCCAGCCACTCCATCGTCTCTTTAGAGCTCGGCAGATGAATGCAGCTGGCACATTTTTGTTCCGCGCCGTAGACAGTAATCTTCACGTGAATCCCTCCCTGTCCTTATTTTAACCAATTATCATCGTCTTGTCGCTCCTTTTCATCCCCCTTCTATCTTCCCAATTTTAGAAAATATGGGCTTGTCGATTCAAATTGAGTCGCTATCATAGATTTTTTAGGTGGGAACATTTATAATAGCAATAAGTATAGAAAGGAGTGTGTGTCTATGACAACAGAAACAATGGAATCACAAGTTCAGGAAGTACTCGATAAATTACGTCCGTTCTTACTTCGTGACGGCGGTGACGTCGAGCTAGTGGATATCGAGGAAGGCGTAGTAAAAGTTCGCTTAATGGGTGCCTGCGGGTCTTGCCCAAGTTCAACGATTACGTTGAAGGCTGGTATTGAGCGCGCGCTACTTGAAGAAGTTCCAGGATTTACGGAGCTAGAGCAAGTATTCTAAGGTGACTACCTTTTTACAAATGGAGGCTAGGACAGAAGCAATTTATCTGTCCTAGCCTTTTTTCGTGGGATAGGAAGTGAGATCAGGGTTCGAATTCCTTTGTTCAGGTCTCACTTTACTGTTATTGATCGCTCACTCTTCCTTATTGAGCACACTACTCTCGTTATTGACCACTACTTCAGCTATTGACCGTTAGGTTGCCCTTATTAACCGCTCTCTCCCCCCTTATTGACCGCGCCTTCCTCTTTATTAACTTCACGCCCTCTATTACTACAAGCAAAAGGCCGAGACAAGTGACTCGCTTTTGTCTCGACCTTTTTATTTTTATAAAGGAGTGATTGCTTCTTCACCCGCTAATACGCAGGCAACATTTTTAGCTGTTAGCTTTGCCATTCGTTCACGTGTCTCTATACTCCCACTTCCAATGTGAGGAAGCAACACAACATTATCTAGCTTGACTAAGGGGTGATCCGCACGAATTGGTTCTGATGCAAACACATCTAGCCCGGCAGCCTTGATTTGACCAGACTCTAACGCTTCGACAAGCGCTGGCTCATCTACAACTGTTCCTCGTGAAATGTTTACGAATATCCCGTCGCTCTTCATATGAGAAAAGAATTCACTGTTAAGTAACCCTTCTGTATCGGGTGTTAGAGGTACCACACACATCACAAAATCAGAACGCTCCGCTAAGGTTTTTAAATCGGAAATAAATGTAGCGCCTAGTTCTTGCTCTAGATCCTCGTTTTGTGAACGATTATGATAAAGAATTTCCATATTAAAGCCTTTCGCTCTTCGGGCCACCGCACTACCAATACGCCCCATGCCGATAATTCCTAATGTCTTATCATGTATATCTGACCCAGCCATTAAGAAAGGACCCCAGTTTTGCCACTTGTCCTCCCTCACGTATGTATCTGCTTCTACAATCCTTCTGGCTGTAGCCATTAAAAGAGAAAATCCTAAATCCGCTGTTGTTTCCGTTAATACATCTGGCGTATTACATACTGTAATATTCTTGCCTTTTGCATACTCTACATCAATATTATCGTGCCCGACCGCCAAATTAGCGACGACCTGAAGGTGAGGAGACTGTTTGATCAGCTCTTGATCAATCTTGTCTGATAGCATCGTAATAAGGCCACTTGCCTGACTTGCTTTCTCAAGAAGAAGCTCTCGTGGGCAAGGCGTTTCTTCCTCTTCCCACATTTCCACTGTGTACGTCTTACGTAAAAGGTGTAGCGTTTCTTCTGGAAGCTTTCTCGTGACAAAAATTCGCTTCGTATCCATGCTTTATCCCCTCCTAGCCTTCAGTGTAGAGGAAAGCGCTCTCTTTGACAACACTGAGCGTGTGAGCCATGGTAAAAAGTCACACCCACTTGCGTACAAATAGTCTTCAAACTCGTTCGTTTGTGCTAATAGCTCTGGAATACGGTCGTACTCTTCCCTTGCTAAACAATCGAAAAATGGCAGTGGAAAGAGAAGTCTAATAAACAAGAGTCTTGCCTCATTTTCTGAAAGAGGATAGTAGGTCATGTAGCTGTCTAAAATATCTGTTTGAAACTGCTGATGCTCATACCAAGAGGAGCGGATATACTCAGCGAGATCTCGGCATCTATGGTCGATTGTGAGCTCCTTAATAGGGATGATGGATTCGGGTGATTGAGGGTAGACAGTAAGCCATGTGCCCGGCTTAAAGCGAAAATGAGCAGGTCCACGCTCCATAATAGGATCCATGTGCAAAAGCATCGAAAGGGCATTCTCAGCTAGTCCTAAAAAATAGCTAGCACCCTCCATTCTCGTCTTCATTAAAATCGCATCTGCCCTGTTTACGATGGCTTCCCATCGATCAAACCAAAGTTGCTGTACAGAAGTCGCTTCCATTAGTAGCTCGGAATCGTGTAGCTGAGCGAGTCGCGCTGGCAATGACATTACTGGAGAGGGTGTGGTAGGCAGTTCAAATAAAGCAAGCTCCGCTCCGTCGGATCGCATCGTTTGCCCTGTTCGTGTCGGTACGAGTCTAGTGTGTAGGAGACCAGTCGTTTGAAGGGCTTCTGCAAGCTCTAACTGACCAGGCAGTCGATTCTTCGCCTCTCCTTCTATCGCATCTAGTAAAAAAAGCCGATCTGCTGTATGAAAAACGCGACTCTCCCCAATAAAGCTACTTTCCTTCATCACCATCCCATAGTGCTCATACAAATCGCGCTCGATGCTCATAAAAAATCCCCCCTTCCTACATAGCCTATGCGGTAAGAAGAGGGGACGTGCCTAAAACCACTCTTTTAACGTAGGAATCGTATGAGTTGGCTGCGTTGTCTTTGTTTTAAGATCTTCTTGTGAGGTGACACCTGTTGCCACATGAATCGTATCAATGCGTGCTTTAATCCCTGCCATGATGTCCGTGTCGTAGTTGTCGCCCACCATGACCGTTTGATCGCGCTTGGTGCCCAAGATCTCGAGAGCCTGCTCCATGATGATCGCTTCTGGCTTGCCAACAAAGATAGGATCGACTCCAGTTGATACGGATATGACCGATGTTAGTGAGCCATTACCAGGTACAAAGCCCTTTTCAGTCGGAATGGCCTTATCTCCGTTTGTAGAAATAAAGGTTGCGCCTCGTCTTACTGCCAAAGCAGCATCAGAAAGCTTCTCGTACGTAATGTCGCGATCGATACCCATGACGACTACGTTTGCCTCACTTGCATCAAGCGTGCATCGTGAGCCTAACGCTTCCTTCAAGCCTTCCTCCCCAATCATGTAGATGGTTGCATCTGGGGTCGTGTCATCGACGTATTTACTCGCTGCCATGCTCGACGTAAACACGCGAGATGGCTCTGCAGGAATACCCATCGACGTCAGCTTTTCCACGACTTGCTTCGCTGTTTTAGAGGAGTTATTCGTCACAAATAAATGTGGGATATCGCGTTTTAGTAGCTCTTCCACAAACGGTCCCGCTTCCTTTATTGATTCAGTTCCCCGATACATCGTGCCATCTAAATCAATCAGGTAGCCTTTGTACTCCTTCACGACTTATCCTCTTTCTGAGGAATAAAGGCAGATACAGGTCCTAACTCATTCACTAAATACGTGCGGATTCGCTCCGGGAATACTTGAATCGTCGAGAGCTCCTGTTCGAACCCTTTCTTGAGCGCCTCTACATCATAACCTGTGTAGTTTTGCAGAAGCTCTTTTCGGTAAGGAAGCAGTCGCTCAATTGCTTCGCCCTCCTCCTTCGTCACCACTCGCTCATCGATCATGATATGCACAATATCCTCAAAGCTTCCTGGGTCACGCATAATAAATCCATCAATCATCTGATTACCGACGTCCATCATCGTCTCAATAATCATATGTCCAATGCGCTCTAACGCGAGGATAGAGATTTTATCTGTGGCCTCTTTCACCTGAGGAAAATGTTCGGTTAACTCCTCTAAATAACGTAATCTTGCTTCTATTAACGATCGATCGACAAAATACATAAGGATCCCTCCGATTAGTATGTCACATTACAAGCGTTTTCGTTAAAAAATGAGGTATAATTTCGTTTCTCACCTTTTAATCGTATGTAATGTTTGGTATTATAAGCAAGGATTAAGTAAACACCTTACAGGACTTATTATACCTGATTATAGATTTTATTTGGAGGAATCACCTATGGATCGCGAGTTAGCTTTAGAGGTAGTACGAGTAACGGAAGCGGCGGCACTAGCTTCTGCACAGTGGATGGGTCGAGGATTAAAAAATGAGGCAGACGATGCGGCAACAACTGCGATGCGCACGATGTTTGACTCGGTTAACATGAACGGGACTGTCGTCATCGGCGAAGGCGAGCTTGATGAAGCCCCAATGCTTTATATTGGAGAAAAGCTTGGCACCGGTCACGGACCAGACGTGGATATCGCCGTCGATCCACTTGAAGGCACGAATATCGTCGCAAAGGGTCACCCAAACGCAATGGCCGTGATTGCGATTGCAGATAAAGGCGCGCTTTTACACGCACCTGATATGTATATGGAAAAGCTAGTCGTAGGTCCAGCGGCTGCTGGTCTAGTTCGTCTAGATGATCCAATTGAGAAGACAATTGATATCGTCGCAAAAATGAGCAATAAACGTGTCCGAGATTTAACGGTCATTATCCAAGAACGCGAACGTCATAGTGAGCTTGTAGAACGTGTGCAACAAAAAGGCGCGCGAGTAAAGCTGTTTGGTGACGGCGATGTTGGCGCTTCGATTGCAACTGCGATGCCTCAATCAGGTATCGATTTATTTGTGGGTACAGGCGGCGCTCCTGAAGGAGTTATCTCTGCTGCTGCTATTAAAGCACTTGGCGGTGACATGCAGGCAAGACTCGTTCCAATGAACGACGAAGAGTTTGCTCGCTGTCAGTCGATGGGATTAGAAGACCCTACTCAGCTACTTACGCTAGACGACTTAGTAAAAAGCGACGACGCGATCTTTGCTGCAACAGGCGTTTCATCTGGAGAGCTACTAGAAGGCGTTCGCTTCTTAGGCGGCGACATTGTCGAAACAGATACAATCGTCATGCGAGCGAAAACTGGAACCGTTCGTTATGTGAAGGCGCACCACAGACTCGAGCAAAAGCCTCATTTAATGATGCCAGAGCATGCATAGGGAGGAAAAGCTAGGACAAGGTTATACTTGTTCTGGCTTTTTTTATTTTGAGTGCGCAAGCTTCTAACCTCGTCTGTCTGCATTAATTTTAACCGTGTGCATTTCTTCATCCGTGACGTGCATTTCCTCCCTACTGGTCTGCATTCTTACTCGCGCTATGTGCATTTCTACTTCTTCTGTTTGCATTACATATAACCGTATCCACCCAAGTTCGAACTCCATGCATTTCCACCTTCCACTCACAGCAAAAAATCCCCCGTTATCACCTAACAAGGGATTTCATCAAAAAATATATCCGGCCGAAATCAAACTATTACGCCTCTACAACCTCTTCCACAGGTTTTGCATCCTGCTGCTTCACTTTTTGAATCACAAAATAGGAGCAACCAAAGTTACAGTACTCATATAAGTATTCCTGTAAAAAGCCGATTTTAGAGTCTGGAGATGCCTTACGGTTTTTATCCTCAAACAGCCCCTTCAAACGAAGCTGATCGTAGCCCCAGTCACCTACAATAAAGTCATATTTTGATAATACGTCACTATATCTGGCTTTAAATGCCTCTTCATCCCATCCATCACGGAAGTTTTCAATGATTTCATAGGATTGGTTTTGGATTTTAATCATCACTGCCACCTACCTTACCTTCTATCTTGCCTTACTTTACAAAAAATTTCAATAACACATCTCTCATTAGTTTATGACAAACGGGCAACCTATAAGCATGGAGGTGAGTTGGTGAAAAAACAAAGTATGATGCTACTCCCATTACTGTTGCTCGCTGCGTGTGGAAATGAGTCTGGATTTCCGCTATTTAATCAAGATGGGGATAATCCGATTGTCATGAATGTACAGGATTCTTCTAATGGAGATCCGCTCCAGTTTGGGTACACATCAAACACAAAACAAGAAGCAAAAGATGGCGAAGGGATCCCCGGTTACTTTATTTATGACAGGTCGCTTTTAGCGGAAAGTATTGGAGAAATGACTGCGATGCTAGAGGATGTCGAGGAAGCGAGCGTTCTTATTACCGATGATGATTGTTTAATTGTGTACGACCAAGGTGAAGGAATGCGTTATGACGTAGCGGAGCAAGTATATCAAACAGCACTATCTGTACTTCCGTCCTATTACAATATTTATATAAGTGATGATGCCGCACTTCGCTCAGATATTGAACGCTTTGAAGGAAATGTCTCACTAGATGACGCTCAGCACAACTCGCTTGATCAAACAATCGAACGCATGAAGGACTCCCCACAAGGTCATTAAAAAATCATCCCACTCTCTTGCTTTAGCAAGCAAAGATGTGGGATGATTTTTCTTTTTTTGATCAAACTATATTAAGAATTCGCCTTTGCAGCATTTACCTGCTCGTCCGCGTGGTACGAAGACCGCACTAGCGGGCCTGCTTCACAATGCTTAAAGCCTTTTGATAGCGCGATTTCTTTAAGCTCTGCGAACTCTTCCGGACGGTAGTATTTCTCAATTTTTAAGTGCTTTTTTGTCGGTTGTAAATATTGACCGATGGTCATGATGTCTACGTTGTTTGCTCGTAAATCATCCATTGTCTCTAAAATTTCCTCTTTTGTTTCTCCAAGACCTAGCATAATGCTCGATTTAGTAGGAGTATGAGGGCTCATTTCTTTAGCACGACGTAGCACTTCGAGAGTACGGTCATACATTGCTTTTGCACGAACTCTTGGCGTTAAACGACGAACTGTTTCGATATTATGATTAAAAATATCAGGCTTTGCGTCCATTAAGATGCGTAGATTATCTTCGCTACCACTCATATCAGAAGGTAGTACCTCTACACTTGTAAATGGGCTTAGCTTTCGAATTTGACGCACGGTATCCGCGAATACTCCGGCACCTGCATCCTTTAAATCATCACGCGCGACTGCGGTGATAACGACGTGTTTTAATCCCATAACTTGTACGGATTCTGCCACACGCACTGGCTCTTGAAGATCTAATTCATTCGGTAACCCTGACTTAACTGCACAAAAACGACATGCTCTTGTACAAATATCTCCTAAAATCATGAAGGTAGCAGTTTTACGAACCGCCCAGCACTCGTGGATATTTGGACATTTCGCTTCCTCACAAACCGTGTGAAGTCTGTTTTCTCTCATCAGTTTCTTTAAGCCCTTGTAAGATTCATTTGTGTTTAGCTTAATTTTAAGCCACTCCGGCTTTCTGATGTGCTCTTCCTGCTTCGCCATAGTGTCACACCCCTTATAAAAACTATCTTCCTATAACACTTTACCACATTAAGGCATTACATACAAAAGATTCTACAAATTAATACATGCATAAAACACGGTTTTTACCCACAACCTATCAAAAAGGAGAGGTATTCATGCGACTTATTTGTTTTATTATACTACTATTCGCGCTATTTCCACAAAGTGCTTTCGCCTCAGATGATCCTGCAACCCTTGAGTCCGAACGCATGGCTTTATATGAAAAAGCAGAGATTACGTCTCAAATTCCGTGGTACTACTTTGCTGCGGCAGATAGCTATGAGCGTGGGATTAGAAAGGCGAGAAAGCTTACCGAGAATGGCAAGCTTGCTTTTATTGTTTCTGAAGAAGAATGGGTTGGATCGACGAATCCGGTGAAAAATGATACATCCGTAGCATCAATTGATTATTATGGTGGTATAGGTCAGGACGGGGATGGCGATGAGCAAGCATCCTTATTAAACGACGAAGATGTTATTCAAGCAATTGCGACTCAGTTCAGCAAGCGAGGTACGTCCGAGGATCATATTAAAGCAGCGCTTTGGGATTATTACCGACGAGATCACGCAGTCACGTTAATTTCTAACCACGCAAAGGTGTATAAAGAGCTTCAGACAACTTACCTTCCAGAGAGAAGCTTCCCACTCCCTCTGCATGCCAACTATAGCTATCGGAGCACATGGGGAGACGCACGTGGTTGGGGCGGGAGAAGAATACACGAAGGAACAGATATATTCGCGGGATACGGCGTCCCAGTTAAAGCAACAACGTATGGCGTGGTGGAATTAAAGGGCTGGAATAAATATGGCGGCTGGCGTATCGGCCTTCGCGACACGAAAAACGTCTATCACTACTTTGCACATTTAAGTGGATTTGAAAAAGGCATTGAAGAGGGGAGTGTCGTAAAGCCTGGAGATGTCATTGGCTATGTGGGTAGCTCTGGGTATGGAAAGCCTGGCACACAAGGTAAATTTCCCCCACACTTACACTATGGAATGTATCAGCACGTAGGCTATACGGAATGGTCGTTTGATCCGTATCCTTCATTACGAATTTGGGAACGACAGGATCGTGCCAAGAAAAAATCATCATAAAAAACCCGGCTTTCCAGTTTGGAGAGCCGAGTTTTTTGAGTTAAGTTATCCGAAGAAGGTAGTTTGGATATTGATGAAAAGAATCCATAGAATGCCTAAAGGTGCAATAATACGAATCGCCCAGAGCCAAACCGTACCAACTGCAGAATCAGTAAGACCTGTTTCACGAAGCGCATCAATTTTGTTCCAGCCCCACCCAACGAATAGAGCAACAATTAATCCACCTAGTGGAAGAGTAAATCTATCTGTAACTGTATCAATTAAATCTAAAAACGGTAAACCGAAGATAGTGAAATCACTTAATGGTCCACCTTGACTTAAAGCTGATGGAATACCAAACAGTGTAACTACAATCCCTGCCGTTAACGTTGCTTTACGACGATTCCAGTTAAACTGTCTCATTAAGTAAGATACACTTACTTCAAGTAACGAGATAGCAGAAGATAATGCTGCGATTGCAACTAAGAAGAAGAAGAAAATCGCAAAGATTGTACCGCCTGCACCCATTTGATTAAATACTTCAGGTAGGACGATAAAGATAAGTCCAGGACCTGCATTCGGCTCCACGCTCGCAAAGGAGAATACTGCCGGGAAGATCATGATACCTGCTACAATCGCAAATAACGTATCGAATGTGACGACCGTACCTGCTGCACTCGGTAAACGTGCATCTTTCGGTAAATAAGAGGCATACGTAATCATGGCACCCATACCTAACGATAGGGTAAAGAATGCTTGACCGATAGCTGCTGCATAAACACTAGGATCCCCAAATGCACCCCAGTCTGGTGAGAATAAGAAAGCTAATCCTTCTGAAGCTCCACTTAACGTTAAGCTATAGCCAGCAAGGATAATTACGATTAACGCTAAAAGTGGCATAAATACTTTGTTTGATAGCTCGATTCCTTTTTTTACTCCAAAGAAAACGATGGCAATTGTAAAAGCCATAAATAGGAACTGCCAGAATACTGGACCTGTTGTTCCTCCAATGAATGTCTCAAAGAAAGCTCCATAGCCTTCTGCTGGAACAGCTACAGCTGATCCTGAAATGTACGCAAACAGGTAGTAAAGTACCCAACCTGCAATAACACCATAAAATGATAAAATTAAGAATGAGGTCAAGACGCCTAAAATACCACCGAGCACCCAAGGCTTACCTGGTGAAATATTATTGAATGAACCTACAACATCTGACTGACCGCGTCGGCCGACAGAAAACTCGGCAAGTAAAACAGGAAGACCAACTAGGAAGATACAAAGCACATAAATTAATAAGAATGCTGCTCCACCACTTTCACCTGTTACATACGCAAAACGCCAAATGTTCCCTAGACCTACAGCAGAACCAACGGCTGCCAGGATAAACCCTAATCTTGTGGCAAACTGCTCACGAGACTGATCCATGAAAAAAACTCCCCTCTACATAGCTGTATTTTAAAACTAAAAATAATTGCTAAGACTATTACTGCTTTAGGAAAATAGGTGTAAGCCTCCTCCTTTTATTAACTTTTTGATCATACAAATGATCTTGTCTTCGCTATTTTATTATAATTATCAGAAAATAGAATGTCAAAGTATTTTCTGAATATTCGACACAAATTATGATGATTTCTCACATTTATGCGCATAAACTGAAATGTAAGCGCTTAAATAAGTTATGATGCTTTAGAATAGTAAGGGGTGGTTTCTTCAACCTTCTTCAATTATGTGACAGAAATCGAGTGATTTCTTTCTTAATATAGAGTTTTGTAGGTGTGATTTCTCCAATTAATAGAGTGAGAAGTTGTGTTTATAGTGTATTTATCTGCTTCGAAATAAGGTTAGACGCTTCTACATATTATTGAGAATAGTTATGATCTTTAGTTTAATTTTATGTTCCGCTTTTTAAAGTTATGTTCTTGATCCTGATGTTATGTTCCGCATCTAAACTTTATGGACTCCATGGACTTTTTGAACATCGTTATGTTCCTAATTTTGCTTTTATGTTCCCCGTTTTAAAGTTATGTTCCTTAAACAGAAGTTATGGACTTCCGCAGTGATTGCGCGCATAAACTAGCTTTATGCGCGACGTGCCGCTGCAAAAGGCTAATCGGTTTTTCTCGCGCTAGTTGCATCATTCGCTTGCTAGTGCCGTCTATTCCTCGCCCATTTCTTTCCCCTTCTCCCCTCACCAACACCAAAAACAAAAGGCCCTCACATAACGTGAGAGCCTTCCGTCTTACAAGTCTTATTACCCGATCGTGCCGAGTCTTCCTACGATTACTTTCGTGACACCTAGCGTCAGCGCTAACGTTACAGCACCTACTAACAGTCCAACAATCGTCGATCCTGTTACTCCTAGTGCTAAGAAAGCGATAATAGCTACGAATCCGATCAACAGTGCGTAAGGTAGCTGGGTTGTCACGTGATCGATGTGATGACTTCCCGCTCCTGCTGAAGAAAGAATCGTTGTATCTGAAATTGGTGAACAGTGGTCACCGAAGATTGCACCAGCAAGTACTGCTGCTAAAACTGGTAGCATAAGCGTAATATCTGTTTGTGCAGCAATTTCTCCTGCGATCGGTAGCATGATGGCAAATGTGCCCCATGATGTTCCTGTACTAAATGCCATGAACCCTGCGATCACAAAGAGTAGCGCTGGTAAAATAGCGAGTGGAATAAATTCGTTTACTTGGCTTGCTAAATATTCTCCTGTACCTAATGCGTCAATGACTTCAATAATCGTCCACGCAAAAATGAGGATATAAATAGCAGGTAGCATCGACTTAATTCCCGCCCATAGGCCAAGACCTACTTGCTTTACTTCTACACGACGTACGAATGCTAACACTACTGCTACGGCGAAACTAATTAGTCCACCATATACGAGGGAAGCAGCGACGTCTGTATTTTCAAATGTAGCAAGAAGAGACGCAGTGCCTTCTGTTGCTTGAATACCTGTAATCACCATGAACATAACTGTACCTGCAATTAATACGGCAATTGGTACAACGAGGTCAGAAACCTTGCCTTTTGCTTCTGGAGCTTCTAACCCAGTTTCCCCAGGAATAGCGCCTTTGCTTTGATCAAACAATTCACCGGACGTAACCGCTAGACGCTCGTGATGACGCATCGCACCGATATCAAGCTTAAAGTATGCGACCGCAAATACCGTGATGATCGCAAATACCGCATAAAAGTTCATTGGAGCGATCAGTAGAAATGCCTGTAAAGAGCCATACTGCGTCACACCGTGAGCAGTTAAAATACCACCGATAATCGTGATAATGTATGCACCCCAGCTTGAGACTGGAGAAATCACACACATTGGAGCCGCCGTAGAGTCCACAATATACGCGAGCTTAGCACGCGAAATACGATGACGGTCTGTTAGCGGTCGACTAACGTTCCCGACTGTTAAGCTGTTAAAATAATCATCGATAAAGATGATTATTCCTAAAAATGCTGCAACAAACTGTGCGCCAATGCGCGTCTTCACTCGCGCAAGCGCCCACTCTCCGAATGCTCGTCCCCCACCTGTAATGGTGATAAGTGCCGCAATCATTCCGAGTAGTAGCAGGAATAAGATAATATAAAATTCCCACGTATTTATGCCATCCTCCGTCCAAAAGATGCCTGTGACGGTCGACATTATTTGTGTAAATGCCTCGTTAATAAACATATCCTGCTGTTGGTTGACCATTAAGGCTCCAACAATAATACCAACACCAAGTGACACTAACACGCGCTTCGTGATAAGCACGAGCACAAGTGCAAGCACCGGTGGCAGCAGGGATAGGATACCGTGATCCATGAGTATTGCCCCTTCCTCTATATAAAAATGTGGATAGTAGTGTGATCTCTGGACAATAAAAAAAGCAAGGGAGAGTATCCCCTGCTATCTACAGATGATCCTCACTACAAACGTTTCGCAGTTCTCCACGCTGAGCTATACAAGCACGTGCGTGACAGTCCAGCACTTATTAAGTGCAGGCCCAGCTAATTATGTGTTGACGGTACATAATTGCTTCGGCAAAGAACCCTTTCACATGCGTGCATCGCTCGTCTAAGCTTCCGCATATTACTCTTTTTCTTCGCGCCTCTACCTCACATTGTTAGGAGGTATCTATTGCTATGAACTTGTCGAAGTTTCCCGAATTAGAATAACAAATATCAAGGCTAATTTCAATGCTTTTTACCTAGCCCATTATATTCTATTAATTGCAACAGTTGCGAAGCTTCTTACTACCCTTTTTCTTACATAGCAAATATAGCCGGCCCTTACCCACCGCCGCCCTGATTTGGATTGATGACTGCTGGAATCGTTCCACTGCCACCATAATAATCCGGAACATCACCAGGTAACCAAACCATCGTAACAGGCACTGCGGTCTTTACAACAGCGGTATCCGTAGCAAATGGAATAACGACTTTTACGTCGACTTCAATATCCACAGAGACGCTTAAGTACGCATTATTAATCCCTACAGACATCACTTCATGCTTCATTTGCGACTTCACGTCCCCAATCGCTGAGAGTCTGACAGGAATCTCAGGACCCAAGTGGGCGAGTAGCGCATTCTTCGTTGCCTGCCCTAAAGGAATCATATGAATAATACCATCTTCAGAAAATGATGCTCCATCGTGAGGCAACGAGTCATCCGGAGCTACATGATAATCACGAATCTTGCCCTGTTCAATATCATTTAAGTAATTTTGCACTCTCTTCGTCGTTTCTTGAAGAACACGATTGACGATAACGGGGTTTAACTGGACAGAGTTAACTTGCTGATTCTGATCATATTCATAAATGAGGACATCCTCCATGTGGCTCTCCTCTAAAATTTGACTGGAGATGGCATCATTGATAGCGAGTGTCGCTATACGTTGAGTCTCTGTTTTAGCTATGGCAATAATAGTTGGTCGAACGCCTTTCTCTACTAAGATTAACCCCTGTACAGTCAGAACAATAAAAATAGCACAGGACAAGAGAAAGACGACTTTGAGTGGTAACGGTCCTCTTCGTGACTGTCTTCGGCGCAAGCGCTGCTTTAACATGATTGTCCACGCCCCTTCCACACAAACTATGCAAAAAAAGCCACTCTCATGCTAAGAGAGTGGCTCAACCGCATCATATGTACGGAAGTAGAAGTCATACGGATTCTTTTCATCCTTGACCCCTTTTTGTTCTTCTTTTAACACCCATTTAGTTGGGTCTAGTTCTGGGAAATAGGTATCCCCTTCAAACTCACTGTCAATATACGTCACGTAGACACGGTCCACTTTATCCAAGTAGTAACGGAATATCTCTGCTCCACCTATGATAAATGCTTTTTCATCCTGACTTAACAGCGTCGTTAATTCCTCAAAGGAATGAACGACTTCAGCACCTTCTTGGCTGTAGCCTTCGTTACGTGTGAGAATGATGGAGCGTCTATTAGGTAGTGGTCTACCGATCGACTCAAACGTTTTGCGACCCATCACGATCGTAGACCCGGTCGTAGTCCGCTTAAAAAAAGCGAGATCCGCTGGGAGATGCCACGGCATCGCATTATCACGTCCAATAACTCGATTGCGATCATGTGCTACTATCATTGCAAGCATCGTCATTCCTCCTTGTTAGACTGCGATAGGTGCTTTAATAGAAGGGTGAGGCTCATATCCTTCCAGTGTAATGTCCTCGATCTCTGCGTCAAAGATAGACGTTAACGACTCGTTAATCGTAATGGTTGGAAGAGGCTTCTCGTCCCGTGAAAGTTGCAAGTTCACTTGCTCTACGTGATTCGAGTAAATGTGCGCATCTCCTAGTGTATGAACGAAATCTCCAACTTCTAAACCGCACTCATGCGCAATTAAATGAGTGAGTAAAGCATAGCTTGCAATATTAAACGGTACTCCTAAAAAGACATCTGCACTCCTCTGATAAAGCTGACAGGAAAGCTTGCCATCTGCTACCCAAAATTGAAACATCGTATGACAAGGGGGTAGCGCCATAGATGGAACGTCTTCTACGTTCCAGCCCGAGACAATATGTCTTCTTGAGTCAGGGTTCGTCTTAATGCTCTCAATGACTTCCTTTAACTGATCAATGCCTTCACCTTGAGAGGTTCGCCAGTCACGCCACTGCTTACCGTAAATATTACCTAATTCTCCGTACTTACTAGCAAAAGCGTCATCCTCTAGAATGCGTCGTTTGAAGACTTCCATCTCTTTCTCATAGGCTTCTTTAAACGTGTCATCCGTTTGAGCACGATTGCCAAAGTCAGTCATATTAGGCCCTTTATACTCATCGCTTTCCACCCAATTCTTAAACGCCCATTCATTCCAAATATTATTATTATGTTGTAGAAGGTAACGAATGTTTGTATCTCCCTTAATAAACCAAAGTAATTCACTTAAAATTAAACGAAATGGCACACGCTTTGTCGTTAAGAGAGGAAAGCCCTCTTTTAACGAAAACCGCATCTGATAGCCAAATGTACTAATTGTTCCCGTTCCTGTACGATCTTCCTTTTTAACACCAGTCTCTAAAATGTGTGTGCATAAATCGGCGTACTGCTTCACACGTATCGACTCCTTTCCTTTAGTTAAACTTGCTCATGCTTGATAGATTCTGCTTCTGTGATCGTTACATTTAATGTGTCCGCTAAATCAATTTCGATAGGCTGAATAGGTTGCCCTAGTCTAGAAAGCACGCGAACCCTAGGTCGTGAAGGCATGTTTTTATTCGTCTCCACCACTACTCCAACAGACCCGTCACTTAGCGTAACTTCAAGACCAACTGGATAAATGGCGACAGTGTGCGCGAACACCTCAACCATTCGCTTATCAAATAATGTCGATGCTCCACTATAGAGCATTTCTAGCCCTTCGTGCGGAAGCCGCGCTCCTCGGTAGACGCGGTTTGAAGTGACAGCATCAAACACATCAACAATTCCTATTATCTTTGCAAAATCGTGGATCTCGTTGCCCTTCAGTTGTCTTGGATAGCCTGTCCCATTTATCCGCTCATGATGCTGATACGCGCAGTGGGCAGTTAAAAGTGACATTGTATGACTGCGACGAATCATATCAAATCCGACAGTTGTATGCTCTTTAATCATGTTAAATTCTTCATCCGTTAACGATTCCTGCTTATTTAGTACAGTCTCAGGGATACCAACCTTACCAACATCATGCAAAATCGCACCCATGCCTAGCTTATGTAAATCCTTCTCGCCAAGTCCTAACTCCTTGCCTAAAGATAGCGCATAGATCGTGACATTTAAAGAGTGATGAAACACATAAGAATCATAGCAAATAACGTCGGACAGCAATGATACAGCCTCTTTCTTTCCGTAAATATCATCTAAGATCGTATTCACGATCGATGAAAAAGAGGAAGAGACAGAATCTAGATTAACGACTTTTTGTAACGTCGTCATCTTTGTAATTCCCTCAAAGTGATGCTTAATTGATTTTATTGACTTCGCTCGTTTAATAGGGTCGATCGTGTCAGAAGCAAAAATATCTTCTGTCCCCTCTTCTTCAATATAAATAAATGAGATACCTTTATCCTTTAATCGCTGAAGCAAACGACTGGTGAGCGTTACTCCGCTCTTTAAAAGAGGTTGACCATCTTCGTCGTAAATCGTTTTCGCTAAGCGGTCATCTTCATTCACACGATGAACGGATATCATTTTCATCCACATACCCTCCTAAGTCGTTGTTTCATGATGGTTTTATTACTTGCTGCTTGAGCTTCCAGGCTAGTACATCTCGCAAAAATTCCGGCATATAATAACGTGCCTCCTGCGCTTGCAAAACTGGATATAGAGGGCTAAACGTATACATATCAAGCGTTGCGAGCGTGTAATCTTTATGTAATTCAAGCTGCTCACCCCGAATATAAAACGTGTCGCCTTTTTGAGTCACATGATCAAAGTACGTGTATCCAACTACCTTCCCTCTAAAGCCAAATCCGTGTAGCTTTAAATGGACCATATCTTTACTTGCGCTCTCTTCAATGACCTGGAGAATTGTTTCACCTTTTACTCGAACCTTTGCTGGATTAATAGGATGTGGACAAATTTGATGGAGCATTCTTTTTGTAACAGCCCCATGTTGTATACTATCTAAGAGCACCCCTGCATTCACCATCGATAGATCTGCCTCACACCACTCCGTCAGCGCTTCTCCTAAAAGCGTTGTAAATGGAGATGGCTCGTACCAGTCAACAGCAAGACGCTCCTCTATCTCTGCAATCTCTTCATTTAAGCTTTTTGCCGACTCCCGCTCTAGCTTCTCTAACAACTTAGTGGTCTCCGCGTCTTCTTCCACATCTACTACTGGGTGAGAAACAACGCGAATCTCCTTATAAGAAGGATCAAATTGAACCGTTACTTCACCTAAATGAGTACCTGATCGTCCACATTGATTAATCCACGTGCGATTCACTTTCTTCCCATTTTCTAAAATATGATGGGTGTGAGATCCTAAGATAAGATCAAGCTTGGGGTAATCTGTAGCAAGCTGTTCGTCTGTTGACAGGCCTAGGTGTGATAGTAAAATAAGGAAATCGCAGTCCTGTAGTCTCTCGATCTCTTCTGCAATCGCTTCTGCCGCATCCGTAGCTTTCCAGCCTAATCGATCATAGAAGGAATAAAAGGGGATCGTGACACCGATAACCCCAATTGTTGTGCCATTTTGTAGGGTATACGTTGTAGAGGGCTTGCACCATGTAGCTCGCTTATCATCGTCATAGAGATTGCCCAATAGCACCTCGAAAGTTGCATCTTGATATAAGTCATTCAATTGCTGTTTGGAGAAGGTGATGCCTTCATTATTCCCTATCGTAACAGCATCATAGTTCATAGCGTTCAATAATTCGACGTTGCCTCTCCCCATCAATCCCTCTGTAATAGGATTGGCACGATCGCTATGATCGCCAATATCAAAAAGAAGCACGTCATCTCCACGTTCTAGTGCCTCCTGACGCTTTTGTTTAATAAGTGATGTGACATAAGGCCACTGGTCAAGCTGACTATGTAAATCATTTGTATGCAGAATGGTTAACTGATGCATCGTGCACTCCTTCTACGATCGCTAGAATCCGTTTGCGATCATGCGTAGTCCGATTATAAGTAAAAACAGCTGAAAAATCCTAACAAGCAGAACACTATTCATGCGACGATTAATCGCCGCTCCCACCTTCGCACCAATCCAAGCAGTTGGAATCAACACGAGTGCGTATAAATAGACAATTTGCTCAAGTAACACGTGTGATGTTGCACTTGTTAAAGCCGATAAGAAAACTAAAAACATCGATGTCCCGACCGCTAAATGAGGTGGGAACGCAAATAATAAAATCATTGCAGGGACCATAATCGAGCCACCGCCAACTCCGAATAGACCTGATAGCATCCCGACAAAAAAGGATAGAACAATAGCAATCGACGGGGTGAGACCGTATTGGTGGGTAACTCCGGTATCATCTACGTGAAGCTTTATCCGTTCCTGCCTTATAGGTAAAGGCTTCACCTTATCTTTGAATGTCAAAATGATAGATAAAGCTATGATAAAGATCCCGAAGGCTAGAAAGAAACCATCTATATCTAATCGCCTATTGATGAGGACGCCAGCAATAGCTCCAGGTCCGCTCCCAATAAAAAAGAGTAGTCCACTTCTTATATCGACTTTTCCCTGCGCTTTGTAAGCAATTGTGGATGATAGTCCTGTAAATATCATAATAAGTAGTGATGTTCCGACCGCAAGCTGTGGCGTCATTTCGACCGAAAGCTGATCAATCAATAATAAAGCTGGAACAATTAGTATTCCACCGCCAAGCCCAAGCAGACTACCAACTATCGCAGCAATAAAACCTACTAACGCTAGTATAATCCATTCCATAATGAACTCCTATTTTATTTTAAAATCTACTGGCTTATACGTCTATTCATCAAATAAATTTAGCTGACGTGGTGCCAATCCATCGTATGTAATAGTTAGCATGGAAATAAAAGACTGCGCATTAGAAGCCGCGTGTCCACCAGAGTTATTATTAAAAACGACTGCCGTTTGCTTTACTTCCTTACTAATAGAGGTGATTTTCTCAGCTAGATCTTCAAGCTCCTCATGAGAGTAGTCATATAAGTATCTCACTTCTCGCCAACTTTGACCATTGGTCGGTTTTTGCCAAGCCGCTTTGTTGCGACCATGAAGCCGAACAAACGCCCACTCTTTAGAAGTTGTAATTGCAACAAAAGGAACTGACCTTTCCCCAATTTGCGGCTCATCACAAATACTGTGAATCCAGTCATCCTCGCGCATGTAGTCCATCGTCTTTTGCATAAACGCCTCACTATACCAAGAATGATGCCTAAACTCTAGCGCACAGGGGAAATCACGCAATTGCTCACGAAGCCAGCGTAAGTAGCGGACGTTTTTAGTCTGACAGTCAAACCACGGTGGGAACTGGCAGAGAACGAACGCTAGCTTATTCGCCTCCATTAGAGGACGAAAGGCTTTTATATACGCATCTATCATCTCTTCTTTTGAATCAAAAGGTATGTCTCCACGCTGGTGCCCTGTCATTCCTTGATACGCTTTTGCAACAAATTTAAACCGTGACGGTGTCTCCGCTATCCACTTCTTAATAGAGGCCTCTGCTGGAATAGCATAAAAGGAGGAATCCAATTCCACTAAAGGAAAATAGCTTGCATATGCTTCGAGCTTTAGTCTTGCTGGAACTCCCTCATACAGGCTATCGTGATCTCCCCAGCCCGTTACTCCAATCTGTATCATCGTCATCCTCCTTACGTGTTCACGCATTGTACTACCTTCTTATCATTGTACAACTCTCGAGAAGGTGTGACAAATAAGGACAGAATATGTGAGCATGTTTTCAATGTTTTCTCATAAATTTGAGAAGTAATGATCACAAAAGGAGGCTATGCCTGTGTTTTTTCATGTTAAAGAATTGCAGTACGAGGCAAAGGTAACAAGGCCAGATCCTGTGTTTGCGAAGATGCTCCAAGAGGTGTTAGGAGGTCAATGGGGAGAAATCTCTGTAGCCATGCAATATATGTTTCAAGGATTTAATGTGCGAGGGAACAAACGTTACCGAGATTTATTAATGGATATTGGTACCGAGGAAATAGCACACATTGAAATCCTCGCAACCTTGATTGCACGTTTATTAGACAATACATCGTTAAAAGAGCAAGAGCATGCTTATCATGCGGATCCAGCCGTTGCAGCAATTATGGGTGGTATGAATCCGCAGCATGCGATTGTGTCCGGACTTGGTGCCATGCCGGCCGATAGCGTTGGTAACAGATGGACGGCAGACTATATTATAGCTAGCGGAAATCTACTAGCAGACTTTAGAGCAAACTTAACCGCTGAGTCACAGGGTCGACTTCAAGTGTCTAGACTTTATGAAATAACCGACGATCCTTTAGTAAAAGATACGCTTAGCTTCCTTATAGCGCGAGATACTGCACACCAAAATCAATGGATTGCAGCGATTCGTGAGCTAGAAGAGGTGGAGCAAGACGTTGTTGTTCCTACTACCTTTCCTCGTGAATGGTCCAAACAAGAAGTGGCGTATGATTTCTATAATACTTCTAGAGGTCAAGCTGATGCAGATGGTCCATGGGCAAACGGCATAGCTCCTGATGGGCGCGGACAATTTCGTTACGTGCAACAGCCGCATCCATATGGACCTAAACCAGTCCTGCCGCCTGCGCCTGAAGATGTTTATGATACGCCGCCTATTGTGGAGCCTGAAGAGTAATCATGTGTATGGGGGTTATTTGGTAGATGTAAACTGTCGCTTCTTTTTAGTAGCCGTTGGTTCACATTCGCTAAGCATCTCTATTGAATCGTTCGACGTTAAAAAAGCGCGATGTTTATCATGACTATTTTGAAGCGACTCAAAATTAATTAGCAGGATTCTTTCCATTAAACCGAACGAAAAGCACAATAAGTCCGATCACAAATGCTACAATTGCTAGCCACGAAACAGTCATGGAGATTGGTATAATATCAAGCAAACCTAGTACGCCTATTATTGGTAGTACAAAAATGGTTCCCATTATTCCTTGGAATCGCGCATGTGACGCTCTTTCTTTCGTAGATGGCATAATAAATCCCCCTTTTTATGTCTATTATCCACCTCCCCTCTTCGGGGGATTTGAAACATTTGTAAGTTGTAAAGGGGATGCGTTAAATGAGGTGGGGGATTGCTTCAAATTAATTATGCAATCTGATGCAATCCGTCACTCCAACCTTACTTCCCACAAATACAACCCATTTACTATGCTAACTACTCCATCATCAACATTCAAAAAAGACAAGCCGCATTGGCTTGCCCTTAAAGTAATAATAAACTAAATCCATTCCTCAACTCTATTAACTAACTTGACCCGTATAAAGCTCATAGCGCTTCTCATCTCTTAACCAGTTAAAATACGTCAGCTCATAAAATTCACCTGTATCTATCTCGATTTCCAACGTATCAGTAAAACCGTCCTGTTCCCAGTCTAATTCAAACATCTCTCCGGCATTTTCGAAATGAGTAAGGTGCTCTAAGCCATCCTCTTGCAACAGGTGAGCCGTGTAATAATACGTCTTATGTCCATTTAAAACAAACAGCTGATGCGAATCGCGAGTATTGATTACTCTCACCGATAACACCTGGTCATCTACCCCATTCGTTAACTGCTTCCCAGAAAAGGATTCTAGAAGATCACCAGTCGTATTCATCAGCACACCCTCAGATACCATATCAACAGGATCTGTCGGATAGACAAGGGATACTGCAAAAAAGTGATCTTCCCCGATGTAAACGTGTTGGATATTCGCGTCAGCTCCAAGCTCTTCCTGAGCACGTGTAAGTAGCTCTTGCTCAGATAATGGTTCGGCCTCAAATACCACATGATAAATAAACGACTCCATGATAGCATCGACATCCACTTGCTCATTATCCAACGCCTCATACCCTATCATGAGCCCTTCACTAGTGCCCAGATATTGCATTCCTTCCTCAAACTGCTCAACTGGCACGTGAACAACGCGGAACAACGGCGCCCCCTCGAGTGTTTGGAAGGTAACCCCCTTCAGCTCATAAAATGCTTCAAATTGACCATCCCACTCATCAGGGAATGACAACGTAAATAAGTCATCGCGATGAACAAATTCAGCAGGCTCTCCTGAAGGAATCTCTTCTACCTCATCCTCTTCATTAACCACATCAGTAGGCTCAACAACTTCTGAACTCGTCGTCTCTGATTCAACGCTATTCGTTTCAAACTCCGCTTCTCCTGCCTGCACTTCTTCTACATTAGTAGACTCTCCACACCCAGCTAATAAACCTATAAGTACACTAAATAACACTATGTATGTTTTCATCGCTCTCTCCTTTAAATAGAATACGTTAAGTATACAAGGCTCTACGAACGGTTAATGTGACATGCATCACGTTCTTACATTTTATTAAAGATAACTTTGTTGTTTTTAAGAAGCACCACATAAAAAACCTTTACACACAAAAAAAGACGAGCCACAAGGGCTCGCCTTTTTCTATATCAAGAGGAGCATCATTACCCGATGCTTCCCTCCATTTCAAATTTAATCAGACGGTTCATCTCTACTGCATACTCCATTGGAAGCTCCTTCGTGAATGGCTCGATGAAGCCCATTACGATCATTTCTGTTGCTTCCTGCTCTGAGATACCACGGCTCATGAGGTAGAATAATTGCTCCTCAGATACCTTCGATACTGTCGCTTCGTGCTCTAGCGTAATATCGTTATTTAGGATCTCATTGTATGGAATTGTATCAGAAGTAGACTGATTATCCATGATGAGTGTATCACACTCGATGTTGGACTTAGAGCGCTCTGAGCGACGTCCGAAGTGAACGATACCACGGTATGTTACTTTACCACCATGCTTCGAGATAGACTTCGATACGATACTAGATGAGCAATCAGGTGCTAAATGGTGCATTTTAGCTCCAGCATCCTGGTGCTGCCCTTTACCAGCGATGGCGATAGAAAGAACGTTACCACGTGCTCCGCGGCCCTTCATCACTACTGCTGGATACTTCATTGTAAGCTTCGAGCCGATGTTACCATCAACCCACTCCATTGTTGCATTTTCTTCCGCAACCGCACGCTTTGTAACGAGGTTAAATACGTTAGGCGCCCAGTTTTGGATCGTCGTATAACGGCAGTATGCATCCTTTTTAACAATGATCTCAACTACCGCACTGTGTAGAGAGTTCGTTGTGTAAACAGGAGCTGTACAGCCTTCTACGTAATGCACGGAGCTGTCTTCGTCAGCAATGATAAGCGTACGCTCGAACTGACCCATGTTCTCCGAGTTAATTCGGAAATATGCCTGAAGTGGTGTATCCGTCTTGATTCCTTTTGGAATGTAGATGAATGATCCACCAGACCATACTGCAGAGTTTAACGCTGCAAACTTGTTGTCAGTTGGAGGAATGACTGTACCGAAGTGCTTACGGAAAATGTCTTCATTTTCCTTAAGAGCTGTATCTGTATCCTTAAAGATGATACCTTGCTCTGTTAGCTCTTCTTTCATGTTGTGATACACAACCTCTGACTCATACTGTGCAGAAACCCCTGCAAGATACTTTTGCTCTGCTTCTGGGATACCAAGCTTATCAAATGTATTTTTGATTTCTTCTGGTACTTCATCCCACGAACGCTCTGAGCGCTCAGACGGCTTTACGTAGTACGTAATTTCGTCAAAGTTTAGTTCTGCTAAGTTCCCACCCCATTGAGGCATAGGCATTTTATAAAATTGCTCTAAAGATTTTAAGCGGAAATCAAGCATCCACTGTGGCTCTTCCTTCATTCGAGAGATCTCTTCCACGATTTCACGAGTCAAGCCCTTCTTTGAGCGGAAAATCGACACGTCTTTATCAGAAAAACCGTATTGGTATTCACTGATTTCTGGCATTTTTTTAGCCATGTGAAACCCTCCTTGTTCAATCTAATCGTGCATGGTGCACTAAAAATGACGGGCTTATCTGCTATACGTCCATTCTACAGGAACGAGCGGAGAAAGACAAAATCACTGTTTTTCATCAATACCTTGCTCCATTGCCTTCCAAGCAAGTGTCGCACACTTGATTCGGGCTGGGAACTTCGCTACGCCTGATAGAGCTTCAATATCACCCAAGTCTAATCCGTCTGTATCAATTTCTTTGCCAAGCATCATATCTGAAAAGAGTGACGACATGCGAAGCGCATCGTCAGTGGAGAGTCCCTTTACCGCTTGTGTCATCATGGACGCGGAGGACATGCTGATCGAACAGCCTTCTCCATTAAACTTCGCTTCAGCGATTTTACCGTCTTCGACTCTCATCTGTAGCTGAATTCGGTCGCCACACGTCGGGTTATTCATATCCACCGTTAGCGTGTCGCCTTCAAGCTCTCCACGATTACGTGGATTTTTGTAATGATCCATAATTACCTGGCGATAAAGTGTATCTAATTGATTAGCTGAAGACATCTCCAAAATACTCCTTTGTCTTTTTTAATCCTTTCACAAACACATCAACATCTTCTTCTGTGTTGTAAAGGTAAAAGCTCGCTCTAGCTGTTGCTGTCACATCCAGCCACTTCATAAGAGGCTGTGCGCAGTGATGTCCTGCTCGTACAGCGATTCCCTCAAAGTCTAAAGAAGTTGCCAAGTCGTGTGGGTGCACATCGTCACAGTTAAATGTAACAACGCCAGCTCGTTTCTCTGGTCCATAAATGTCCACGCCGTCAATTTGTCGCATTTGCTCGATTGCATAGGCTGCAAGCTTTTGCTCGTGAGCTTTAATATTATCAAGCCCTACGTCTTTAAGAAAATCAATAGCAGCCCCTAAACCGATTGCTCCTGCGATGATTGGGGTACCCCCTTCAAACTTCCAAGGGAGCTCCTTCCACGTGGAATCCTGTAGCCCAACAAAGTCGATCATTTCCCCACCGAATTCTACTGGCTCCATTCTTTCTAACAGCTGTTGCTTACCATATAATACGCCGATTCCAGTTGGTGCGCACATTTTATGACCTGAGAATGCGTAAAAATCTGCATCTAGGTCTTGAACGTCCACATTCATGTGTGGAACAGACTGTGCACCGTCAACTACCATGACAGCTCCATGTTGATGCGCAATTTGCGCTAGCTCTTTGACTGGATTGATTGTGCCAAGAACGTTTGAGACATGCATGACAGAAACGATTTTCGTCTTTTCTGTAATCGTCTCGCGCGCATCCTCCAGTGTAATTGTACCATCCGGCTGAAGCGGAATGTACTTGAGCGTCGCACCTGTCGCTTTTGCAAGCTGTTGCCATGGGATGATGTTACTGTGATGCTCCATAGGCGTGATGACAATCTCATCGCCCTCCTGGACGTTTGCACGTCCATAGCTTGAAGCGATTAAATTAATAGCTGTTGTTGTCCCACGAAGGAACACAACTTCTTTTGTTGAGTTGGCGTTAATAAAGGCTTTCACCTTATCACGCGCCCCCTCATAGCCATCCGTTGCCATAGAGCCAAGCGTATGAACGCCTCGGTGAACGTTCGAGTTGTAGCGCTTATAGTAGTCCTCTACTGCCTCAATCACCTGAATTGGCTTTTGAGAAGTAGCGGCACTATCTAAATAAACTAATCGATGTCCGTTGACTTCCTGATCCAAAATGGGGAACTGGCGACGAACGTCAAGTACGTTCATTACATTACTTTCCTTTCGATCAGCTCGTAAAGTTGCTCTTTTACGGAGTCGATCGGAAGCTCACTTACAACGGGCTCTAAGAAGCCGTGAATAATCAGACGCTCTGCTTGCAAACGAGAAAGTCCGCGGCTCATTAGGTAGAACATTTGAATTGGATCAATCTTACCAACAGATGCTGCGTGCCCTGCTGTTACATCGTCCTCATCAATAAGAAGGATTGGGTTTGCATCTCCACGTGCTTTTTCACTAAGCATAAGTACGCGTTCTGTTTGCTCTCCGTTAGCCTTCGTTGCACCGTGCTCGATTTTAGAAATACCGTTGAAGATAGACGTTGCGCTATCCTTCATAACACCGTGCTTTAAGATTTGTCCATCAGAATTCTTTCCGAAATGAACCATGTTTGTCGTAAAGTTTTGAGACTGAGATCCACGTCCGATTGTCACAGACTTCGTGTCACCGTAAGAACCTTCACCGTGAAGGTACGTTGTGTTCTCCGATACTGTATTCCCATCGTTCATTAGACCGAGTGCCCAATAAAGCTTTGCGTCACGACCTGTAACTTGTCCACGACGGTTTACATACGTTGTAACAGCGTTTGTTAAGTTATCAACAGCACCAAAGCGCACAGTTGCTCCATCTGCTACATGTACTTCTGCGATAATATTCGCAATTGCTTCTTCTCCAGATCCTTCGCTCACATAGTTTTCGATATACGTAAGTGAGCTATTCGCCTCCGCTACGATTAACACGTGATTGAATAGACCAAAGCGACCAGCGTGCTCGAATACAGCTTGAAGTGGCGCTTCTACTTCTACGTTTTTAGGAACGTAGATAAACGTACCACCGTTTACAAGTGCTGCATGAAGAGATGTTAGCTGATGCTCATCTACAGATACAGCGTCCTGCATGAAGTACTTCTCTACAAGCTCTCCGTGCTCTGCAATTGCTGTTTGGATATCTGTAAAGATAACGCCCTTAGAAGCTAGCTCCTCTTGGACTTGATGGAACTGAGTCACACCATTTTTTTGCGTAAGAAGGTTTTGTACCTTCTCTTCGTCACCTACAAGTGTTTTCACACCTTCTGTAAGAGACGCATAGCTGTTTGCTTTATCTGTATTAGAAGCAAAGTCGAACGACGTAAAGTTCCACTTTGCAATTTTAGTTTTGTCAGGCTTCGGTAGCTCAAGCTTTGTTGCTCTCTCTAAAGCGCTTAGTCGAAGATCAGAAAACCACTGAGGCTCCTTATGGTCTTTAGAGAAATTTGTAAGTTCTTCCCGATTTACAGGAAAAGTAACTTCTGTTGTCATAGCATTTCCTCCTCCTAAAACCAGTAATTAGTCTTGTCCTACAGTCTCGTCTTCGATTCCAAGCTCATCTTTAATCCAGTCATAGCCTTGCTCTTCTAGCTTCTGAGCTAGTTCAGGACCACCAGATTTAACGATGCGGCCTTGCATCATAACGTGTACGAAGTCTGGCTTAATGTAGTTTAGTAGGCGCTGATAGTGCGTGATGATTAGGCAACCAAAGTCATCGCTACGCATATCATTAATACCTTCTGCTACTACTTTAAGTGCATCGATATCAAGACCAGAGTCAATCTCATCTAAAATAGCAATCTTTGGCTCAAGCATAAGAAGCTGAAGAATTTCGTTACGCTTCTTTTCTCCACCAGAGAAGCCTTCGTTTAGATAACGGTGCTGGAACGACTGATCCATATCTAACGTGCTCATCTTGTCGTCGATCTTACGGATAAATTGCATAAGAGAAACCTGCTCGCCCTCTTCTTTGTCTGCATTCATTGCAGAACGAATGAAGTCTGCGTTTGTTACTCCAGCAATTTCAGATGGATACTGCATCGCTAGGAATAGACCAGCACGTGCGCGCTCATCTACTTCCATCTCGAATAGGTCTTCCCCATTTAATGAAGCGTCTCCAGACGTTACTTCATACTTGGGGTGTCCCATTAGAGCAGATGCTAATGTAGACTTACCAGTTCCGTTCGGTCCCATGATCGCGTGAATTTCTCCACCGTTCACTTCAATTCCGAATCCCTTTAAAATTTCTTTTTCTTCAATAGATACATGAAGATCATTTACGGTCAAATTAGGCTTAGTCATGAATCATACCTCCAGTTGATTTTGAAAGTTAGATAAAAAACATGTTATAGTATAACATGTGAATCTTTTTATAGATTCTCAATTTATTCTCATTCTAATCTTATTACAAACGAAAAAACAGTTCAAGGAAAATACACAAATCTTTTCAGGAATATAGATTTTATGATAATCTCAACGTCTTTCCGCATGGTGAATACGACTTGATCACGTTCACTCTCTCAATGTGACATGAATGCAATTCTCAATAACCGAACATTTTTCGATTCTAATTGAGAATGAATCTTAATTAAAAACAGGATGAAAGGGTACCCGATTTCGGGTACCCTTTATCTGTTCTCTATTATATAGGTCTTTATCCTTGATGTAAACGTTCGGCAATTTCCTTCGTCTCCGCATACTCTTTATCGCGCTGTTGCT
The DNA here is from genome assembly GCF_006965545.2 of Paenalkalicoccus suaedae. NCBI lineage: Bacteria > Bacillati > Bacillota > Bacilli > Caryophanales > Bacillaceae > Paenalkalicoccus > Paenalkalicoccus suaedae. Next base: position 2,804,897 of record NZ_CP041372.2, read on the forward strand.
CCACTTTTAAAATGTTATCAAGCTTACTGCCATACTCCTCATATCCCATTCCATGAGATAGTTGCATTGCCTTTTCCATTTCACTCGTGTGTTTCGCCTCGATATTATGGATAATGAATCAATTCCCTTCTCGTTATAATGTACAGAAGCTATCATACCATGCAGGTACCGAGCTACCTATTACCGCCTACTGGCAAATAATCTGACAATAGCTGCTGATGGTAGTTCTCTACCCCTCACGTCTTTTATAGAAACAATTTTGGCGTAATTTCTCCATATAACGAGCAGATCACAACCTTCAGCTTAGATTTGGAAGGAAAAGGTTTTATGCAAATGTAAATTAGTGGTTTTTAGTTTCACCTTTTTAATATGTAGTTATTATTTTTAGCTTTATTTGCGCGTCCTGCTGACACTTCGTTTGTTCTTCCTTCTCTCCTTTGCGCTTCCTTAGACCTTGTTTGCTCGTTCTCAAGCCTTGCTTGTTCTCCCTTCTATTTACCTTTGAATGTCCACGCACCACCTCATATATTCTTCCGGCTTTCATTTACTCCTGCTTCTCTTTTAACCTTCCGCCACACAAAATCGCTGAACAAAAAAACAACCTCGCTAGGATAAAGATCCTAACGAGGTTGCTGCATACTATTTTTTATTGCTCTGCAGGTACTACTGCGTTGTTGTATTCTTCAAGGATGAAGTCACGTACTTCGTCAGATAGTAATACATCTACAAGAGTTTGAACGCGTGGATCATCTTCGTCACCGCTGTTTACAGCAATTACGTTTACGTATGGGTTCTCAGAATCTCCAGCTTCAATTGCGATAGAATCTTCTAATGGGTTTAACCCTGCATCAAGTGCATAGTTAGAGTTAATTAAAATCGCGTCACCTTCGTTATTTTCGAAAGCCGTTGGTAGAAGAGCTGCTTCTACGTTATCTTGGAAGTTAAAATTGTTTGGATTTTCTTCAATATCATCTAAAGTTGCGTTAATGCCAACGCCCTCTGCTAAAGTGATAAGTCCTTCTTCTTCAAGAAGTCGTAGAATACGACCGTGGTCAGCTACCGAGCTTGACATAATGATGTCCGCTCCTTCAGGAAGCTCTTCTAGTGTTGCGTAATCTTGAGAGTAGATACCGATTGGCTCGATGTGAATTCCACCAGCGTTAACGAAATCATAGCCAAATTCTTCGATTTGAGACTCAAGATAAGGAATGTGCTGGAAGTAGTTTGCATCCAGTTCGCCTTCGTTTAATGCTTGGTTAGGAAGAATGTAGTCGTTGAAAGATTGAATCTCAAGCTCTACACCTTGCTCTGCTAATAGAGGCGCAGCAAATTCTAAGATTTCTGCGTGAGGTACGTTAGACGCACCTACCACAAGTGTTCCTAAATCTTCTGATGCTTCACCGTTTGCATTGTTCTCTGCCGGCTCGTTTGTATTGTCTTCAGCTGGCTCATTCGCTGCATTGTTTTCTGCAGTGTCGTTCACGTTATTTGCTGGTGCGTTCTCTACGTTTGTATCGTTTGCGTCGTTCCCTCCGCAAGCCGCTAAGAATGCTACTGATAATGATGCTACTCCTGCTACCTGTAGTGCTTTTTTCATGGATAAATCCCCCTTAAAAAGTGTTGTAAGCTTATCGCTTATCAATTTTATTCGTTAAATAATCGCCAATAAACTGAAGAATAAAGACGATTATTAGGACGATAATCGTTGCAACAATCGTAATCTCTGGATTGTTTCGTTGGAAACCATCGCGGAATGCGAGGTCACCTAGTCCACCCGCTCCAATAACCCCTGCCATTGCGGTATAACTGACAAGCGCAATCGCTGTTACAGTAATACCAGATACTAAGGCTGGCATGGATTCAGGTAGTAAAACCTTCATAATAATTTGTCCATTAGAAGCTCCCATTGATTTAGAGGCTTCAATAACTCCCTTATCTATTTCACGGAGCGCAATCTCTACCATTCGTGCGTAGAATGGTGCTGCTCCTATAATAAGCGCTGGTAGTGCGGCGGAGGGACCTAAGAATGTCCCTAAAATAGTTCGTGTAAATGGAATTAATAAGACAATTAAAATGATAAACGGAATCGATCTAAAAATATTTACATAAGCACCGATCACAAAGTTTATTACTTTATTTTGCCAAAGTTGTCCTCGACTCGTTAAGAAGAGAAGCAGCCCTAACATAATCCCTAATACAAATGTAACTACGAGTGCAATAAGAGACATATACAGTGTCTCAAGCGTTGCATCCCACATGTTCTCCCAGTTTACATCACCTAAAAATACAGATCCTAGTAAAAAGTTAGCCATGGTGGATCACCTCCACGTCTACTTTTTGCTCTTGGATAAACGCAATAGCTCCATCAACCTGGCTCTTGTCACCTGACATACTGATGAATAGAGAACCGTAAGGACCGTTTTGCGTTTGCGAGATCTTTCCTTGCAAAATACTAATGGAGACATCAAATTTACGAACAACGTCCGTAATGAGTGGTCGCTGTGCTTCTCCGCCTACAAATGTAAGCTGTAGCACGTGCCCAATCCCATCCTCTTTAAAGAGGTGGTTGATTGCTTCTTCTGTCTCTTCAGGCTCAGTAACCTGCTTGACGAATTCCTTTGTCATTGCCTGCTGTGGTTTGCGGAAGACATCCAATACAGGACCTCTTTCTACAATTTTACCTTGCTCCATTACGGCAACCTGGTGACAAATCTTCCGGATAACGTGCATCTCGTGTGTGATGAGCACGATCGTTAATCCGAGCTTTTTATTAATATCCGTTAGTAGCTCTAAAATAGAGTCTGTTGTCTTCGGATCAAGTGCCGATGTCGCTTCGTCACATAATAGCACCTGAGGATTGTTGGCTAGTGCTCGCGCAATACCGACGCGCTGCTTTTGCCCTCCAGATAGCTGAGATGGATAGGATCCCCCTCTACCTTCTAGTCCTACAAGCTTAATGAGCTCATCGACTCTCTTCTTCTGATCAACCTTTGAGACCCCTTTAATCTCTAGAGGAAACGCAATGTTCTCTTCGACAGTTCGTGACCATAAGAGATTAAAATGCTGGAAGATCATCCCGATCTCCTGTCTTGCTTGTCTGAGCTGTCTTTTAGAAAGCTTATTCATTTCTTTCCCAGCAACCGATACAGTACCGGATGTTGGTGCCTCAAGCATATTTAGCAGTCGAATAAGGGTACTTTTACCTGCACCACTGTAGCCAATGATGCCGTAGATTTCGCCTTTATCGATCGTTAAATCAATATTATCGACAGCTGTCACATTTCCGTCACGAGTACGGAATGTCTTTGCTATTTTTGATAAAGTAATCAACGTCGTCCATCCTTCCACAATAACTGTAATCAATATTCGTTTAACGCATAGACGCGTCAACCGAATAAAAAAATCCTCGTAAGGATACGAAAAAACCCTTCTGTCATATAGATGAACAGAAGGGTTTACTTAAAAGTAAAAAGCCTTCCTCTCATCTTTCAAAGCACACGCTTTGTTGGAATTGGCACCTTCCAAGCGAATGCTTGATGGTTGCCGGGTTTCATAGGGCCAGTCCCTCCACCTCTCTGGATAAGAAGATATCTTTATTCGTTTATTAGTCTGATATGGATATTATCATTCCCTATTCGTTCTGTCAACAAAAAACATCGTTCGTTTTCAGAAATGTGTCTACGCTTTTCCTACGAGGTTTCTCCCCTAAGAAGTGGGCTTATTATGACGGAAGACAAGGAAGAAATACGTCGTGCCTAAAATATACAGTCCTGCGGTGATACTAAACACGATTGCATAGCCGTTGTAAGCGCCATAGACCAGGACAATCGTGGTCGAAACTGGACCCATGACCGCCCAGCCGAGCTGGAATACCGCTTGACCAACAGAATTCGCGAGGCCCTTGATCGAATCATCGACGCTCCGCATCATCAGAGACATCTGAATCGGATTCCCGGCGTTCATCAGCGCTTGTCTGAATAGGAAGCCAAACACTGCAAGCCAGAGCTGCTCCGTAAAGGCAGTAATAAGCAAGAACGGAATTGACATGAGCTGCAGAAGCACAACGGCCCGCACCTCACCAAGCCGCTTCACTACCGCCGGTCCGATCATCATCGCAATCGCCGTCATCAGCTGTCCAGACGAGAGAATCAGTCCGACAGACGTATACGACGCATCAAATCGATCGACAAAATATAAGTTCAAATACGGAATCACGAGCCCTGATCCAAAGCCAATAATAATCTGCGCCACCGCAAACAGCATAATAATTTTAAGCCCTTTCCGATTCGTTTGAAAAAGTTGGCGGAAGGATTTCTTCTGAACATTCGCTGTTCGAATCTTGCGCTCTTCGCGGATTTTTGTAATTGGAATAATCGCAGCTATATAAAACGTTGCTCCAATTAATAATGTCAATCGGATACTCCAAAGCTCCGATACTTGGAAGAGAAAAATGAAGAAATCACTTAACGAGCCTCCAAGTAAATTTCCGATAACATTTGCAATCATAATGACGGCAAAGTTAAAGCTGAACAAATGAACGCGCTGCTTTTCCGTTGAGTTTTCAGCAAGTAAGGGAATGGCTGTGACTTGAATAAAGGCCATGAAGAGTCCCGTCATGAACGCTCCGCTTAGGAGAAGGGACTCAGCCCCCACCATCGCGCGCACGAAGAGACTGACTCCTGCAAAAATGGTGCCTATTAAAATGATTTTTTTACGGCCCGTTCGGTCACTAAGGATACCAATAGGTAATAAAGTGATCGCAGTTGCGGTTGCCTGCATGGCGATGACGGACCCGTTTGTTTGATCATTAAAGCCGAGCTCTCGTATGTAGTAGTTGTAGATGATCATAAAGATGCCCATCCCGATGTTTACGAGGATGGAGCTTAGTAAGAATAAACGGACGTTTTTGTTGTACTGTTTAAATTGGTCGCGCCAATCACCAGCTAGTGATCCCATTGTTGCCTCCTGTGCTATGTTTATCGAATTAGTTCGTCTCTCTAAATAATAAGGTAGTTTTGGGATTTTGTATAGCTTGGATGTGAAGTGTCAACTAGTTAAATACAAATACCTTCTCAGCTCTTCGAGCTGAAATTGCTGGAGTGCTAACTAGTTTAAATCTTCTCTCCGAGTTGTCAGCCCTCCGGACACTCTACGACATCCATAGGGCCGGTCTTTGAGCTTCCTCGTCGGCAGGACTCGACTGTCGTCTCCTCCTAAGCGCCTCCTGTGGGATCTCAAAAACCTCTTTCCCCTATGGATTGTCTCCGAATGTCCTCCGGGTCTGCCAGCTCTGCGTTTGATTTAAAAAAGGCATAGATAAAGAGCCTTTCTCTTTGTTGAAAAGCTTTTCTTTTTAAGTATATGGTTGTAGATAAGTGACTTTTTAGCAATGAAGATTTTTATGTACCGTATAAAAAATAAATGTACCGTATTCGGAATGAATGTACCGTATTCGGAATGAATGTACGTTGAGGCTTATTTTCTTTAGGAAATGTACGCTGTGCGAGATTTATGTACCGTATAAAATATTTATGTACCATATACAAGAGAAATGTACCGTGAGCAAGAATTGCTCTAACACAACGTTTGTGCAATTTAAGAACTTTTCACTTTGATACTATGGTTTAGATCTTGCATTCTATTCTGCTAAGATCGGCTTTTGTATTTAAATTTACTCTTATCATCTAGAAGCTCTAGAGGAGGCAGACTCGGAGAATACCCGGAGACAATTAGCAGGAATAGGCTGGAGATAAGACCACGCAGAAGGGCGTTCAGGAAGAGACGACAGTCGACTCCTGCCCGACGAGTAGGCTTAGATTCAGACCCTGCTAATGTCGAAGGGTGTTCGTAGAGCTGACTCCTCTACCCTTGTGAAGCTAAGAAAACTTAACGAAACTAGGTGGCATTTAGACAATTTGAACTTTGAGCGTGGGAGGACCGGAGGTAATCCCACCTTCAAAACAAAAAGCGCCCACTAGGGGCGCCATGCGTTACTTAGTCTTCATCGATTAATTGCTCATATGCTTCTGCATCCATCAGCTTGTCAAGCTCGCCGCTGTCAGATGGCTCTACTACGATCATCCATGCTTTTTCGTATGGAGATTCGTTTACTAGCTCAGGAGAATCTTCAAGCTCCTCGTTGATCTCAACTACTTTACCGGAAACCGGTGCATATAGTTCTGAAACAGTTTTAACAGATTCGACGCTTCCGAAAGGCTCGTCGGCTTTTACTTCGTCGCCTACTTCTGGTAGCTCGACAAAGACGATGTCACCTAGCTCGTCCTGTGCAAAATCTGTGATACCGATTCGTACAGACTCGCCCTCTTGTTTGACCCACTCGTGCTCTTCTGAATACTTGAAATCCTTTGGTACGCTCATGTGTACATCCTCCTTCAGCTTTGTGCTATGTAGATTGATTCACTCTTCCACTATAATATAGCGATAATGGAAGAACAACCTTCTATCCTACTACTTCCACATTTCCTCATAGATATCCTCTTTAAACCCGATCGTGACGTTCTTGCCGTCCGTCGCAAGCGGGCGCTTAATTAACATTCCGTCCGATGCTAGGATCTCTAAAAGCTCGTCTTCGTCGGCAGATTGCACCTTATCCTTAAGCCCAAGCTCGCGATATTTCTTTCCACTCGTGTTGAAAAACTTTTTGATCGGCTGGTCACTTTTAGATACAAGCTCGCGAAGCGTCTCTTTTGAAGGCGTATCTTCTACGATATGAACCGATTCGTAGGAGACATCGTTGTCCTTCAACCACTTCTCTGCCTTTTTACATGTGCTACACGCTGGGTATTGATAAAACGTTACTGTCATTATTCATCGACTCCTTTTTAGCCTATTTCATTTCCAGTGTACCTTAAAAAGTGCCCTTTCATCATCTATTTTGCATAGAGCCCTTGCAAATCGTAACCTTTCCTATTAATATAAACCGTAATGATTACGAATTAAAAAGGATGATGAAGAATGACTCATACATGGACGATTATTGGTGGCGGAATACAAGGGATCACAACTGCCGTCCACTTACTCGAGCACAACATTGTTTCAGTCCAAAACCTACGGATTATTGATCCACACGGTGAGCCGCTGGCGCAGTGGCGCTTCCGCACGAATCGAATTGAGATGCCCTACCTGCGCTCATCCTTTGTGCATCACTTATCCTCCAAGCCCTTCACGTTAGAAAATCATGCCGAAGGTGACTCACCATTTTTGGGTCGCTATAAGCGACCAGAGCGAGCATTCTTCCATGAGTATTGTGAGCAGGAAGTGAAGCGTCACAAGCTGGATTCTTGTTTTATTAAGGATTCCGTTACTGGATTAAAAAAGAATGCTACATGGGAAATAGAGCTCGCATCTGGAGAAACCATGTACTCCGATAAAGTAGTGTTAGCGTTGGGTGCTGGACAAAAGCTTTCGATTCCTGCATGTTTGAAGCCTTATAATGGGCAGCACGTGCACCACATTTTCGACACAGAATTAGACCTTGAGAGTATGGAGGGAAAGATTGCGATTATCGGGGGCGGGATTACGTCTGCGCACACGGCGGCGCTTTTGAGTAATCGATATCCTGGGCAGGTGACTTTGAGTAAGCGTCATGCGTTTAGGGTGCATGCGTTTGACTCAAATCCTGGCTGGCTCGGCCCGAAGAAGATGAGTAGTTTTAAGCGAGTCGAGAGCTATCAGGAGCGCCGGTCATGTATTCACGAGGCTCGAAATCGCGGGTCGATTACGCGTGATCTTTTGTTTAAGCTACGGAAGCTTGAGCGGGAGCAAAAGCTTGAAATTATAACAGAGGAATGGACGGATGTTACGCGTAAGGACGGGCGCTATGTGCTTTTTAATGAGCAGACTAGTTTAGAGGTTGACCACATTGTGTGCTGTACAGGATTTGAACCGGTATTGCCTGGTAAAGAGTGGCTTCAGGCTACGATTGACGCCTACTCTCTCCCTTGCGCGCAGTGTGGCTTTCCGATTTTAACGTCCTCTCTCATGTGGGCGGAGGATTTGTATGCCGTTGGCGCTCTAGCAGAGCTTGAGATTGGACCTGTCGCGCGAAATATTTCGGGAGCGCAGCGTGCTGCTTCGCGTATTGTCGAGAGTCAGCTGGCTTAGTTTGCTGAAGTGCCACTTATTTAAGAGCAGCTCTTCGAGCTTTATGATGATTAAGTGCCGACTATTTTAGTTCAGCTCTATCGAGCTTGGATTGCTTTAGAGCCAACTAGTTCAAGAACAGTTTAATGAGTTACATGGAGTAAGAGGAGTCAGCTCTACGAACGCCCTTCGACATTAGCGAGAAGTCTGCGAACTTTGCAGACGAACGAAAGCATCAAGGAAGCTAGCCTTGTAGTTAGAAATCAGTGAGTGCTTTTCTCGCTGGTTTCAGGCTAGCGGTTGATGCTAACCATATAAAAAGAGGAGTCAGCTCTACGAACGCCCTTCGACATTAGTAGGGTCAGTGCCTGAGCCTACTAATTGTCTCCGGACATTCTCCGAGTGTGCCTCCTTTTGAGCTTCTTTAAAGAGAAAGGTTCTTTGATGCATTAATATTTTCTTTTGTTAATATTACTAGGCGAAAGAACCTTGCCTAGCTCTTAAAGATGCAACAGGTCTATTGAAATGCTGCAACGTTCATTTATTTCGCTTACGGTTCATTCTTTCTCCATGCGGTTCATAAATTTCCTATACGGTTCATTCTTTTCTCATACGGTACATAAATCTCTCGTGTGGTACATTCTTTTCTTATATGGTTCATAAAATCCAATTGCTCAACTGCCGTCCTATAAAAACCTACATCTATTTGGTGGACTTCCCTTTATCACCTGCTCGCAGAGCTGGCAGACCCGGAGGACATTCGGAGACAATCCATAGGGGAAAGAGGTCTTTGAGATCCCACAGGAGGCGCTTAGGGTAAGGCGGCAGCCGCACCCTGCCGACGAGGAAGCTCAAAGACCGGCCCTATGGATGTTGTAGAGTGTCCGTAGGGCTGACAGCTCGGAGAGCTGTGTGAGAATTCCAAAATAAAAAAGGCGCAGATCCAATTAAGGACCTGCGCACACAAGAGAGAAGAATGCTCCTTCTTAAAGAAAGAGTTGATTATACATACTCGCAAATTGCGCGTATGATGATAAATTTTGGGACAGGGGAGTGCCCCAAAATGGGATAACTACTTACTTAAACAACATACTTTTCTTGTGCAATAACTACTTGCGCTAGCTCACGCTTTTTCGCCACAAGGTTAATTGGAGTGTGACGCGTTAGCTTCTTAAGAATGGATAGCATCGTACGAAGGCTATCACCATCTTCTAATGCTACTAATGATTCTTTTGCAATTGCTTCGATATGATTGAATGCTTCTTGCGCATAGATTTGCGTCATAAGAAGCTTTGTTGCTGCTTTTTCTTCGCCAGAGGCATTCATCGCCTTTTCTGTACGAAGGATTGTGGATTCTAGGTTAAAGATTTCGTTGACGATATCGGCAACGTTTGCAAGCATTTCTTGCTCACGCTGAAGCTTTTCGCCGTACTTTTGTGCTGCTGTTCCTGCGATCATGAGGAAGATTTTCTTCGCGTTCTCAAGCAGATACTTTTCCTGCTCAAGTGGCTCATCGCCGACTTCTTGTGGCATCATCATCATGAGCTCTTCTTGAAGACCTGCTGCCTGCTCTAATAGCGGTAGCTCACCCTTCATTGCTTTTCTCATAATTGTTGCTGGCACGAGCATACGGTTGATCTCGTTTGTACCTTCGAAGATTCGATTGATGCGAGAGTTACGATACATCATCTCCACTTCATACTCCGCCATAAATCCATATCCACCGTGAATTTGAACCGCTTCATCGACAACGAAATCTAGCACTTCTGAACCGAAGAATTTGTTGAGGGAGCACTCAATTGCATATTCCGCAATTGCCTTACCAACCGCAACGCCATCCTTTTGCTCATCGGCTGTCAGACCTTCAAACGCCTCGTCAATCAAGCCACCTGTACGGTAGATCGTGCTTTCCATTGCGTACGTGCGAGCTGCCATTTCCGCAAGCTTCTTTTGGATTAGCGTAAACTTAGAGATCGGGATTTTAAACTGCTTGCGCTCGTTTGCGTATTTAGCCGATAGCTCAATCGCACGCTTCGCGCCACCGATACAGCCAACTCCAAGCTTATAGCGACCAACGTTTAAAATGTTAAATGCGATTACGTGCCCTTTGCCAACTTCTCCAAGCAGATTATCGACAGGTACTTCTACGTCTTGCAAAATAAGCGTACGCGTCGATGAGCCTTTAATCCCCATCTTCTTTTCTTCTGGACCTGTGGAAACACCGCCAAACTCTTTTTCCACAATAAACGCTGAGAACTGCTCCCCGTCTACTTTTGCATAGACAACAAATACGTCTGCAAAGCCGGCGTTCGTAATCCACTGCTTTTCTCCGTTTAGCACGTAGTGTGTACCCGCTTCGTTTAATACAGCCGTTGCCTTAGCACCAAGTGCATCTGATCCAGAGCTAGGCTCTGTTAACGCGTATGCGGCAATTTTTTCACCAGTAGCAAGCTCTGGTAGATACTTATGCTTTTGCTCTTCTGTTCCGAAGAACACGATTGGAAGTGTTCCGATACCAACGTGTGCTCCTTGTGTTAACGAGAAGGAACCTGCGCGGGCAAATTTTTCTGTAATAAGAGAGGAGCTAATTTTATCTAGGCCAATTCCGCCGTACTCTTCTGGAATGTCTGCGCCTAGTAGTCCGAGCTCTCCAGCTTCTTTCATAAGACGTACAGAGCGATCAAATTCGTGGTGCTCAATGTACTCAATCTCAGGGACAACTTTGTTTACAACGAAGTCCTCTGTCGTTTTTGCGATCATGATATGCTCGTCAGAGAAGTCCTCTGGTGTAAAAATGCGATCTGGTGAGATCGACTCGAGTAAAAATCCGCCACCTTTAACTTTGCTTTCAGTCGTTGACATATAAATCTCCTCCTAAAATAGTGGTTTATAGTAGTTCGAATACGCCAGCGGCACCCATGCCTCCGCCAATACACATCGTAACAACACCGTACTTTTCATTGCGGCGCTTCATTTCATGAATCAGGCTAAGCGTAAGCTTTGTGCCCGTGCAACCTAGTGGATGCCCTAAAGCAATAGCGCCACCGTTTACGTTTACCTTTTCAGGGTCAAGCTCAAGGTGTCGAATAACTTGAATCGACTGAGAGGCGAAGGCTTCGTTTAGCTCGAATAAGCCAATATCAGATAGCTCTAGCCCAGCTTCTTTGACTGCCTTTGGGATCGCTTCAACAGGACCAATTCCCATGATTTCTGGTGGTACACCAGCTACAGCAAAGGAGAGTACTTTAACAAGTGGCGTTAAGCCTTCCTTCTCTGCCACTTCACGGTCCATAACGAGTACGGACGCTGCTCCATCGCTCATCTGGGACGCGTTACCTGCTGTAACCGATCCTCCAAATGGCTTGAAAGCTGGACGTAGCTTTGCTAGAGCTTCTACCGTTGTTTCTTCCCGAACGCCTTCGTCGCGCTCTAGTAGTACCTCTGTCTCAACGAGTTTATTGTCGCCGTTTACGTGTCTAAGAATAACTGGGACAGGGACAACTTCTTCGTCGAATTTCCCTTCTGATAGGGCACGTGCAGCTTTACGATGACTTTCCACCGCGAACGCATCTTGATCCTCTCGGCTAATGCCGAAACGGCTTGCTACTTCCTCTGCTGTGTAGCCCATGCCCATATAGTATTCAGGTGCATTTTCTACAAGCGTTGGGTTAGGTGCAATCACGTGACCACCCATAGGGATCAAGCTCATTGATTCTGCTCCACCCGCAATGATTGCCTCTGCCTTACCAAGCTGAATGCGCTCAGCTGCATAGGCAATACTTTGTAGCCCGGACGAGCAGTAGCGATTGATCGTGATCGCTGGTACTTCGTCTGGTAGTCCTGCTAGCGCAGAAATATTTCGTGCCATATTCATACCCTGCTCTGCTTCTGGCATCGCACACCCGATGATGACATCTTCGATACGCGCAGGGTCAAAGTTATTTGCTCTCTTTAACGTTTCTTTGATCGTTAGTGCGGCTAAATCGTCTGGTCGCACGTTCGCTAATGTTCCTTTTTTCGCTTTTCCGACAGGTGTCCGTGCACCTGCTACAATCACTGCTTCCTTCACACACGATCCCTCCCCTTAGTTACGTAATGGCTTGCCTTTTGTGAGCATATGTTGCATACGCATTTGAGTTTTTGGCTCTCCTACTAAACTTAAGAATGCTTCGCGTTCAATATCTAATAAGTACTGCTCATCAACAAATGATCCGCGAGGTACACGACCACCAGCGATGGTAAATGCTAATTTCTCAGCGATTTTGAGGTCATGGTCAGAAATGAGTCCGCCAAACTTCATCGTCTTCGCACCTAATAGCATTGCCGCGTAGCCCGGCTCTCCAACGACTTGAATCTTTTCACGTGCTGGTGCACGGTAGCCAGAATCAGCAAGATGGATAACCCTTTGCTTGGCGTCATGTAAGAGATGATCTCCGTTAATACTGATGCCGTCTTCTGGACGAATAAACCCTAAATCTTCTGCTTCCTGCGCACTCGTGCTCACTTTCGCCATCGCAATCGTTTCAAACACGTTGTTTGCTACAGCCTGTAAGTCTAGGCTCGCTCCTTTTGGCAGGTTATTTAGGTGGCGCAAGTAAAGCTCCTTGTTTCCTCCACCGCCAGGGATAAGTCCAACTCCCACTTCTACAAGCCCCATATACGTCTCCATTGACGCTTGAATGCTTGCGGCTGGTAGGGAAATCTCGGTACCTCCACCGAGCGTCATTGCAAACGGTGCTGCTACAACTGGCTTCTCCGAGTTGCGAATTTTCGCCATGGACTGCTGGAACTGACGGACAACTAAATCAATCTCAGGGAAGTTCATATCCTGCGCTTCCATCAAAATCATCATCAAGTTGGCGCCAACACAGAAGTTTTTCCCTTGGTTATTTATAACAAGCCCTTTGTAATTCTTCTCGACTTCATCAATAGACTTATTGATCATCTGCATGACATCAAGTCCGATCGAGTTATTCGGAGAAGTGAATTCTAGAACTGCAACCCCGTCTCCCAAATCGACTAGCGAGGCGCCCGTGTTTTTCATGATTACGTTGCCTGAATCTTTTAGGCTCTTAATGTTAATCACTTTTTCGTTAATTTCAGCTTTCGTGTAAGACCCGTTGTCGTAGTACGTAGTGCGATCTTCGTAGAAGCTCGTTTTTCCACTTGCAAGCATCTCTTCTACCCACGATGGAATCGTCTCGCCTTCTTCCTTCATACGTGCTACCGACTTCTCAACGCCAATGGCATCCCACGTCTCAAATGGTCCGAGCTCCCAGCCGAAGCCCCACTTCTTCGCCTGATCAATGTCATAGATCGAGTCCGCTACTTCAAACGCTTTTTCCGCTGAGTAGAGTAGCGTTGGCTTTAAGATGTTCCAAACGAGCTCTCCAGCGCGATCGTTCGCGTAAACTAGCGTTTGAATTTTCGCCGCTTTGCCCTTAGCCTGCTTCGATTGTTGGATAGAAGGCGCTTTCATTTTTTTACGCGTTTCATATTCAAAGGTCTCGTAGTTTAATTCTTTAATTTCGCTACCTTCTTTTGTCTTTTCTTTATAGAAAAATCCTTTGCCGGATTTCGCACCAAGCATGCCGTTCTCCGCCATTTTTTTCATGAATGCAGGAGGATCAAATGTCTCTTGCTCCTGTCCTTCTACTTGGTCGTATACGTTTTTCGCAACATGTAAGAACGTGTCCAGACCAACGACGTCAAGCGTACGGAATGTAGCTGACTTCGGACGACCTAATGCCGGTCCAGTTACAGAATCAACCTCTCCAACAGAATACCCTCCGCGCATCATTTCCTGCACCGTTACAAGCAGTCCGTATGTGCCGATACGGTTCGCGATAAAGTTAGGCGTGTCTTTTGCTTCTACAACGCCCTTCCCAAGAACGTCTTCACCAAATTGCTTCATGAAGGATAGTACTTCAGGGTCCGTTTCCTTTGTCGGAATCACTTCAAGTAGCTTTAGGTAACGAGGTGGATTGAAGAAGTGCGTGCCAAGGAAGTGCTTTTTAAAGTCCTCCGAGCGTCCTTCTGTCATTGCCTCTATCGAAATACCAGATGTGTTGGAGCTGATGATCGTGCCTGGCTTTCTAAATTCCTCTACTTTCGTGAAAACTTGCTTTTTAATTTCTAAGTTTTCAACAACAACCTCAATGATCCAGTCAACGTCTTTTAACTTCTCAAAGTCGTCTTCGAAATTTCCTGGAGTAATGAGTGCTGCATTCTCTTTGCGAGCGAGTGGAGCGGGCTTTTGTTTTTGAAGCTGCTTAATTGCATTTGTTGCAAGTACGTTTCGCTCTGTTTTTCTTGCGGTAGCAACAGATGAATCTCCTTGCGCCTCTTCCTTTGGAACAATATCAAGAAGCATGGTTGGTATACCAATATTAGCTAAGTGAGCTGCAATGCCTGAACCCATGACGCCTGAGCCTAAGACCGCCGCCTTTTTAATGTGTCTCATGAAGGCCTCCTCTTTCTGATACGTATTTTTTGAATGAACACTCATTCATTTTTACACGAAAAAAATAAATCCGTTACCGTTACTATATATAATTTCTGCCAATTCTGCAACCATAATTGTGGAACTTTTTCGTATATTTTTTCTGTGAAATGGTGATCTTACGAAATGAACGTATTTTGAAGGAGGCATTTACATGCAAAATAATACGCAACCACCTGATGTCATTACGGTGAAGGATCACCTCTATTTAGAGGACATGCTCTCATGGAATTTGCTTGCGATGAAAAAGGCAAATGCCTTATCTGAGCAGTGCACGGACCCAAGTTTAAAGGAGACGCTAACTGCCGCCGGTCGCATGCACGAGCGCCACTACCAAAAGCTTCTTACACATTTGCAACCTGGAGGTCACGTACAATGACACAAAAAATCACGAATCCAGCAACTCCCGTCCCTCAGACTCCTGCGCTAAATGATCGTGACTTACTAACTGATATGCTTACAGTAGAAAAATATATTACGGATGCGTATTCAACGGCGATGAACGAGTCCAGTCATTCGCGATTGTTTGAAGATGTGTTTAGCATCTTTGAAGAGTCTCAGCGATGTCAGCGTGATATTTTTAACACGATGTTTGCTTATGGCTGGTATTCTCTTGAAGCTGTCGATGCGCAGAAGTTGCAGCAAACGTATCAGCAGTTTAGTGGATATATGGAGCAGTCTCCTTATCAGAACTAGGTGGTAGGGGAAAATTAAGGTCAAGGACGAGATTAAGGTCAAAGGCGGGCACCTTCGGAGCCCCTCCGCGGCGTTTGCTACTACCTGTGGATGCTTACTCAACTATTTCTGACGGCCAAACCAATGGCCGTCAGAAAGGATTTTCGCTGCGCGAAAGAGCTACCACGGGTAGTTACGCAAACGCCGCTTCGGGTCTCCTTCGGTTACGGTAAATATATAATCTTTGACCTTCTTTTTTGTGGAGGATACGAGGCGAGAGATCATTGCCTCGATGTTATTTTGTAAAATAGTTGTTGCATCACGTTAAGAGCCTTCGTTTGTTGAATGGCACTTCCTTTACGGGTTACTTCTATCAAGTTCCGCATTACTTCTTTTTTCCACCTTACTTTAACCAAGTTCCGCGCTGTTTTCCGGGTCATTCCGCGTTCGTTCTAGCAACTTGCTCTTCATAACTATGTACTTCCTCTTCACAACAGCGGTGGTTCTTTTCATTTTGACACTTAAAATAGATATATACTTTTGAGTAAATTTAGGTTTAGGTTTTGACCTTGCACTTAAGCTTAACCAGCATTTGAATTTACCCTAGCCCTATAGAAGCTCAGGAGGAGGCAGACTCGGAGAATGCCCGGAGACAATTAGTAGGAATAGGCTTGCGATGAGACCACGCAGGAAGGCGCTTAGGAGGAGACATAGTCGACTCCTGCCTGACGAGTAGGCTCATCGTAAGACCCTACTAATGTCAAAGGGCGTTCGCAGAGCTGACTCCTCTTACCCTTAATATGTAGTAAAACTGAACGAAACTAGTTGACTTTTTAGCAATCAAGCTCGAAGAGCTAACGCACTAAACTAGTTGTCCCTTCACCAATCAAAAGCTAGCCTAAATAACAAAAAAAGCTGCCTCACAGGTTTCTACCTGCGAGACAGCTTTGCTTTTGTTTCCTTCAAAAACGTATTACGATGATTTTCTCATGAAGCCTTTGTATCGGCGATCGATCATTTGGCTCTCGATTCGCTTCATCGTATCAAGGGCTACCCCTACGACGATGAGGAGTCCGGTACCACCGATTTGAATCGATGGTGGGAGTCCAGCTGCGCTACCTGCGATAAGCGGTAGGATTGCAACTGTAGCAAGGAAAAGAGATCCAACGAACGTAAGACGATAAAGTAGCTTTGTGATGTAAGCTTCTGTCGCTTTACCTGGGCGTACACCTGGAATAAATCCATTTTGACGCTGTAAGTTTTGAGACATTTGCTCTGGGTTCATTTGAACGAACGTATAGAAGTATGCGAATGCAATGATGAGAGCGGCATAAACAATCATTCCGTACACATTCGTATAGTCAAATACGCGAACGACCCACTGTGCTACTGCACTTTCTGTACCAAAGAAATTGGCTACAGTTGGTGGGAAAATGAAGAGTGACATCGCAAAGATTACCGGAATAACCCCTGCTGTGTTAACTTTTAATGGTAAGTGAGACGACTGGCCGCCGCTTGGACGTCCGCCAGCTGTTAATTGCTTTGCGTATTGTACAGGTACTTTACGCTCCGCCTGCTGAACGTAGATAACTCCAATAACAATCGCAAGGATCGCAAGAAGAATGAGTGCGACAATGACGATATTAATGAACAGTGCTTCACCTGGGTTTGCTAAGTATGTCGCATAAAGTTGCATAACTCCGTTTGGAATACCGGCAGCAATACCTGCGAAGATGATGATAGAAATACCGTTACCAACACCGTTAGCAGTGATCTGTTCACCTAACCATAATAGGAAGGCTGTACCCGCAGTTAACGTGATTGCGATGAGTAAATACGTGGTAAACGATGGGTTTGGAACAAGTCCTGGCATAATGTTGTTAAATCCAATGGACATACCAAGTGCTTGTACAAACGCGATACCGATTGTACCGTAACGTGTTACCATAGCAAGCTTTCGTCGACCTGCATCTCCTTCTTTTGCCCATTCAGCAAATTTAGGAACAACGTCCATACGTAAAAGCTGGACGATAATCGAAGCCGTTATGTACGGCATAATACCCGTTGCAAATATCGAGAAGTTCTCCAGCGCACCACCGCCAAAAGTATTTAAAAAGCCTAGTGCTGCAAAGTTATCAAAGTTTACGGCGTCGGCGTTAACTCCTGGTGCCGGAAGATGAGCCCCGATTCGGAATACGATCAGTATTCCTAAAGTGTAAAAGATTTTATTCCGTAAGTCCCCTACACGGAACATATTCTTAAGTGCATCAAACATAAACTCCACCTCTACTCTTTCCCCAAAATAATGCCGTGCGGTCCGTTCCGCTTCTCATATAATACCATACATAGCGTACTAGATTGCACTATAATTTTGCGAAAATTGGAATATAACCTAAGATTTTTTAGCGCTTACTTTTTAGCCTGTCTTTAGTCTCTCTCATTGTCTACTTAAATAAACGACCATATGACACGTTTAGATCATTTTTTTGATAAGAAACTACCATCAAAAAACAGACCAGCACTCGCCTAAGGCATGCTGGTCTAGCTTATCTATTCTACTTCGCTTCCTCAATCGCTTGTACGTAGGCTTCTTTTGACTGGAGCCCTGTTAATTTCTTTTCGCCAATAAAGAAGGTTGGAACGGCTGTCACGGCGTCTTCCATGCGCGCTCGCTTTAAATGAGCCTCGCGCTCTGCGCTAAACTCGCGGCTTGATACAGCAGCCTCAAACGCTTCGCCATCAAGGCCAACGTCTTCTGCTACCTGACGAAGCACGTTAATATCGCCTATATTTAAGCCATCTACATAAAATGCCGTGAAGACCTTATGCGCATAGTCGTTGCCACGACCATGCTGCTTACTAAATAAAAGACCTTCATGTGCAAGATATGTGTGTGGGTGTGGATCAGTCATATTTAAATGCATCGTCACGCCTAGTTGCTGTGCCCAAGGTTCAATCGACTGCTTCCATGCACGTTGAATGTAATCTCCTTTTGGACTTAACGTTTCTGTTGGATAAGGTCGTAGCTCGAATGGAAGCCATTCAATCTCGAAATCCTTTCCTTCTAATGCTTCGAATAGCGGAGCCTCCGCTAAATAACAAAATGGTCAAACAAAGTCACTATAAATACGTACTTTTACAGTCATACGTGTTCCCTCCATTATTCAAGATATCTCTATCATAGCAGAATCCGTGTGCACCAAAAAAAGAAACGTCTCATGCAACTACCTCGCATGAAACGTCTCGGCTAATTTCATTTATTAACTAACGACTCGTTCCTTCGATGTGCGAATACTACTTGCCTCTACAACATCACCTGTTACCGCAAACGTAACAACTTCAAGCCCGCTTAGCGCATCCGATGTACCTCGCACTATAACAGCCTCGCGACCATCATATCGCTCCACCGCTGACACAGCCTCCACCGTATTTTCTAACGAAGAAGGTAGCTTGTTTGCCGTCACGAGGAAATACGAATCGGCGGTCTCAGCCACATTAGCAGTAGCTCGAGGTAGCTCCGAACTCTCAGGCTCCTGCTCACTCGTCCCCGTCCAATGGTTGATGACATCCTCGATGATCGCGCTTGCCGTCGGGAATTTACCAGCGCCAGGCCCTTGGAATAATAGCTGACCGACAATACTTCCTTCGACATGAATACCGTTATTGACGCCTTCGACGCCATAAAGTGAATGGTCGCTTAAGACAAGCTTTGGCTCTACAGACGCGACCACACCCTCATGCGCCTCAATCGTGGCAACATGCTTGATGCGTGCGTCAAACCGTTCTGCCAGCACTAAGTCACGTACATCCACGCCTCGAATACCGCGCGGCTTATCCGCTGCCCATACAGGCGCCTGACCGTAAAGCCAATGGCTAATGATTGTCGACTTGTAGTACGCATCCCAGCCATCAATATCCTTGTCCGGCACAGCCTCTGCGTAGCCGTTCGCCTGAGCCTCCTCCAAGGCCAGATCAAAGGCAGCCCCCTCTTTCCTCATTTTAGAAAGGATGAAGTTAGACGTTCCGTTTACAATCGCCTCTATACGCGTTATATCGTTTGTTTTAAGCGTATGTCTTAGACTCGTTAATATTGGGATTCCTCCAGCTACAGCCGCTTCAAAATACAGTCTGCAATGATAGATCTTTGCGAGCGCTAATAGCTCTTCGCCGTGCTTCGCCACTAGTTCTTTGTTGGCTGTTACAACGGTGATCCCGTTTTGAAGGAACTGTCTCACTAATGGATAAGCTGTCGTAGCATCTGTCGTCACTTCAACGACCGTATCCACGTTTGCTGCTAGCACATCGTTGACGTTGTTTGTTACGAGCGTTTCCTCTGAAACTGGTCGAATCTTATTCGTATTCTTTACAAGCACGACTGGAATTCGAAACGATCCGCCGATTAACTTTTCGATTTTGTCCCGCTTTGCATACAGCGCTTCATAGACGCCGGTCCCTACTGTTCCAAAGCCGGCAATTGCTACGCGTTTTTCTTTTGCCACTCGGAAGCCACCTCCTTCTGCATCTTTTCGATCTCTTGTTGTTTTAATAGACGACGTAAGATCTTGCCACTAATTTTCGTTTTCGGTAGCTCTTCCACGATTTCAATCTCACGAGGTGCCGCGTGTGCTGCAAGCTTCGTTTTCACAAACTGGCGAATCTCTTCAGTAAGACCGTCATAGTCCGAATAGCCATGACGTAGCGTAATGAACGCCTTAATAATGTGGCCACGAAGCTCATCTGGCTTCCCGATTACGCCCGCCTCTGCTACAGCAGGGTGCTCAATGAGCTTGCTTTCTACTTCAAAAGGTCCAACTTGTTCGCCAGCTGTTTTGATTAAATCATCGTCACGTCCTTCAAAAAAGACGTAGCCATCTTCATCTATGCGAGCGGTATCTCCTGATAAATACCAGCCATTGTCCGTAAAGTAGGAATCAAACTTCTCTTTATTTTTCCAGATCTCCTTCATGAGTCCAGGCCATGGTGCTTTAACAGCAAGCTTGCCAACCTCATTGGCAGGCAGTGGCTCATTATTTTCGTCCAAAATCCCTACAGTCACGCCTGGGAAAGCACGTCCCATCGAACCTGGCTTAATGAGGGCGGACGGGAAGTTAACGATGAGATGTCCACCAGTCTCCGTCATCCACCACGTATCGTGAATGCGAGCGTTGAAGACATCCTTTGCCCAATAAATCACTTCGGGGTTAAGTGGCTCTCCTACGCTTAGTAAATGGCGGAGAGACGTTAAGTTAAAGTCTTTATAGAGGTCGCCTTCGCTCATAAGCATGCGGAACGCGGTCGGTGCGCTGTACCAAATTGTTACGCCAAAGCGTTCGATAAGGCTATACCATTCTTTTGCATCAAAGCGACCACCGTGGATTACTACCGTTGCTCGGTTTAACCAAGGCGCAAACACGCCATACACACTCCCTGTCACCCAACCAGGGTGAGAGGTGCACCAGTACACATCGTCGTCATGCACGTCTAACACGTATTTACCGGTGATGAGGTGGTGCGGTAACACCTTTTGTGCATGTAAGACACCTTTTGGCTTACCAGTAGATCCTGACGTGTAATGAATAAGCATGCCATCCTGTTCGTCTAACCAAACGATTGGCGAGTCCGCATCCTCGTACTGCTGTGCTTCACGATCAAACTCCTCGATGTCCCACGTTTTAAGTAAAGAAGGAACGTCATCAAACGGTACTCTCTTCACAAGATTCTCGTCTGTAATCAAATACTGCGCTTCACAATCCTGCATTCTCTCGCGAACCGCATCCTCCATAAACGCTTCAAACAGTGGTCCTGCAATTGCCCCTGCTTTGATCGCTGCTAAAATCGTAAAATAGCACGCCGGAGATTTCGGGAGGAAAATAAAGACGCGATCTCCCACCTTCACACCAGATTCCTTCAAGACGTGCGCGTAACCGTCCGTAATGTGCTTTACTTCAGCAAACGTGAATGTCTCATCGTGATCACCATCTGTAAAAAGAAGCGCCTTTTTATCGCCATAGCCTTCCGCAACGTGACGGTCAATACATTCGTAAGCGGCATTCCATTTGCCAGAAGGTGCCTGAGATAGTTCTTGTAGCGCATGATCCCATGTAAATAGCTCTTTTGTATTCTCATAGCTTTGAAGGTTAGCACGTTTTGCGATTGTTTTGTCTGCTTCGATATGAGTACGTTCGATTTCTACTTGTGCCAATTGTTACGCCTCCCTCACAACTTTCGGACGGATTGGTTTACGTCCGATTTCTAAGCTCTCTAGTATTTGCGATTTTACTTTTGCAAGCTCTGTATCTGCTTTATCTCTTGGTTTTGGCTGATTTAGCTCAATATTTTTATATAGCTCTCCCGGCTGTCCTTTTAAAATAACAACGCGATCACACAGCGCTAATGCTTCATCAATATCGTGTGTCACGATAACCATTGTTGGCTGGTAGTTATCCCACAGGTCTAAGACCATATCCTGCAACTGTAGCTTTGTAAATGCATCAAGTGCACTGAACGGCTCATCGAGTAGTAGTGTTGATGGCTCTGTTACGAGTGCTCGTGCAATTGCCGTACGCTGAGCCATTCCTCCAGATAGTTGCTTCGGGTAATGCTTTTCAAAGTCACTGAGTCCAACAACGTTTAAGATTTCTCTTGCCTTTGCGTAGTTTTCTCTTTTAGAGCCTGTTAGTCCAAAACAAACGTTATCAATAACCGTCAACCACGGCATTAATCGTGGCTCTTGAAAAATGACACCTAGTTCACTTGATGTTCCACGCTTTTCTTTGCCATTAACACGTACCGTGCCGTCATAGCCTGTATCAAGACCTGAGATTGCTCGTAGTAGCGTACTTTTCCCACATCCACTTGTACCAAGCAGACCAACTATTTCTCCTTGTTTCACCTCAAACGAGATATCATTCACGGCAAGCTGTCCTTTAAACGTTCTGCTGACTTTTTCTACTTGTATACTCATTGTTATCCGCTCCTTTATTGTTGACCGTTTAAGTTATCCTGCCAGTGCAGGGCGCGCTCTTGAAGTTTTTTGAGTAGAAAGTCTGTAAGCTTTCCTAAAATCGCAAAGAGGACAATACTCGCTAAAATCGTATCTGGTCTAAATGTGTTTTGCCCGATCACGAGAAGGTATCCTAGACCTTGGCTTGCTCCTAGTAGCTCTGCTGCTACAACAAACATCCAGCCAAGTCCAAGTCCACTTCTAAGACCGATTAAAAAGGATGGTAGAGATGCTGGTAAAATGATGCGACGTACTAGTTGGAATGTGTTAAGTCCGTATGCTTTTCCTACTTCAATTAATTTTCTGTCAACGGACTGAATCCCACCAACTGTGTTCAAATAAACAGGGAAAAATACACCGAGTGCGATTAGTGTTACTTTAGACGGTTCTCCAATTCCAAGCCAGAGGATGAATAATGGTACCCATGCAAGCGATGGAATCGCGCGAATTGCTTGGATCGTTGGATCTAGTAGTGCTTCAATCACTTTGGACATAGCAACGAAGGAGCCAATGACTAGTGCAACGGCTGTCCCCCAGAAGAAGCCCCAAAGAATGCGGTACAACGTAATTCCGATGTGTCCCCAAAGGGAGCCATCGGCTGCAAGTGCAGTAATCGTTGCTAAGATAGTAGAAGGTACTGGCACGAGCGTTGTGTTGATCAGCTCTAGCCTACCTCCAATCTCCCATCCGGCTATTAGTAGTGCTGGGAATAAAAGGCCCAAGACGACCCGGGCTAGATGGGACGGCATCGCCTTGCTCACCTTCTTCTGTTTCGTCTCTGCTGTATTTAAGGCTTTCTGATTCTCAATTTGCTGTCCCTGTGTAAGTGCCATGAGTCGTCTCCTCCTTTACATTCGTAGTTTAGTTAATAACACGTTCTGCATAAGCTGGATCAATGAGGCTGTTTACAAGTTCCTCAAGATCTAAGCTTGCATCTAAATTACCTGATTCCTGTAACACTTCACCAGCGGCTGTCAACGCATCAATGTGCTCCTGACCTGGCTGTGGATTACTAAAGTTGTTTCGCTCTAGCTGAAGTGCGGCTACCTCTTCACTAATTCCTGCTTCATCTACTAAAATTTGAATCGTCTCTTCTGGATTTTCTTCCACCCATTCACGAGCTAGCTCATACGCTTCAATGACTTTATCAACCGCGTCTGGATACTGCTCCGCGAATTCTTCTCTTACATTAAGGAAGCCGTACGTATTAAACGATTCGTTGCGGTAAAATAGCTCGGCGTTCGTCTCTACTTCTTGACGAGCCATGTGTGGATCAAGGCCTGCCCAAGCATCAACATCTCCGTTTGCCAGTGCACTAGCACCGTCTGAGTGCTGAAGTGGCACGACTTCAAGATCGCTCTCCGTTAGACCAACTTCGTCCAATGCTCGGATGAGGAAAATATAAGGGTCTGTACCAGGTGTTGCAGCGACTCTCTTTCCTTCTAGTTGCTCGACAGTATCAAGGTCACTTCCCTCGTTTGTCACGAGTGCCGTCCATTCTGGCTGCGAATAAATGTACACGTTTTTGATCGGTGCGTTATTTCCTTTTGCCATTA
Organism: Paenalkalicoccus suaedae; assembly: GCF_006965545.2. Taxonomy (NCBI): domain Bacteria; kingdom Bacillati; phylum Bacillota; class Bacilli; order Caryophanales; family Bacillaceae; genus Paenalkalicoccus; species Paenalkalicoccus suaedae. The sequence goes on from NZ_CP041372.2 coordinate 2,828,736, forward strand.
ATGCAGCTGCACCAGCCGTTGAACCGAAGTCAACGCTTCCTCCTGATAGGAATTCAAGTGCGCGGTTACTACCTTGGCTTAGTACATATTCAAACTCGACGTCTTCTCCTTCAAATACTTCATCGAGGAAGCCTTGCTCCTTTAGTACAAGACTAGTTGGAGAATAAAACGCGTAGTCTACCGTAATTGTTTCGGGTGTTGACGAGTTGTCGTTCGTATTTGCTGTTCCTGCTTCTGTGTTTGATTCGGAGCCACATCCTGCAGCTACTAATCCTAACGCTCCGATACTAAGTCCTAATAATGTCTTTTTCATACTCGTCTTCACTCCGTTTCTTATATTTCACACGCGAATGTGGATATTGTCCCTCTTAGTCGTTGTGCCTCTTTATACGTACAGCGGTTGTGGATAACCTCAAGCCCTGCATCCTTCGCGATCGATGCCGCCTCTTCTGAGATAACTCCTTCTTGTAACCAGAAAATACGTGGCTTCACTTCCGCAGCTTCATGGGCTAATTCAATGGCTGCTTCTGGGCTTCTAAATACTTGAACAATATCAATCGGTCCTTCAATGCTCTTTAGATCAGGGTATGATTTTTCCCCGAGAATTTCTGTTTCTCTTGGATTGACTGGGATAATCTTATAGCCAAGTCGTTGCATCTTACGAGCAAGTCGGTGACTTGGTCGTGACGGTGTACCACTTAGTCCAACGACTGCGATTGTTTTAATGCGTGTCGTATTATTTTCCGTTACATTTGGACTTTGTAGCGCCCATTTGATAACTCCTTCGTCGTTAATAACGGTGTTATCTGAAGAATTACCTTCGCCTGTTGCAATGGCTAGAGCGCGATCTAAGTCTTTCTTCAAGTCTTCAATATTTTCAAGTCCAACGGACAGTCGAACGAGATCTTCTAGTACACCTGTCTTCTTTAGATCGTCACCAGTTAACTGCTGGTGCGTCGTTGATGCCGGGTGAATGATCAAGCTCTTTGCATCCCCTACGTTTGCTAAGTGAGACCAAAGCGAGACATTATTGATTAAGTCTCTGCCTGCTTGGCGTCCACCTTTAATTCCGAAGTTTAGAACGGCACCTGCTCCGTGTCTTAACAGCTTCTTCGCATTTTCGTGAGCCGGATGAGATTCAAGCCCTGGGTACGATACCCAATCAACTGCTGGATGCTTCTCTAAGTACTTCGCAAGCTCTAACGCATTCTCGTTATGACGAACGATGCGTAGATGCAGAGTTTCTAACCCTTGAATAAGCTGAAATGCGTTATATGGGCTCAAACACGGACCAAAGTCTCGTAGTAGTTGCACGCGTAATTTAGTAATGAAGGCGAGAGTCCCAAAGTCCTTAGCGTACACGATGCCGTTATAGCTTGGGTCTGGCTCGTTAAACACTGGGAACTTCTCTGACTGCCAGTTAAAGCGTCCTCCGTCGATTACTACACCACCGATTGTTGTACCGTGACCACCGATCCACTTCGTAGCGGAGTGGACCACGATATCAGCACCTTGCTCAATTGGCTTCGCTACATAAGGTGTTGCGAACGTGTTATCAATGATGAGTGGAATGCCTGCTTCGTGCGCCACATCTGCTACAGCCGGGATGTCAAGCACGTGAAGACTAGGATTCCCGATTGTTTCAGCAAAAACAGCCTTTGTATTCTCATTGATCGCCTGACGGAAGTTATCTGGATCAGTCGGATCAACGAACGTGACGTTAATACCGTATCGTGGTAGCGTGACTGCGAATAAGTTGTAAGTCCCGCCGTAAAGATTTGTCGCTGCAACAATCTCGTCTCCAGCGCTTGCTACGTTTAAGATGGATAAAGAGATCGCAGCCATACCGGACGATGTTGCAACAGCCGCTACCCCTTCCTCAAGTAATGCCAATCGCTTCTCAAGAACATCAACCGTCGGATTTCCGATTCGGCTGTAAATATTCCCCGGCTCATCTAACGAGAATAAGCTTTCTGCGTGATCGGTATCGTGGAAAAGATACGATGTTGTTTGGTAAATCGGTACGGCCCGCGCCCCAGTTGTTGGATCTGGTGATTGTCCTCCGTGTAAGATAACTGTCTCCGGATTGTACGTTTCAAAAGAATTGTTATTTGCCATTGGTAAATCCCTCCGTTTTAAGTTGACTTTCCTTATCGGAAAAGTAAGTTTAAAAGTTGTACGTGTTTCGTTGATTGCTACTCTTTTTAGGAAAAAATCAATAAAAAAATCTCTCTATCGAAAGATAGAGAGATACGGGTTCAGTAAAGAAACTCGTCCTCTCTCATCTTTCAGCGTTTTTATGAACGCTGATGGAATTGGCACCATACATCATACATATGAGTATGTGTTGGTTGCCGGGCTTCATAGGGCCATTCCCTCCGCCACTCTTGATAAGAGATCATTAAGTTATAATTGGTTAAATTTTTAATTAATGTGAATCTTAACACGGTTAAACAGCTACGTCAAATGTTTATTCGACTTTTCTAAAAGTTATTCACCTTTTCGTGAAAAACGATTAGTTGTCTGTTAGTCCGCGTTGATTTGTATGAGTCGTAGCTTATCATGGTTTGACTCGGTATGTCAAAGGATTTGACAGAATAATTTAAAAAGTTTCTTCTATTATAATAAGTAAGCACTTACATTGGTAAATGAGGGTTGTTTGATACAGTTTATGTGTGATTTGTGGTTTGGTGCAAGGTCAAAGTCAAAATCAAGGGCGGCACCTTCGGCGCCCCTGCGCGTCGTTTGCTACTACCGTGGTTGCTTGCTCAACTATTTTGCCCGGCCAGCGGCCGTGCAAAAGGATTTTTGCTACGCGGAAGGGCTACCACTGGTAGTTACGCAAACGACGCTTCGGGTCACCTACGGTAAGGTCATTATAGATAAATAATTTGTAAAAAAGTTAGTCAAACTCTACCCTATTGAGAGAGATTGGTGAGCTCTTCAGAGGGGCTGTGCTGAATTTAAAGGTGGTGGTGCTAAAATCAGAGGCTGTTGTGATAAATTTAGGGGACTTTGTGCTAAAAAGCGAGCATGTTGTGCAAAAATGTAAATAAATTAGGTGGTTAATGTTCGTTTAAGGTGGACTGTCTCTGCCACAAGGACGTATGCTAATACGTTATATAAGTCAAATTGCTAAAGTGCCAAATTGGGAGTGCAAGTATAAAAATCAAAAGCATCTCGTTTGTTCCTTCGGCTTTTATTCGTGACTCTCACTGCTCATTTTACGTCTCTACGTCATTCGCGACTAATTAAATTACTTCCACTTTTAATAAATAACGCCACATCTCGAATACGAGATGTGGCGTTTTAAGCTATTAATCCTGATCCGTTACCGCACCCTTCGCCGACGAAGCTACGAGACGCGCATACTTTGCCAAGACACCAGTCTTGTAACGTGGCTCTGGCTGTTGCCACTCACGCTTACGCTGTGCAAGCTCTTCGTCACTCACGTGCATGTTGATCTCTTGTGTATCGCTATCAATCGTTACCTTATCTCCTGTGCGCAGAAGTCCAATCGGACCACCTACCGCAGCTTCTGGAGCTACGTGACCGATTACGAAGCCATGTGATCCACCAGAGAAGCGTCCATCTGTCATAAGCGCAACCTTCCCGTTTAGGCCTTGTCCAACGATCATTGCTGTGACAGAAAGCATTTCTGGCATACCAGGTCCGCCCTTCGGCCCTACGTTACGGATAACAACTACGTCACCAGCTTTAATTTGACGGTTTTCAATAGCAACCGTTGCTTCCGCTTCACTATCGTACACCTTCGCGATTCCTTCAAAACGGCTAATTTTTTGACCAGACATTTTCGCCACAGCACCCTCAGGAGCTAGATTTCCCTTCATTACAACTAATGGACCTGTTGGCTTAATTGGCGTATCAAAAGGAACGATAACCTTCTGACCTTCTTTAAGTGGTTCTGCTTCGGCTAGATTTTCTGCTAGCGTCTTGCCTGTGACAGTTAAGCAATCGCCGTGCAACAAGCCATGCTCAAGAAGTAGCTTCATCACAGCCGGCACGCCGCCCACTTCATACAGATCCTGCATGACATATTGACCGCTTGGCTTTAAGTCCGCGATAAACGGCACACGCTTACGTACTGTCTCAAAATCGTCGTACGACAAATCAACGCCAGCAGAGCGAGCCATTGCGATTAAGTGCAAGAATGCGTTCGTCGAGCCACCAAGTGCCATCACAACCGTAATTGCGTTCTCGAACGCTTCTTTCGTCATAATGTCACGCGGATAGATGTCCTTCTTAAGTAGCTCAATCACAAGCTCCCCAGCCTGGCGACATTCCTCTTCCTTATAATTGTTCACAGCAGGCGTCGAGGACGAGCCAGGAATACTCATACCGAGCGCTTCTACCGCTGATGCCATCGTATTGGCCGTGTACATCCCGCCGCAGGCACCAGCACCCGGACACGCATTACACTCTACTTTATGCAGCTCTCCGTCATCGATAATCCCTTCCTGATACTGCCCAACCGCTTCAAAGGAGGAAACAATATCGATGTCTTTCCCATTTAATTTACCGGGAGCAATCGTTCCACCGTATACATATACAGCAGGTAGATTCAGTCGACCAATAGAGATAATACAGGCAGGAGTCGTCTTATCACAGCCTCCAATTGCCACAAGCCCGTCAAGAGCTTCGGCACTCATCACTGTCTCAATAGAATCAGCAATAACTTCACGGCTAGGAAGAGAATAGTTCATTCCCTCGTGCCCCATCGCAATGCCGTCCGCAACCGTAATCGTATTAAAGATCATCGGTGCTCCACCACCTGTTTTCGCGCCACCTTTGGCACTAATCGCAAGCTTATCAATATGTACATTACACGGTGTTACCTCACTCCACGTGCTGGCAATACCGATCATTGGCTTTTTAAAATCCTCATCCGTAAATCCAACCGCGCGTAACATCGACCGGTTTGGAACTCGGTTAACTCCTTCACTAATCACCTTACTGCGAATCCGCAAATCTTTTTCTTCACTCATATGTGTCATCCCCTTCATGCTATGTCAGATAATATGCGTAAAAACTATAGTTCTTATCATAACTCATTTTTAGAAACAGACGCAACGAGTTTTCTGAATAAACGATTTTTTCTGAAAATGTAAGCGGTATCAAGGCATTGAGATTTGCGAACTACTAGAAAGAAAGCTACACTAAGACGTAGATGAAATTAGAAAGGAAGATGATGATGACACAGGAAGTTATTGATTATTTGAAAGAAAATGAAGAGCAGCTTTTGCAAAAATTACATACGTTTTTAGAGATCGAAAGTGTAAGTACGGATGCATCGAAAAAACAGGAGATGGAGAAGGCCGTCGACTTTTTAACTGGTTATCTGCGCGACATCGGATTTACGACAGTCGAGCGTAAAGATACGGGCGGTCACCCCCTCGTGTATGCAGAATGGACAGGAGCTGAAGATGCTCCAACGGCGTTATTCTACGGTCACTATGACGTGCAACCAGCAGATCCATACGATCTATGGGACAGCGCGCCATTTAAGCCGACGATCCGCGACGGAAAAATCTTCGCGCGTGGCGCAAGCGACGATAAGGGACAAGTCTTCATGCACTTGGCAGTTTTCGAAGCATATTTAAAAACGCAGGGCTCCCTGCCGATCAATGTCAAGCTCGTGATTGAGGGCGAAGAAGAAATCGGAAGTGGCAACCTCTATCCATTCCTTGAGAATAACCAAGAGCTACTAAAAGCCGACTTCTCCCTTATTTCCGATTCTGGAATGGTCGATAAAGGCATCCCTACTATTCTATATGGCCTAAAAGGATTCACTGGTCTTGAAGTAACTCTAACTGGTCCTAACCGCGACCTGCACTCTGGTCTTTACGGTGGTGCGGTGAAAAACCCTGCAATGGCTCTCGCGCAGCTTTTAGCTGGCATGAAGAACGAAGACGAAGAAATCACGGTCCCAGGCTTCCACGATGGTATCGAAGAGCTGTCAGTTGGTGAGCGTAAGCTGATGAATGCAGCACCAGGCGAGAATTTTGTTTCCACAACAGGTGTCCCAGAGGAAGCGCCAGAGAAGGGCTTCACAGCCAAAGAGCACACGATGGCCCGCCCGACTTTCGAAGTCAACGGTATCTTTGGTGGCTATCAAGGCGAAGGAACTAAGACGATCATTCCATCGAAAGCGACAGCTAAGATCACGTGCCGCCTCGTGCCCGGCCAGGATCCAACGCACGTGCAGGATGCACTTGTCGCTTACATCGAGGAGCACGCGCCAAAAGGCGTTCACGTCGATATCAAGCGCGAAGCCCTATCTGCTAAAGCATACAAGGTCGACCCGAACCATCCGCTTTTAGAAAAGGCCGCTGAAAGCTACTCCGCAGCCTTCGGACGCGAGACAGTATTTGTCCGCCTAGGTGGTTCGATTCCAGTTGTCGAGACAATCGATTCCCTCTTTGGCATTCCAGTCGTACTGCTCGGCTTCGGAACACCAGAGGACAACCTCCATTCACCAAACGAAAGCTTCCCATTAGAGCACTTCTCTAAAGGAATGGAAGTCCTTGCAACGTACTATCATGACGTAAAGAACGTGTAAGAAAAAGCTTTATATGTAGTCATTTACTGGGCGAGAATGTCTTGCCCAGTTTTTTTATATGTGAATCGAGTTTGATATTCTAGGAGTTTCTAATGGGAGCGGATTACTTTCACTCGCAAGTGGTTTACTTTCCTCCCTGAACGGTTTACTTTTCAGCCCGAGCGGTTAACTTCCCCCACAAACGGATAACTTCTCCCTATGAACGGATACCCCCCTCTCTCTATCCGTATCACTAAACACTCCATCCACTATCACAACCAACAAAAAAACAGAAGCCTCATCGGCTCCTGCTCTCCTTATACTTTAGGTAAGAACGGCTTGTTCATATAGTGGTACACGAGCGCCATAAAGATTGCGCCACCTGCAATGTTTCCGATTGTTACTGGAATCAAGTTATAGAACATTCCTTGAATCGTGATAACCTCTGACTGATTTAAGACAAACGCAATCGCAAAGGTACACATGTTAGCAATACTATGCTCGTAACCGGAAATGAAGAAACAGAATACAAATAAAAGCATTGCTACAATTTTTGCCACATCATCCTTCATCGACATTGGCACAAAGAAAGCCATGCAGATGAGCCAGTTACATAAAATAGCTCTAAAGAAGAGTTGCATCTGCGGATCCGTCATCTTTTGTTCTGCTACCGTCATCAAAAATCCATTTACTAACGGATCGTCAAATAGTCCAGTTGTAAAGATTAGACCCGCAAATAGAATCGCCCCTAACACGTTTCCTATGTACGTCAATGCCCATAGCTTTCCTACTAACGCCCACTTCATTTTTTTCCTTATAGCGGTGTACGTATGATAAAAAGTGTTCCCCGTAAATAAATCCGCCCCGCCGTATGCGATAAGTATAATTGCAACTCCAAAAGTTAACCCTGCGAGTGGATACGCCCACGGTGACCCTGCATTATAAAAGAAGCTTCCTGTGCGGAAGGATACGATAACACCAAATCCGATAAACATACTTGCAAGCATCGCTCGGACTAAGTATCTGCCGATTCCGCTCTCATATATTTGGACTTTCTTAAATGATATTTGTTCGACTTGCTCGAGTGATTTAATTTCCATTTTGCATTCCTCCCTGACTCATCATACGCCTTTTTATTCCCTTTGAATAGGGAGAAAATTATTTTTGCTCACCCCTTCACAAATAAAGCGTTTTCTTATGGGAGAGTAAGGCTCAGTGGCGCGATTCTCTCTTCTAAAGTTCGAGAATTCTGTGTATTCCCATTCCCCTGTAAAACAAAAAAACAAGCGTAGGAATTCCCCCACACTTGTTTTTCTTAATTTGTAAAATACTCAATATCTCTGTCAGCAAGCAGACCATTAATAAACGCTTCCGCTTCCTCATCTGCAGCGTCTAGATCGTCCTCAGCACCTTCTAAACCAATATTGTCCGTTACGAATGAGCTGATCAACATTTGTGTCTCCTGATAAGGAATATAGTACTCGTAGAAATAATCTTCCGCAGAAACATCTAAATATTCCGCTCTCACGTTGATAAACTCCTCATCCTCTTCAAGCAAAAAGTCATTTGAACTCTCTGGCATATCATAGCCTGCTATAATTGCTTCTTGCGCAACAACTTCTTCCGCGACATATTTTTCTACAGCCGCATCTAACGTATCTTCCGAGTAATCTTGAAGGAGGAACACATCTTCTTCTGTCACTTCTACTCCATCAATGGATGCAACCACGTTCTCATCTAGCGCCGCTTCCTCATTCTCAGAGCAGGCCATCAGTAATACGCTAGCCCCAATGAGCATCATTATCTTTTTCATTTTGATCTCCCCCTCTACTGTCTCTATGTATGACATACGCACAAGCACAGACTAAAGTTCCCTCTTTCAAACGCTTACCTATTTATCTTTACCTGGATGAAACGTTGAGGAAGCCGCTCCAATTAATAGACGATTCTCTTAGATGGCACCAATATAGAGGAAAAAAGCCAAATAAAAAACCACCATATAAATTATATGGTGGAGACGGTGGGAATCGAACCCACGTCCAGAGATAACGCAACAGAAGCGTCTACGAGTGTAGTCAGTTAATTATCATTCGCCGATACTTCAGCCAACTAACAGGCTTCCGTATGACTAACCTGATTAATCTCTTCTACGTTTCCTCAGGTGGAGGATCCGTAGCGTATCCCACTATAAGTGAGTCCCTGATCCTTCACATGGGTGATGAAGGGAGGAACCGCTAACAGGGTTTTTACGCCGCTGCTAAAGCGAAATTGTTATCTTCTTTGCCAACTATAGGCGATGGGCGTTTTATACGAGGACACCCAGCTCGACTCGCAACTTAAGTCCGACCTATCCCTGTCGAATCCAGAACGTCCCCATAAATGAGACATCAAGGATTAAACTTACTCTTCCTTAACGGTATCTTCTATTATAACAAATGTGCAGAGCCTGTCAACTTTTTAAAAAACTAATGCTAAACCGTACTTTCATTCAATAAAGCAATAGTAAGTCAGCTCTAACCTTCCCTCACAAAAAAGCTCTAGAGCAGGCAGACTCGGAGGGCATTCGGAGACAATTAGTAGGAATAGGCTCTGGATGAGATCACGCAGGAGGCCTTCAGGGTAAGGCGATAGCCGCGCCCTGCAGGGCGAGTAAGCTTATCCAGAGACCCTACTAATGTCGTAGAGTGCCCGCAGAGCTGACTGCTATTACTAAATTAAACTCCATAACCCGTTTTAAACTAGTTGGCACTTTATCAACAATAAAGCTCGAAGAGCTGGTCTTATTCCTTAGCAAGTTGGCTTTTAGCAAATAGCCCTTAAGCAACTATCTACCCAGATTGTCATCCTTAAACGCACGCTGAATCTCACGCTTCGCATCCTTCTTCTTCAGATCCTCACGCTTATCGTACTTCTTCTTACCCTTACCTAACCCAATCAAAAGCTTCGCCACACCATTTTTAATATAAATCTTCAGTGGTATAAGCGTATAGCCCTTTTGTTGTGTCAGACCAATAAGCTGATTAATCTGCTTCCTGTGAAGCAACAGCTTACGAGTGCGATCAGGGTCGTGATTGTACCGATTCCCCTGCTCATAGGGACTAATGTGCATATTGTGCACCCACGCTTCTCCGTTCGCAATACGTGCGAAGGAGTCACGCATATTTACACGACGGTTACGAATGGATTTGATCTCCGTGCCAGTTAGCACCATACCTGCTTCATACGTTTCCTCGATGTGATAATCATGATTTGCTTTTTTATTTTGCGCAATTGGTTTACCGTCATTTGCCATCGTGACACCTCTTCTCCTCTACATTCCTTAAGCGAGACAGAAAGGGGGATCCCCATCCCCCTTAACAAACGCTAGTCTCTGTTCCGCTTTATCTTTTTCTTTTGTTTCTTTGGAAGCCCCTCATAAAACGGCTTCTTTTTCTTTTTACCGTTTGACAAGTTCAGACCACTTTGGCTCTTTTGCTTCGGCTTGTCCGTGCCTCCGCTCTTGCCAGTGCTCTTCCCTTTTCCTTTGCTTTCTTCCTTACGTCCACCTTTTTTAGAGCGTGACTTTCTCTTATCACTCTCTATCACAAACGGACGATCCTTACGGCGATCCGCCTTACGCTTTTTCATCCCAACGATCTCAAAATCAATGATGCGCTCATCAACGTTTACATTCACAACGCGCACTTCAATTTCATCGCCAATACGGAAAATATTGCCGGTACGTTCGCCGATCATGGAATACTGACGCTCCTCAAAGCGGTAGAAATCGTCTGTCAAATAGCTAACGTGCACAAGGCCTTCAATCGTATTTGGAAGCTTGACGAACAAACCGAAGTTAGTGACACCACTTACAAAGCCGACAAACTCTTGTCCAACCTTGTCTTCCATATACTGTACCTTTTTTAGCTCGTCTGTTTCACGTTCGGCATCCTCTGCGCGACGCTCCATTTGAGACGCATGCATCGTAAGCTCAGGGAGCTTCTCATGCCAGTGAGCAACCACGTCATCGCCCGTATTACCTTCAACTAAATACGTACGAATAAGTCTGTGCACGATAAGGTCTGGGTAACGGCGTATTGGAGACGTAAAGTGTGAATAGAAGTCAGCTGAAAGACCAAAGTGACCCACGTTCTCCGGATCGTACTTCGCCTGCTTCATAGAGCGAAGCATGAGTGTTGAAATAACCGCTTCCTCTGGCTCTCCTTTAACGCTATCTAATAGCTCCTGCATCGCACGTGGGTGAATCGTATTTGCTGTACCTTTCACCACGTAACCAAAGTTTGTGATGAACTCCAAGAATTGCTGAAGCTTATCTTCATCTGGATCCTCGTGAATACGGTACACAAACGGTAGTTTTAGCCAGTGGAAGTGCTCCGCAATTGTCTCGTTCGCACATAGCATAAACTCTTCAATTAATTTTTCAGCCACAGAACGATCGCGTAATACGATATCCTCTGGAGTACCGTCCTCATTGACTAATACTTTGGCTTCTTTAAAGTCGAAGTCAATCGCACCGCGACCAAATCGCTTCTGACGTAAAATCGCCGCGAGCTCCTCCATATCCTTAAAGAATGGCACGAGGCTCTCATAACGTGCCGTAACCTCTTCGTCCTCGTCCTGAAGAATCTTGCGCACGTCTGTGTACGTCATGCGCTCGGTTGTGTTAATAACGGCTTCATAAATATCGTGGTTCACGACCTCACCGTTTGGTGTAATCTCCATGTCACAGGAAAGCGTCAGACGATCTACCTGTGGGTTTAGCGAGCAAATACCGTTAGAGAGACGGTGTGGAATCATTGGAATAACGCGATCCACTAAATACACACTTGTCGCGCGCTCATACGCCTGTTTATCAATCGGCGAGTCCTCTTTGACGTAGTGAGAAACGTCGGCGATATGCACGCCAAGTAAGAAGTTACCGTTATCAAGACGTTTTACTTGAACGGCATCGTCTAAGTCCTTTGCGTCTGCACCATCGATTGTTACGATCGTTTCGTTACGCAGGTCCCGACGACCTTCTAAATCCGATGGATCGATTGCATCTGGGACGTTGTTTGCCTGTTCAATAACATCCTCAGGGAATTCTCCTGGTAAGCCGTGCTTGTGAATAATCGAGATGATATCCACGCCAGGATCGTTTTTATGACCGAGGATCTTTTTTACGTGACCCTCTGCGCTTTTACGACCTTCAGGATATTGCGTAATTTCAACTAACACTTTATGTCCATCGACCGCTCCAAGGGATTGACCTTTAGGAATAAAGATGTCGGCTGGAATACGCTTATCGTCAGGGACAACAAAACCATAGTAGTTATCATCGGAATACGTTCCTACTGTTTGCGTAACACCCCGCTTCACGACGCGGATAATAGTGCCTTCTGGACGCGCGCCAATCGATTCAGGCTGCACACGCACGAGAACCGTATCCTTATTCATTGCGCCATTCATATCTGTTGGCGGGATAAAAATATCATCCATGCCTTCTCCAGTACGAATAAAAGCGAAGCCCTTCGGGTGCATGATTACTTCACCCTTTTGGAGGTTCATTTTTTCTGGAGGACCGTAGCGATTCGAACGCGTGCGTACGAGCTCACCCTCCTCCTCCAATTCATTCATAAGCTTGACGCATTCTTTGAATCGGTCTGAATCTCCGAGTCCAAATTCATCTTCTAAATCCTTCACAGTAAGAGGCTTGTCCACCTCTTCTTTAAAATATGCTAATAATGTTTCTTTCGTAAGTTCTCTCATAATAATTATGATGGTCTCCTTTCAATTGGTGAGACCAGATTTTACTTACACGCTCCAATCTAAGCTTTCTAAAAAGGCGTGTACATCAACATGCAGCTGGTCTCTTTCTTTATCTAATGTGATGACGTGGCCGGATTCTTCGTACCACTTTAATGTTTTGTTTTCTGCTTCGACAGCGTCATGAATAAACGTGGCACTCTTTGGGTCGATCATTTCATCATTTCTCGCCTGTGCTACAAACGTTGGCGTGTAGATCATATCTACATGATCTCGTACATCTGATACGAGCTCGCGTAGTTCCTTTAATGTTCCCATATGAGTTCCTTCAAAGGCTTCCATTTCTTTTTCGATCTGTTCTTCGTCTTTTCCTTCATACTTTTTATACTGACGAGCATAAGCTAGTACGCCATCGTAAAGCTTTTTCTCGTTATTTGTATACATTGGAGAACACATCGTAAAGATGCCCTTAACCGGTAGTGTGTACCCGAGCTTCAAAGAAAATACTCCGCCGAGCGATAGACCACCAACGGCAATCTCCTCATAGCCTAAATCCTTTAAATGCTGGTACCCTTTTTGAACATCCTCCCACCAGTCTGATGGGCCTGTTTTTACAAGCTCTTCTGGAGGTACCCCGTGTCCCTTCATATGCGGAGCGTGAGAGCTATAGCCCTTCTTCTCTAAATAGCGCCCCATCATACGAACATCTGCTGAATTACCAGTGAATCCATGTAAGAGTAATACAGCTCTTTTACCTGCTTCAATGGTAAACGGTTTCGGTTGTGCGATCTTCATCATCTACGTCTCGTTCCTTTCTCGCTGTCGTTGAATCTAAAAATTCATCTATTTTGTCAATTAGCTCCTGCTTTTCTTCCCCAAACCAAATGTAGTGCTTAGCGTTAGGGAAATAAAAAATCTGTTTATCCTCTGACTGAATGTGCGAATAAATGTAGTCCGCGCTTTTAGGCGGTACTAATCCATCACTCTCCCCTTGAACAATCAGCGTAGGCACATCAATATCGTCAAGCGCGTGGCGTAATTTACGCACAAGCTTGGCGAATTCAATTGTCGCTGAAACGGGAGTGCGTTTTACTTTATCTAAATAGAAGTGGTATAGTTCGTTCTCTTCAAGCTCGCCGCGGATCCCCTCCATGAACCACCCAGTAGCATCCTGTGCGATCTGCTTAGGATTTAAATAGTAAACGGCAGAGCTTATTAAAACAAGCTTTGTAACTGGGTATTTAGCTGCGAGATAACCGGCGATGACACCGCCCATAGAAAAGCCGATCACATATACGGTATCACAGCGTTTAAGTAGCTCTTCAAGTGCTACTTCTGTTTTATATACCCAATGCTTGTATGAAAATTGTTTAAGGGATTCTTTTGTTCCGTCGTGGCCAGGGAGCTCTGGACAATAGACCATCCAGGACTTGTCTTCAAGATGTTTGACAAGCTCATTTACTTCCTTGGGATTACTCGTAAATCCGTGCACAAATAGGCATCCGATCATGATACGTCACCTTCTCTTAGAAGTCATTTTCTTTAGACTATTCCCATGAAAGGCAAAGGATAATCACGGATTTTAGTTATGCACCATCCACTTGTAAAGCTAACACCGATTCCTTTATTTTACGAAACAATACGAGAAAAAGCAGCAGAATGATATCTGCTGCTTCGTTGCTTCCTGATTTACAAGAAATATCCTAATGCAAGCGCAATAATAAAGAAAATAGTCCCTAAAACAGCTGTAGCCTTACTTAGCACAGCTTCTAGACCTCGCGCTTTTTGCTTCCCAACAAGCTGCTCAGCCCCACCTGAGATTGCGCCAGATAGACCTGCGCTACGGCTTGACTGAAGAAGCACGGTAACAATTAGCAATATGGATACGATAACAAGCAATACAGATAGAAAAACTTCCACTAACTCCACCCCTTTTAAAACGAACATCTATACCTTGCCATACTATAGCATGAATTGGACGTTTTGGCAAACGGTCTCCTATACGAGGGACACGGCTCTTCCCTCTTTCGCAGACTGATAAAATGCATCAACAAGTTGCTGGACAAACGTCCCCTGCCACGCCTCTACAATAGGCTTCGCTTTCCCATCTAATACATCAAACACGTGCTCCATTTGTCGTTCATAGCTTGATCTCGCATCCGTCTTGTGGATAAACGCGGGCGTCGTGTCTAACAGTTGCCCATACTTTTCCCCAAAAAGCTTAAGAGGATTCGTCTGTGACCCACCTTTATCCCCAAGTAGCTTGACGTTAAGCTCCTCCTCCTGCTCCACGTTAGCTGCATAAGCCGTCTCAAGCGTGAGCGACATCCCATTCTCAAATCGAATCGAGCCCGCCACAAAATCCTCCACGCTAAACGTTGCCGGATCCCACTCTCCAAGCAGTCCTACACCAGGCTTTTTACCGAGCCGCTGATGCGTCATCGCCATCACCTCGGTTGGCTTCTGGAAGTCCGTCAAATACATCGCTAAATCCAGCATATGTACGCCAACGTCAATGAGAGGACCGCCCCCTTGCAACTCCTTGTCCGTGAATGCGCCCCAGCCCGGAATGCCGCGCCTCCGCACCGCTTGTACGTTCACGTGATAAATATCCCCAAGCTCTCCAGACACAATCGCTTTTTGGAGAAACATCGTTTCAAGATTATAGCGATGATGATAGCCGTAGATGAGATGTTTGCCTTTAGACGTTGCAAGCTGTTCCATCATAAGCGCCTCCGCAGCATCCATAGCTGGCGGTTTCTCGCACAGGACGTGACATCCTGCTTCTAGCGCTTCCATCACATAAGCCGCATGAAATTTGTTCGGTGTTGCGACCAGCACGAGGTCAAGCTCTATATCGTGAAGCATCTTCTTCACATCCGTGTAGACGTTCGTAACGTGAAATTCTTTCGCTGCTTTTTGGGCCGTCGCTTCGGTACGTGAGCAAACGGCTGTAATCTCCGCACGTGGGTCCTTTTGAATGGCGGGCATATGTACAGATCTAGCAATGTCACCTGAGCCAATAATGCCAACGCGATAGGTCATGGTAGGGCCTCCTTTAAGTTTGGGCGTTCTGTCTTCACTATAGCGGAAATGGCGTTTTTTGGGAAGGATAGTATGTTGGAGGGCAAGATCAAGGTCAAGGGCAGGGGCAAGGGCAAGGTCAAGGGCGGCACCTTCGGCGCCCCTGCGCGTCGTTTGCTACTACCGTGGTTGCTTGCTCAACTATTTTGCCCGGCCAGCGGCCGTGCAAAAGGATTTTCGCTTCGCGGAAGGGCTACCACTGGTAGTTACGCAAACGACGCTTCGGGTCACCTACGGTAACGGTTAAAATACAGTCCTCCACTTCTTTTTTATAAGTTACGAGGCGAAAGGACGTTGCCTCACTTTTCTTTTGTAAGATGGATGCATAAATGGGGAGAGCTTTGATTGCGGAATACTTCTTACACAATGCGTTCTACTTCTATTAAATTCCGATTTACTTCGTTTATATTGCGTTTTATTTCTTCACATTTCCACACTACTTCTTTTTAGCGAACTAGTTGAACCAACTTCCGAGCTGTTTCAAGACCGTTTCGCAATACTTTTGGCAATTTGCGTCTTACTTCTCATAAGTTACGTTTTACTTCTTGTTTCAATTAGTTTTTCATAGTGATGAGAACACTTTGTTCTAAACAAAAAAGTAGAATGGTTATTCTCCACGTATTTGTAATTGAACTCTCGATTCACTAAGATTCTACTTTCAGCCTTCCCTTTTAGAAGCAAGAGAGCAGGCAGACTCGGAGAATGTCCGAAGACAATTAGTAGGAATAGGCTCTGGATGAGATCACGCAGGAGGCGCTTAGGGTAAGGCGGCAGCCGCGCCCTGCTGACGAGTAAGCTCAGACAGAGACCCTACTAATGTCGCAGGATGTTCGCAAAGCTGACTGCTCTTCCCCAACATATTGAGAAAAACGGAACGAATCTAGTTTGCCCTTTAGCAATTAAGCTCGATAGAGCTGTCCTTTGAATAGTTAGGACTTTAGAAATAATAAAGCTCGAAGAGCTTGTTAATTCTATAATAAAAACTCGCCCCACTTAGTGGGACGAGCCAGACGTTATTTTCTTACATATTAAATTCAATACCCGATCCCGGTCCTAACGGAAGACCAAGAAGCATCCACACAACAAGCATAATCGTCCATGCGATTGTGAAGAAGATCGTGTAAGGGAACATAACGGAAATCATTGTTCCGATACCCATCTTCTTATCGTATTTCTGTGCAAACGTAATGATAATCGCAAAGTACGTCATTAATGGAGAAATGATATTTGTTGTTGAATCCGCAATTCGGTACGCCATCTGCGTTAGTTCAGGCGAGTAACCGAGCTGCATCATAATTGGAACGAATACTGGTGCCATCATGGCCCACTTAGCAGAAGCACTTCCGATAAATAGGTTAATAAAACCAGCCACTGCGATAAACGCTAAAATAAGCGGAATACCAGTTAAGTTAATACTATCTAAGAATTCAGCACCTGCTACACCTAGCACAAGTCCCATGTTTGTCCACTCAAAGTAAGCAACAAACTGACCTGCTGTAAAGGCTAATACGATGAACATTCCCATCGAAGCCATGGTATCAGATAGCTGATTTGCAACGTCCTTGTCACTCTTAATATTCTTCGTCACAATTCCGTAAATAAGACCTGGTACGAAGAATAGTAGCGTGATAATCGGAACGAGTGAGCTCATAAACGGCGACTGAATAATGTTATCCACATACGTGGCGCCTTCTGTCCCCTGCATAGGAGCTCCTGGTGGTAACACAAGTAGTGCAGTCAATCCTAAACCAACGATGAACGATGCAGCTGCCCACGCAACCCCACGCTTTTCCACCGACTCAAGACCTTTAAGATCCTCGCGGTAGTCACCTTTGTACTCGCCTAGACGTGGCTCAACGACACGCTCTGTGACAAACGCACCGACAAACGTCAGTAGGAATACCGAGACAATGATGAAGTAGTAGTTCATCGCGATCGTCATACCCTCAGCATACTCGGCGCTGATGATCGATGCCGCCTGAATCGTCAGCTCCCCGAGCATTGGATCCGTCGCCGACAAGAATAAATTCGCGCTAAATCCGGCAGAAACACCGGCGAACGCCGCTGCCAAACCAGCTAACGGATGACGGCCGAGCGCAGCGAAGATAACCGCTCCAAGCGGAGGTAACACAACGTAACCTGCGTCTGACGCTACAGACGACATAATCCCTGCAAACACAAGACCAGCAGTGATCAGTTGCTTGGGCACGGATAAAACAAAGCCACGTAAGCACGCACTGATAAGACCCGTACGCTCTGCAATACCGATACCAAGCATCGTAGCAAGTACAACGCCAAGTGGCGCGAATCCAATAAAGTTATCCACCATACTGGTGAGCATATATTGAATCCCCTCAAAGGAAATCAGACTCTCAACGGCTACAACCGTCCCCTCTTCCCCAGGGTGATCCACCGTAATATTAAATAACGAAACAATCCAAGATATACCAACAACCATCAATGCTAGAATAGCAAATAATGTTATTGGGTGAGGCAGTTTATTTCCGACGTTCTCGACCATATCGAGAAAACGTTGAAATATTCCCCTTCTTTTTGATGCCATGATGATGAAACCCCTCTCTAAGATACTAGTTTCTCAATGTGAACTAGTATATCGGTATAACAAGTAGAAGAAAAGGGAATTACAATAATTTGGACAGTTAAAATAATTGGACCTAGTATCTATTTTCTTACTAGTTAGTTCGTTAGGTGGTATTGCTTCTTTATATTGGATTTATTGAGGGTATTATGGTAGGTAAAGACTCGTTTTACGTTTGGCAGTAAGTTTGGCGATCATTAGTCTCCCTTGCCTATTCCGCGTTACTTCTGGTAACTTGCGTGTTACTTTTTTTGTGACTTACTTCTCTCAAAATGCGCGCTACTTCTATTTGGTTTCGTGTTACTTCTCCCATGTTTCGCATTACTTCCTCTTATTTTTACCTTACTTCTATTTTACGCATTACTTTAACCAACTTCCGCGCTGTTTCGTGCTCGTTCCGCGTTAGTTCTGGCAATTTGCGTGTTACTTCTCCTAGTTTGTGCGTTACTTCCATTACGACTTACTTCTCACAACATGCACGCTATTTCTATTCGGTTTTGCTTTTACATTCGAACTTACTTTTACTAAGGCATTCCTTCCACTACCCTTAGAAGCTCAAGAGCAGGCAGACTCGGAGAATGCCCGGAGACAATTAGTAGGAATAGGCTCTGGATGAGATCACGCAGGAGGCGTTTAGGGTAAGGCGATAGCCGCACCCTGCCGACGAGTAAGCTCAGGCAGAGACCCTACTAATGTCGTAGGGCGTTCGCAGAGCTGACTGCTCTTACCCCATTAAACTCCTTAACCTTCTTTAAACTAGTTAGCTCTTTAGCAATGAATCAGCTCGAAGAGCTGAACAAAGCTTAAAACAAAAACCCCCTGCACCGTTACCGGCACAAGGGGCTCCAAAAAATATTACTTGTTTAAGTTGTAGAAAGCAGTCTTACCAGCATACTTTCCAACATACTGTAGCTCGTCTTCAATACGTAGAAGTTGGTTGTACTTCGCTACGCGGTCTGTACGAGATGGTGCACCAGTCTTGATTTGACCAGCGTTTGTTGCAACTGCGATGTCTGCAATTGTGCTATCTTCAGATTCACCAGAACGGTGAGAGATAACGTTTGTATATCCAGCGCGCTTCGCCATTTCGATTGTCTCGAACGTTTCAGAAAGCGTACCGATTTGGTTTACTTTGATTAAGATAGAGTTACCGATACCTTGCTCGATACCTTGAGAAAGCTTTTCTACGTTAGTAACAAATAGGTCGTCACCAACAAGCTGAACGCGATCGCCTAGGCGCTCTGTTAGAAGCTTGAAGCCTTCCCAGTCGTTCTCGTCAAGGCCGTCTTCGATCGATACGATTGGGTACTTGTTGCAAAGCTCTTCGTAGAAGTCAACCATTTCAGCAGATGTCTTTACAACACCCTCGCCTTTTAGGTTGTACTTGCCATCATCATAGATTTCAGAAGCAGCTACGTCCATTGCAAGCTGAACTTCTTCGCCTGGCTTGTAACCAGCTTTTTCGATTGCTTCGATGATTGTAGAAAGTGCTTCTTCGTTTGATCCTAGGTCAGGAGCAAATCCACCTTCGTCACCTACTGCAGTGTTGTAACCCTTTGAGCTTAATACTTTCTTTAGGTTGTGGAAGATTTCCGCTCCCATTTGTAGCGCTTCTTGGAACGTTCCAGCGCCTACTGGCATGATCATGAATTCTTGAATGTCTACGTTGTTGTCCGCGTGCTCTCCACCGTTGATGATGTTCATCATTGGAGTTGGAAGAGTCTTCGCGCTGAATCCACCTAGGTACACGTATAGTGGTACTCCTAGTGCATCAGCAGCTGCGCGTGCAGTCGCCATAGAAACACCAAGGATTGCGTTAGCACCTAGCTTCGCTTTGTTTGGAGTTCCGTCAAGCTCGATCATTAACTGGTCAATTCCTAATTGGTCTAAAGCGTCAAAGCCAACAACTTCAGGTGCGATAACGTCGTTTACGTTATCAACAGCTTTTGTTACGCCTTTACCCATCCAAGCGTCGCCGCCGTCACGTAGTTCTACTGCTTCGTACTCACCAGTAGATGCTCCACTTGGTACGATTGCGCGTCCAAATGCGCCACTTTCTGTGTGTACTTCTACTTCTACTGTTGGATTTCCTCGTGAATCTAATACTTGACGTGCGTAAACATCTGTAATAATTGTCATGTTCAAAACACTCCTTATTTGTTAGTGCTAAGTAAGAGAGTCAGGCTCCATCTGCGCTCTTACTTGCCTTATTGCTAAACGTACTTTACTTCTTTAATAAAGACTTACCAGTCATTTCTTCTGGCTGTGTGACACCTAATAGCTCTAACATTGTTGGTGCTAGATCACCTAAAACTCCGTCTTCACGAAGTGTAGCTGACTCATCCGTTACGATAACTGGAACCGGATTTGTCGTGTGGGCCGTCATCGGACTACCGTCCTCTTGCATAAGAACATCGGCGTTACCGTGGTCAGCGGTAATAATGGCGTTTCCGCCCTTCTCGTGGATAAGATCCACGATCTTGCCAAGACATTCATCCACTGCTTCAATCGCCTTAATCGTTGGCTCAAGCATACCTGAGTGTCCAACCATATCTGGGTTAGCGAAGTTTAAGATAATCATGTCGTGCTCATCGTTGTTGATTTCTTGAAGAAGAGCGTCGGTTACTTCATACGCGCTCATCTCTGGCTTTAAATCGTAAGTAGCAACCTTAGGAGAGTCGATTAATACTCGCTTTTCTCCGTCAAATTCCTTCTCACGACCGCCACTAAAGAAAAATGTTACGTGAGGATACTTCTCTGTTTCTGCAATTCGAAGCTGCTTCATGCCCGCGTTTGAAACAACCTCTCCTAATACATTTACCATGCTTGTCTGCTCAAATGCAATATGACCTTTTACAGAATCACTATAATGTGTCATACACACGTAGTGCAGATGCTTCGGAAACTTGTCTCCACGGTCAATGAAGTCGAACGGTTCCGTTGTTAAAATCTGCGATAGCTGGATCGCACGGTCTGGTCGGAAATTGAAGAAGATAACTGCATCTTCATCTTTAATCGTTGCGACCGGCGTTTCGCCATCTTCCTTCGTCATAACAGTTGGTAAAACAAACTCGTCGTTTTTACCTTCTGCATATGACGTAGCGATCGCTTCCTTCGTTGAGGTTGCTTTAGGGCCTTCACCGTACACCATCGCACGGTAGCTCTTATCAGCACGATCCCAACGCTTATCGCGATCCATTGCATAGTAACGACCTTGTAAAGTAGCAATTTCTCCTACACCAAGCTCGACCATTTTTTCTTCAAGCTGAGAAATAAACGTTTGTGCCGTTGTTGGTCCAACGTCACGTCCATCTAAGAACGCATGCACATAAACGTCTTTTACCTCGTGCTTTTTAGCAAGTTCGAGTAGTGCAAATAAGTGGCTGATGTGACTGTGAATCCCACCGTCCGACACTAGTCCATATAGGTGAAGCGCCGTACCCTTCGTCTTTGCGTGCTCGATCGCGTTTAGGAACGTTTGATTCTTAAAGAATGAACCGTCCTGAATCGCAAGATTGATACGAGTTAAACTTTGGTAAACAATTCGCCCTGCCCCAATGTTTAAGTGTCCAACCTCAGAGTTACCCATTTGACCTTCCGGAAGACCTACCTCGAGTCCAGATGCTTGAAGCGTTGCATGCGGATAGTTGTTCCAGAATCGATCAAAGTTAGGTTTTTTAGCTTGTGCTACTGCATTTCCTTCTGACTCTTCGCGTAAAGCAAATCCGTCGAGAATGATCAGCGCTTTTGGCTGCTTACTCATTTCCCGCCTCCACTAGCTTTAAGAAGGAATCTGCTTCAAGACTTGCGCCACCTACTAATGCACCATCGATATCAGACTGAGCAAGTAGCTCATCGATATTGGCTGGCTTTACGCTTCCGCCGTACTGAATGCGCACTGCATTAGCTGCTGATTCAGAGAACGTTTCTTTCACGACATTACGGATAACCGCACATGTTTCGTTCGCATCCTCTGAAGAAGCTGTCTTACCAGTTCCGATTGCCCAGATTGGCTCATAAGCAATAACGGTTTCTTTCACTTGGTCCTCTGAAAGACCTTTTAGTCCTGCGTTAACTTGCTCTGTTACAACGCTTGCTGTATTTCCAGCTTCACGTACTTCAAGTGTTTCCCCAACACATACGATTGGCGTTAACCCTTGCTTTAATGCAGCGTGAACTTTTTGGTTAACAGACTCATCTGTTTCACCGAATAGCTCACGACGCTCAGAGTGTCCGATTACAACGTACTCAACGCCTAAGTCCTTTAGAGAAGACGGGCTAATCTCACCAGTGAATGCACCGCTCTCTTCAGAATATACGTTTTGTGCACCGATTTTTACGTCCGTACCTTCTGTTTCTTGTACTAATGCATCTAAGAAGATAGCAGGAGCTACAACCACAGAATCAACAGATGTTGAAGGTGGTACTAACCCTTTTACTTCTTGAATGAAAGCAATCGCTTCCGACTTTGTTTTGTTCATCTTCCAGTTACCAGCAATAATTGGTTTACGCATGTTGTTCGTCCTCCTTTTTATTTATCGTTAAGAGCTACTACACCTGGTAGTTCTTTACCTTCAATAAACTCTAGAGAAGCTCCGCCACCTGTAGACATGTGGCTCATCTTATCAGCTAGACCAAACTTTTCAACAGCTGCTGCAGAGTCTCCTCCGCCGATAACAGAATACGTGTCCGTAGATTCTGCTAGTGCATCTGCTACACCTTTTGTTCCTTTAGCAAAGGACTCAAGTTCGAATACTCCCATTGGTCCATTCCAAATAACAAGCTTCGAATTCTTTACAACGTCCTTGTAAAGTTCGATTGTTTTAGGTCCGATGTCGAGTGCTTCCCAATCAGCAGGGATCTCTTCAATTGCTACAACCTTTTTGTTTGCATCGTCGCCGAAATCATCTGCAACTGTCACGTCGACTGGCATGTAAAACTTCACGCCCTTGTCTTTCGCTTTTTGCATGAACTGCTTCGCTAGATCGATTTTGTCTTCTTCAAGAAGTGATTTCCCTACTTCATGACCTTGTGCTTTTACAAATGTATAAGCAAGTCCTCCGCCAATAATAAGGTTATCTACTTTATCTAAAAGATTATCGATAACGCCGATCTTATCTTTTACCTTCGCTCCACCAACAATTGCTGTGAAAGGACGCTCTGGGTTAGCCATTGCTTTCCCTAATACATCAAGCTCCTTCTCCATAAGTAGACCAGCTACTGCAGGAATGTGAGCAGCAATGCCCGCTGTTGATGCGTGCGCACGGTGAGCAGCACCGAATGCGTCATTAACGAATACGTCTGCTAATGCAGCGAATTCTTTCGCAAGGTTTTCGTCGTTCTTTTCTTCACCAGCTTCAAAGCGTACGTTTTCAAGTAAAAGTACGTCTCCTTCTTCTAGTGAAGCTACTGCCTTTTTAGGCTCTTCTCCGTACACTTCGTCTGTCTTTACTACTTCTTTATTTAGTAGTTCGCTTAAACGTTGTGCTACTGCATCCAATCGAAGCTCTTCCACTACTTCACCCTTTGGGCGACCTAAGTGGCTCGCTAAAATGATTTTTGCACCCTTTTCAACTAATAGTTCAATCGTTGGCACGGCTGCACGGATACGTGTATCGTCTGTTACTTCTCCGTCCTTCATTGGTACGTTAAAGTCTACACGACAAAAAACACGTTTTCCTTTTACATCGATATCACGAATCGATTGTTTGTTCATGGAGAAACGCCTCCCTCTTCTTAGTAAGTAATGCATCAAAAGGCCATGAAGCCTTCTGATGGTAGATCCCTTATGTGAAAGAAAAATAAAAAAGGAGACAGGACACGTTGCCCGTCTCCTAAAGGTTGATTCAGGATTGTGCTTTTTTTCTACCCGAATTATAGGCCTTTAGCTGCTACGTACTCAACTAGGCGTACAACCTGTGTAGAGTAACCAGTCTCGTTATCGTACCAAGAGATTACTTTAACCATGTTGTCTTCCATAACCATTGTAGAAAGAGCATCGATTGTAGAAGCATAGTTGTTTCCGTTGTAGTCACGAGAAACAAGTGGCTCTTCGCTGTATCCTAGGATACCTTTAAGATCGCCTTCAGCTGCTTCTTTGAATGCTGCGTTTAGCTCATCAGCAGTTACGTTAGTGTCTAGTTCAGCAACTAAGTCAACAAGAGAAACGTTAGGAGTTGGAACACGCATAGCTCCACCGTTTAGCTTGCCCTTTAGCTCAGGAAGTACTAGAGATACTGCCTTCGCTGCACCAGTTGATGTTGGGATGATAGACTCAGCAGCCGCACGAGCACGACGGTAGTCTTTGTGTGGTAAATCTAAGATGCTTTGGTCGTTTGTGTAAGAGTGAACAGTTGTCATCATTCCACGCTTAAGACCAAACTTATCGTTTAATACCTTCGCGAATGGAGCTAGGCAGTTAGTCGTACAAGATGCGTTAGAAATAACATCATGGTTAGCTGCATCGTACTTATCTTCGTTTACACCCATAACGATTGTTACATCTTCGTCAGTTGCAGGTGCAGAGATAACTACTTTCTTTGCTCCAGCTTCTAAGTGCTTCGCAGCAGCGTCGCGCTTTGTGAAGATACCAGTAGATTCTACTACGATTTCAGCTCCAAGCTCGCCCCACTTTAGGTTAGCTGGGTCTCTCTCAGCAGTTACAACGATTTCTTTCCCGTCAACTACTAGGTTATCACCCTTCGCTTCTACTGTTACGTCAAGCTTCCCGTGAACAGAATCATACTGAAGTAGGTGCGCTAGCATGTTAGCGTCCGTTAAGTCGTTTACTGCTACTACCTCTACGTTAGGGTTCTTTAGAGCTTGTCGGAATACGACACGTCCAATACGTCCAAAACCGTTAATACCAATCTTTGTTGCCATGATAAAATTCCTCCTTAAAGTAGGTAAATTTATATTTCAAAGGGGTTACCCTTGAATTAAAATGTGCCACTTAATACTCTTCACGTACTAAGCTAAAAATAAACTTACAATTTCGCTAAAATTTCTTTAGCAGCTCCTTCATCGGTAATTAATACCTGACTTGGGCTTTTAATCAAATACGCTTGAATGGCTTCTGCTTTTGAAGCTCCGCCGGCAACCGCAATGATTGTGTTGATCGACTCAAGGTCGTTTAAATGCAGGCCAATTGTGGGTACTTTATGAACAATCTCACCAGACTTATTAAAGTAATAGCCAAACGCTTCCGCTACAGCTTCTTTTTCTTTCAGCTTTGCTAAAACATCCTCTTCTGTATCACGCCTGTCTGCCATTGTCTGTGCTTCACCAATACCGTGAATAACCATCGTAGCAGAATGAATCAATTTGAGAATAGATTGAATCGACGGCTCTAATACTAATGATTCGTAAGCGTCTTTACTCACTTGATCTGGGACATGTAACAATCTGTATGTGCCCATTGCTTTACGTGCCATTGTGGCACAGATCGTATTCGCCTGATTTTCTACCTGCTCACCTAGCCCTCCTCGAGCTGGAACAAATAGTGATTCTTTTAAATCAGAATCAGGAACGAGCATCTCGGCAACGGCTGCGATTGTTGTGCCACCTGTTACTGCGATAATATTGCCCTGCATCGCTAGGTTGCGCTTAATCACATTCACACACGTTCTACCCATTTCTTTTTTTACCCAAGGAAATTGATCACTGTCTCCTGGTACGACATGGACTTCTTTTACACCAAGCTTTGCCTGTAGCTCCTCTTCCATGGAGCGAGTATTAAATACCTCTTTCATCACTACTTCAAGCTGACTAAGAAGATTTTGTCCTTCTTCCGTTAACGTCATTCCTGATGTAGCAAATTCGACAAGTCCTTGGCTTTTAAGAAATGTCACTTCGCTTCTAAGCACTCGCTCCGACATTTCTAAGTTCGTCGCAAGCGTTCGCCTACCAATTGGTTGCATGAGGCGTATGTATCGTAGAATGCGAAATCGGAGTCCTAAGACTTCGACAAGGTCCGGCAGGAGTTTCTTCTGCAAATCTAATAGCATATTCATCCGAATTCTCCTTTGTCCCTATTCATTAGGGACACGAAACGTCCCTTGTAGACATATTGCGTCCCACTCAGGTCAAAAAAAATCATTTCCATGATGCGCGGCTTTTTTTACCTGCGCTGTCATTGTATCAAGGAAATGATGTCGAAGCAACTATTTTTGACTCGTTTTAGGCTCTATCAACGCTTTCTTTTAATGACCAGTAAGAGATGTTGCCCTCATCGATAACGCTATCATCCTTATCAGTCATGACCGGAATACGAATCTGATACTTCTCGAGCCACTCGTCATTTTTATAAATATCTCTCACCTCAAGCTCAAATCCTAGCTCTTTTTGCAACAATCTTACGGCCGCAAGACCATCCTCGCAGAGTGGACATTGCTCCTTCGTGTAAAAATAATACGTCATCTTATCCATCTCCGTATCTTTTTCGCTTAGAGGACGGCGCGATTTGCATCTCCTCGCGATATTTAGCAATCGTCCGACGCGACACTTCTATATGATGCTCAGCCTTAAGTAGGTCTGACAGCTTTTGGTCGGATAAAGGTTTTTGCTTCGGTTCATTCTCAATCAATCGTCTCATATACGTCTTAATTTTCTCGGCCGAGCTTGCAGTCTCTGAATCTCCTATTCCCTTGGTGAAAAAATATTTAAGCTCGTATAGTCCACGAGGCGTTTGCACATATTTTTTGGTAGTCGCTCTAGAAACAGTTGATTCATGAACACCAATTCGATCGGCGATCTGTTTTAAATTTAATGGACGAAGCTTTTCCTCTCCATCTGTTAAAAACGCTTCTTGGTGTTCGATGATCGATTCTGTTACACGTAAAATCGTTTCTTGGCGCTGGGCTATACTTCGACGGATCCACTCAAACTGATCTTGTTTATTCTTTAAATAATCCTGCACTTCCTTTTGCTTGTTAGTAAGCAGTTGCTCGTACTGACGGTTCATCGTCATTTTAGGAAGGTCCGCATTATTTAAAGTCACTCTCCACGTACCTTCATACATATGGACAAGCACATCTGGAATAACATAGCTTGGTGGCTCTTGAGCAAAAGCAGCTCCTGGTTTTGGGTTTAGTGATTGAATGAAGTCGGCTGCGTACTGCACATCTAAGATATCAATTCCTTCTGCCTTTGCAATTTGTTGCCACTGCTTTTTGGCTAAGGCATCAAGGTGCTCTGTTACAATTTTTTCGGTCAACGGATCGCGCACCTCGAGATAGTGAAGTTGCAACAAGAGACACTCTTTTAAGCTAGTCGCACCAACTCCATGAGGCTCAAGTGTTTGTAATAAGCGCACGCCATCCTCCGTTTGCTCGATCGAAGTATTTAACTCTTCAGCAAACGTTTGAAGCGGAGAATGCAGGTACCCATTTTCATCCACATGCAACGCCAAGTAGCTCACTATACGCTTCATCTCTTCTGAGATATCCCAAACCCGAATCTGATGCAGCAGATAGTCATGGAGTCCCTCCTCCGTGTTCGCTACATAGTCAAGTGGTGATGTATAATCCTCTTCGGATTGATAAGACGTAAAGTCTGTTTTATAATCGGTCGAAGCATCCGTGCGCTTCTCCTGTAATTCAATTAATGGATTCTCAAGCTGCTGGTCGTGCAAATACTGCTGCAGGTCGTGCATGGAATACTGGAGCATCGTAATCGCCTGCCGCAACTCATTGGTCATAACCAGCTTCATTTGTTGCTCTTGCACTAATCTAAAATCCACGTCGCGACACTCCCTTCCTCACTTACACCATTTATTTTAACATACATTATTCTTTGGTTTATGAAACAAGAATTACGGTTATCATGAAAAGTGAAACTTTTGAGTTTAAATTATTTGACCTTCATTGACCATTAGCGTTATGATGGTTTCATACGAAGAGGAGGCAGGAATATACACTCCCCGTATCTAATACTTAGAAGATGACATTTAAGGAGGAATTGAATCATGAATTTAATACCTACAGTAATCGAACAAACGAACCGTGGAGAACGTGCTTATGACATTTACTCACGCCTTCTAAAAGACCGTATTATTATGCTAGGATCAGGAATTGACGATAACGTTGCAAACTCTATCGTTGCACAGCTTCTCTTCCTAACTGCTGATGACCCTGATAAAGACATCTCGTTATACATCAACAGCCCAGGTGGCTCTATCACAGCAGGTATGGCAATCTATGACACGATGCAGTTCATCAAGCCAAACGTACAAACAATTTGTATCGGTATGGCAGCATCTATGGGTGCCTTCTTATTAGCAGCTGGTGAGCCTGGTAAGCGTTTTGCGCTACCAAACTCTGAAGTTATGATTCACCAACCACTTGGTGGAACACAAGGTCAAGCATCTGATATCGAAATCCACGCGCGTCGCATTATTGAAATGCGTCAAAAGCTAAACGAAATTTTAGCTGAGCGAACAGGTCAGCCACTTGAAACAATCGCGCGCGACACAGACCGCGATAACTTCATGTCTGCTGCAACAGCAAAAGAATACGGCCTGATCGATGACGTAATGGCAAAAGCTCCAACAATCGGTTCTTAATACGTAATGAACGCTCCTAGTCGCAGCTGCGATTAGGGGCGTTTTGTTATGTATGGGGGATGAGGATAAAATCTGTATCGATAACAGAGCGAGAACCGATGATGTTCCTTGCGTCATTGCACGAACAGTCTGGCACTTTATTCACGTATTTTTTGGAATGATCCTAAGCTATTGTATAGCTTTGTTTTTAATGAAAATTGGGGCCTTAGCTAATGGATAGTATAAACAACTTTGATTTTTTACTATTAGATTTTGGATGTGACCTTTGAATTTATTACACAATAGGGGGTTGATGCATAGGAGTGCCAATTTGACGCAACAGATACCCTGAGTGACGCAACCGGCTACCAGTTTGACGCATCGACACCCTGATTTGATGCAAAGCAAATTAAACCGACGCATACGAAAGCCTAACTGACGCACCTTACCTTCGATCTGATGCAAACAGACCTTTACTTGACGCAAAGCATCCCTCAAGGCTCTTAAATCCCTCCGCGCCCTCTCAATCTCGCACTCCCCATCCACCCAATCCTCGATCCTCAAAAATCCAAAACAAAAAACCTTCGTCTCATAGACAAAGGCTTGTACGCTTTAGGGATATAAAACTATTCTGCTTTACTGACGAATTCTTCTAAGGCATCCATTGCCTCTTGTTCATCAGGTCCGTCAATTTTAAGGGTAATATCCTTGTTAGCACCAACAGCTAAGCTCATGATCCCCATAATACTTTTTGCGTTCACCTTTTTATCGTCTTTCTCGATAAAGATATCCGAATGGAAGCGATTAGCCTCTTGTACGAATAGAGCAGCTGGTCTTGCTTGAAGGCCACTTTTTCTCTTAACAGTCAATGTTTTTTCGATCATAATCCATTCCTCCTTTTCCTCGTCTATAAAACAAGCGCTTTCATCCGGATAGATAAAAAGTGCAGGGGTCCTACACTTTTTCCCCTGCACGGAGCTTGTTAGCAAATTCTTCGATCTTACGTAGCCTGTGGTTAATGCCTGACTTACTTACCTTTCCACTAGTCAGCATTTCTCCGAGCTCTTTTAGTGAAACATCTTGGTGTTCAATGCGCAGCTCAGCAATTTCGCGAAGTTTTTCAGGAAGAGCATCTAAGCCAATTTCGTCTCGAATTAAGCGGATATTTTCCACTTGGCGCATAGCTGCTCCGACTGTTTTGTTTAAGTTAGCCGTTTCACAATTAACTAAACGGTTAACGGAGTTCCTCATATCTTTCATAATACGTGTATCTTCAAATCGAAGCAAGGCTTGATGTGCGCCAATTACATTTAAGAATTCGCTAATCTTCTCGCCTTCCTTTAAATAAAGGATAAATCCCTTTTTTCGCTCGATCATTTTTGCATTCAACTCAAAGTAATTCATTAAGTCACGGAGCGATGCATTATGCTCTTCATAAAACGAGAATATTTCCAAGTGATACGAGGATGTCTCCGGATGATTCACCGAACCACCTGCTAAAAATGCACCTCGCAAATACGCTCGCTTGCAGCAGGAATCTTTAATTAACTCCGGTGAGATCTCTCGTGTGAACGAAAACGCCTCATCTACGATACGGAGCGATTCTAATATCTCTCGCGCCTGTTTGGAAATGCGCACCACGTACACGTTATTTTTCTTCAGTCGCATTTTTTTACGAACGAGCAACTCCACGTGTACCTCATATATTGACTTTAGTAAGGAATAGATGCGTCTAGCGATGGCCGCGTTCTCTGTTTGTATATCGAGCGTCATCTGCATATTACGTAAAGAGACGGACCCATTCATGCGAATCAAAGCGGCAAGCTCTGCCTTCGAGCAGCATGGATCAATCTCTAACTGCGTAAGCTCTTTTTTTGTCATCGAAGCAAACGACATCATTCCACCCCCCTTTTATTCATTTATTACCCTATAGAAGCGATACGAGACGCTGGGATAGCTTAATGGCATCGTGTCTCACAAGTTCATTTTTAAATGAAAGCAGCTCGTCCTCGATAATTCGTACGTTCATTGCCTGAAGTACGTCGCGGTCGACCTCGACTCCTATAGCGCCATCCTCTTTATACCTCTGTGCATAAGAGAATGGGATTTGCTGTGAGTTCAGTAGCACAGCGTCTACAATATTTGTCCCAACATGATCATTGATCGCCGCAACATGATCGGAGACAGCATAGTTGTCCGTCTCCCCCGGCTGTGTCATGACATTACAAATATAGACCTTCGTTGCCGTAGAGCGCTTGATCGCATCCGTAATTCCCGGCACAAGTACATTCGGCATAATACTCGTATACAAACTCCCTGGCCCAAGTACAACTAAATCCGCCGACTCAATTGCATAGACAGCATCATACATCGCTTCAGGCTCTTTTGGCTCGAGGAACACACGTTTGATTTTTTTGCCGGTCAAAGGAATCTTTGATTCTCCAGATGTTACTGTACCATCTTCGTGCTCCGCATGAAGAGTAATATGCTTATTTGATGCCGGGATCACTTTCCCTTTCACGTTTAATACACGGCTGATCTCCTGCACCCCTTGTGCAAAATCTCCGGTAATAGACGTCATTCCTGCTAACAGTAAATTGCCGAGAGAATGACCAATCAATCCTTTACCAAGTTCAAATCGATGCTGAAAAAGCTCTTCGACAAGTGGCTCCACTTCTGACAAAGCGACTAACACGTTACGTACATCACCAGGTGGTGGGATATTTAGCTCTTCTCGCAAACGACCCGAGCTGCCTCCGTCATCCGCAACCGTCACAATTGCGGAAATGTCGACTGGGAACGTTTTTAGACCACGAAGAAGGACAGAGAGACCTGTCCCTCCTCCGAGGACCACTACTTTCGCTCGTTTCACTATTCCCTGCGACCCTTCTCCACGTCACGGTGGGTGACGTTTGTTAGATAATCAAGCTCTTGGAAGCGTTTGTTATAGTATTCGGCAAGAGTGACGGAGCGGTGCTTGCCTCCGGTGCATCCGATCGCAACGACAAGCTGGCTTTTCCCTTCCCGCTTATAATGAGGAAGCATGTATTGTAACAAGTCATCGAGCTTCTCCATAAACTGTTGCGTTTCCGACCATTTTAACACATAGTCCGATACTTCTTTATCAAGGCCTGTTTTTGGTCTTAAATGATCAATGTAGTGCGGATTCGGTAGGAACCTTACATCAAACATTAAGTCAGCGTCAATTGGTACGCCATGCTTAAATCCAAACGACATGACTTGAATACGAAAGCTCTCTTTTTTATTTGATTGAAAGTGCTCCAATATTTTTTCGCGAAGCTGAAGAGGTTTAAGTCCTGTCGTGTTGATAATGATCTGAGCCTGACCTTTGAGATCATCTAAAATCTCGCGCTCGGCGTTGATCCCAACAAGTGGGGCATCTCCCTCCGCTAATGGGTGCGTGCGGCGCGTCTCTTTGTAGCGGCGGACGAGCGTCTCATCTGAAGCATCTAAAAAGACGATTTGTGGCGTGATATTTGACTCAGCCGAAACACTGTCGATGGTCTCGAACAGCTGGTCGAAAAATTCTCGACCTCGCAAATCAATGACAAGCGCTACTTTTTTCATTTTGCCACCGGAGCCGTCCATTAAGTCGATAAATTTAGGGATTAACGCAGGTGGCAGGTTGTCGACGCAAAAATAGCCCATATCCTCGAAGCTTTGGACAGCAACTGTTTTACCTGCTCCAGACATACCTGTAATGATTACTAGTTCAATTGTGTTTGTCTCTGTCATAGTGAGCCCCTCCTTCGCGAATGGTTGTACCTGATGCTTCTAGTTTTAGATCTAATAACGTGCGATCTGTATCATAGGTGAAGGTGCCGTACATGACGCCTTCGCCGTGCAAGGCATGATCGATTATAGGATAGTCACCTGGTGCCATTGGAATGTCACGTAGATCCTCTTCCTTAATCCAAGAAAGCACGCCTTCTGGCGAATGTTCCACCATATCCCCACTAAAAGAAGCTGTGCGAAAGGTAAACATCGTCCACTCTTTTACAATCGTCTCATCTTTATAAATAACGAATGTAAAAACGCCACAGAGCTCTGGCTCATCGATACGGATTCCTGTCTCTTCGTAAATTTCTCGGCGTACACTTTCTATCACAGACTCTGCCTGCTCCATTTTACCGCCAGGAGCCGACCACCAGCCTCTACTTGGTTTTTGAAGAAGTAAAACGTGTCCATCATGTGTAATTACACAGTTTGTCACTCGCACGGCTACACCCCTCTATGATGCATTTATTCCCATTATACTATATCTATCCTATGCCACCAACAGCTTAGGCAGGATATCGAAATAGGAATTACGCTAAGAGAATATTACACATTTCAGACCAAAAAAAGGACGCGAACGGCGTTCGTTCGCGTCATCAAATATATAAAAGGGGGTCAATTACTACTTGTAGTATACCCCTTAAATGTTGCAGTGCTGTTACAGGTAAATTAAAGCAAAATTACGTTTTGCTTAAACGGATTCTTTCTCGCCCACTTTATCCATTAAGTTCTCAATGTAGTGGTGAGCAGCTTGTGCCGCAATACTTCCATCACCTGTCGCTGTAACAATCTGACGCAGCATTTTGTCGCGAATATCTCCAGCCGCAAAAATACCAGGGATAGACGTTTCCATATCGCTATTTGTTACAACATAGCCCTCATCATTAGTGATACCTAAGTTTAAGAATGGCTCGTTAATTGGAAGCATGCCAATATAAACGAAGACACCATCTGTTTTAAACTCTTTCTCACTACCGTCCGCTTTATCAATTAACGTCACACTGCCGACCTTACCATTCTCATCGTTAATGGACTTTACCGTGTGACTCCAAATGAACTCAATTTTTTCGTTAGCAAAAGCACGGTCTTGAAGAATTTTTTGTGCACGAAGCTCATCACGGCGGTGCACGATTGTTACTTTACTAGCAAAACGAGTTAAATAAACGGCTTCCTCTACTGCAGAGTCTCCTCCACCAACAACCACTAGCTCTTTATTTTTAAAGAAGGCACCGTCACAGACCGCACAGTAAGAAACGCCTCGGCCACCAAGCTCTTGCTCGCCAGGCACCCCAATTTTTTTATACTGTGCACCAGTAGTTAAAATGATGGAACGCGTTTTGAACTCTCCGCTTCCCGTTCTTACTACCTTGTAGTCTCCGTGATCGGTAATCTCTTTTACATCTCCGTATTTATAGACAGCACCAAATTTCGTTGCGTGCTCAAACATTTTTGTTGATAAATCCGGACCTAAAATGTGATCATAGCCTGGATAGTTCTCAACCTCTTCTGTATTTGCCATTTGTCCACCTGGAACACCGCGTTCTAACAGAATTGTATCTAAATTAGCACGGGATGTGTAAACTGCGGCTGTCATCCCCGCTGGTCCCGCTCCAATAATGATAACGTCATGGATTTTTTCTTCACTCATTCCGTTCACACTCCTTCTTCATTCATTTACTCTTCCCTCATCTTAAAAGAAATTCGCTCATTCGTCTACTTATATGCTCACTTGATTATATACGACGTAAATGCCACTCTACCTTATGCTCACTTGCATATTCTTGTGATCTAGCACGCTCCTCAAAAGCCTTAAAATCTGGCTTATATTCAGCGTGTAATGTAGCTGCTTGATCCCAAAGCTTCGCAGCAACCTCAAACCTCCCAGTTCGCGCTGCAACAACAGCGAGCTGATGAAGATAAACAGCGTTCGTTCTTGGAATACATTTTTGCAACAGCTGATACGAAGCCTCAAACTCCGATGCAAAGTAAAGCGCACGCCCAACCATATACATATGGAAGCTATCCATTGGAACAGCAAGGCGGAGCCCTCTCACTAATTCATCAGCGGCCTCGTCCCCATTTTCGACCAAAAGAGTCGTGTAGACCGCTCGGGCCAGCACGTGATCACCAACCTTAGTCAGTACATCCTGAAGAGTTTGATCTGCCTCTTTAAGCTCTCCTTGGTGTAACAACGATTCCGCTACATACACATAGTGGAGCCACTCTCTAGGGTTAGTCGTAATCATGGCACGCGCCTCTTTTTCGGCGAGCTCGAAGTCACCAATGTGTAAGGCGCTCATCACCGGCATCGTAAATGGATTTGCATCAGCGTTGTCTTCAGTTGATCCGATGAGACTTAATAGCATCTCCGCATCCTCTGAAAATTCGCCCTCAGCATCTAGACGCTGGTACGTTTTTAAATGCTCTCTTGCTTCCGTAAATTCCCCAAGGTGCGCTAAATTATTCGCTAAAAAAAAGTAGCTCTCTGGCATCGACGGATCGATATCATCTTTTATTTTACGAAGCCAGCTGTTAGACGTCGCGTAGTCGCCTTCTTCCGCTAGAATAATCGCTAGCTGACACGCAAATACAGGCTCCTCCGGTTCAATCTCAATCGCACGCTTCATATGACGAATCGCTTTTGTGATTCGTTTATTCTCGTAAGACTCTAACCCCTTTTTATAAAAAAAACTTCCATCCCGCATGAATGGAATGACAAGTCCGCGTTCGGTTTGCTGCATACAGGCAAATCCTCCGTTCTTCTAAATACACTAATATGCAGTATAACACGCTAGGAATAGCCTTACAACGCATCAAAAGCAAGATATCTTTACTGCGGTGTCAGAAAATTCTTGATAAAGGTGTCAGATTAGGTAAGATAGGGTATATAGTATAGTGTTGTGCAAACAGTACATAATTTGGGAGTGACGTGTATGACCGTTCTCGACTACATATTTATCGGACTTTCTATTATTTGGGTCGGGGAATTTCTCCTTTTCAAAAGTCGTAAAACTGAAGCAACCGACGAAGCAGATGGTTCCTCATTCCCATGGATCCTCATCTCTGTTATCGCCGTTGTCGCCATCTCTCTCGTTTCGCGGGAGTTCGGCATTTTAGCGACTGAACAGGCAGGAATTCAAACGATCGGTGTCGTATTAGTAGGTCTTGGGATCTTTTTGCGCTACTGGGGCATCATGGAGCTTGGCAAACAATTTACCCGTGATGTACAAGTTCGCGACGGCGATAAACTCGTCAGTAAAGGCCCTTATCGCATCCTGCGTCACCCGCTCTATACTGGCCTTTTTAGTATTGTGTTAGGGTTTAGTGTCTATACGGGAAGCATTCTTGGCGTAGTCACAGCTCTACTCTTCTTTACTCCACTTCTTCTAAGACGTATGCAACTAGAAGAGAATATGCTTATAGGGGCATTCGGTCCGGAGTACAAAACGTGGCGTGAATCACGCTATCGTCTCTTTCCCTTTATTTATTAACTGTACTGATATTAACGGCAATGCCGTGTAATATAGCTCACACCCAACTATCTCGGAGGTGTTTTACTTGTCTATAGCAAAAAAAGCAGTTGTCATTGGAGCAGGTCTTGGTGGTTTATCCACAGCGATCCGCCTAGCAGGTGAAGGATATGACGTTACCGTATTAGAGAAGAACAACACGATCGGGGGCAAACTGAATCAACGCAGTGGTAAAGGCTTTACGTTTGATACAGGCCCATCCATCTTAACGATGCCATGGGTATTAGAACAGCTATTCGATAGCGTCCACCGAAAGCTGGATGACTATATGGAAATCGAACGCATTGAGCCTCAATGGCGTACCTTCTATGAGGACGGGACATCCATCGATGTACTTTCTGACATCCCTCAAATGCTTGAGGAGCTAAAGAAAGTAAAGCCTGAGCCAGACTCTTCGTTCATGAAGTTCCTTGCATACTCGCAGGAAATGTACGACGTTTGTATGAAAAGCTTTTATAAAACAAGCATCTCTGGACTAAAGGATTTACGCTCTCAGCATTCTTTAAAAGAGCTCTTATCTATGGACCCATTTAATACCGTTGCCCAAGGCACGAAAAAGCATTTTAACAATCCAAAGCTTGAGCAATTATTTAATTTCTTTGTTATGTACGTTGGCTCTAACCCATATGCAGCTCCAGCCATCCTAAACCAGCTTGTCTACGTTCAATTTGGACTAGGCATCCACTACGTAAAAGGTGGCATGTACAATATCGCTCGCGGCATGCAAAAAGTATTAGACGAACTACGCGCAACGGTGCTCACAAACGAAGAGGTATCTCACATTTACCTTGATGGTGACACAGCAAAAGGTGTTGTAACAGCTAACGGTACTTTCTACGAAGCAGACGTTGTTGTCTCTAACTTAGAGGTCATCCCTGCTTACAACACGCTTATTCCTAAAAAGGATGGTCGTGTGAAGAAGGAAGTGAAACAACTTTCTAAAACGTTCCAACCAACTGTATCTGGTCTCGTCCTCCTTCTAGGAGTGGATCGCAAATTCGAAGAATTAGATCATCACAACTTCTTCTTCAGTGAAGATCCAGAAAAAGAGTTTAAACAAATCTTTGAAAAAGGCGTTCCTGCGGATGACCCAACTGTTTACATTGGTGTCTCTTCTAAGTCCGACCCGTCTCAAGCACCTGACGGGAAAGAAAATCTGTTCGTATTAACACATGTTCCACCAAAAACAGCTATGAAAAAGGATGTCGATTGGGAAGACTACCGCGCTGTCGTTCTAAACAAGCTAGAGCGCATGGGCTTAACGGGTCTTCGCGAATCAATCGAATTCGAATACCAGTTTACACCTGACACACTCGAAGAGCTATACGGCGCTAACGGCGGAAGCATCTACGGTGTCGCTGCCGATAAATCTACAAACGGTGGTTTCAAAATCCCAGCAAAGAGCTCTCTATATGAGAACCTCTACTTTGCAGGCGGTTCCACGCACCCAGGTGGAGGCGTACCGATGGTTACCCTTTCTGGCCAGCTGACTGCGGATCTTATTCTAAAGCATGAGGCAGAAAAGAACGCGAAAGCGAATTAATGGTTACATGAGCCTGCAACTTAGTTGCAGGTTTTTTGTGTGTAAGAAGTTCAAGGTCAATTGATTAAGTTCAAGTCAAGGGCGGGCACCTTCGGCGCCCCTGCGCGGCGTTTGCTACTACCTGTGATGGCTTGCTCAACTATTTCTGTCGGCCAACGGCCGTCAGAAAGGATTTTCGCTTCGCGGAAGAGCTACCACTGGTAGTAACGCAAACGCCGCTCCGGGTCGCCCTTGGTTATAGTGGCTTTATTGCTTCACTTGTTTCCTTAAGATAAATACACATGAGGAAAAGACTATTATGCTTTTTCTCTAATATAATACACTTGATTTAAATATGAATGTGATATCAACGTATTCTCGACCACTAGAATGCGGCTGATACTCCGAACTACTGGCATCCAGATTCGTAACACACGCGAAACTACTATTAGTTGCTTAGATTGGCTCTGGAGGTTCATCGTTGTCCTGAGCCTGTATTGGTTAAGGGAGAAGGAATGTTGTCGTAATCATTGCTAAACCGATTGAAAATTTTGTTAACCGCTTGCTTTTAATGAGCATTTTGCATCCCCTTTTCAAATTTTTATTATCATACTCGTTTTCGAGTCGAAGTCAATCTATACACAAAAAAACCCAACCATTTAAATAGGTTGGGTAGTTTAATTTATTATTGTCTAATACTTTATTCCTCGTCAGGTAATTCTCCTTGAGTTTCCCATGGGTCGACTTGCTCTTCCATAAGACGTTTATTTTCTTCTTCTAGACGTTGCAAGTACTCTTCTCCGTCAAAGTCTTCGAAAGAAGCTTGTAGGCTATCTTCAGGTACGTGAAGACTATTGAGAATTGCTAACATAGGTAACCCATGCTCTTCAAATTCCCCTTCCGGGAATGTTAGAGTTACATTATAATAAGCTCCGAATTCCTTTACTGTATTTAAGATGTACATTTCTCTATTTCCATCTACTCCAGAGTAATAGAAAGTAGCCGATTCAGCTAAATCACTGATGATAATTTCTTCTGTCTCTCGTTTATTGAGGAAGGGACGAGTAGAAGTCATTTGATTTTCGTAAGACTCTATATTATCTTCCCACCTTTCAGGAACATTTGAAATACGTAACATAGCATATTGACTACTTACAACAAATGTATTGTCTTCGATGACAAAGCGATAATCTTCCAACACGTCTATTTCAACACCTAAATCCGGATGAACTTCTAATCTCGTTTCCCCAAAATTACTAACATGATACTCGTCAACTTCTTCATTAACGACTTCCGCTTCTACTTCATTCACATTGTCGTTTTCTTTTTGATTATCGTCTTGAACTTCTTCTGTTCCTTCCGCTGCGTCAGCTTGTTCTTCCAATACAGGTTCTTCCTCATTGGAACATGCAACTAAGACGATAGCTAGAATTCCTGCTGATAATACGTGTGCGATTTTTTTCAAAGTTTGTTACCTCCATTTATTTTTAAAAATAATACCATTTATTTATAATAAAGGGAGAAGTTTCTCCTTTTTATTTCGATTGTGGAACATATGTATGAAATTTTATAATCCAATAAGGAGCTATTAGTTGTCGAAAGAGGAAAAAGTAAGAGTGATACTCGCAATAACGGGTAATTTCGCGAAGAGGAAAAAGCAAAGGTCCAAGAGCAAAACACACTAAAAACTTATCAACTAACATAATTATACCATTTTCTCCTACCTTTTCGAAAGATTATTTTGATCATTTATTACTACTTTCATACTTTTAACCTTGTTATCAAACTCCTCTTTTAATTAAATTTAAAGATTCTAGAGTGAATTCTTATAAGTTTTATTCTCTCCACATTCTAAAATATTCTTATGGACTATCTTTTATAAGAATTGCATCATTCGTTGAAGCAATATTTTACTTACAGGTTCATTTTAAGAGCGTTTAAATTCTGCAGGTAATCTGTATTTAAGGTTAATTTAGTGCGGTTACCTTGAACTTATCACTTAATAAATTTCTTTTGTGAAGAATGCGACTTTAAAAGTTCCTTAAATCACAAAAAAGCCCGCCTTCCTCTATAAAAGAAGAAAGCGAGCATCAATCTAACATATCTAAATAACAGCCTCAAAAGTTATGATCAAGTTTTTGAACCAGCTTTTAGTTTTGCGTTATTTTTGCTTTTAACTTTGCTTTCGGTTTTGGTTTTAGTTTTCAATCGAACTTAACTAAGATCTCTTATTTAATCTACCAACCTAAAAAAGCTCAAGAGGAGGCAGACTCGGAGAATGCCCGGAGACAATTAGTAGGAATAGGCAGGGAATGAGACCACGCAGAAGGGCGTTTAGGAGGAGACGACAGTCGACTCCTGCCCGACGAGTAGGCTCAGGCACTGACCCTACTAATGTCGAAGGGCGTTCGCAGAGCTGACTCCTCTTACCCTCAATAATTAGTAATACTGAACGAAACTAATTCGCACTTCAGCAATTAAGCTCGAAGAGCTAACGCACTAAACTAGTTAGCACTTCAGCAACAACAGGCTCGCAGAGCCTGTATAAATCAAGACCTTAGATCCCTTTCTTGCCACTATGCCGATCCTTCAACCGCTCTAATACCCGATCAAGCGGCAGCTTTTGCTCCTGCAAGAGAACCAACCAGTGGTAAAGGAAGTCTGCACTTTCCCACGTAAGCTCGTCTTTGTCGCGATTCTTAGCCGCGATGATGATCTCTGATGCTTCTTCGCCGACTTTCTTTAGAATCTTATCGACGCCTTCTTCAAATAAATACGTCGAGTAAGAGCCTTCTGGCATTGTTTGCTCGCGTTCCACCAATAGTTGCTCTAGCTCTTCGATAATAGCAAAGCGATTAGCTTCTCCGTCTTTCGAAGTCTCTACCGTGTCTTCTCCTGCAAAGAGAGTCTCATGGAAGCATGTGCGCTCGCCGGTGTGACAAGCGGGACCGGCTGGTGTGACGAGGACAACAAGTGCGTCCTGATCGCAGTCGTAGCGGATCTCCTCGACGCGCTGCGTGTTACCAGATGTTGCGCCTTTGTGCCACAGCTCCTCGCGAGAACGGCTGTAAAAGACCGTCTCGCCGATCTCTAGCGTCTTTTCTAAAGACTCTTTATTCATATAGGCAAGTGTTAACACTTCTTTCGTAGAAAAATCCTGAACAATCGCAGGAAGAAGGCCTTTTTCGTCAAAGCGTAGCTGATCTATGTTCATCGAATTGGTAGCCCCTTTCCGCGTAAGTATGTTTTAACTTCTTCGACAGAAGTCTCTTTATAGTGAAAGATGGATGCCGCAAGAGCCGCATCTGCTTTTCCGTCTGTAAAGACAGTTTCGAAATGCTCCTGATTTCCAGCACCGCCTGAGGCAATAACTGGCACAGAGACAGCTTCGCTAACAGCCTTTGTCAATTCAATCGCAAAGCCAGACTTCTCTCCGTCTTCGTCCATGCTTGTTAGTAAAATCTCGCCAGCGCCTAAGGAAACAGCTTCCTTTGCCCAGGCAATGACTTCGCGATCTGTTGCCTTGCGACCACCGTGCGTGTACACGCGCCAGGAGTCTAAAGCCTCGTCCCACTTTGCATCAATCGCGACCACGATGCACTGGGAGCCAAAGAAGTCAGCGCCCTCTTTAATAAGCTCCGGACGTAAAACCGCAGCGGTATTAAGGGACACCTTATCCGCTCCTGCGCGAAGAATTCGCTTCATGTCAGACAAAGCATTAATTCCACCGCCAACGGTGAACGGAATTGCAAGCGTTCCTGCCACCTGCTCGACTACATCGACCATTGTCTCACGACCTTCGTGAGACGCGGAAATATCTAGAAAGACAAGCTCGTCTGCACCTTGCTCATCGTAAAACGCCGCAAGCTCGACTGGATCCCCAGCGTCACGTAAATCAACGAACTGCACGCCTTTTACAACGCGCCCTTCCTTTACATCTAAACACGGAATAATACGTTTTGTGAGCATTACTGCTGCACCTCCTCGATCGCCGTCTTCAGATCGATTCGATCGGTATAAAGCGCTTTACCTGTAATTGCTCCAGCAATGCCACTATCTTTTCTCTCCGCAAGCTCGCGCAAATCATCCATGCTACTCACGCCGCCTGACGCAATCACCTGCTTGCCAGTCGCCTGACCAAGGCTTGCGATCGCCTCGACGTTAGGACCTGAGAGCATCCCATCGCGAGAAATATCGGTCATAATAAATGTCTCCGCGCCTTTAGCAGCAAGCTCCTTACCAAGCTCCTCCGCCTTGACCTCGGACGTTTGTAGCCAACCGTGCGTCGCCACAAATCCGTCGCGCGCATCAATGCCAATCGCAATGCGCTCGCCGCCGTATGTAGCAAGCATCGATGTGACAAACTCCGGATCAGAAATCGCGGAACTGCCCAATATCACTCGGC
This sequence comes from Paenalkalicoccus suaedae, assembly GCF_006965545.2. NCBI lineage: Bacteria > Bacillati > Bacillota > Bacilli > Caryophanales > Bacillaceae > Paenalkalicoccus > Paenalkalicoccus suaedae. The sequence goes on from NZ_CP041372.2 coordinate 2,870,518, forward strand.
TCACACCAGCGTCTAAATAACGAGCCACGTCCTCCGCCGTGCGAATCCCGCCGCCAATTTGGACCTTTGCAGACAGCTCAGAAGCAGCCTTAATCACCACCTCGTGATTGACCGGTTGACCTGCCTTCGCGCCGTCTAGATCCACCATGTGAATCCACGTCGCTCCCTGCTCCTCAAACGTCTTTGCCATATCAAACGGAGAATCGCCGTACACCGTCTCCTGATCGTAGTCACCTTGAAGCAAGCGGACGCATTTGCCACCTCTAATATCAATTGCTGGATACACAATAAACTCGTTACTCAACGCGAACGCCCCCTTTTTGCTCCACAAAATTCTTCAGCATACTCATTCCAACTCCGCTACTCTTCTCCGGATGGAACTGCGTCGCCCAGACACTATCCTTCGCAACTACCGCAGGCACCACCGCATCCGCGTAGTCCGTCGTAGCCACAAGCACTTCGTCGTTCTTTGTTTGCACAAAATACGAGTGCACAAAGTAGACGTGCCCTTCTTTAACATCTTTCAAGATCTCGTGCGTTTTTTGGCGAAACGAGAGTTGATTCCAGCCCATGTGAGGTACTTTTGCAACACCCTCTTGGAACTTTACAACGCTTCCTGGCAAGAGTGCAAGCCCCTTCGTCAGCCCGTTTTCTTGGCTTTCATCAAATAGCAATTGCATGCCTAAACAAATACCTAATAGCGGCTTACCGTCCTCCGCCCACTGCTTCACAAACACATCTAGTCCGCGTGCTTCAAGCTCGGCCATTCCGTCCTTAAACGAGCCGACGCCAGGCAGGATTAATTGATCTGCCTTCGATAACTCCTCGGCGTGCTCTGATACAAACGGTACGTGACCTAGACGCTCAAGCGCCTTCGTGACACTGTGCAGGTTGCCCATACCATAGTCGATAATCCCGATCATGAGAGACTCCCCTTTGTAGATGGAATTCCTTTAACGCGTGGATCTACCTGTGTAGCTTCATCAAGCGCTCGTCCCAGTGCCTTAAAGATCGCCTCAATAATGTGGTGCGCATTCGTCCCGTAGTGCACGATCACATGTAAGTTCATGCGTGCTTCGAGCGCTAGCTTCCATAGGAATTCTTCGATGAGCTCCGTATCAAACGTACCAACCTTGCCACGAGGAATCTCTCCCTTTAGCTCGAAATGAGGTCGGTTGCTTAAGTCAATCACGACCTGCGCTAACGCATCATCCATCGGTACGGTAAAGTTCCCGTAGCGCTTAATACCGCGCTTATCACCTAACGCTTCTTGTAGCGCGGTTCCAAGAACGATACCAATATCCTCTGTCGTGTGGTGATCGTCAATTTCTACGTCGCCTCGCGCTGTTAAGTCTAAGTCAAACAGACCGTGACGTGTAAATAGGTCGAGCATGTGCGTCATAAATGGGACATCGGTTTGTAGGTTTGCGTTCCCTTCCCCATCAATGTTGAAAGTAAGCTCAATTTGCGTTTCGTTCGTTTGTCTCGACTGCGATGATTGTCTCTTTGTCATTTACTCGTCCTCCTTTAAACGTAGATCAATAGCGCGTGCGTGCGCCTCTAGATTTTCTAACCGAGCAAAGCTTGAGATCTTATGACCGTGCTCTTTTATCGCCTGCTTACTATAGGAAATAATGCTTGATTTCTTTGTAAAATCTTCGACGTTTAGCGGGCTACTAAAGCGCGCTGTGCCGTTCGTTGGGAGTACGTGATTCGGACCAGCAAAATAATCCCCAACAGGCTCCGAGCTCATTTCTCCTAAGAAAATAGCGCCGGCGTGACGAATTTGGCTAAGCACCACCCATGGCTCCTCCACGTGTAACTCAAGGTGCTCCGGCGCAAGCTCGTTTGTTGCTTTGACTGCGTCATGTAGCGTTGCTGCAACATAAATACAGCTATGCTTCTCAATCGCTTCCGAGGCAATTTCTCGTTTAGGTAACGTCTCAAGTTGCTTGTCCACTTCTTTACTAACGGCTTCCGCTAACTTTTGATTCGTCGTCACTAAAATAGCCGAAGACATAGGATCGTGCTCTGCCTGTGAGAGTAAATCTGCTGCAATGTAGTCTGCGCGTCCAGTTTGATCAGCAAGGACGACGATCTCACTCGGTCCAGCAATCATATCAATATCGACCGTCCCGTACACGTGCTGCTTCGCTAACGCAACAAAGATGTTACCAGGTCCGGTAATTTTATCCACAGGCGCAATTTGCTCTGTGCCGTAAGCAAGTGCCGCTACCGCCTGCGCGCCACCAACCTTATAGATTTCTTTGACGCCTAGCTCCTTCGCTGTCACTAACACCGTATCGTCTAGACCTCCATCTTTTTGTGGGGGCGAAACCATGACGATTCTCTCCACACCAGCAACAAGCGCTGGGATTACATTCATCATGATCGACGATGGATACGCTGCGCGTCCTCCTGGTACGTAAACGCCGACAGCATCAAGTGGCGTAACCTTTTGTCCTAAAATCGTTCCATCAGGCTTCGTTGTCATCCACGACTGCTGCACCTGGCGCTCATGGAAGTCTTTTATATTGGCAATCGCTTCGCGAATAATTTCCTTCGTTTCGTCTGTTACACGCTTGTCCGCTTCGTTTATCTCCGCGTCTGTCACTCGCATATCAGTAAGCTCCACGCCATCAAACTGCTTCGTGTAACGCAACACAGCGCTGTCTTGGTTCGCACGAACGTCTGCTAAAATCGCTTGAACGGCAATACGCTGTTCCTCTGTTCCTTGATCAATCGTGCGCTTTAGCGAAATCGATTCTTCTAAAGGTAAAATCTTCACTTTGCTACCTCCTCTGACACGACTTCCGCTAATCGATCCACCATCTCATCAATTTGCTTAGACTTGGTGCGATAGCTAACTGGATTCACGATAAATCGTGATGTGATCGGAATCATCGTCTCTATTTCCACCAAACCATTCTCTTTAAGGGTTTGACCTGTTGACACAATATCGACGATACGATCGGCTAAGCCTACAATCGGCGCAAGCTCAATCGATCCATTTAGTTTAATGATCTCCACCTGCTCGCCTTGTTCACGGAAATAATCAGACGTAAGCTTTGGATATTTAGACGCAATCTTTGGTGCCACATCCGCACTCGGATCATACGATGGAAGAGCCGCAACCGCCATATAGCAGGCGCTAATTTTTAAATCTAATACTTCATAAACATCACGCTCTTCTTCTAGCATAACATCCTTCCCTGCAACTCCAACGTCCGCAACACCATGCTCGACGTAGGTAGGCACGTCCATTGGCTTTGCTAAAATAAAGCGCATGCCTGATTCAGGTACATCGATAATAAGCTTTCTAGATTCATCAAATTCTTCCGGAATTGCATAGCCTGCCTGACGAAGAAGACCAACTGCTTCTTCAAAGATTCGCCCTTTTGGCATTGCAACGGTTAACAGTGACTTACTCATTAGCTGATCCTCCATTTCCATTCGATCCAACGAAATATTGCACATCGTTAAACTGCGATGAGTAGGAATCGACGTTTTTAATTCCAGCGATCTCTTGCATCACGACGGAACGACCTGTTTCGCGAAGCTTCTTCGCCGCCTGCATCGCTTCTTTTCTGCGATCCTGGCTAAAAATAATGCACGAATCCTTCATGACGCGCTGCTTTTTGCGACCAGCAGCCTCCGCCAGTCGATCCAATCGAAGCCCAAAGCCAGTTGCTGGCTCATCGTGGTTGAACGCTTCAAGTAGTTTATCGTAGCGACCTCCGCCTCCAAGCGGATAGCCAAGTCCTTCGCTATAGGCTTCAAACACCGTGCCCGTGTAGTAGCTCATGTGCATGACAAGGTTTAAATCGATCAGGACGTGTTCATCACTCTCATAGTCCGCTAAGATCGACATGACCATCTCCAGCTGATCAAGCGCCTCTTGTACTTCCTGTGACTCGACTAGCTTTCTCGCTTCGTCAATGACGCTTCGATCTCCTTTTAATCGGAGTAATTTATTCAATCTATTTTTATCGATCGACGATAGTGGCAAGGCATCGACTGCTTTGCGGAAACCAACGTAGTTCTTCTCATATAAATAGCGACGGAATTCCTGCGATCTATGATCGTTGCCTAGAATTTCTTTTAGTAGGGCATTCACAAATCCAACGTTTCCTATAGCTACTTGGTACGAGCTAATTTCTGCTCGTGCTAACGATGACATCATGAGAGAGATCACTTCTGCATCCGCTCCGCTCGATCCATCTCCAATTAACTCCACGCCAATTTGCTCAAATTCTGCCGGTCTCCCACCCTCTGCTTGCTGAGCACGGAAAACGGGTGCATCGTACGTTAAGCGTAAAGGACGGTCTGCGTCCTTTAACGTGGATGCTGCAATTCGTGCAATCGGTGCTGTCATATCGGGTCTTAAAACGAGTGTGTTGCCTTTATGGTCTAAAAGCTTAAATAGTTGCTGGTCTAGAATAGCGGAAGCTGCGCCGACTGTTTCATAAAATTCAACGGACGGCGTCTCTACGCGTTCAAAGCCCCACTGTGCAATCTCTTTTGCAAATGTGTCTCTAATTCTGCGTTTTAACTCGTAAAGCTCTGGTAGGGTATCTCGCATTCCTTGTGGCTTTTCGAACATAAATAGTTTACTCATTGTTTTGGACATCCTTTCTCTATGACAAACACGTGTGTGTTTTTGGTTGATTTCAAGGGCTTTTCTGGTGTTTATATCGGGTGACGCTTTAGTTCGCTAATATGATAGAGCAATAAAGATCATATGAGTAGTCTACAATGGATGAGAAGGGTAGTCAAGTTGAAGAGCCATACATTCTTCAGCTCTTTGAGCTGATGTTTATTAAGTGCCAACTAGTTTCGTTCAAATACAACTTCTCAGCTCTTCGAGCTTCTGTTGCTTAAGTGCCAATTAGTTTAAATCTGCTCTCCGAGCTGTCAGCCCGCCAGACACTCTACGACATCCATAGGGCCGGTCTTTGAGCTTCCTCGTCGGCAGAGTTCGACTGTCGTCTCTCTCTAAACGCCTCCTGTGGGATCTCAAAGACCTCTTTCCCCTATGGATTGTCTCCGAATGTCTTCTGGGTCTGCCAGCTCTGCGTTTGATTTAAAAAGGGCAAAAGAAAAGAGCTTCTTTAGGTTGGTGACGCTACGCTTTTTTGCTTTCTCGTCACTTCTAGCAACTTGCTCTCCATAACGTGTTACTTTCTCTTCACAACGACCATGGTTCGCTTCACTTCTTGTTTTATCGTCACTTCTCACACGTTGTGCGTCACTTCCGGCAACTTGTTCTTCATAACTACATCTTTTCTCTGCACAACGGCGATGGTTCTTTTCAGTTTAGTACTTAAAATAGATATATACGTTTGAGTAGGTTTAGGTTTAGGTTTTGCCCTTGCACTTGACCTTAACAAGCATTTGCATTTTATCCTCCCCAAAAGAAGCTCAAGAGGAGGCAGACTCGGAGAATGCCCGGAGACAATTAGCAGGAATAGGCTTGCGATGAGACCACGCAGAAAGGCGATTAGGGTAAGGCGTAAGCCGCACCCTGCCGACGAGTAGGCTCAGCGTAAGACCCTGCTAATGTCGGAGGGTGTTCGCAGAGCTGACTCCTCTTACTAGAATCACAAAGGAAAACTGCAAGAAACTAGTTGGCACTTTAGCAATCAAAGCTCGTCAGAGCTGCTCGAACCTAGTTGGCAGGTAAGATTCTATATAACAAAAGCCATGACTAGCGTCATGGCTTTGTATTGGATTATAGATCCGCTTCCCGTTCTTCTTTTGTTTGAATCACTTGCATAGGGTTGCCGCCTACGAAGGCGCCTGCTGGGACATCTTTATGGACGAGTGTACCTGCAGAGACGATGGCGTCGTCGCCTATTGTTACTCCTGGCAGGATCGTCGTATTGGCTCCGACCATCACATTGTCTCCGATGTGGACGTCTCCGAGACGGTATTCTTTGATTAAATATTCGTGCGCTAAGATCGTGGTGTTATAACCTATTACGGAGTTTTTGCCGATGGAGATGCGTTCTGGGAACATGACGTCCATCATGACCATTAAAGCAACGGCGGCTTCGCTCCCGATTTTCATCCGTAAAAAGGTTCGGTATAGCCAGTTCTTTACGCCGAGAAAAGGCGTGTAGCGCGCGAGCTGAATGACGATAAAGTTTTTTACTACCTTGATAAATGGGACGGTTTTATAGACTTGCCACAGAGAATTTGCTCGTGTAACTGGGTAACGCTCCGTTCGTCGTGCCACGATCGTTCACCGCCTTAGTTGTCGATCTGTAAATATGTGAGTAAGTCTGTCATAGTGCCTAGCATCACGTCTGGATTATAGGACTCTAAGTGTTCGCGTCCTTTAATAGACCAGGCAACACCAGCTGATTTCGTGCCTGTGTTTTGGCCTGCTAAAATATCGTGCTCACTATCGCCTACCATAATGGCTTCTTCAGGCTTTGCGTCTAGTTGCTTGAGCGCTAAAAGAAGTGGTTCTGGGTCTGGCTTGTAGTTGGTTACTTCATCTAATGATACGACCACCTCAAAGTACTTAGAGAGGCCCATTAGTTCGATACCTTTTAGTGCTGTGTCACGCTTTTTGGTTGTGACAACTGCCATCTTGTAGCCATTTTCTACGAGTGCATCAAGTGTTTCTGTCACACCTTCGTAAGGTGTTACGAGTGCGTCGTGGTTGGCGTGGTTGAAGGTACGATACGTCTCAATCATTTGCTCCACGTCCGCATTTTCCATCGCCTCAAAAGTCTCGGAAAGTGGTGGTCCGATAAACATGGCGATATCCTTGCGCGTATATTGGCCGGGATAGTAGGTGTCGAGCGTGTGCTCAAACGATTGAACGATAAGATCAATGGTGTTGATCAGTGTGCCATCTAAATCAAATAGTACGGTATTAATTGGTTTCATGATAACTAGTCCTTTCTATCTTTACCGATCAGATGCTGCTGGTTTGCGGTGAATCTCTTCTGACTCCTGCTTCTTCTCGAGTCGATTCCAGAAGAAAGCAACAGCGATCGTGAGTAGAATCGCGGTGACGACTCTCACTAAAAGAAGAGGCCAGAGCGGTATTCCGAGCGGTGCAAAAATTAACGTATCCTCAATAACGGCGTGACAGGCAACAAGAAAGATAAACACGAGGTATAAATCCTTCTTTGAGACGCCGTCCTCTTTCACCGCTTGAATCATCACGCCTGCTCCATAAGCGAGTCCGAATAGGAGCCCTGATGCAAGAGTTGTGGATGTATTTGGCTTAATGCCTAAAAGCTTCGTCAGTGGCGTCATCCAACGCGAGAAAATAGGCAACCAATTCATATCTTTCATGACTTGGATGAATAGCATGATCGGAATGACGATCGCAGCAAGCTGCAGCACGCCTAGGAATGCTGTCTGAACAGCATGCAGGATAAGGGGCGAAAACCCCTCGATCTCCTGCGGTGCACCCATGGAAATAAATCCGTAGCTTGCTGGCTCACTCCCTCCCTGCCAAACGAGGTGAATCACCCAGGCAGAGAAGAATGCGAGACCTAGCCTTACTGCTAATACGACGGATATTCTTAAGCCTACCTGCTTTGCGACTGCCGACTCGACAAATAAATTGTGTGAGAAGGAAAGCATAATCGCTAAAATAAATACTTCCTTCACAGCTAAGTCCATCGTGAGCATCGCGCCGATTGCGGCGTATAAATTCAAGACGTTACCTAGGACAAGCACAAGTGCCGCTTCCCCAGGCAATCCGATAAACCGCATCAAAGGCTCAAGCGATGCAACAAGCATATCCATGATCACCGTTTGACTCAAAATCGTCACAATGATCGTGATCGGGAAAATGATCTTACCGAGCTTCCAAGACGTTTGTAAACCTGCAAGCAACCCGTTCTTTAACGTGCGCATTGCTACGCCTTCTTCTTGTTTGTTTTTGGCTTAGGCTCATCGTCTAAATATCGTTTGTTCGCAAGCCCCATTTTCCGACGATAGATAAGGAAGAAAATTCCGCCGACGATCAAGATCACAGAGAGAACCTGTGCTGTTCGCAGGAATCCAAAGACTAGTAAGTAATCCGTACGAATACCTTCGATCACAAATCGTCCAATCGAATAGTAAATTAGGTACGAGAGGAATATTTCACCTTGTCGTAAGTTAACGCGACGTAAATAGAGAAGCAATGCTACCCCAAGTAGATTCCAGATCGATTCGTATAGGAACGTTGGATGGTAGTATGCACCATCAATAAACATTTGGTTAATAATAAATTCTGGAAGGAATAGCCCTTCTAAGAAAGATCGTGACACTTCTCCCCCATATACCTCTTGGTTCATGAAGTTACCCCAGCGTCCAATTGCCTGACCTAGCAGGATACTTGGCGCTGTAATGTCGGCAAGCTTCCAAAAGGAAACGCCACGTTTTTTTGCAAAAATAAAGGCCGTTAAGAACGAACCAATTAACGCCCCGTGAATCGCAATTCCACCCTCCCAAATGTAGAGGACACTGATCGGATTATCGGCAAATTGATCCCATCTAAAAATGACATAGTAAAGTCGAGCTCCGACAATCGCTGCCGGTAGCGCGTATAGTAATAGATCTGCAAGCATATCGTCGGGCAACCCGCGACGCTTCATCTCACGGTTAGCGAGAAGATATCCAAGAAATGCTCCGAACCCGATTAATAAGCCGTACCAATATACTGTTATTGGTCCAAGCTCGAATGCAACTGGATTTAGTGGCTGAATAGCGAGTGTATACATTGTTTCACCTCATTCGTCATAGTAACTATTAATCGCTGTCCTCAATCACGCTTGTTAGGCGCTCGGAGAACTGCTCTGCTGCATTGATACCCATGCGCTTCAAGCGGAAGTTCATCGCTGCCACTTCAATAATAACGGCAAGGTTACGTCCTGGACGTACTGGTACCGTAATCTTTGGTAGCTTTGTATCAAAAATCTCCACAGCGTCTTCGTCGAGTCCAAGACGATCATACTGCTTCTTCTGATCCCACGTCTCAAGGTCAATCGCAAGACCGATTCGCTTCTCATTTCGCACAGACCCTGCACCAAATAACGTCATCACGTTAATGATACCTAGTCCACGAATTTCTAAAAGGTGCTGAATCAGTTCTGGCGCTTGTCCAACAAGCGTTCCTTCCTGCTCTTGACGGATTTCTACGGAATCATCCGCTACAAGACGATGCCCACGACGCACTAAGTCTAGCGCTGTCTCCGATTTACCAACACCGCTTGAGCCTGTGATCAGTACCCCAATCCCATAAATATCAATTAAAACACCGTGCATAGCCGTCATCGGCGCGAGCTTGCTTTCTAAAAACGTCGTCACGCGTGAGCTTAGACGTGTTGTCGATACGTCGCCAGAAAATACAGGAACACCTACAGAGTTAGCGGCTTCCTTTAATTCCGGTGGAGCCTCCATGCCACGTGCAAGAATAATTGCAGGTGTGTCATACGTACATAGTCGCTCCATGCGGTCGCGCTTATCTTCATCCGTAAGTTGTTCGAAGAACGTCATTTCTGTTTTTCCGAGTAGCTGAATACGTTTAGCTGGATAGTATGTAAAGAATCCGGCCATTTCCATACCTGGTCGCGAGATATCGCTTACGGTGATGGGTCTGTAAGTGACCGATTCTTCGTCATTTAGTAAAGTAAGTTTGAGTTCTTTCATTAAATCTTTGGATGTTACATCTGCCATAGTTGAGTCCTCCTAAAGTGCTTTTTACATTACGTCTATTCTAGCATAATGAGAGGAAAAAGGTTGGGAAGTTTGACTAGATGCTTAAATGCTAACTAGTTAGTTCAAGTGCAAATGCTTTAGCTCTTCGAGCTTCAATTGCTGAAGTACTAATTAGTTTAGTTCAAGTTAAACCCCCTTATCTCTTCGAGCTAATTTGATTAAGTGCTAACTAGTTAGTTCAAGTGCAAGTGCTTCAGCTCTTCGAGCCTCAATTGCTTAAGTGCCTAACAGTTTAAATCTGCTCTCCGAGCTGTCAGCCCTCCAGACACTCTACGACATCCATAGGGCCGGTCTTTGAGCTTCCTCGTCAGCAGGAGTCGACTGCCGTCTCCTCCTATTCACTTCCTGTGGGATCTCAAAGACCTCTTTCCCCTATGGATTGTCTCCGAATGTCCTCCGGGTCTGCCACCTCTGCGTTTGATTAAAAGGGTCAAAAGAGAAGAAGTTTTTGTTAGTTGAAAGGGTCTGTTCTTATGGATTTGTGAATCAAGATAAGTGGCTTTTTAGTAACTTGAAGATTTATGAACCGTAGACGAGATTTATGTACCATGAGCAACGTCTGCAAGTAATACTTTTAAAACTCTTTCGAAGCTAGGCAATGAAATTCCGACTTGTATAACTTATAAAACGAGAACTTCTCGTATAAACTTTGCTATCCTCTGGTCCTCCGAAGCGAAGGCTAGCGTCTCCTAGTGGAGCACTTCCACGCACCGAAAATCCTTTCAGCCGCCCCTAGACGGATGAAATAGTCGAGGAAGCCCCTAAGGAAAGCGCCAGCTTAGAGTGCAGGAGAACCGGAGTAATTGCACTTGAGATTAATATGATTTTGGTTTTAACCAACCATTAGCTTTTTCTTAGCCCTTTCACTCTAAAAGCTCAAGAGGAGGCAGACTCGGAGAATGCCCGGAGACAATTAGCAGGATAAGGCTTGCGATGAGACCACGCAGAAGGGCGTTTAGGATGAGACGATAGTCGACTCCTGCCCGACGAGTAGGCTCAGCGTAAGACCCTGCTAATGTCGAAGGGCGTTCGGAGAGCTGACTCCTCTTACCCCCAATCATAAAGGGAAGCTGTATAAAACTAGTTGGCACTTCAGCAAATAGCTCGAAGAGCTATCGTTCACTCTTTAGCAATCAAAAAAGAACGACCCCGAAAGGTCGCTCTACACACTTATTTTGTTAGTGGATCTACAATCGCACGCTGCAGAATTGCATTCAAGATAGCAAAGATCAGCGCTACTACTATCGACATAAAGAGTCCGTCAATATTAAAGGCATTGCCCATGACTGCCTGCACGATCAGAAGCGTAATTCCGTTAATAACGAATAGGAATAAGCCTAAAGATAAAATAGTGATTGGCAGTGTCAAAATGACAAGAATCGGTTTCACGATAATGTTTACGACCGCTAGAATTAGTGCTGCAACGATCGCTGCTCCAAAGCCGGAAAATTCGACGCTTTGGAAGATGCCTGCGATACCGAATAGGATGACTGCGTTGACTAAGATTTGAATTAAGAATCTCATACGCTAGTGCCTCCTTTTTCATCGGGCATGACGAAGACTGCGCAAATATACAGTAAGACCATTGTACCGAACGATGGAATTAATAGGAGTAACCCAATTAAACGAAGCAGGGTTGCGTCTATTCCGAAATAATTTGCTAGTCCGCCGAATACGCCGGCAAGTTTGCGATCTGATTGTGATCTATAAAGCTTCTTTTTGTCCATGTCGTCACCTCAAGGTTAGATTAGCTGTTTTTTACATTCACAGAGCCAGTTGCTGCCTCTGCCTCGATGTAAAAGTGGCCGTCTCCCTCTTTATTTGCAATAAAGGTCAAGCGTTTGTTCGCAAACTCTTTTTTCTCCTCGATGACACTCATTGTTGGAAGGTGGCAGTTGATGGAGCCTACTGTTGATTTTAGCTCGCCCTCCGTTTTAGCGTTGTTTGGAACGTACACGTGGATGCTACCAGTCGTCGTTTTCACATACGCTTTTGATTGAGATGGCTCGGATAGATGGTAGTAGATGCTACCGTTTACCGATTCCGCGTCAATATTTCCGCGTGCTGCTTCAACACGAACCGTGCCGTTCATCGTTTTAAGGGAGCCGTCGACAGCGTTCAAGCGACCAAGGTCGATGGTACCGTTGACTGTTTCAATTGCAACTTCCTTTGCGTCGATTCGAGAAAAGTTTACTTTGCCGTTTACTGCTTTTAGAGAGAATACGTGTACTGGGATTTCTTCCCCTGATATTTTACCGTTAAACGTATATAGCTTTATTTTTTCTAAATCATCCGTTGGGAAATAGATGACTGTATTGACTTTCATTGTTTTTTTGCGAGATTCTAGACGGAGTTTACCGTTAGAAAAACTGAACTGTGCGTCTCGTAAGAACTCGCGTCGTGCCTCTTCTGCAGAGCGGACGCGGTATACTTGCACATCACATTCAATGCGAATATCCTTTTCATTCCAAGGACGAAGCTCAATCGATCCGTTCTCGATATGAATATCCGCTTCTTTTAAAAAGACATCCTTGTGTTGGAAAACGTGCTGAACCTGCTGCGCGGAGCCAAAGTTAAAGTCTAGATCAAGCTCTTTAATTTTGTTTACAGCGTCGTCAACGAATTCCGAGAACTTCGATGCAAAGCCGGACATTTTTTCTTCTGACTGCTTGTAGCCTGTGTCCGTGCGACGGTCTACGTCTACGTGTTGCGAAACCTCGTGGGAGTGTGTCGTTGTCGTAGATGATGCAGAGCTTGCACTCTCTGTTTTTTTGTCTGCTTCTTTTTCGCCCAAAGCCGTGAGTAATTTAATGCCTTCCTCAGCGGAAATGGTTCCATCCTCGATCATTTTAAGTATCATACGACGTTCTTCTTGCACGATAAATCGCCTCCTAAAATTGCCTTATCAGCATTGTATACTATCATCTCGACGTTTGTCGTCCGCCTCAGGTCGTATTCCATCTAAGACCTGTTGCACCAGTGTCTATGTGTATTACGTGCTTATGAAGTTGATGGTTTCACCCAACTCTTATCTATACCCCTTTTAGGTACAGAAAATGCCGTAGCAAGCTACGACATTTTGTAAGAATTATGAACCCGTGCGTTCTTTCATGCGTGCGTCCATGCGCTCGCGTTCACGCTCTAAAATTGGTTTTAAGAACTGACCTGTATAAGAACCTTCGACCTCTACAACTTGCTCTGGAGTTCCAGTAGCAACGATTTGACCACCTTTGTCGCCACCCTCAGGACCAAGATCAATAATGTGGTCGACCGTTTTGATGACATCGAGGTTATGCTCAATGACGAGAACCGTATCGCCATTTTCAACTAAACGCTGAAGAACTTTTAGTAACCGATCAATGTCATGTACGTGAAGTCCCGTCGTTGGCTCATCTAAAATATAGAACGTTTTACCGTTTGAGCGTCGGTGAAGCTGACTAGCAAGTTTGACACGCTGCGCTTCCCCTCCGGAGAGCGTTGTTGCTGGCTGACCGAGCGTCATATAGCCAAGTCCAACGTCGACGAGCGTTTGGATTTTACGCTTAATGCGTGGAATATTCTCGAAGAAAACAACTGCTTCTTCAATCGTCATTTCTAATACGTCTGCGATGTTTTTGCCCTTATAGCGAACTTCTAGTGTCTCGCGATTATATCGCTTTCCGTGACACTGCTCACACGGAACGTACACATCGGGGAGGAAATGCATTTCAATCTTGATGATCCCATCCCCACGACACGCTTCGCAACGTCCGCCTTTGACGTTAAAGCTAAAGCGCCCTTTTTTATAGCCGCGTACCTTCGCTTCGTTTGTCATAGCAAACACATCGCGAATATCATCAAATACACCTGTGTATGTCGCAGGATTCGAACGAGGCGTTCGACCAATTGGAGACTGATCAATATCGACGACCTTCTCTAAATGTTCCACACCCTCAATCGAGCGCACTTTACCAGGCTTTGTTTTAGCCGTTGTAAGCTGTTGAGCTAAATAACGATACAAAATATCGTTGATAAGCGTACTCTTACCAGAGCCCGACACACCCGTGATGGCAACAAACATCCCGAGTGGAATCTTTGTGCTTGTATTTTGCAGGTTGTTTTCCTTTGCTCCCGCAATCTTAATGAAGCGTCCGTCCTGCTTGCGGCGTTCAGCCGGCAGTGGAATAAATTTTTCGCCCGACAAATAGCTACCAGTAAGAGAGTTTTTATCATTCATAACCTCCTCTGGTGTGCCGGTAGCACAAATCTCTCCGCCGTGAACACCAGCCCCAGGTCCAATATCAATCAAGTGATCGGCAGCGAGCATCGTGTCCTCATCATGCTCCACGACAATGAGCGTATTACCGAGATCGCGCATACGCTCAAGCGTGCGGATGAGACGCTCGTTATCGCGCTGATGCAGACCAATGGATGGCTCATCGAGAATGTAGAGAACGCCCATGAGTGACGATCCGATTTGCGTTGCTAAACGAATACGCTGCGCTTCCCCACCGGATAGCGTTCCAGCAGCGCGCGAGAGCGTTAGATAATCAAGACCGACGTTAATGAGGAAACCAAGGCGCTCTTCGATCTCACGCAAAATAAGTCGCGCGATTTTACGATCCTTCTCTGAAAGCTCCAGACCATCAAAGAACTCTCTCGCATCCTTAATGGACTTCTCTGTTGCTTGGCCAATATGAAGTCCGTTCACTTTTACAGCTAAGGACTCCTCCGTTAAGCGATAGCCGTCACATTTCGGACACGGCGTTTCCGTCATATACTGCTCCATTTGCTCGCGAATATAATCGGAGCCCGTCTCACGGTATCTACGAGAAATGTTCGTAAGCACTCCTTCAAAGTGCATATACTTTTCACGAATTCTACCAAACTCATTCTCGTAACGGAAGTGGATCTTTTCTTTCTTTGAGCCTTTCATGAGTAAGGTGAGATCCTTTTTAGGCAGATCCTTAATCGGTACGTCCATATCAATACCAAAGTGATCACAAACACTCTTTAATAGGGATGGATAGTACTGCGAGCTCGTAGGCTTCCAAGGTGCAATAGCATCCTCACGAAGCGTTAAGCTCATATCAGGAATCACTAGCTCTTGGTCCACTTCAAGCTTGTGCCCAAGTCCATCACAGCTTGAGCAAGCTCCAAATGGGCTATTAAATGAAAACATACGTGGCTCAAGCTCTCCGATCGAAAATCCACACTGTGGACATGCATGCTGCTGACTAAACAAGAGTTCTTCCTCGCCAATCACGTCAACAATAACTTGTCCTTCCGCGAAGTTTAACGCGGTTTCTAACGAATCAGCAAGACGCGATTCAACGTCCGGCTTGATCACGACGCGATCGATGATGACCTCGATGCTGTGCTTTTTATTTTTGTCGAGCTCGATCTCATCGGCTGCCTCGTGCATCTCGCCGTTAACGCGCATACGTACGTACCCTTGCTTTTTAATGTCCTCAAAGACCTTCGCGTGCGTCCCTTTTCGGCCAGAAACAACGGGAGCTAAGATCTGCATTTTGGTGCGCTCGGGATATTCCATGAGACGATCCACCATCTGTTGCACGGTTTGAGAAGAAATTTCGATGCCATGATTTGGACAAATCGGCTTCCCAACACGCGCAAATAATAGTCGAAGGTAATCGTAAATCTCCGTAACTGTCCCAACTGTAGATCGTGGGTTTTTACTTGTCGTTTTTTGGTCAATGGAGATCGCGGGAGATAGTCCCTCAATGGAGTCTACGTCTGGCTTGTCCATTTGTCCGAGGAACTGTCTCGCATAGGCGGAGAGTGACTCCACGTAGCGACGCTGTCCTTCGGCATAAATCGTATCAAATGCGAGTGACGACTTCCCTGACCCAGATAAGCCCGTCATAACGACGAGCTTATTGCGAGGGATCGTGACATCTATGTTTTTTAGATTATGGGAGCGCGCTCCTTTAATCTCTAAATTATCTAACGCCATAATAGGATCATCCTTCCGCTTTCAGTTCTATCACGATATCTCGAAGCTCTGCGGCACGCTCAAAGTCAAGCGCCTTCGCGGCCTCTTTCATTTCGGCTTCCATTCGTTCAATGACCTTCACGCGCTCCTTCTTACTGAGCTTTTGCTTAGGAGCTTTTTCAAGCGCCTCGTACGCTTCCCCATCTTCGGCTGCTTTTGTTGCCTGAATGATTTCGGGGATCGCTTTTTGAATCGTTGCTGGCGTGATGCCATGCTTATCGTTGTGCTCTTTTTGCATAATGCGTCGTCGTTTTGTTTCGTCGATCGCGATTTCCATCGATTTCGTCATCTTATCTGCGTACATAATAACGTGACCGTTTTCGTTACGCGCGGCACGTCCCATCGTCTGGATGAGGGACCTTTCTGATCGTAAAAAGCCCTCTTTATCGGCGTCTAAGATAGCTACTAGCGAAACCTCTGGAATGTCTAATCCTTCTCGTAAGAGGTTGATTCCCACTAACACGTCAAACTGACCTTGTCGTAGCTCGCGAATAATTTGAATCCGCTCTAATGTTTTAATATCGGAGTGGAGGTATTTTACCTTAATTCCGATCTCTTTAAAGTAGTCGGTTAAATCCTCTGACATTTTTTTGGTCAATGTCGTGACAAGCACGCGTTCCCCACGCTCTTTACGCAAGCGAATTTCTTCGATAAGATCATCGATCTGTCCTTGGATTGGACGTACATCAACCGTCGGATCAAGTAGTCCAGTTGGACGAATAATCTGCTCGACCATTTTCGGACAGTGATCCATTTCATACGGTCCTGGTGTGGCAGAAACAAAAACGATCTGATTAATATGTTTTTCAAATTCTTCAAATTGTAGTGGTCGGTTATCCTTTGCGGATGGTAGTCGGAATCCGTGGTCGACTAGCACCCCTTTTCTAGCCTGGTCCCCGTTATACATTCCGCGAATCTGTGGTAAAGTCACGTGCGACTCATCGACGATAATAAGGGAATCCTTCGGGAAATAATCAATCAAGGTATACGGCGTCGCACCTGGCTCTCGGAATGTGAGGTGCCTCGAGTAGTTCTCGATTCCCGAGCAGTAGCCGAGCTCTTCCATCATCTCTAGATCATAGCGTGTACGTTGCTCTAACCGTTGCGCCTCAAGAAGCTTGCCTTTTTCGTGCATGTCTTTAAGCTGGATATCTAGCTCTGCTTCAATATTTTTCATCGCGCGCTTTAGCTTTTCCTCGCGCGTAACGAAGTGGGATGCTGGGAAGATCGCAACGTGCTCGCGCTCGCCAAGGATCTCACCTGTTAAGGCGTCTACTTCTGTAATCCGATCAATTTCATCACCGAAAAACTCCACGCGAACGCAGTGCTCATCCCGTGAGGCTGGGAAGATTTCGACAACATCGCCTCTTACCCGAAACGTTCCGCGCGTAAAGTTAATATCATTGCGCTCATATTGAACGTCAACTAATTGTCTAAGTAGAGAGTTACGTTCGCGTTCCATGCCTGTGCGGAGAGAAACAACGAGTTCGCTATAGTCCTCTGGCGAACCAAGACCGTAAATACAGGACACACTCGCAACGATAATGACATCATCGCGTTCGAACAGCGAACTTGTTGCTGAGTGACGTAGCTTATCGATCTCGTCGTTAATGCTTGCGTCCTTTTCGATAAAGGTATCAGACGACGGAATATACGCCTCTGGCTGATAGTAATCGTAGTAACTGACGAAGTACTCGACGCGATTCTCTGGGAAAAACTCTTTAAACTCACTGTAAAGCTGACCTGCGAGTGTTTTATTATGTGCAATAATCAGCGTTGGTTTATTAACGCGCTGAATCACATTCGACATCGTAAACGTCTTACCAGTACCCGTTGCTCCAAGCAACGTTTGAAATTTATCTCCTCGTTCAATCCCCGAAACTAGCTCCTCAATCGCCTGTGGCTGGTCACCGGACGGTTGGTACGCGGACTGCAACTTAAACGGAACGTGTGCAATAGCCAAGGAACATCTTCCTTTCCATGTTGATCTCATATTAGCTTCGGCATTTCTGCCATATATCATAACGCTTTGTATGTAAAAAGCAACTATTCTTCCTCGTACCCTGTTTTAATCATCTCTCAACATTATATCATGAGAAAATATAATTTGCGAACATATGATCTAGTTAATGGATAGCTTATTAATTTACTTCCTAGCTCTCTGAGCTAGATTGATGAAGTGCTAACTAGTTTAGTGCCTAGCTCTTCGAGCTAAGATGCTTAAGTACTAACTAGTTTAAATCTGCTCTCCGAGCTGTCAGCCCTCCGGACACTCTACGACATCCATAGGGCCGGTCTTTGAGCTTCCTCGTCGGCAGGACTCGACTGTCGTCTCCTCCTAAACGCCTCCTGTGGGATCTCAAAAACCTCTTTTCCCTATGGATTGTCTCCGAATGTCCTCCGGGTCTGCCATCTCTGCGTTTGATTTAAAAAGGGCAAAAGAAAAGAGCCTTCCTCTTTGTAGGAGTGCCCTTCTTTTTGGATATATGGTTTTAGATAAGTCGCTCTATGGCAATGGAGATTTTTTATGTACCGTATTTGAAATAAATGTACCGAACTCAAGTTTTATGTACCGTATAAAAAATCTATGTACCATACACAAAAGAAATGTACCATGAGCAAGAGACGCTCTTAAACTACCATAAAGAAGCTCAAGAGGAGGCAGACTCGGAGAATGCTCGGAGACAATTAGCAGGAATAGGCTCAGATTCAGACCCTGCTAATGTCGTAGAGCGTTCGCAGAGCTGACTCGTCTTACAATATGTACATAGCAAGACTGCAAGAAACTAGTTAGCTCTTTAGCAATTAAAGCTCGAAGAGCTACAAAACTAATTGGCGCTTAAGCAATATAGTAATTAAAAAGCACCTCCTCCGCTTGTTCATGGAGGGGTGCTTTTTGTTAGTCTGACTTGCCTTTTTTGAATTCTTCGTAGAAGGAGCTTAGGCCTGCTGCTTGTCCATATGGGAGGCCTTTTTCGTGGGCGTCCTTTTGTTTATTCGAATCTGCCTCAGGTTTTGCTTCTTCCTTTTGGCTATCTTCTGCTGGAGCGGACTCTTCTTGCGTAGAGTTTGATTCGCTGTCAGCTGAAGAAACTTCTTCTATGCGTTTAGGCTCAGGCTTTGTGTCTTCTAATAGCTTCGTATCAGAATCAGATCCCTCAATTAAAAGAGTTTCTTCATTTGCTTCTATACGTTCATTGTCAGACTGATTTTCTTCTTTTGCTACTGACGAGTCCGTTTCTAATGCTGTGTTGGAGGTTGGTTCTTCCAACGTAGTTGCTGCTTCCGCTTCCTCTGCTACTTGTTGAGATTTGTCAGCGGGAGAGTTTTGGTGCTCTGTTGTTACATCGTTTTGGCTCGTACTCTCTAGAGGCTCCGGTTGTGTGGTTGTACCCGTAGAAAGCTCGGTACGGTCTTTATGAACCACGACGGAGGAGCGTAGTCCTCGGAGCGAGAGGTTGCCGGCTTCGTCGTCAGGGACGAAGAGGCAGCCGAGCTGATAGTGTGCGCCTTGATGGACGCTGGATTGCGCGAAGCGGATTTGTCCGTCGGTGCCTAGGATCTCGAGTTTGACGAAGGCGGAATTGAGCTGGAGCGCCTCATAGAGCTCACGCTGGGTGGCGACTGGTGCACCGTTGGCTTTGAGCACGATGTCTCCTACCTCGAGATTGGATTTGTCGGCGATGGAATGCGGGATGATGCCAACGATGACGAGTCCTTGCTCGCGTGTGTTAAAGATGCTAGTGTGCTGGCTTTCGCGTCTAGCGAATTGGACGTAAGTGAATAAGCGTCCCACTAAAAGAATGGCTGCTGTCGCAAACAAAAAGATGCTTGAGACGACGGATAGGGCTGCTGTTGCGATCACAAGCACAGCGATTAATAGCTGTCTGCGCGCTAATGTTTTGACGCCTGCTTTCGGTAGCTCGGATGAGATTGGGACTTGTATGCCTAACACAAATGGGAAGAGCACGAGTCCGAATGTGATGCTTGTGCCGATCGCGAGCGCTGGCCAGTACCCTGCATTTGCAATGTCTCCTACTGGGAAAAGCAAGAGGACGGGTAGGAACCAGATTCGTTGTGCAACTTGCTGTCCGACCATTTTGCCGCGACGGCTTTTGACGATGCGCGGTGATGGTGACGTTGCGCCGTCGATGAGCAGAAGGAATACCTCTGTCACAAATAATAGGACGACAAAATAGGTTAAGTGTGCTAAATCCATTGCTGCGAGCTGCGCTAACCATGCGTCAACGATTGCGATGTCTGTGCCTCCGTTTGGGAGGAATGGCGTGATTAAGATTGCTACGGCACCTGTGATGGTGACGCTATAAAAGGCTGCGTTCCGGAACGCGAACTGGATCAGCCAGATGAGTGTGAATAATGGCGCGATCGCAAACGGTAGTTGAATGCCGGCAAGGATCACAATAGTGGACACGATGAGCGCCGCGAGTAGTCCTTTCGGGACGGGCGATAAGACGCCACTGATGACATCTACTGCGCGTGTATGAAAATCTCGTCGTTCTATCTTCACTCGTTTTATATGTAAAAGGAAAGCTGCCAAGATAAATATGTATGTAAGGGGATGGATAAACAATCGTCCTATTGCTCGTAGTACTTCTAATGCGATAACCTCCAACAGAATCCCTCCTAATCGTAATGTCCTTCCTTTCATTGTAAATGAAATACGGGAAAAAGGAAGCGGTTTTTGTACAAGCAGGAATAAAGTATGTGGTGGAGTGTGATTTGGTGGTGGTTTTGCGCTCTTGGGTTCTTTAGTTGATGCACGCATTTACGTGCTTTATGCGCGAAGAGCTATGCTATAACGAGCTTTAGCTGTGCTTTTTCGCGCTAGTTTGTGTGTTAATGATGATGTTGATGTTTACTGGTTGTTGGGATTGGGTGGAGTTATGTTCTGTGATTGGGAAATATGTGCCTTGTTCTGGAGTTATGTTCTCTATTTTGATTTTATGTTCCGCATTTGAATGTTATGGATTTCGTGCTCTGGTTCAGCCTAGTTATGTTCCTCGTCCCGGATTTATGTTCCGCATTCTGATTTTATGTTCCGCATTTGAATATTATGGACTTCGTGCTCTGGTTCAGCTTAGTTATGTTCCTCGTCCCGGATTTATGTTCCCTATTCTGTTTTTATGTTCCCCATTTGAGAGTTATGGACTTTGTGCTCTGGTTCAGCCTTGTTATGTTCCTCGTCTCAGATTTATGTTCTCTATTTTGATTTTATGTTCCGCATTTGAATATTATGGATTTCGTGCTCTGGTTCAGCCTAGTTATGTTCCTCGTCCCGGATTTATGTTCCGCATTCTAATTTTATGTTCCGCATTTGAGAGTTATGGACTTCATGCTTAGCTCAAGCCAAGTTATGTTCCTCGTATGGAAGTTAAGTTCCTTCCCCAGCACTAACTAAAAAAAGGCTCCTTCCCCTGCTTGTTTGCAAGAGTCGGAGCCTTTTTTTCCTCAAACGGATTAAGATTGATCAAGGATTGTTTGGATTGCTTCTTGGCGTTGCAGGTCGTTTGCTTCGTCTTGCACTGCTTCTAAGAGGCGTTCCTGTAGCTTCTCGGCTGTCTCGGCATCGAGCTCGCCGTTTGCCGTGATGCCTTCTTGCTCTTGGAAGGAGCGGACTGCGGCTTCCGTCTCTTCGTCGAAGTAGCCGTCGTCGCGTCCTGGGTCAAAGCCTACACCTTCAAGCATAAGCTGCGCTTGGCGAATGCGATCATCATTCATATCAAGCGTGAGCGCGCCCTCGATTTCAATTGGTGATACATAGAAAAATTCGGGCTGATCCACTTCAATAGTTGGCTCTACGCCTACTTCATTAATATCGTTGCCGTCAGAAGTTAACCAGCGGAATAGCGTCAGTTTGAGCTGACTGCCGTCACCTAGCTGAAGCGTCTGCTGCACGGTACCTTTGCCGAAGGTCGTGTTACCAACGACATCGTAGTCGCCAGCTTCAATGAGTGCTGCTGCTAAAATTTCTGAAGCAGACGCACTTCCTTCGTCAATTAAGCCGACAATAGGATAATCCTTTGGCTCTTCCAATGTGGAGATATGACGCATGCGCTCTCCATCACGATCTTCAATTTGCACAACTGGCTCGCCGCCAGGAATAATTAAGTTACCAATATCCTCAACGCTCTGGAGGAAACCACCTGGATTTCCGCGAACATCGAGAATTAATCCATCGATACCTTGTTCTTCTAATTCAGCAAGCTCTTCTTCAAAGCGCGCTGCTGTATTTTCTGAAAAAGAACGAAGCTCTAGAATTCCAATATTTTTGCCGTCCTGCTCCACGATATCACCGTAAACAGTCTCGATTGGAATCTCGTCGCGCACGACGTCAATGGATAATAGCTCACTCGCCCCTGGTCGATCAATCGTTAGAGTAACAGTCGTGCCCTTCTCACCGCGAATTTTAAGAACTGCTTCGTAAAGAGATAGCCCTTCTATATCTTCGCCATCGATCTCAAGGACCTGGTCGTTCGGTCGAAGTCCAGCCTGCTCAGCAGGTGAATCTCGGAACGGCGCTACGATGGTCACGCGGTTGTCTGTCATGCTTACCTCTGCTCCGATCCCCTCAAATGAGGACTCAAGTGAGCTCATGAATTCCTCTGCGGTAGAGGGATCCATGTAAACGGAATAAGGATCTTCTAATGTTTCGAGCATGCCTGAAATAGCACCCTCGATTAATGTTTGATCGTCTACGTCATTGACGTAAGAATCTTGAATCGTGCGGAAGGTTTGTTCGATTTTATCGAAAGTCACTTCCGATGACACATCTTCATTTGTTGACTGGTCCTCAGCTGATGGCTCCTGGTCACCCTGGACCGCTACTTGATCTACTGGTTGCTGCGCCGTTTCGTTATCCTGGAATAACGTCATCGCGGCAAACATCCCACCGGCTCCAAGCAATACTGCTAGTAACACGAGCACTGGCAGGAAGATGTTATTTTTCATCTGACCACCTCATTTAATCTCCCCCACTGTTAAGACTACTCTTATCATAACAAACTTCCCCTAATGTAGGAAAGTAACTACGGTTTTTCCGTATATCCTCTCCATCATAGCATCTCTAAAGCTTTAGAAAATATGAATAATTGTTGAAAATAGTGGGAGGAGTTTAGATAGGTGTTTTTTCTTTGTAGAAGGAATGGTTACTTGTTCACGCGATTACCCCTGACTTTCACGCAATCAGACTTTTAACTTGCGCATTTATCCCTTCAACTTGCGCGGTTTTTTTGTACTTACGCAGTTTGACCTCTTTCTCGCGCGGTTCACCATGATTTTCGCGCGGTTGTGCCTGCAACTTGCGCGGTTCGATCCTCAACTTGCGCGGTTTTTTTGTACTTACGCAGTTCGACCTCTTTCTTGCGCGATTCACCCTGACTTTCGCGCGGTTGGACTTTCAACTTACGCATTTACCCCTTCAACTTGCGCGGTTTTTTTGTACTTACGCAGTTTGACCTCTTTCTCGCGCGGTTCATCATGATTTTCGCGCGGTTGCGCCTTCAACTTGCGCAGTTCGACCCTCAACTTGCGCGATTTTTTTTGTACTTACGCAGTTCGACCTCTTTCTCGCGCGATCCACCCTGATTTTCGCGCAGTTGCGCCTTCAACTTGCGCAGTCGATGCTCCCTTTCCATCGGCACCAATTATTTAAATTGATTAACTACTAACAAATCCAATAACCTACTTGAACAAACTGCTAGCCAACCAAACCTCCCCCTCAATAAGCCTTAGCTACATTTACAACACAATTGCTATATGCTAATAAACACTTAGCATTATTTTCCCAAACAATAAAAAACAGAAGCGCATCCTATACGCTTCTGCCTAATCATTATGGTAAATATCTTGCTGGGTTAACAGCTGATGAGCTACCACTATATCCACCTGGATGTACTTCGAAGTGCAAGTGTACGCCAGTTGATACGCCGGTTGTACCCATTGTTGCGATTACTTGTCCGCGGCTAACTCGCTGTCCAACAGATACGTTGGAGGATGCTAAGTGAGCATATAAGGTAGTAATCGTTTGGCCATTTACGTTATGAGTCACCATAAGTGTGTTCCCGTAACCATTCATGTATCCAGAGTAACTAACTGTACCAGCCTCAGCTGAGTAAATATTTAATCCACCATCTGCACCGTAATCAATTCCTCGGTGTGGTCGAACCGTACCATGGACTGGGTGTAAACGATTCATATCATACGGAGACGTAATACGTCCATCTGATGGTCGTGCTAATGTAGTTGATGAAGACGGCGCAGATGCTGCAGATTCAGCTGAACTGCTGCCCGATGAGCTTGATGAACTAGAAGAACTCGATGAACCAGACGACGAGCTTTGCTCGCTTGCTCGCTGCGATGCCGCTCGTTCTTCAGCCGCGCGCTCTTCCGCTGCGCGTTGCTCATCAGCCTGACGTTGTGCTTCGGCTTCGCGAGCACGGCGTTCCTCTTCTTCACGCTGACGACGCTCTTCCTCTAATCGACGTTGCTCTTCTTCCCAAGCAGCTAATTCACTCTTCGCTGCTTGTTCTTGTGCTGCTAAGAGTTGTTGTTCTTCGTCTAAAGTTAGTAGATAATCTTCGAGGTCAACCCCCTGTGCTTCCAACTCTCCTAACAAGCTATCTTTAGAAGAAAGCTCTGATTGTAACTGCGCTTGTAAGTTTTCTAAATCTTCACGCTGTGATTCTAAATCAGCTAACTGTGATTCTAGATCTGCTGTCGCATTTTCTAACGCTTCCATATCAGCTACGTGCTCATCTAGGATGGCACGGTCTTGAGAAGCAATGTTGTTTAAAGCGGAGATACGGTTTAGTAAGTCTCCAAAGCTTTCCGCTCCAAGAATAACTTCTAGGTAGCTAATTGCTCCCCCACTTTGGTGCATCGAGCGAACGCGGTCCTTTAAAAGAGCATCGCGCTCTGCAATTCGTTCCTCTAAAATAACGATCTCGTCGCGTAGTTCTTCTACGCGAGTATTGGTTTCATCAATTTCTTGCTCCTTGTCAGCAATGTTTTGTGATGTTGTAGCCATTTGCTGATCAAGCTCTTGGATTTCAGCTTGGACAACGGATACTTCACGTTGCACTTCTCCAAGCTCACTTTCTGTTTGACTCGATTGACGATTTGTCTCTTCTTGTTGCTGTTGAAATTGTTGAATTCTGTTCTCTAGTTCTTGTCCCGTATTGGCTGATGCTGTAAGCGCACCTGCTGGCAGTAACGTTGCCAGTAGCACCACTGCAAGAATTGACACCATTATTCGACGAAGCACATGGAACCCCCCTCAATTTTTTCTCATTTCCCGGGAAATAAGATTCATAGACTGCGATTTTTGTTACAACTAAGCTACTTATACTTGCAAGAATTTACGAACGCTCATAATACTTCCCCATACTCCAACGATCGCACCAATGCCGATTAACAATATTCCTGTTTGAAACACGAGTGGATACGCTGGCAGAAATTCGAAGAAATCGAGATTCGCGCTTTGACCAACTGTTTCATAAAATTGTCTGTAGCCGTACGATAGCAAGGCTATTGGAATCAGTGATCCGATAACCCCTAGCATGAGTCCCTCTACAAAGAACGGCCATCTAATAAAACCGTTCGTTGCTCCAACTAGCTTCATGATCTGTATTTCCGTTTTCCTTGCCACAATCGTTAATTTGATCGTATTGGCAATTAAAAAGATTGCTGTAAATAATAGTCCAACAATAAGCACCGCACCGATAATTCGTACAAGGTCTGTTGCCGCAAACAACCGGTCTAACAGGTCGTTTGCAATACTAACGTCTTCGATGCTTGCTAAGGACTCAATTTCTGTCGCTAAAAATTCTGTTTGCGCTGGATCGATCGCATGCACAACAAATTCGTCATTTAATGGATTTTCGTCCCGTAAATTAACGAATGAGCCCCCCTGATCTCCAAGACTCTCAATGATAGATTCAAGTCCCTCTTCTTTAGGAATAAATAGAACAGATTCTGTCCGAGGCAATGCTGCGATCTCCGCCTCTAGCGTGTCGATTTGCTCCTGCTCAGCCGCGCGATCAATAAACACGCGAATTTGCACATCATCCTCTAAGCTTGATGCAAAGCTATTGATGTTCATGATGATAAGGAGGAACGTTCCGACGACTAGTAGCATGATCGTAACCGCGCTTAATGACGCAAATGTCATCCAGCCGTTACGAAATAAATTCTTTGATCCTTCTTTTATGTGACGGTTGAGTGTTCTAGCTTTCATAGCCATACCCTCCCCGAACTTCGTCTCGGGAAATGCGACCGCCATCGATTGCAATAACTCGCTTACGCATATTGTTGACGATGTCACGATTGTGCGTGGCCATCACGACTGTTGTACCACGCTCATTGATCTCTTCAAGAATATGCATAATCTCCCACGATGTATCTGGATCAAGGTTACCCGTAGGCTCATCAGCAATAAGAACGCTAGGATTATTTACGATTGCCCGCGCAATAGCAACACGCTGCTGTTCTCCACCTGATAGCTCATGTGGCATAAAGCGTGCTTTATTTTTGAGGCGAACGATATCTAGCACATTCATTACTCGCTTTTTAATATTCGCGCTTTTCTCTTCGATTACCTCTAACGCAAACGCAACATTCTCGTAAACTGTTAATGAAGGTAATAGCTTAAAGTCTTGGAAAACGACTCCGATCTTACGGCGTAAGTATGGAATATTTTTTTCCTTCATCGTCGCAAGCTTCGTCCCATCAATCGTAATGATACCGCGAGTTGGTTTTTCTTCGCGATACATCATTTTGATAAAGGTTGATTTACCCGCGCCGCTTGTCCCCACCACGTAAACAAACTCTCCCTTTTTTATATATATAGAGATCCCGTTTATCGCCATGACACCGTTTGGATACGTCTTCCAAACATCTTGCATTTCGATCAAACTAATCACTTCCTAGATTCATTGTCCCATCTTTGCTTAAGAAAATAGAGCCACAGCAAAGAATTGTGTCAATATTTGTCGAACAAAATGCCATTCCTAGGTCTTCCTTTTCGTCCGCCATGACATTATATCACGTAACGAGTCGAAAAGAATCGATTTTAAATTTACAATTATGTTTCAAATGTGTATCAAGAAGAAAGCCTTGCAACGCTTGAGCCAAGAGGTGATTTGGGATTAAATTCGAGGAAAATATAGGTCGGTTTGTGTCAGTTCGTATACTTGTAATAGCTATAAACCTTCTTTAACAACAAAAAAAGCACCATCCAAAAGGACAGCACTTCTCTCTATTAAGTATTATTGCTCAGATACCCAAGCTGCAACATCCTCAGCGTCAGATCCTGTAACTAGGTCTGCTGGCATGCCACCAGGACCATTTTGAATTGCTGCTAAAACAGCGTCAAAGTCGTAGCCTTCTAAAGCTGGACCAGCTCCACCTTCAAGCTCGCCACCGTGACAAGATGCACAGTTACCGACATAAAGTTCTTCGCCGTTAGCAAGATCATACTCGCCGCCTTCGTTAGCTGCCTCATTGTTCATGTTCTCTTCCATGTTAGCACCATTGTTGTTCATCCCGTCGTTTGCTGGATCATTAGCGGGTGCGTTGTTGTCGCCGCCTCCACACGCTGCTAATAATAGCGAGCTTGCAAACACGATTCCGATTACCTTTTTCATGTAATTCCCTCCTAGTACGATGAATTGGTTGGCAGGATTTTCAAACTACCTACTTCATTATAACCGATTTACTTCGCTTTGAAACCTTCTCCGAGCACCTCTGATGTGTCACTTACGATCACAAATGCATGCGGGTCAATGGTTTGTACTAATTGTTTCAATTTTGTGACCTCATTTCTCCCCACGACGCACATCAACACTGGCTGGTCATGATTTGTATAGCCGCCGAAGCCTGCAAGCTTCGTCACTCCTCGATCCACCTTCGTAAGCAGCCCCTGCTTTACCTCCTCCTCATACTTGGAGATAATGATGACCATCTTCGAATACCCAAAGCCAACTTGAACAATATCAATCGTTTTACCGGTTGTGAAAAGCGCGATGAGCGCATATAGCGCGAATTCAAGTCCAAATATAAATGCAGAAGATACAACGACAAGTCCATCAATAACAAAGACGCAGGCACCTAATGATAATCCGGCATATTTGTTAATAATCTGCGCGGCAAGGTCTGTTCCTCCTGTTGAAGAATTCGAGCGGAAGACAAATCCAAGTCCAACACCAACGCCCACTCCACCAACAATCGCCGCCAACAGCGGATCCGTCGTAGCCGGCGGCACATCTCGTGTGACATAGACGATAAATGGAAGAAACAATGTCCCTGCAAGGGTCTTCGACCCATAAAGGATACTACCCCTCAAGCTACCACCGAGTAGTAAGATACCAGCTACAAATAAAGGAATATTAAAGGCCCACTGCGTAAAGGCTGGCTCAAATCCGAACAAGGTAACAAACAAGGTAGAAATACCGGAGACACCGCCGGATGCAATCTGGTTGGGAAGTAAAAACGTATTAAAAACAAGGGCAACGATCGCAGACCCTGCTAAAACTGTTATAAAATCTAGAAGGACGCGACGAACTGGTGTATGTACCTCCGCTTTGTTCCTTCTTCTAGCTTGCTTTTTCATCCAAGTGCTCCTTTCTCTATGTAAAAATATGATAAAATCCTTCGATAGTATAGCACTGGACGAAAGGAGTGTAAACACGATTCAAGTAACGCTTTACTACGTAAACGTGTGTAGGAAAGGCGTTTGTTTGTGCTTCTTCGACTTTCGTTCGCTCGTCTCGCTTTCCTTTGCGCGTCCTGCCCCCTTGTTTGTTCCTCCTTCTGCCCTCTTTGCGCCTGCTGGCACTTCATTCACTCTTTCCCTTTCATTCAAAATCTCCGTTAATAAGTTCCACTTATCTGTGAAATTTGCACAACACCCTCTATTTTTTGCACAAACCCTTTTCATTTTGTCACCACTATCGATTAATTTGTCACCAAACCTCCGCTATTTTGTACAACCCTCTAAATCTATCTACAGCACCAATTCTCACTAGAAGTACCGTTCACTAAATCACCTCCCTATCAAAATAGAAAGAAGGTAGTTTACATTGTTACCGTAACCGCAGGTGAGCGCACTTGATCTTTACCGTGAACTTGACCTTGAACTTGACCTTGATCTTAAAAAACTCTCTACCAATAAAGGAAGTTGGTCAAGTTTACTACCATAACCGCAGGTGTCCCGTAGCGACAGTTGCGTACTAACAGTGGTAGCCCTTTCGCGCAGCGAAAATCCTTTCTAGCGGCCATTTGTTTGGCCGCTAGAAAAGCCCGCCAAGCCACCACCGTTAGTTGCAACTGGCGCGCAGGGACACCGGAGGTGACCGCACTTGACCTTGAGCTTGAACTTGATCTTAAACTCAACCTCCAAAAAACACAAAAAACGCCGTAGCTACAAACACCACGACGCCCCAAAAACCTCTATTTAATTAACCTGCGAACGCAAGAACGCATCCACAAACGGATTCAAATCCCCGTCCATCACTGCCTGCGTGTTCCCAGTTTCCACATTCGTACGATGATCCTTTACCATATTATATGGATGGAACACGTACGAACGGATTTGGCTACCCCAGCTAATATCCGACTGCTCGCCACGAATTTCTTCTGCTTCCTCGCGCTGACGATCCATCTCCTGCTGGAAAAGCTTCGCCTTCAGCATCTTCATCGCCTGCTCGCGGTTTTTAATCTGCGAGCGCTCGGCCTGACAGCTTACCACTGTATTCGTTGGTACGTGTGTGATACGAACAGCCGAGTCGGTCGTGTTAATGTGCTGTCCGCCCGCTCCACTTGCGCGGTACGTATCAATTCGTAAATCCTCTGTAGAAACCGTGATCTCA
Source organism: Paenalkalicoccus suaedae (assembly GCF_006965545.2). Lineage (NCBI taxonomy): Bacteria > Bacillati > Bacillota > Bacilli > Caryophanales > Bacillaceae > Paenalkalicoccus > Paenalkalicoccus suaedae. The sequence continues at coordinate 2,900,131 of NZ_CP041372.2, forward strand.
ATATTTTCGTCAAGCTCCGGCATGACATCACAGGATACGAAAGACGTATGACGGCGACCTGACGAGTCAAACGGCGAAATACGTACGAGACGGTGTACTCCTTTTTCTGCCTTCATATAGCCGTAAGCATTATGCCCGGATAGCTTTAACGTCACACTCTTTACGCCAGCCTCGTCACCTGGTAGATAATCAAGTGTCTCTACCTTAAAGCCACGCTGCTCAGCAAAGCGCGTATACATACGTAGCAGCATCGACGCCCAGTCCTGCGACTCAGTTCCGCCCGCGCCTGGATGCAATTCTAAAATAGCATTATTCGGATCATACGGACCACTTAACAGTAGCTGAAGCTCAAACTTATCGAGCTCTTCACGTACGCCCTTTAAGCCACTTACAAGCTCCTCTAACAGATCATCATCGGCCTCTTCTTTCACAAGCTCATAGGATACATCTAAATCCGCATGCCTTGTTTCTAAACTGCGATACGTATCGACGACTGCCTTCAGCCCATTATTCTCATTAATCACTTTTTGCGCATTCTCTTGGTCGTTCCAAAATGACGGATCCGCCATGCGATCCTCTAGCTCGGCGATGCGTGTCTCCTTTTCCTCTAAGTCAAAGAGACCCCCTAAACTCATCTAACAACGTAGAGATTTTTTCGAGCTCTTGTCTAATTTCTGCCATTTCCATGCTTCATCATCCTTTTTATGAAAATAAAATAGAGTTGCTCACACAAGAGGCTGTCCTTGAGGGAATCACTCCACTCTCGGCCAGCCTTGTGTATACCTCGGTTATTCCTGTGTACCGTGGCAATTTTTATATTTTTTACCTGATCCACACGGACATGGATCATTGCGGCCTACTGTCTCACCTTTTACAACCGGCTGGCGCTTTTGCTCAGGCTGACGCTGTGCATCCTGCGCACTTCGGTGGATTGCTTTACCTTCTGCAACCTGTTGGCGCTGTAAGTTAGACTGTACTTGCGCCTTCATCATATAGCGGGAAACTTCTTCTTCGATCGTGGCAATCATCGACTCAAACATTTCGAAGCCTTCGAACTTGTACTCACGAAGTGGATCATTTTGTGCATATGCACGTAAGTGAATACCTTGGCGTAGTTGCTCCATTTGGTCAATGTGGCTCATCCAGCGCTGGTCCACTGTACGTAATAGGATCACGCGCTCAAACTCACGCATTTGCTCAGACGAGATAAGTGCTTCACGAGCATCATAGTCTTCTTTCATCTTATCGATGATAAGCTCCTGCATTTCCTCAGGCTCTTGTCCATTTACATCTGATAACTCAATCTTCGACTCTGCTAATACCGTATTGTTAACGGCATCCACTAAGCCTTGTAAATTCCAGTCCTCAGGCACCTCGTCCGCTGGCGTATACGCCGCAATAAGACGCTCTACTGTAGACTCGAGCATACGCTCTACGACTGGACGCAGATTCTCTGAGTCAAGTACTTCGTTACGCTGCTCGTAAATAACGTCACGTTGCTCACGCATAACATCGTCATACTGCAAGAGTTGCTTACGCGCATCAAAGTTATTACCTTCGACTCGCTTCTGAGATTGCTCTACAGCCTTCGTGATAATCTTACTCTCGATTGGCTGATCCTCTTCCATCCCTAATCGCTCCATCATTTTACTCATATTTTCTGAGCCAAAACGACGCATTAATGTGTCTTCTAGCGAGAGGAAAAATAGGGAAGTACCTGGGTCACCTTGACGACCAGAACGTCCACGGAGCTGATTGTCGATACGACGTGATTCGTGGCGCTCGGTACCGAGTACAAATAGTCCACCAAGCTCTTTGACACCTTCGCCAAGCTTGATATCCGTACCACGACCGGCCATGTTTGTCGCAATCGTAACAGCTTTTTTCTGTCCCGCATTTTGAATGATCTCTGCCTCACGCGCGTGGTTCTTCGCGTTTAAGACGTTGTGTGGCACACGACGCTTTTTAAGGAGAGCTGCGATAAGCTCCGACGTATCTACGTTTACCGTACCAACAAGTACAGGCTGCTCACTCTTATACAGCTCTTCGATTTTATCAACAATCGCTTCGTACTTACCCTTCATGGACTTATACACTAAGTCAGGGCGATCCTCACGCATAATCGGCGCGTTTGTCGGCACAGAATATACGTTCATGTTGTAAATGTTACGGAATTCCTCTTCCTCTGTCTTCGCTGTACCAGTCATCCCGGCAAGCTTTGCATACATACGGAAGTAGTTCTGGAACGTAATCGACGCAAGCGTCATACTTTCCTTTTTAATCTCCAGACCTTCTTTCGCTTCAATAGCCTGGTGAAGACCATCGCTGTAACGACGTCCCTTCATTAAACGACCGGTAAACTGGTCAATGATCGCAACATCGCCTTCATCTACGACATAGTCTTCATCGCGGATCATGACTTTATGCGCCTTTAACGCCTGATTAATATGGTGATTTAATTGCACATGCTCCGAGTCGAAAAGGTTGTCGATGTTAAAGATGCGCTCTGCTTTGCTCACGCCATCTTCAGTAATGTTAACCGTCTTCGTCTTTTCGTCATACGTAAAATCGACGTCCTCTTTAAGCAGTTTAACGAAGTTATTCGCCGTTGAATAAAGCTCAGATTGACGCTGTGATGCTCCAGAAATGATAAGCGGTGTACGCGCCTCATCAATTAAAATGGAGTCAACTTCATCGACGATTGCATAATGCAGGTCACGCTGCGCCATTTGGCTCTTATACGTCACCATGTTGTCACGCAAGTAGTCAAAGCCGAATTCGTTATTCGTTCCGTACGTAATGTCAGCATGATACGCTTCACGCTTTTGATCCTTCGACATACCAGCGACGTTTAAGCCAACTGTCATACCGAGGAAGTTATATAGCTTGCCCATTTCTTCCGAGTCACGACGAGCAAGATATTCGTTCACTGTAACGACGTGAACGCCTTTCCCAGTTAACGCGTTTAAATAAACAGGTAGGGTTGCAACAAGTGTTTTACCTTCCCCTGTCTTCATTTCCGAAATATCGCCGCGGTGTAAGACAATACCACCGATGATCTGTACGCGGAAATGTGTCATTCCAAGCACACGTGTTGATGCTTCACGTACGACGGCAAATGCCTCTGGCAATAAGTCATCAAGAGATTCTCCGTCCTGATAACGCTGTTTAAACTCATCCGTTTTCGCTTTTAACTGATCGTCACTTAGCTGCTTCATGTCATCCGCTAACGCTTCGATCTCGTCCACTAATTTATCCATTTTCTTCAGATGGCGTGCATCTGAATCTCCAATGACCTTTTTTAACATTCCTAACATTGGACATTGCTCCCTTATTTCTTAATTTCAGTCCGTTCACACGAAATGATGTCTTCCTGTAAGACGCTACCTTCCATTTTATCAGTTTGACCAATTGCTTACAAGATAGACCGTTGGAGTTTGAGGATGTGCCATATTCTAAGTTCCGTTTAGTTTCTAGTTCAAAATCAAATACAAGTTCAAGTTCTAGTTCAAAATCAAAGGCAGCTCTTCGAGCTTTATTGATGAAGAGCTACTTTTTTGTTTCGTTCATGAGAAAACTTTGTTAACGGATCTGAGATTAGGAGGTGGCGGCGTCAGCTCTGCGAACGTCCTGCGACATTCGAGGGCTCGGCGCTTGAGCCTCCTCGTCGGCAGAGGTCGACTGTCGTCTCCCTCTAGGCGCCTTCCTGCGGGGTCTCAAGCACCTCGACTTCCCACGAATTGTCTTCGGACGTTCTCCGAGTCTGCCGCCTTTGTGCTTCTTTATAGCTGAGAAAGAACAACTTGAAAACATAAGACTTATTGAAATTGGCTTTAAATAAATTAAACTTGATGCTTATAGAGATGACAAACCTTGATTCAATTCATTTAGATTTCTTAAAGATAAAAAGATAATCTTATTGGTCAACTTTTAATTACTCGTTATACGTTAAATATTTTTATCATGATTTTCTAATTCTTTAACCATTCTTCGATACCATTTATGATTTAACTTTTTGAGAATAAGTAATAAGCTTAAATACGAAATCATCAAGCAAGTCACTAATCCAACTACTTGCTTGAAAAAGGTAATATGTAAGTCAATATAGCGATCACTTGCTTCTAGTATCAAAAAGAGTATAAAAAATGAAAAAGCATAGGCAAACCAACTAACCTCCTTGTTTATATTTTTTTCTCTCAATAGCCTCACTGCATTTTCTCCAACTCGATGCGTTATACAAAATGATATAATAATTAGCGCTACTGAAATTAATATTTTCATTTCTGTTAATCCTTTCATTTCAGTTATACAGTCTAGTGGATAACTGATTGCTAATGCTTTTTTCGATTATTTCCGTTGTTCTATTAAAGGCCCAGTAAGTTGTGGATAGCAACTTTATAACACTCTCCAAATTGATTCTATCACTACAAAAAGCCAAGGTTATCACCCTGACTTTTTATGCTTAACTATTACCTTTTCTATGAAATATGTGGCTACAAAAAACAGACCACCCAAGATTAAGCTATACACGACACTAACTAATAACCTGTCACCAAGGCTCCCCAAAATCCCAACTGTAAGACCTGCATAAGCTGCTACCATAGGATTACTCAATAATTGACTCTTCATTGCGCCCCTCCTATACCCAAATAACGCCATAATACCTCTATTATTTTCTAAATTCTGATAATCTAAGTGTAACATATGTTGCTCTTTTTGGAATTAAATTACCTTTTATTATAATGACACTTACTGTCGGTTTAGTTCAAATAAGTGGAGCTCTCTTCTTAACTTACGTTTTAAGCAATTAAACTAAATTTGTTGGTTTTGGTTTTGACCTTAACTAAGTATTTGTTCTTGATCTACCCTATCCATCAAGAAGCTCAATAGGAGGCAGACTCGGAGGGCATTCGGAGATAATTAGTAGGAATAGGCTTTGACTGAGATCACGCAGGAGGCGATTAGGGCAAGGCGATAGCCGCGCCCTGCCGACGAGTAAGCTCAGGCAAAGACCCTACTAATATCGTAGAGTGCCCGCAGAGCTGACTCCTCCTCTGCTTTTATAAAACTCCAGAGACTGAACGTAACTAGTTAGCCCTTAAGCAATTAAAGCTCGAAGAGCTGCACTATACTAGTTGGCACTTCATCAACTTAAAGCTCAAAGAGCTGCACTACACAAGTTAGCACTTGATTAGCCTTAGGTACTAAAAACCTACATATTGTCACAGACCCCGCTTCGGGTTAAACTAGTCGCAGGACTTCTGAAGGGAGGGAGGATCATCGTTACCGTAAAAAAGGTACTTAATAATAACGTGGTCATCGCCGCTCACAAAGAGTACGAGGAAGTCGTACTGATTGGCAAAGGCATTGGCTTTGGTAAAAAAGCAGGTGAACCTATTGCTAAAGAGAGCGCCGAAAAGTTTTTTGTCCTGCGGAACGCAGAGGAGCAGGAGCAGTATAAAACGTTACTGGAGTTCGTGGATGAGGACTTTATCTCGTTTATGAACGATTCGCTTGAACGGATTGAGGAGCAGTTTCAGTCCTCCTTAAATGAGCATATTCACGTTGGACTGACAGACCACCTTCATTTCGCAATGAAACGAATTCAGCAAGGTCATGGCATTAAAAATCCTTTTCTCAAAGAAACGGAATTGGCGTATCCTAAAGAATATCGGGCGGCAACGGAGCTTGCGGAGCGAATTCATAAGCAGTTTGATGTGCGGATTCCGGAGGGAGAGATCGGGTTTATCACGCTACATATTCATAGCGCGCTAACGAATCGGGACTTGTCGGAGATCAACCGTCACACGCAGCTTGTGAGTGAGCTTGTCGGTCTGATCGAAACGAATTTGGAGATGGAGATTGAGCGGGATGATATGAATTATTTGCGACTCGTGCGGCATTTGCACCATGCGATTGAGCGAGTGGCAACAGAGACGTATGCCGAAAGTCAGGATACATTATTAAATGTGTTGCAAAAAGAATATCCCCTGTGCTACACTTTGTCATGGAAGCTCATGAAAGTGATGCAAAAGCGCTTACAAAAGCGCGTCCCTGATGCAGAAGCCGTTTATTTAACGCTTCACATTCAGCGAATTTATACAACTAAACAGCGGATGAACTAACTTTTCCGTGTTACTGGTTATGCAGGCATGAGAGAAAAGGGCGGTCAACCTTCAGTAAACGATCTTTGAGATACGTGTATCCTCAGAACGTTTTTGAAGCGACCTTCTTTTTCCCTCATGCCTTTTTTGTTGTCTGCATGCTTTCATACGCTTTACACCCATACTTTTTTAGGAGGTTTTACCATGAATAATGCATTTGGTACGTTGCAAAAAGTCGGTCGCTCCTTAATGCTTCCGGTAGCACTACTACCTGCTGCGGGTATTTTACTCGCGTTTGGTGATGCGATGCAAAATCCAGATATGATCGCACGCCTTGGCTTTCTAGACTCTGCCTTCTTTGCAACACTTGCTCAGCTTATGCAAGAAGCTGGGGATATCGTGTTTGCGAACTTACCACTACTCTTTGCCGTTGGTGTAGCCATTGGTTTAGCTGGTGGTGACGGGGTTGCCGGTCTTGCCGCAATCATTGGTTACTTAATTATGAACGTGGTCATGAGCGTACTCGCGCAAGTAGACGCAAGTATGTTGGACGGCAGTCCAGAATATGCAAGTGTGCTCGGGATACCGACCTTGCAAACCGGGGTATTTGGCGGTATTATAGCCGGTCTTCTCGGGGCGTTTATGTACAATAAGTTTTATAAGATTGAACTACCCTCTTACCTAGGATTCTTCGCTGGTAAGCGATTCGTTCCAATCGTAACAGCAGGTTCTGCGTTATTCTTAGGGGTATTAATGTTTTGGCTTTGGCCGTACGCACAGAACGGGTTAAATACGTTCTCTATCTTTATGACGGAATCAAACCGTACGCTATCGACATTCGTATTCGGTGTCATTGAGCGTTCGTTGATCCCATTCGGTTTACACCATATTTTCTATTCACCATTCTGGTTCGAATTTGGCTCGTACACGAGTGCCGCTGGCGATGTCGTGCGCGGGGATCAGCAAATCTTCTTCCAGCAAATTCGTGACGGTGCAGAGCTTACTGCCGGCGCGTACATGACGGGTAAATTCCCATTCATGATGTTTGGTCTACCAGCCGCAGCTCTAGCGATCTACCACTGCGCTCGTCCAGAAAATAAAAAGCTAGTCGCTGGTATCATGGGTTCTGCAGCACTAACGTCCTTCTTAACAGGGATTACAGAACCAATCGAATTCAGCTTCCTATTTGTAGCACCAGTACTATTTGCGATTCACGCACTATTTGCAGGTCTATCCTTTATGACGATGCACTTACTAGGCGTTCAGATTGGGCAAACATTCTCAGGTGGAGCAATTGACTTCTTCCTATACGGAATCCTGCCAGGTCGTACGGACTGGTGGCTGGTGATTCCAGTCGGTCTTGTGTTTGCGGTTATCTACTACTTCGGTTTCCGCTTTGCGATCAAAAAGTTCAATCTCATGACGCCAGGTCGTGAAGCTGCGGATGCAGATAGCGACAAAGGCTCATCAAGCAAGGCAACTGGTGGCAACAACGAGCTACCTTATGAGGTGCTTAAAGCGTTTGGAGGAAAAGAAAATTTATCTTACCTAGATGCATGTATTACGCGTCTACGTATCTCAGTAAATGATCCAGCTAAGGTTGATAAGGATCGTTTGAAGAAGCTTGGTGCATCTGGTGTCATGCAAATCAATAACAACATGCAAGCAATCTTTGGTCCGCGTTCTGAAACAATTAAAGGACAGATTCAGGACATTATTGACGGGAAAACTCCAATGCCTGAAGAAGAGATCGAAGAATCAACTGGTCCAGTCGAAAGCAGTGTCACTCTTTCTATGCCAATCACAGGAGAATTGAAGCCACTGTCTGACGTACCAGATGATATGTTTGCACAAAAGATGATGGGTGATGGCTTTGCAATCGAACCGTCGGAGGGTATCGTGGTTTCGCCAATCGATGGAAAGATCGTGCAGGTCTTCCACACGAAGCACGCGATCGGCCTCGAGGCCGCGGACGGCACGGAGATTCTGATCCACGTCGGGATCGACACGGTGAAGATGAACGGTGAAGGCTTCACGGCGTTCGTTGAGCAAGGCGATAACGTACAAATCGGCGACAAGCTACTCGAGTTTGATCTCGACAAGATTCGCGCCGAGGCGAAGGCATCGATCACGCCAATTATCTTCACGAATCTATCCGACGGTCAATCCGTCGACCTCGATCCAGGGCAAGTGAAAACTGGCGATACGGGGAATGTGAGAATTAAATAGGGTTTATTAATTGAAGTGAACCCCCCGGCTGCATCATGCGGCTGGGGGTTTTTTTGTGGGTTGTGGATGGATTTAGGAGTTTTTATCGTCACCTTTAAGGTCTACTTCGATATCGTTTATTTCGATTTCGTAGTCTTCGCCATGATCACCGATGCTGAACTTGGCTAAAACATTAATCTTATTTTTGCCCGTGAGATCACTCAATGATGATTCTTCTGTGATCATTTCCATCGGTTGTAAATTAGTAGCAACCCTTTTAAGCAAAAATACATAGTTTGTATTATTGTCCCTAACATCTACTCTAGGTAATGCAGAAACGATCTCAACATCGTTGTCCCCCAAATACTTAACTGATTTATAAACTTTTGATCTTTCCGTATCAATTTTAACAATCAGTTCAAATTGTTCGTCTTCACTGAGTTTACTGACCGTGATGATCGGTTCAGATTCTTCTTCAACGTCTGTTTCATTCGTAATTGTTTCGTTCATCTGGTTATTATCGACTCGGTTTGCTCCTTCTTCCGCATCACTACTGTCCGAGCACCCTGCTACAATGACAAGTAGTAATGTACCGACTATGATTAAAAGTCTATTCAATTGCTCACCATCCTTTTTAGAAAATCACTTGGTAATAAAGATCGTTACTGGATTCATATTATACGTTCTGTTAAACGTTTATGTATTAGTCGTTGAAGCAGTAGATTTCGTTTCATTTTATTAACTGTTTTAGTTAGCATTTTCCACTCTGCCTTAAAGTGCTTAGGTGAATAAGAGCCATGTTGTAAAACCTTTAATAGTCTTTTTTCAACTGATCGAATGATAGTTTTAAAGTGACATTACTACATTCTATTGCTCTCATAGTTGGTATTCATGTAAAATACTCCGCTGGAGGTGAAGCACAAATGATTTTATTTTATATTTTTATATTCGCTTTGCCAGGATTCCTTTTACTTGGAGGGTTCGGGCTATTGTTAGGTGTATTCGCGGGAATTATTGTGGGGCAAGTGGAGAAGCTTCGTAAGGAAGTCGCATCGTTAAAGCAGGATAATGAAAAGATGAGACGTATTTTAGCGAATAGAAAAAATGAGTGAAGCATATAAATTATTAATTCAAGTAATAAAAAGAAGTTCATTTATCGAAGATTGTAAATTCACCGTGTTACTAATATTCTGCGCCTTACAATGATCTGTGTTTCATCATAAATAGCCTTAACGTTGCCATCATCCCTAGCATTTGGACATAGCTACACCGAGTTTTGTGATAACCCCACCCCATTCTGTCATAACCTCTCGCCATTTTGTCATAACCGCTCCCCACATTGTCATAACCTCACGCCACATTGTCATAACAGCTCCCCACTCTGTCATAACCACCCGCTCCCACTCTCCCTTAACCCAAAAACTCCCCGCCCTCACTAGGAGTACGGGGAGTATAAATCATATTCAATGTATAGTCTTACTCTGGCTCGATGAGACCGTAGCGGCCGTCTCGGCGTCGGTAGACAACATTCGTGTCACCGTTAATGGAATTGGAGAATACGAAAAAGCTATGGCCGAGCATGTCCATTTGGAGAATCGCTTCTTCTGTATCCATTGGTTTTAAATCAAACCGCTTTGTGCGCACAACTTCCAGATCATCTTCCTCTAGTGGAATCTCTTCCTCAGCTAGTGGCTCTAGTTCGTTTTTGAACATATACTTTAAGCTGTCATCGGTACGGAATTTTCGGTTGACCTTTGTTTTGTGCTTGCGGATTTGACGCTCAAGCTTTTCAATCACAAGGTCTACTGCTGCATACATATCTGGATTCTTTTCTTCCGCACGAAGCAGGAGCTTAGGCATTGGAATTGTGATTTCTACCTTTTGATCTGTATTCACGACACTCATTTTCACGTGAACGTCTGACGAAGGCGTAGTGTCAAAGTATCTTTCTAACTTACCTACCTTTTTCTCTACGTAATCCTTCAGTGCTGGAGTAATCTCTAGGTTTTCGCCGCGAATGTTGAAATTCATGTGCAAACAACTCCTTTCGGTTATACGAACATATTCTACTTGTACCCTTCACAATCCTGCTAAAACATAAATATTCTTTACGCTTTTTTTACAAAAACTGCAGAACCTTTTACAGGTAGCCGAGCTATCAGGGTAGAAAAAAGCCGTCTTCTACTTATGGAGACGGATCTGGGCCTTACGTATTCACCTTACGATTTCTTTACATTAGTAGCCTGAGGACCTCGTGCACCTTCCTCGACGTCAAACTCTACCTCCTGCCCCTCCTCAAGCGATTTGTAGCCGTCTTGATCAATGGCTGAGTAATGGACAAATACATCCTCCCCACCATCCTGACTGATAAAGCCATAGCCCTTTTCTGCGTTAAACCATTTCACTTTACCCTTCATTTGCGCCAGCACCCTTCGCTTCAAGATAACGTGGGATTGCCTCCACACACCTACTATACCAATACGACATAAAGCGCGTCAATTATTATTCTGATTATTCCAACAATATTCATACATTCCCTCACTTTAAGAAAATATGGGAAAAACACTCTAAATTTGATGGTAATTTGACATTTTAGGTCTTTAGATACATGAATTGCACATATTCAATCGTTTACTATAGATGACAGGAGGATCTTATGGAATTTATTAACTCAATACTAGTCATTAATTTTCTCCTTGCTTTAAAATCTACGAAAGGAGATTCGCAGTTTCGCTATATTCGTGACAATTGATCTATTAATCATCCAACTACTATTCGAAGGAGACTAGCGACATGAACCAATTTGCATTTGTAGGAAGAATTGTACGTACACCAGATTTGATGAAAACAAAGGACGGCACTCATTTTACTCGCTATGCTTTAGCGGTCCGTCGACCATTTAAAAACACAAAAGGACAATACGATACTGACTTTATCCACATTGTGTCTTGGAATAAATTAGCGGAACGAGTAGCTACGTATTGTACAAAGGGTTCTATGGTTTCTGTAACAGGTCGCATTCAAATGAGACAGCTAGAGCTTGGGCAAGAAAGACAGTACACGATCCCTGATATTATTGGTGAGACGGTGTCTTTTTTAAAGCTCAATCGTGAAAGCGTTCCCGCAATCTCTGCGCCTGTTCCACCGGAGACGCAGCCCAAACCACCAGCGAGTGAAGTGGTAGAATCAGACGTCATGTCCGATCCATTAAAGCAAGCTCCTATAAGTGAAAAAATCGATGTATCGGCTATTGCCACAGCTGAATAGATGGGTAGAGATATCGAATTATTAAAAGTCGTCATGCATCGCTTAGCCAAGATAGAGTCACAGCTCATAACGAAAAACGATATGGATACGATACACGAGCAATTAGATGAGCAACTATCAAACCTTCAGTTGATTGAGCACCGCGTGCAAGAGCTGTCACACGTATCGGAACGGCAATATAAGGAGCACGTAAACTCAGATGAAGCACTTGTTCGAATGCTCGTTAAAATATATCAAGATGAACAACAAACGCAGGTGGGCTCTTAGGCCCCCTGCGTTTTTCTATTCCCTATTTAGCCCTTGCCACAATAAACGTCGCTTTTCCTTCTAGCTTTACTTGCACCCCTGCTGGTAAGATCGCGTTGCGACCTGCTGGGAGCTTGTAGGTTACTTCTGCTGCGTAGGCGGTTGGATTGCCGTCTAACACAGTTAATAGATGCATGTCGGAGTCCCCTAGCATCATCTCGCCGTCTAGCTCATAGCGTGTGACCGTAAAATATTCGGCTTCGATGAGTGTTGTGACGGTGGCGTCTCCATCTGTTGTCGTTTGGCGCTCTGGTGTTAAGTCCTCGTGTGGCACCATCGTACATGCGATAGAATCCTCGACGTGGAGCTCGCGCATGTTGCCGTCGTCATCTGGACGATCGTAGTCATAAAAGCGGTACGTGATGTCGGAGCTTTGCTGGACTTCTAGTAGCACGATTCCCTTCCCAATGGCGTGTACGGTGCCGCTTGGTACGTAGACGAAGTCGCCTGCTTGAACTGGGATGCGGCGTAGGAGCTTGTCCCACTCCCCTGCTTCGACCATTGTTGCTAACTCCTCACGTGTAGTTGCATGGTGCCCTAAAATCAGCTCCGCTCCTGGCTCGGCCGCCAAAATGTACCAGCACTCCGTCTTCCCAAACGCATAGCCCTCGTGCTCGGTTGCATACGCATCGTCTGGATGCACCTGCACGGACAGGTCGTCGCGCGCGTCGATCATCTTGACGAGTAGCGGAAATTCGGACTCGTTCTTTCTATTAAAGAGAGCGGGTGCCTGCTCCCAGAGCTCGCGGATCGTTTTGCCTTTATGCATCCCGTTTGAGACAACGTTTGAGCCGTGCTTATGACCGGAGATCCCCCAGCTTTCGCCTGTCTTCTCGCTCGGGATATCGTAGCCAAACTGCTCCTTGAGGGCAGCGCCTCCCCAAACCTTTTCTTTAAATATTGGATCTAATAGTAAAATATCGTTCATCTGTATCTCCTCTCTAGGCACATGGACACGCTTACACGTCCGTGCTATACTTTTAGTGGAAAAGCGTATGTACATTTGCGCAATCGGTTGCGCTCTCTTTCTTTACGTGCTTACCGCTATTGTACGAAACTACGCTTACCTATTCAATGGGTACATACTTTTTAAGGAGGACGAAGATATGCTTCTAGAAGCTATTCACCACCAGCCTAAATCCCAGTATGCGTATGCATACGACGAGGAGACCTTGCACATTCGCGTTCGCACAAAGCGTGGCGACATGGATAAAGTGTCTGTCGTGTGGGGAGATAAATACGATTTTCAGCCAGAGAAAATTACGACGACGGAAATGACCGTGCTCGCGCACGATAAGCTATTTGACTATTATCAAGTGGAGATTAAGCCGCCATTCCGCCGCTTTGCCTATGCATTTAAGTTTGAGAAAGGCAAGAAGACGGTGTTTTTAAATGAGGTAGGATTCCAAGAAGACGAGCTCAGCCAGTCAGGTGTTGGTATGCTGTGGTCGCCGTCTGGAATGTTTGAATTCCCATTTTTAAATGCGGTTGACGTCAACAAGCCACCTGCGTGGGTCAAGGACGCGGTGTTTTATCAAATCTTCCCCGAGCGTTTTGCGAACGGAGATCCGTCGCTTACGCCTGAAGGAGCCGAAGAATGGCACGCGGATGCAGTGCCAACGCGCGATAATTTCTTCGGTGGCGATCTGCAAGGGGTGATTGATAACCTCGATTACTTAGTGGATCTCGGGATCACGTGTATTTATTTCACGCCTTTTTTCGAGGCGTACTCCAACCACAAATACGACACAATTGACTATTTAAAGGTTGATCCGCAGTTTGGCGATAACGAGACGGCGAAGCGCCTTGTCGACGAAGCGCATAAGCGTGGCATTAAGATTATGCTAGATGCAGTGTTTAATCACTCCGGCTACTACTGGCCGCCGTTTCAGGACGTGTTAAAGCGCGGCGAGGATTCTCGCTTTACGGACTGGTTCCACCTGCGCGGCTTGCCGATTAGTGAGAGCCCACTCAATTACGATACGTTTGGCTTTGTCCCGCAAATGCCTAAGCTTAATACCGAAAATCCAGAAGTAAAGGCGTATCTGTTAGAAGTAGCGCGCTACTGGGTCGAGGACATTGGCGTGGACGGCTGGCGCCTTGATGTGGCAAACGAAGTCGACCACCGTTTTTGGAGAGAGTTCCGTGATACAGTAAAAACTGCTAATCCGGAAGCGTATATTTTAGGCGAAATCTGGCACAATTCGTTAGCATGGCTACAAGGTGACCAGTTTGATGCAGTGATGAACTATCCTGTTACAAATAGTATTCTCGACTTTTTCGTCAAGGATGAAATTGACGCTGAGTCCTTTATGGGTCGCTTAGAGCAACTCTTAATCGCATATCCGCTCCAGGCGAATGAGGCGACATTTAATCTATTAGACTCGCACGACACACCACGTCTATTGACGCTTGCGGAAGGAAACAAAAAGCGCATGAAGCTTGCAGCGCTGTTCCAGCTCACGTATTTAGGCGCGCCGTGTATTTATTATGGCGATGAGATCGGTATGGACGGTGGTGGAGATCCAGACTGCCGCAAGCCGATGGTCTGGGAAAAGGACCGTCAGGACAAGGACATGTTTGCGTTCTATAAGAAGCTGATTCAGCTACGCAAGGACTACCGCGCGCTACGCGACGGAAGCTTTACGTTCTTGAAGGCAGAAAAGGACGCGAAGTACGTGGCGTTTGAGCGTGAAGATGACGCGAATCACTTCGTTGTTGTCATGAATAGTGACGAGAAGAAGACGAAGGTGAAGCTACCAGCTGAAGGAAGCTTTGTTGATATGCTTACTGGTAAGTCGTATAAGGCGTCGCGTGGGACGCTGGTGGTTGAGGTTGAGGGATTAGAAGCTGTGGTGTTGAAGGCTGAGTAAGTTTACCTTTCTTAGGCTCTTCGAGCCTTTTGATTGCTAAGTGCTAACTAGTTTAGTTCAGCTCTTCGAGCTTTATATAATGAGGTAAGAGGCTTCAGCTCTACGAACGCCCTACGACATTCGTGGGCTCGGCGCTTGAGCCTCCTCGTTGGCAGAGGTCGACTGTCGTCTTCCTCTAAACGCCTTCCTGTGGGGTCTCAAGCACCTCGACTTCCCACGAATTGTCTCCGGACGTTCTTCGAGTCTGCCGCCTTTGTTCTTTTTGTAGAAAGGGCAAATGTAAAAGCTTTATTATAGTAGTTCACTTGTAAAACATTAACTTCGTTATATTGCTTAACATCAAACAACCGACAATTCCTCAAAGGGATTGTCGGTTATTTTGGTCTTCTTAACTAATAAGCAGGTACCTTACACAATTACTGTGATTCATAGTCTTCCATTAATTTCGTGTGTAGCTCTCTGACGGTAGAAGCTAACTGTTCTACTGATACGTTATCTTCTTGAAATTCGATAAAGGCAGTTTCGTAATCAGAAAATAGCTCTCTGTATTCGCGATTCCGCTCCGACATGTCACTATTAAAGCCGTATACGTTTCGTGTAGCGTTGGTAACAGTTAGAGAGTAAATCTCTATATTGCTGTTTGACTCTGGTGAGTCTTCTAAATACGTTGCAAATTGATCTGTTGCAAGCACCGTTTGGTAAAGTGCACGGCTATATTGATGATCCAGTTCTTTTTGAGATTGATAAAGTGAGAATGAGAGAATTAAAACAATTGTTATTAACAAAGCAAGCAGTATCAACCATGATTTTTTCGAGAACATATAAATCCTTTCTTTGAGTTAAAGTGAGGCGTTCTATGATTTATTTTGCCTACTCAACTATAACTAGCTATTGTTCCAGTAAGTATAAAGATCTTAATAGTTATAGACCGTAACATTCATAGTAAATGATGTAAAGGGCTTTATGATGGGGCTGATTGCTGATTGAAGATGTATGAACGACGACTCAAGGTAAGCCGTTTTCTGTTTAAATAATATTAATGCCTTCACATCTTTCTTTCTACTTAGTAAATATAACCATTCCATTCATTGATAGTATCGACCACTCGTTTGAAACTTGTTTGATTTTCTAATCGTATAATACTAATGAATAATAGTTACATTAATATATATTTATGGAATTTATTAAAGAATCATTTTAGGTTTGTTCAATAGGAGGCTCTCACTATGAGGTTTAGTGTAAGAGATGTATTAAAAACGATGATTATTAGTTTAACGTGGATTATCTTATTAAGTATACCAACAATCATTATTCTTGCTGACGTGACCCATGCCCTAGAGTTTTCGCTAAGCATAATAAGCATAATCGTATTATCCACAGTAATTTTATCAATTAATAAATACATGCTAAGAAAAAACGGACTTAGTTGGGAGGCATTGGGGTTTAGAAGATTAAATAAGCAGCAACTCATTAAGTTAGCATGGCAAATACCATTACTATGGTTTTTAATGGTTGCTACTCAAGTCCTTTTTCTTATGATTTATTTTGGGAATGATATGCAAAACCTTTCTAGTCCGCAAAATGGTACCGCTTCTTTAAACATCACTATTTTTACTTTCTTTGCAGCATTGATAGCTATCGCTTTTGTTACACCAATTATCGAGGAAATTATTTTTCGGGGAGGGATACTAGAGGCCTTGAGTAACAAATTTAGTGTGCCTATCGCAATTTTAATAAGTTCAATTCTATTTGTATTAGCCCATCCTATAACGCTTATTATGCCTGGGCTGATTGTGGCTGGCTTATCTCTAGGGTACTTATATCAAAAGTATAACAGTATTTATGCACCTCTCCTTCATCATATGTTTATCAATACTATTAATGTCCTTGCAGTGAGCTCCGCTGCTCTCGTATAAATAAGTCAGCTATTATAGATAGTTATAAAATGATTTTCTGTTAAAGATGATGAAGTGATGTGTCCCTAATTACATTACTGGTTCACCTATTATCAAAACACTAGACTCAATAACTGGGTAAGAAGGATCTTCTTGCTCTCCTAATTCATTATGATAATGGGCACTTGCATCATAATCTATATAGACAGTTATATATAAATGCTCCGTTAACATTTCTTCTAAATCTTTTTCTGTAATAGATTCATTGTCTACAGTGAGAATACTTAGGTTATCTGTGCGCGGAATCGCAATTACCTTTTGATCGCTGTTATAGTCTAGCTTCTCCTGTTGTGCATAGGATGAATAGGCTTCATTTACATTTACACTAAAATGATCACTATCCATCGACAACAACCTTGCCTGTTAATAATTTTCTACGTTCACTGACGCTTGATCGGTTTCCAATTCACTCTCCACTTGTAACTCATAATGCTCATCGTTGTAATAGAATGTGGCTGTTACACTTAAAACTCCATTTTCATATTCTTGAATATTTTCGTTCACTAGCACTTCCTCTACATAAGGGTTATTGCCTTCTAGTGTAAATGTAGTTGCTATATCTGCGACGTCTACTGTATAGACGTCGTCGCCTACGTATAACGCAGAGGTGAATGGTCGAGAGGAAGATTGAATGTCGATTTCGCTTTCTTCTCCAAGATAGCGGATCGCCTTATAATAGGTATTTTCGTCTTCTAATAGCGCAAGTTCAAACTCTTCATGAGTATCTGTAACAACAACGTCATAAGGATACTCGGCTTGGCTGTTTGCTTGATCTGCGTCTTCACTACACCCTACTAAAACAAGCATGGACGCAACTACTAATAGCTTTTTCATAACATCGCTCCCTTTCCAGCCTATATAGTAGTAAGCTCTATCGAATTTTAATGTAATCAGCGTCAGCGGATGGCGGTGAGCTCTCCTCATATCCACGAGTTAATCTGAATTCCACGGTATCCCCTTTTTCTATATCGGTTAACTTAATTTCGTTTCTGTTTTCGTCATAGATGGTTGGCTCGTAAGCTTCCTCGAGATAAATAGTTAACTCTGGATTATCTTCGTACTGGAGCCACTCAGTAGGACTAACTGATATTATTTTCTCTGAATGGACCTCAAGCACCGTCGCAACTTTCAACTCTTCTTCATCCACCTGCTCTGGCGCATTACCGTCATCTCCATTAACAGAGGATGCATCCGCATGTATCTCATCACTTTCGTTCTGCTCCGAACATCCTGCCACTATCAACATAAGCAGCACAATAACAATTGCTTTCACCCTACCCCTCCTCAGAAAACCTAGTAACGCGCTTCTAAAGTGTTAGTCGATTTCTAAAAAAGGAACGTTACATAAATGGTAAACTTCGTTTTAAATGCCTTATAAATCCTTCTCCTAATTCATAAAGAAAAAAACCGTATTCTCGCTTTAATTTCAAAAGCAATGATACGGTTTCGTCGTGGCATTTATTATCATAATGGGCAATATAACAGAGACAACCTTACGTTTATAAACTTTAACAACCCGCTCTTCTTTGATACTATTAAACTAGCTTTTCAACTATCAAGAAAGAATGAGGAGGCGCTTAGTTGTTTGATCACATGTCGGATGGAATGGCGTTGAGCATTTTATTAGAAGTCCTCGTTGTAGGCGGTATCTGGTTTTTAATTTTCCTCGGAATCATTTATGCTACTACGACATTCGTTCCTTACGGATTCATTATCATCCAATTCCTATTCTTATTTACGTTATTACTCTTCACAAACACGCTCATCCAATCTCCACTAACACTATCCTTCGAAGACATACCC
Organism: Paenalkalicoccus suaedae; assembly: GCF_006965545.2. Classification (NCBI taxonomy): domain Bacteria; kingdom Bacillati; phylum Bacillota; class Bacilli; order Caryophanales; family Bacillaceae; genus Paenalkalicoccus; species Paenalkalicoccus suaedae. Next base: position 2,918,647 of record NZ_CP041372.2, read on the forward strand.
ATCGTTTGGTACTCCACATCGTTTATCGTGCTTTATGTACATATGCACAGAAATAAATAGTACATAGTAGATACAATTTAAGAGCAGGCAGACTCGTAGGACATTCGGAGACAATCCATAGGAATAGGCTGTGAATGAGACCCCGCAGGGAAGGCGATCTTTGCCGAACCGAGGAGGCTCAGGCACAGACCCTATGGATGTCGGAGAGTGTCCGGAGAGCTGACTGCTCTTACTCTTAATACAAATTAAACTGTAAGTAACTAGTTAGCACTTAAGCATTTAAAGCTCGAAGAGCTTAAAAACTGGTTTGCACTTCATCGATTGAAGCTCGAAGAGCTAGATTCCAGAGTCCCTACCCGTTTTTCTGTAAAAAGAACTGAAAGATCGTATCTCTGAAGCCTGAGAGATCCTCGTGGCCGAAGTCTGGATAAATCTCGACGCACTTTGGACCAGTGAGCTTATTGTACGCCGCAAACTGTGTCGACGGCGGGCAAATCGCGTCTGCGAGGCCAGTGCCCATGAGCACGTCCGCCTTCACGCGCGGCGCGAGATGCTGAATATCGATGTAGCCGAGACGACGGAAGGTCTCATCGACATGCTTGTGCGTCGGATCGAAGCGGCGGAAATAGCGACGAATATCCTCGTAGGCATCGACCGCAAGATCCATCTCCCACACACGCTTGTAGTCGCTCAAAAACGGATAAACCGTTGCCACACGCGACACACGAGGCTCGAGCGCTGCACAAACTAGCGCGAGCGCGCCGCCCTGCGACCAGCCAGTCGCGTAGACGTCGGTCACATGCTCCTGATCAAGTGCGATTCCAGCTAGCTGCGCGCAATCCAAAAACACGCTCCGGTAAAACAAATCCTTCGGCTCGCCTGCAAGCCCGCGGGTAATGTGCCCCTGCTGCGTGTTGCCGATCACTCCTCCAACATCCTCCGACAAACCACCCTGCCCGCGAACGTCGAGCGAAAACACCGAGAAACCAGCCGCCGCAAAGCCTAGCTTTGTCTGCCAGTCACCAGAATTCGTGCCATACCCATGGAACTCCACAATCGCCGTTCCAGGCTGCACATTTTTAGGACGCACATATTTCGCATGCACCCGCGCGCCCTTCACACCCGTAAAATACAGATCAAAACAGTCCGCAAAAGGCGTCTGGAACGCCGCCTCTCGTATTTCGATCTGCGCGTCCACCTCTGAGAGCTCCTTTAACGCTGCCTCCCAGTACGCATCAAAATCCTCCGGCCGCGGATTGCGCCCCGCATACTCATACAAAGCCTCAATTGGTAAATCCGTCAGTGGCATCCAAGTCCCATCCCTTCGTCATCGCCAGTCGCCAGCGCTCGAGCTGTGGCAACAGTCGTTCGTGTAAAAACGACATCTTTTCTGCTGTTTGAGAAAACTCGTCGTCGAGCTTCGCTGCTGTCACGGTATACGTATAAAAGGTCTCAAGCTCTTCCTGTGCTTGTTGATCGTGAGTTATTAGCGAATGCATCGTCATATTCTCAGGACCATACGTTAACAGTCCAGTCATCACACTTTTAATGAGACGATCCGCAATGTCGTCATCGTCCTTTATGTAGCACTCTGATGCATAGCGGAGTGCTTCCTCTACTTCTTTTAGTAAGCCTAGGTAAGACTGTAGGAATTGCTTTTGTTTGATTGTTAACTGTTTCGACATAGGCCGCCTCCTTTCCTCTAGCTTAGCAGGAAAGTGAAGGAATTTCATACTTTGTGTTAGATCATGAGTTGATAAAGTGCCAACTAGTTTTAAGAGCAAGTGCCTCAGCTCTTCGAGCTTAATTGCTTAAGGGCTAACTATTTTAGTTCAAGTACCTCAGCTCTTCGAGCTTAAATTGCCTAAGTGCCAAATAGTTTAAATCTGCTCTTCGAGCTGTCAGCCCTACGAACACTCTACGACATCCATAGGGCCGGTCTTTGAGCTTCCTCGTCGGCAGAGCTCGACTGCCGTCTCCCTCTAAACGCCTCCTGTGGGATCTCAAAAACCTCTTCCCCCTATGGATTGTCTTCGAATGTCCTCCGGGTCTGCCAGCTCTGCGTTTGATTTAAAAAGTTCATGAAATAGAGCTTTTCTTTTGTAAGAAGAGCTTACTTAAGTATGTTTTATTGGAACTTAGATAAGTGGGTCTTTAGCAATTCAGGTTTTATCTACCGTATTTTGAGTAGACTGTACCGTACACAAGATTTATGTACCGTATAAAAAATAAATGTACCGTACTCATAGTTTATGTACTTTGAGGGGAGCGTTCTCTATTAAATGTACGCTATACGAGATTTATGTACCGTGTAGAAATTTTATGTACCGTATTTGAGATAAATGTACCGTGAGCAAGATGCTTTAAATAATACCTCTCTTAAAGCGAGATACGTACTTACGCCTAGTAAATCAATAAATAAAGAAGAGCATTTTTATAGAAAATTGTTACCTCCGGTCCTCCGAAGCGAAGGTTGGCGTCTCCTAGAGGGGCACTTCCGCGCAGCGAAAATCCTTTCAGCCGGCCCCAGGACGGATGAAATAGTTGAGCAAGCCCCTCAGGAAAGCGCCAGCCGAGAGCGTAGGAGGACCGGAGGTCCATAAAGAAAAAACGCCCCAAAATGGGACGCCTCAACTGTTACCCACGAAAGCTTGCCGCTACTGCCGCTGCCTGCTTTGCTTTCGCGTATGGGTTATTGATATTTTGTTTTGCGTATGGATTTACTGCTGGTTTTACTGGTGCTGCCTGCTGCTCTGCCGCTTTTGCCGGCTCCGGCTGAGGCGCGCTAGCGCTCGGAGCCGCTGCACTTGGAGCACTTCCTGTTGTTGCCGCTTGCGGCTTTGATCCAACTGGCTGTTTGTCTTGCCCGGATCCGTGGCGTTGCACACGATCTAGCTTTATGACTTCTTTCCAGGTTTCTGTAAAATCAGCAACAAATGACTCGGCATTTTTGAGTGCTTCGAGGTCGTTCTTTGTGTTGGCCTCGACGAGCTGGGATAGGATGTACTCATACAGCTGGAGCATGTTGCGGCTGACCTCGATCTCTGTGTTGAGTGTGACGGTGAGCTCGCGAATGATCGCCTGAGCCTTCATGAGCTGGAGGTTCTTCTCCTCCATGTTCTTTGCCTCAATCGCCTTCTCAGCGCGCTTAATAAACTTCAGACATCCCTCATACAGCATCAGCGTTAGCTCCCCCGCTGACTTTGTCTCCATTGATGTTTGCTTATATGTTGCGTACGGATTATTCACTGCCATCTCAAACTCCCCTTCTAACGCACATGCGTGTCGTTCATGCTAATTTCCCTTATCATGTACTTTATATCGACCAATCTACTAAAGAGTTTAGGCTAGACGACACATTTGTGAGAAAAAATAGTACGACTTTTGTCGATGTGGATAACTTGTAGCTGGCAGTTGGTTCACGTTGGGTTTGGGGTGCGATAGGATGCGGATTGTGTTGGTAGCTGGATAAGTGCGGTGGATAAGTGGTGTGGGGGGTTGGTTAATTGGTGTTGGTTTCTGGTTAATTGGCGCTCGTTTTCGGTTTATTGAGCCGCGCGAACGGTTAATCGACGCTCACTTATAGTGGATAACTCTATATGTCTGCAGTGTTAAGATCCATTTAACCAACTGCCAGTAATCGAAGACCTAAGTTAATAAAGGGCCAGCCGCAAAGCCTACTCTTGCGTAGCTTTTTACATATTGTCATAACTGCTCCCTATAAACGGTTTATTGCGGCTCGGTTTCGGTTTATTAACCTGCTTGAACGGTTAATCGAGGCCCTGTTCCGGTTTATTAACCTGCCTGAACGGTTAATCGAGGCTCCTTTCCGGTTTATTACAACAATTTTTCGATTAATCGCACCGTCCCCCAAAAAACAGTAAACAAAAAAAGCCCTCGCGAGGGCTTTTATCATTAACATCAATGTTATCGGCGCTCGTCAATTAAAATGCCGGCGAATTCCAGCATGGACGAGATCATATCTAAAAACTTTTCGGGTGGGATTTCCTTGATGACTTCTTCGGTTTGCTTATCGATCACCTTTACCATGGTGCGGTTCAGGCGCTCGTGCTGCTCGAATTGTAGCGCGCGATCCTTGAATAGTGCTAGGTCGTTCATTGCTTCGAGGCCGCGGTCTAAATCATCCTGGCTCCATTCCTTACTTAGTTCGCGTGAATCAAATTCTGCCTTACGTGATGATGTATCAATACTTCCGTGTGACTCATTGCTCTGTCTATTTTGAGAGACGCTTCGCTCGGCTTGTTGCGGCTGCTTTGTCGAAATCTCGTGAATAGACGGAGAACCTACTGCGTTCACTTCCATGTGACCAGCTCCTTCGTCTTTTTCTATATATCGGCACGAAGAGAACTGTTTTAAAGAACAATTCAAATTATTTTTTTGAATCGAAGAAAATGCCGTCAGTCGTAGGACCATCATAAGGGTTTTCGTATTTTTGACCGGACTTTTTGCGGTGCTTCAGCTTGTTAATATCCTGCTGAATAATTCCTTGGAAGATCTTAAGCTTCATTTGAATCACCTTGTTCATTTCGACGATTTCTTTCGCGACGACTTCTTCGTCATCATTCGAAGGAGGCTCTACACCAACTAATAGTTCTTCACGAGCTGCAAGCATGTCCGTCACTGTTTCGATATACGTATCACGCGTATCATCGGTTGGCATTGGCTTACTGAGGTGTGCATGAAGCTCCTGCGTGCCCTTGTAAATAGCTGTGTATTTTGTCATAAAAGTCCCTCCTTCCTTATCATCAATGTCATTCGTTAAAACGAACAATTATCTCATATTACCACCAAACATTTGCGCGAATAATGCTTCAGACTGAGAGTTCGAGCGAGAGATTGCTTTCTCCATCGCCGTAAACTGCTTCCAGTAGCGCTCCTCGACCTGCTTTAAGCGGCGCTCAAAGTTAGACATTTGTTGCTCAATGCTATTTAGCTCACGTCCGAGCGTAAACTGCTGATTCACCGTACGTCCACGCATACCGCCTGCGCGCTGCGAGATCTGATCGATCATCGTATTGGCGCTCTCACGGACGCGACGCGCGATCCCTTTATCTGCCTGAGTCGGACCATCGGCCGCAAACAGCTGGAAGACTCCCTCTGCATCGGCTTCGATCGCCGCTCGTAGCTTATCCTCATTAATCTCAAGCTTTCCGCCGTCCTGGAAGTTACGAGTTGTCGTAATACCTATAGACGTTAGCTGACGAAAATCGGTTGACGCACTAGAATTAACTGGGGCATAAAGTTGACTACGGAAGCGATTGACACCGTTACTTAGTAATGCATCGTTACGAAGCAGACCACTTTGTGCTTTCTCTTCCCACTTTTCGATCTCCGACTCCGAAAGCTGCTCGCGCTGCTCCTCGGTTAACGGAGGATAATCACGAAATACCTCTTGACGAAGACGACCGTTTGCCATGTCTATTAGCTCGTTGTAGTCATCTACAAACTTTTTAATAGTATCAAAAATCTTGCCTGTATCACGCTCTGTCCCAATAGTAACCGCACTTTGGCTTTCTGTAAACGTTTGGTGCAACGTAAGCGATAGACCGTTTAAGTCAAAGGAATTTGTTTGGCGCTCCGTTGTTAATCCATTCACCGTAAAGCGAGCGTTTTGCGCCGCTGTTTCTGCCGCATCGGACATGTTTAAGCCAGCCGTAAAGAAATCGCCGCTAAACTGCATTTCGTTGCCGCCAGTATTGCGTACCCCCGTGTCTTTGCGAACGAAGGATACCTTGTCCTGAAAGCTATCGTAAAACGCACTCACGCCTGCTCCTGAAGCGTTAATCTCGCTCATCATCGCATTTAATGACTGGTCGGACGTAAAGACGAAGTCCGTTGTTTTGGGATTACCGTTATTATCATACGTTGTAATGGACGCATCCGAGAAAAACACTGTCCCAGCTGGATCTTCTTTAAACTGGGTAACCTCCACGCGATCGCCACGGTTTAAATTACGTCCAAAAACAAGCTCCCCATCGTCTTTCAGTAACACTTCTGTCGCTAAAAGATCATTCGGCTCCTTGTCGGTCACTACTTTAAACGAACTACCATTCACCTTTACGACAGTCGCCGTTGGATCAGCCATAGACTGAGCAATTGTTAGAGACGATTGTGATTGGCTCACCGTAATTGTCTCTCTATTGCGAAGTCCTTTTTTCCAAATACCATCGTCGTTGCTCGTGCTAAACGCACTGTCAGCAGGTAGGTTTTGAGACGCAATGCTTTGCGTCTGGTTGAGCTTTTGGCTGCCTGAGATAGCAGCCGTGCTCACGTTAGTCGCCGCTGTTGCGAGGCGATCAACGGAGCTAATGCGAAGCGTCGTTGCCTGCGAGTTAGCCGCAGCCGTTGCACTAACAAAGCCACTGTTTGAAGTTGTTGCTTTATTTGCAAGCATATTAGAAGCTCGCATAACGCCGTCAAAGATCGACGTTCGAAAAGCCTCCAGCTTCGTATTCACTTCTCTATATTGATCCATCTTCCACTGGACCGTTTGCTTGCTTTGCTCAAGCCTACCTACAGGCATTCGCTCGGCGCGCATCAAATCTTTTACCATTTGATTAATATCCAACCCACTTGCAAATCCCGTAAGTCGCATACGCGTCACACCTTTCCCTATTCGATTGTCTATTTAATTGTCTCGTACTTATCTACTTACTTTATCGGCTAGGGAGAAAAATAATTAAAGAGGTGGGTAGTAAAATAGGTCTAGAGACCTTATTCTACTGCCCATTTGCGATCGCCTGTAAAGGAGACCGTTAACCATTTTTGTTCGGTGATGCGATCTAAATACGTGGATAGTTCTTCTCTTATGCGGTCTTGTTCCATAACTGTTTGAACGTCTGACTCGGTAGAGACGACGAAGTCGATTTCTACCCAAAGCGTTTTACCGACCTTGGATACCCGTACGAAGGATTCGTTGATCTTGTGATCATGTTCTAGTTTTTTGACGAGCTGGGAGAGCTTCTGCGTTGTTTCTCCCGCAGGGGTCATATCAAGCACTTCGCGCAGCGCGATTCTCATCTCGACGAGTGGGAATTTGAGGAAGTAGATCGAGACGATGATGACCATGATTGGGTCGACGTATGGGACGACGGCGGCGGTTGCTGGGATTTGGGCTAGGATGATGGCGATGATGAATCCGACGAATACGCCGACGGAGACCATGGTGTCGAGTAGCCATTGGTTGGCTTCGGCGCGTACGAATGCCGAGCTTGTTTTGGCTGACTTGCGCTTAATATATAGGAAGAATCCAAGACACGCGAGCATGCCGATGGTGGAATAGATCACGGTTGGTCCGAGTGCGATGTCGCGGCCACCTGTTGCGACGGCGACGATGGCGGCGATGAGTGATCCTACGACGAGTAGTAGGATGACGGTGTATTTAATTAAGATGACGAGCGGCTGGATCATATCTTTGCCATACGGGAAGCGATCCCAGTCGGCTTTTGCGATAAACGATGCTGCTGCGAGTGACGCGAATGAGAGTGCGACGCTCACGAGTGAGTAGAGGCCGTCGAATAGAATAATTTGCGATTGAAACAGGAGTCCGAAGATGATTCCAGACACCGAAAAGACAACTGCAGCGACGACCGATAATATTAACATGTTGCGTTCCATTTTTATGTTACCTCCATGCTTGCTTTAAAAAGAGTAGTAGCTCTTGTCGTGCTTGTTCGGGCGGGTGCGGCTGAGTGTTTGATAGATAATACGCCTCTGCCCCATGCTCGACGAGTCCAACGGATAGGTTGGCGATGGATGCGACGGACATGCTTTCTCCGAAGCCGAGCTCTTCCATCGTTTGCTCGAGCCATGCATAATACGGACGATACACGTCGTCCCAGCGTTCAAAGGAATAATATAGCGCCATTCCGGAATAGCAGAAGGAGATGAACTCCTTAAATTCGTCGGTAATCTCAAACGTCGAATCGACGAGCGCTTCGGCTAACGCCTCCTTAGATGGCTCTTTTTTGGTGTAATGATCCTGCAGTCTTTGTAGCTGCTCCTCAAGGATCATCGTTGCGATAGCTGGCACCATTTCACTTTTTGAGGAAAAGTAAAGGTAATACGTCCCCTGAGCGACGCCAGCTCGTTTTACTATTTGAGAAACGGACGTTTTCTCGAAGCCGTTCTCTTTAATGAGTTCCATGGCAGCTTGTAGGAGCTGCTCGTATTTTTGTGGGTGTGGCATGTGTGGTGACCTCCGTGTGAACTGTTTTTGGTTCTTATAAGTTCTCTCTTTTGACTGACTGTTTAAGTGAAGTCGCCTTGACTGACTGTCAGTCATTTTCTGTTTTAAGTGTATCATGGAGGTTTAGGGTGTGTCAACTGGGTTAGTTTTACGTGCAGCTCTTCGAGCTAGATGATTAAGTTCCAACTAGTTATGAGATTAGTGCAGCTCTAGCGAGCTTTGATTGCTTAAGTGCCAACTAGCTTAAATCAGTCAAGCATGTGTGGAGAATGAAGGTAAGAGGAGTCAGCTCTGCGAACACCCTTCGACATTAGTAGGGTCTCTGTCTGAGCTTACTCGCCCTGCAGGGTGCGGCTCTCGCCTTACCCTAAACGCCTCCTGCGTGATCTCATCCAGAGCCTATTCCTACTAATTGTCTCCGGGCATTCTCCGAGTCTGCCTCCTCTTGAGCTTCTTTTAAGGTTAAATATGGATTAGAGTAAAAACTGTAAATGGTTGGTTGAGTTCTTATTGTTCTCGTCACTTCTTTGATGTTGCTCGTCATTACTAGCTACTTTCTCTTCACTTTGCCACTGGTTCTCTTCACAACGGATTCCGTTTGCTTCACTTCTCTTACTTTACCCCTGACATCGTGATTAGCTAAACAAATTAAACATAAAATCAACGTTGCCCCGTGCTGTCGCCACATGCGGGGTCTTTATAAGTGGCAGTTAGGCAATTGATGGGTCCACAGCTATTGGACTGTATATGAGGGGTAGACAATTCGAAGAAGTTAAAAGCACTATTCGAATAGATAAACACGCTCCTTTTTCACCTGCTCATAGAGCTGGCAGACCCGGAGGACATTCGGAGACAATCCATAGGGGAAAGAGGTTTTTGAGATCCCACAGGAGGCGATTAGGAGGAGACGGCAGTCGACTCCTGCCGACGAGGAAGCTCAAAGACCGGTCCTATGGATGTCGTAGAGTGTCCGTAGGGCTGACAGCTCGGAGAGCTGTGTAAAACTAGTTGGCTCTTTATCTTCAAAAAAACCTCCCCGCACCACAAAGGCACAAGGAGGTCAATATTACTACTGCTGGGGTCCCATGAGAGATGCAAACAGGGATTCAGCTTGGGCGTTCGATTGTGAGATGGCACGTTCCATTGCCGTGAACTGTGCCCAGTAGCGGTTTTCAATTTGTTGTAAGCGACGCTCAAAGTTCGAGATGCGGTCGTCTGTTTGTAACAGCTCACGACCTAGCGTGTACGTCTGCGGTGTCGCAGAATCCGAGCGACCCGCACGATTACCGATGTCCGTGATGCTTCCTTGAAGCGTGTTACGCAGGCGACGTGCAATGCCCTGTTCAGCTGGCGTGGCGCCGTCTCCTGCAAAGAGAGCAAATACTGCTTCTGGATCTTCTGCAAGCGCAGCGCGGAGCTCGTCTTCGTTTACTTCTAACCGACCACGATCTTGGAAGTTACTTGTTGTTGTGATACCGATTTGCGTGATTTGTGTGAATGTACCATCACCAGCAACTGGCGTGTAAACGTCCTGACGCATGTTATTTAATGCTCCATTAATGATGCTGTCATTACGTAACAAACCACTATTCGACTTTTCTTCCCACTTCTCAATCTCAGACTCAGATAGCTCCGAGCGTTGCTCATCTGTTAATGGCGGGAAGTCGCGGAAGTACTCCTCGGACACCTTGTCATTAAGTCCACCGATCATCTCGTTGTACTCATCGACAAACGCCATGATCGTGTCAAATGCACGATCCACGTTATTATCCACAGATAGACGCACCGGTCCCTCAATATTCTCATTGAGCGTTACCTGCATCCCATTGACAGAAAACGTGTTGCTCGTGCGCTCCGTCGCTAGTCCATTGATCGTAAACGTTGCGTTGCGCGCTCCTTGGTCTTGTGCAGAATCAAGGTTTAGCGCTTCTGTTAAGAAGTCACTTTCGACTGGAATCCCATCATCGTCAAGTGAGCCGAATATAATCTCACCATTACCATTAGGATTGAACTCCCCTGTCTCCGTTCGTTGCATGGAAACCCTATTGGAGAAAGGATCAAAGAAAGCTTGTACGCCTAAATCTGAGTTGTTAATAGCTGTTAAGACCGTGTTTAACGAGTCATTTTCTGAAAAAGAGAAGTCCTCTGTCACCGCTTCGCCGTTAGCATTGAAGGTTGTCATGGAGAACTCGATCGAGCCGTCTGCGCCGACTCCACTAGTTGCCCATTCGGATATAGCACCCGCTGCGTTGACTTCATCGCCAAGCTCGCCGTTACTAAACGACGTTGCCGCTTCTGCGAGTGTCACATCAGAAATTGTGTACGATCCAGCTGGAGCCGCTGATCCTGCTGTTGCTGTAATCGCCGATTCATTTGTGCTTGTAACGGACTTCGCGAGCATGTTGGCTCCACGCATGATTCCGTCAAATGTACTTTCGCGGAACTGCTGGAACTGACGGTTTACGGAGCGGTACTCTGCAACCTTAAACTCCGTCTCAAATTTAGCCTGTTGGATTTTAATAAGAGGCTGCCTCTCCGCATTCATGAGGTCACGCACCATCTGGTTAATGTCTAAACCAGAGGCGAACCCAGTTAAACGATCCATCGAATCACCCTTATCTATAGTTTGGTTACTCTAAAAAAAATCGAAGAGCGCTACGTCTCCTCGGTTTTATACATCTTCACTATTGCTATTATCGACTAATTTTTAGAGATGTTTAGAGCAAATACCAAATTAGTAAGTCGGCGAATCCATCGCTTCATATAAAGAAGCAAGCTCCTCTTTGCGCTCCTCCATCTCCATTCGTAGCTCCGCAATCTGCTCATCACAGGTCGCATTACCTATCTCATTTGCTAACACTCGTAATTCGACTAGTTTTTGTTCCACTTCACCAAAAAGCTCCTGCTGCTTTTTTACCCATTCTAACTGTTGAAGTAAGAATTGTCGTCTTTCATCCATGACTTTACTCCTTTACCTCTAGATATTTATAGTATATCAGAACTAGTTGACACGATCTATCAAAATGTTCAAATATTAGTAAATTTGTTACGATAGACAAAAGGAGTGATTACCTATGTCCAAAACAACCGTCACAACCGCCTGGCTACAGGAGAATCTTGATCGTATCGTCCTGCTTGATGCCACCGTTTTTATGCGAGAAACCACAGAAGGACTCTCCATAGAAAGTGGCTACGACGCATACCGATCTGTTCACTTGCCACAGGCACAGTTTGCCAATTTATTAGAAGATTTTTCTGACCAAAGTGGTACTTTGACTGCTGCTCCACATAATCAATTCGTCACGGCTGTGCGCCGTTTGGGGGTCGATGACAGTTCTACTGTTGTTATTTACGACAGAGGCGCAGTCGTGGGCGCACCGTTTATGGCTTCTGATTGGGCCTCCCGTTTGTGGTGGCAGTTTCGCCTCTCGGGTCATGACGATGTCTTTGTTTTAGCCGGAGGCTTTGACAAGTGGCATTCGGAGGGACGTCCGACTACTTCGGACTCTTACGAGGTTAGCCCAGGAAATTTTGAGGGGAAATACCGGCCGGAGCTGCTTGCAACGAAAGAAGATGTGTTTGAAGCAATGTCGAATCGCGAGGTGGCGCTGTTGAATTGTTTGTCTGGCGCGGATTTCCGCGGGGAGTCGAACAACTATCCGCGTCCGGGTCACATTCCGTCTAGCGTGAACATCTTTTTTGGCGATGTGAGCGATGCGGATTCGCAGGGGCTTCCTTCTCAGGAGCGGCTCACGGAGCTGTTTGGTGATGTGCTTGATAAGGAGAAGATTATCGCCTACTGCGGCGGCGGGATTGCGGCCACGTGGAACGCGATGGCCTTGTTTGAGCTTGGTCGCCACGATGTCGCGGTGTACGACGGCTCTTTAATGGAGTGGGCGAGCGACGAGTCGCTGCCGCTGGAGAGGTAGACTGTTTATTTTGTTACGTTCTTTTATAGTGCTGGCGCCTTCGGCGTCCCTGCGCGTCGTTTGCTACTACCGTGGTTGCTTACTCAACTATTTCGATTTGCCAACGGCCGCTCGAAAGGATTTTCGTTGCGCGTAAGAGCTACCACTGGTAGTTACGCAATCGACGCTTCGGATCGCCTTCGTTTAAAGTAAACATATATGAGAGCTATATTGATGAATTGCCAGCCGTAAAAACCGTTTGAGTAACGGTTTTTGCATATTGTTATAATTGACCTGCAGTTTGTCATAATTCTTTCTCGCATTGTCATAATCGAACGTTCCATACGGATAACCGTACCTACTATTCAACTAATTTCCTCATCCAACAAAAAAGAAGCCTCGATGAATTTCTACTCATCTTCGGCTTCTTTTTTCTATAAGGACACGTCAATATGTCCTCCTAAATGTGGTTGTGCGGCGTGCTGTAGGGCTTGCGCATCCGCGGATGCAAGCAGTTTTGTTAGCCCGTCGGCTTGAAGTGTTGCCATATCAAGCGACTGCTTCATCACGGCGATCGATGCCTGCTGTTGCACGTTTTGCTGGCTCATTCCCATAGCGAGTCTCGCGATATCCAACTCTCCACCTCCCTTCCATCTTTCTACCATTACATCGGACTCTTTCCCACTATTAACAATAGGTCTATTGGTACGTTTTCACTTGAGAAAATGTGGAATACTTTACTGTACACTATTTAATCAGACAGAAAGAAGGTATTTTCCATGAAAAAAGTACTTATGCTATCAGGTCTAACGCTCATGCTTGCGGCGTGTGGATCAAACGATGATACAACAACTCCAATCCAGTCAGGTAACGATACAACGAATAACACTGTTACAAACGATGCAGGCACAGACAATACAATGACAAACGACGGCGCAGATAACGGTATGACGGATGATACTGCCGACAATAACATGTCGGACGACGCTGCCGCAGGAGACGAGTCTTCTACATTCGCATACGGTGTACGTGACTTTGACCTCGACATCGAACTAAGCGATGGATCTGACTATCAATATGATTATGATGATGAAAATGGCAACATTGAAGCGGAAATCGAAATGGAAGACGGAAGTGGAAGTGAAACAGGATCAAGCGGAGCAGCAGCTCAAGAAGAAATCGAGTCTATGCTAAACGCACTCCAAATCGTTCCATCAACAGACCCTGACGATGCGATGATGCAAATCGTCGACTACCTCGAGCTTAACGAAGCTGACATCACAGAGTTTGATCTCGAAATCGAATTCGAAGATGGCGAACGCCTAAGCATCGACCGCTAATCATACAAAACCACTAGATTCCACGTGGAGTCTAGTGGTTTTTATTCAGTTCGTTCTTCTTTTATTCTTAGCGAAAAGTACGGCTTCATTTCTACATAAAATAACTGCTTAAAGTCACCGTTATCCACTGTCAGCAACATCTCGGCGCGCTCCTTCTTATCGCGAAGAATCTTCATCTTTATTACACGCTCAAGCTCCAACTCCATCATCAGATTTCCTGTTTCTCCCCTCTTAACTGACATACTCACATCTCCACTAGCAGGACAAAGCGATACAACAACTACCTCTTCTTTAGTAGAAAATTGATATGTTGCCGTGTTATAAAAAAACGGAACTTCCTCTTTAGAGTCCGCAAGTTCAGGCTCACAGCTAAAAAATGAAAATAACTCCCACTCATCAGGAAAGTGCTGCATATGCCATCCCTCCTTCATTAAATAATAAGTTAAACTTTATGAATTACTATTTCATGCTAATAAAGTGTCAACTAGTCAAACCATCTCAGATAGAACTATAAATCATCCCCATATATAGAAAAAAGCCTCCCAAAACGGAAGACTTCCTTCATTTAAATGAGAAATCACGTAAATATATTTACATTCATAGACATTGCACCACGTTTATGTACCGTACAGCAATTAAATGTACCGTGTGCAACTTTTATGTACCTCAACCTCACTTAACCTAAAGCTAGGCAACGCACCAACGCCTAGTGATCCATAAATAAAAGCATCACATCTAATAAAACTGTTCCCCTTCGGTTTCCCGAAGCGGCGGGAGTGGTCTCCTAGAGGAGTCTCTCGCGTTTCCGAAAATCCTTTCGATCGGCCATTGGTTTGGCCGATCGAAATAGTTGAGCAAGCCCCTCAGGAAAGCGCCAGCCGAGAGCGTAGGAGGACCGAAGGTTCTCCATCATCTAACTTTAAATGTGAGGCGCCAACAGCACGTTCAACTCATCGCGCCACTTCTTCGCCCGCGGCATCAACGTAAACTGCGAAATCTCCTTCGCCTTGCCATACTCCCCTTTATCACACGCAATCACAAGATGGCTTAACCCATCCTGCACACCCATGCCTTTATCAGCAAGTGGCTTAACCGAAAGCTTCTTCGCAAGCGGCGTAAGCGACGTGTTAACCGTTTGGAAATTCGTCATAGCAGACTCCAGCGAATCCATCGCTGCCTCAATTTTATTATCGTGCAGAAGGCGCTGCGCCTCCTCTAATTTCTTCACCATCTCATTTCCATGAGCGTGGACTTTTTCTAAAACAGCCTTTTGCTTCTTCATGCTGTCCCTTCCCCCTTTACATTCCTCCCCTAAGTATACCAAATACTCTGCAATTAATGGAAGCCCGTCTTCGACATTCCACTAATCCCCGTCTTCTTGTCAATATGACACCTGTCATATTAATTTCCTGACATCTATGCCTACTACCAGGTACTAATTTTTCATACACTAGAGACATCAAGCAAGTACACGAAGATAGGGGCGATAAAGTTGAGTAAACAACAACAAATGCAACTCCGTAAAAGTGTTCAGCCATTTACTTCGTCAGACACCAAAAAAAGCATCTGGCAAATCGTCAATACAATATTACCATTTTTCTTACTATGGTACCTAGCCTACCAGGCGCTAGCCGTCTCGTTCTGGCTCACACTACCAATAACTATACTCGCAGCGTTCTTCGTCGTGCGAACCTTCATCATCTTTCATGACTGCACGCACGGCTCCTTTTTCAAAAATAAACGCGCGAATAAAATACTCGGCACCATCACAGGCGTCATCACCCACTTTGCGTTTGAGAAGTGGAAGCGAGCTCATACGATCCACCACGCCTCAAGCGGCAACTTAGACAAACGCGGCATCGGCGACATCTGGATCATGACCGTCGACGAGTACAACAACGCAAGCAAGCTACTGCGCATGCAGTACCGCCTGTATCGCAATCCACTCGTCATGTTCGGCCTAGGCCCGTTTCATCTGTTTTTAATCGACAACCGCTTCAACCGTCGCGGCGCGAAGAAACAAGAGCGATGGAATACGCATTTCATAACAGGGACAATCGCCGTTATTTACGCACTTCTCATTGCTGTCATCGGCTGGCAGGCGTTCGTGTTAGTCCAGCTTCCAATCCTGTTCGTATCAGGAGCAATGGGCATCTGGTTATTCTACGTACAGCATCAGTTTGAAGACTCCTACTTCGAGAACGAAGATGAGTGGGACTTCGTTAAAGCAGCAGTAGACGGCAGTTCGTACTACGAGCTTCCGAAAATCATTCAGTGGCTTACTGGTAACATTGGTTACCATCATGTGCATCATTTAAGTCCAAAGGTGCCAAACTATAATCTAGAGCGTACGCACAATGAGACGGAGCCGTTACAGAAGGTAACGAAAGTAACGCTTAAAACAAGCGTTGAGGCGATTCGTTTTAGATTGTATGATGAAGCGAACAAAACGTTTGTGAGCTTCAAGGAGGCTGCGACTCGTCGTGGCGGGAAGCCTACGCATAAGGTTTCTGCATAATCATGTGACAGTCCGCCGTTTGGTGGGCTGTTTTTTATTATGTAGGTCAAGGGCGGGACCTCCGGTCCTCCTGCGCGGCGTTCGCTTCTACCTGTGTTTGCTTGCTCAACTATTCCGCCCGGCCTCAGGCCGTGCGGAAGGATTTTCGCCGCGCGACAGTGCCACACTGGTAGTACGCTACCGCCGCTCCGGAGGACCGGAGGTGGGTTTAAAATACGTTAACCACCCTCTATTTAATAACTACTAGGCGTAAGGTCGTTGCCTAGCTTTTATAAGAAGAAACAGTAATATATAGGTCATTTCACTAACAACTATAAGGTGAATGTTGCTCACAGTTCATAAATTTTATATACGGTTCAATTAGCCAGAATACGGTTCACTAATTTCTCATACCGTTCATAAATCTTGCACAGGGTTCATTACCTCCAATTCTGATCATTATATTGAAAAATGTTCAATAAATGATACAAAAAATAAAAGGCACCTAATCTACATTTATCGGCGAATGGAAATCCTCTACGAAAAGCCCTGATTCTCTAATCTTTTGTAACGTGTCTGCACACTTTTTTTCACTACCAATAAACATGTAGTAATCGTGACCGAAATGTACAAACATGCTATCATTTGCGTGTAATCTACACCATATATGTTCTCTAAGGATTAGCCTGCATAAAAGAGAAATCTCCACCTTATTTAAGCTAATTCCTTCTGAGGTGTGACTGTAGAGCTCTCTCATTTTTTGACTGTATATCTCATTAAACTGACTAATCTCTAAGGCCTCTTCCCATTTTTCTAGCCCTCTGACTTCGAGAGTTTCGATTTTAAGGCAGTCCATCACACGAACGACCGCATCAACGTAGCTATTCTCAACTTGAAGATAATCGTGGATCGTGATTGGAGTTAGACTGCCTTCAAAAACATGACATATATCACTAATGGACGTCCACTCTTCACGTAAATAGTTCCCATTATAACTTCGATAACCTGGATCATATTTTGTGATGCGCCAATTGAAATGTATCGGCATACTTCAGTAGCCCTCCTTCTCCCTTAAACGATAGTAGCTGAGGCTTCACCATTTAATTAAAAATAGAGATTAATCTCTTCCCCAAAATCGTTCAATCTCCTTTGAAGCAATCCTCGTATGTTCTCCCATATAAAAATTCGCCCTCTGCAATACTTCTTTATCATCACCCAAAACTTCTAATATAGATACTTGCAGAACATTCTGTACTTCTTCATTACCTTCAACAGCCATTACTTCTAATAGCTGGAATAGTCTTTTTAATTTTTGTTTATCATTGTTTTGCTTTAATAGTTTAACTAGAATTAAACAAACATCATCGCCATAAAATACATGAGCTAACAGTTCACCATAGTCTTCTAAATGCTCATGATATGCCGCTTCAAACTCTGGGAACTCTTTCAAAAAATATTCGGTAAATGTTATCTCGTTCACTTATTTTCCACCTTAGCCTTTCGGTAGTCTTACTTATGCTTAAATTATTACAAGCTAAATAGTTTAACAGCATTCTTGAGACGTTAGTATTTTATGACTAAGCTTCTACCGTTTCATCATTCATTTAATACATATGAATACCATCCATATTTTTCGATTTCTTTTCGAGTAGGCTCTATAACCTCAACCTCATCTTCCTTAAATATATGATTAGATATGTAATCCACACTATCCCATTGCGACACACATTCAGAGCATTGAAGGAGCAACTTTTCACTTCCTTTCTCCTTCACTATCTCTATCCAGCCTTGATTGCACAATTTACACCATGCGACTTTAAATTCATAGAAAAGCAAGTCGATCTCTCCTAACTATCTTTTATGGATTTCTTCCTAACTTACTCAAAGAATATCGGTTCGAACTCAACATTTTTATCTAATGAATGTGACACAAGCATGTTATATAAATTTTTTGAGATTAATAGTAAACTAGTACAATTTAGACCTGCTCCAAACTTTTCAGAGCTTTTAATAATATCCACATTTATGTTATCAAATGCATTTTTTTAAAAGTGAATCCTCTAGCTGTATAAATATATTTGATGCTCCCGCATTTACGACAGGTCATCACTTCATTTACTGATTGTTCTAGGTCTATGAGTGCTGGTTCTAAAGTACGTTGTACATGTATCTGTTTAATCTCGTTGAGTGGTTCATTCCCTTTTGACTTTAGTACATCATGAATTTCATAACCTTTAAGCCCATTTTCTTTGAGTGCATGAACAACATGATTAGTCACAAAGAGCTCATCTTCAATCCAATGAAGCATTAAAAAGTTTCTTTTTCCCCATTTTGGGTTCTTTTTCACCTTAAATTCTTGTTTTTGTCGAAGCCCACAGCCGCATCCTTCGCAATAATGAGTAGTGTCAAAAGTAGTCTCGACATACTCATCTTCTGGTTGGGGATATTCCCATCTGTATGTAGGTCTAATTGTATACCAAGTAGCGTTTTTCATCTCACTCTTTGAATAGATACTTTCAGCTATAGATGAGAGATCTTCTCTATCTAGTAGCCTTTCAAATTCCTTTCTCCACTCTTCTTCTTCCTTTTCGACTATATAGGCAACCACCAGATCTATTTCATCCTCTTGAATGTTTGCGTTATGATCTTTTAAAAAACGAATAAACGTTGGGTTTATATCTGTCTTGTCATATACAATTCTGTGCCTGATTCTCATAGTCAAAGCCCCTTATTTGTACCGTATTTTAAATTAGTTAGTGATTGAATACGTGCTTATCTCATCTCTAACATTACTCTCATCCCATGTTGATTGGTGTGCCTTTTTCATTAGTAAGCTGCTTAAATAATGTATCATCAATGCTTTTATTCTGATGACTTAATGTGAGTGCTATAGAATGAGCGTGGAATGTACTGATTAAACGTAATTATCTCCTCTTGAGGTTTTCCTACTAAAGAAAGTTCTAGCATGCCAACCTCCCTTCTCGTGCTAAAAAACTTGTATCTCACAAGCTACTTAATCTAATCACCAATTGCAACAAGGAGTTTATTTTCGTCTACTGCCTTTTTAGAAAATCCAATTAAGTCTTCTAAAAATAGGCGAACCTCCTTATTTTCTAACTGATCGCGACATAACTTGCATAGTAAGATCAGGTCACTTATCTCATCTGATGAAAATATTTTGTAGCCGTATGGATCTAACCCTATTAACAGCTCTGCACGCGATGTAACAAATCCTCGATTATTGTATAAATAAAGGTGGACATTATCTCCTAAGTCTAAATAGCTATCTGATGTTAATGCTTCTGCAATCGAGTTAGCTATATAAAATGTCACTGCCAAGTTGATCCCTCCTATTTAGTAATTCGACAAATATATCAATTTCATCATGCCACTTTATCATAAAACTTTTTTTTATTGTTCACATCCAGAGATCAACTTACCTCACAAATCGTAAACTCGTTATTCATACACTTGTATGTTCCACCCCCTATTATTAACAACCAAATAAACTTCTAGTAGCTTATGTAAGATTAGTACTTGTAAGCGTTATGTTTATGGAACTCAAAGTGCCGAGTTCCGAAAGTCACTCTTCAAGAATTAATGGTGCAGGTAAACCCTCCTGTAATTTATGTTAATGGACAAGTGACAGGCACGAGCAAATTATCGAACAGCAACGAGGGAAAAGGTGTCTTCATAGTAGTAAACGTTATATGAAGGGGAAAAGTTGCGATTAAGATTTAAGATAATTTATTAGACAGGGAGAAAGCGAAGGCCAGGTATTTCACTCTAAATATGGATGTAGCTTATGAGATCGAAGTTATTATTGGAGTTGATGTTTATTAATTTAGGCATACTTTTCAAAGTTTAGTGCGTCTGGATAATTTAGTAATTCTCTATACACATAGAGTATTAGTTATGTAAATAATCTTTGGGAAGTGCTTTTCATTAGTAACTCCACCACCATTTAAATAAGTCCTAAGTGAATTGATCTCTTAGGACTTAAGCAATACTATCAAAATAAACAGTTACTAATTTTTACTGCATACTTCTAAACATTTATTTCTTAATATTTTTCAATTGCTTTTCAAGAGACCATTTTTTTGGTTTTTTACTCTCATCTACCCAAATAGCCCCTCTTTTAATCCATTTATCTAGATATTCATCAAAAGTTAATCCTTGATCTAAATCATCATACCCCGATTGGAAACCACAACAGTCGCAAATAACAAAGTTGGGTTCATCATCTTCCAAATATTGCGGCCATTCTAATTTATCAAAACCACAAACGTTACATATGAACATTTCCTCACCAACTTACTTTAAATTTTGAAAATATTTGAAACCTTTATCTGGTTTAAAGAAAGTTCCGATATCTTTACCATTATGAACAATAACTAATTCTTTAGTTGAGTGTCTATAAGTGGCTTCTCTTCCTCCTGAGAGAGTTCTCCTAACTACATCACTATTAGTTCTTGATGTTGCCAAGTCTAATGCTCTATTAAGATATTGTTGTCGAGTGATATTTCTAAATTCTTTTTTACCACCATGCTTACCTAATACATGCTTTTCAAAGTGATAATCAAATCTTCTAAATAGCTTTTTATCAGCAGCTTTAACTACACCCTTATTACCCTTCGCAAAGGCCAGTATCTTCTTCCCACCCATGCGCGTGATCTTCCCACCAGGCATGAGGCTTAGAAGGATATTCTTCATACTCGGATCATTCTTAATCGCCTTATAGGTAGAGTACGCGGTATAAGCTTTAAATCCTGCTTTTGCTAAGAAGATAATCAACGGAATCGGCACGCGACCATCCGGATCGACAAAGTTAACCGGGTTGTTGTCTGCGTAAATGTACAGGTTTGTGTCTGCTACGATATCGCGCGTTAAGAATCGCCCGGTATCGGCATCGTAGTAACGCGTCTGCACGTAGTATAAGCTTGTTTCTTCATCATACACGTAGCTTGCATAACGGAATGGGTTCGCTTCTCGTAAGAGACGCCCATCACCAGTTAGGCCGTTTCCGGTTTGACCGATGATAGTCCCATACGCATCATACGTATAGGTGACAACCATGATTCCACCCTCGTCACGAAGACCCAGCACATCGCCACGATGGTTCAGCACATACAGATATGTTTTTGGCGAAGCTCCGGTATGATCCGTGTACGTCATCAGTTGACCGAGGGCATCTCGGACAAAGCTCGAGCGGATACGGTTTTGGGCATCCGTGATGTACGCCAAATCTTTCCCTGTGTAGTAATAGTGCTCGGTGCGAGAGCCGGCTACTTTCTTCGTGCGCATGCCATGATGGTTATAGTCATACGTGGCAATGGTTGCACCTGCGCGTTTCACTTCTGTGAGCTCTCGGTCCGTGTTATAGACAAAGTTCGTATCCCCACGTGACGTCGTGTTTCCAACGTGATCGTGCGTGTACGTGAGGGATCCTTGTTGAAGCAGGTGATTCGCTTTGTCGTACGTGTACGTTGTGCGAGCTGCGCCAACGATCTTCGATAGACGATTGCCTAAGAAATCGTACTCATAGGACTGGTCGAGCGTGATGGCGCCAGCGGCATTGCGATGTTTCTCTTTACGTAGCTGGTAGTCGTTATCGTATTCGTACGTGACGCGTGCTCCTGATAACGACCGCACCTCGGTGATATGCCCATTCTCATCGAACGTGAGCTGCTCATCCGACACGACGTCGCCATGCTTATTTTCTTGACGAATGCGCGACGGCTGTCCAACCGGGTTGTAGTCATAATACGTACTAAACGACTCTGCGTTTAGTTTTAAAAATGCTTTTTTGATGCCGCCAGACTCATCGTACATGTAGTCCATACGTTGTCCTTGTGGACCCTCGGCACTGTTCGATTTCCCAGAAGCATTGTGGGTAAAGCGGATAAGTCCAACTGAAATACGTATAGGTTAACGTATTTCGTGTGCCATTAACAGCGAGATACTCTTCTTTATTTGTAAGTCTTATCAAATAAACTTTAAAAAGCTATAAACACATTAATTCGACAAAATTCGAAAAGTGACCAGACACCAGTAAATAATCATTGGTAAGTAACTTTCATTCGGCACTCCACCCTATGTAAAAAGCCTTAAGAGAATACTATCTTTCTCTCAAGGCTTTTTCATTATTCCAAATGAATGTTTACCATTTTAAGACCATTTAAAATATACTTACATCCCTCAGTTGTTTCAGAGGCTAGAAATTCATTTGTCGGACTCCCAAATTCTAACCACCTATCCGAAATACTCATTAAAACCGTATTTAGTTCAACCTCATTTGTCCCATCTAGAAGCGATAGGTCTATTTCCACTACATAAACATTTTCTATTTTCCAATAAGCCTCAATCCTTTGTATCTCTTGACTCTTTAGTATTGGTTGAAATTTTTTTATAAAACTTCCCAAAATTGATCGAGTTTGGCATTCATTTTTTGAATTTACATATAATCGTACAAACATTTTATATCACCTTACTTATGAGTAATTTTACCATCCAATGAGACATTTAAATGTGAACCATCCCTACTCAGATGTCCCAATTGGTTTTTTCCTGTTTTTGAAAGTTGAACATCCCATTCAAAAGACTGCCCTTTAGTTCTAGATGGACCTTTTTTCCGAACATTACCAAATTTATCAATGTAGCCACCATTTATTTTAGGGAGAGGTTGTGAAGGTGTCCAACTGCTAGATGGTACATATCTAATTTTACCACTCGTAGGCAATTGTGCATTTTTAAATACTGATTTTTTACTTAATACAGCTTTACCCCCACCCTTATTACCCTTGGCAAAGGCCAGTATCTTCTTCCCGCCCATACGCGTGATCTTTCCACCAGGCATGAGGCTTAACAGAATATTCTTCATACTCGGATCATTCTTGATCACCTTGTAGGTGCTATACAATACGACTCTGCGTTTAGTTTTAAAAATACTTTTTTAGATTCCGCCAGACTCATCGTACATGTAATCCATACGTTGTTCTTGCGGACCCTCGGCACTGTTCGATTTTCCAGAAGCAATGTGGGTGAAGCGTGTTTGTCCCACTCTCGAGTGCATATACGTCTCGACGTCGCCATCCTCGTTATAGGTATAGGTTAACGTATTTCGTTTGCCATTGACAGCGGGATATTCTTCTTTATTCTTAGTCTTATCAAATAATCTTGAAAGAGCTATACACATTTTAATTCGATAAAAATCGACAAGTGATAGGCTCCAGCAAATTTAACAACAGATTTCATCTACACAAAATCTTATGTAGACTCCTCCTCTCTAAAAAAGAACCTCTAGATAATTCTAAAGGTTCTTCCTTCTTACTACTCCTCTTCCTTTTCTAACAAATAACTAAAAAACTCTTCATGTAATGCTGTTTCTTCTGAAAGCGACTTATTAGTTTCACGTTCAGTTAAATCAAGGAGTAATTTATCGGCTAATTCATCTCCACCATCAATCATAACTAATATTGAGTGTATTACTCCCTCAATAATATTATCAGTTACTTTTTCATACGCATCCCTTTCCGCTTCGCTTGAAAGTTTTTGTTTAAGTATTTGATATGAACTTTCTACATCAGACCATACTAAATCAGATTTATCGACAAGTTTCTCGCTTGAAGCATTTACCCAATAGTCTTTTATTTCAGCTAATCTCTCAAATAATAACCTTTGCTTATCCATTATAATACTTCACTCCTTATTGTTTTAGTGCCGATTTTTATTATATTTTTGGTCTAAATGTCTTGCAAAATTTCTAATCTCTTGAGCTGTAGGAGCTCTTCCCAATGACTTGCCCTATTTAATCCATTATTTAGTGATTTATCGGAGAACTGTTGGATCAACTTCTCTTAAATACTTCACTTGATAGGTATAAATTCCTGCCCGCTTCATTATTCCTTCGTATTTCTGTGTAATAGCATGATTTAATTTCTAGTATTTTCAATAATTAATTTTAATCTATATATAAACTTCTGTAGTTAGTTTTTGATGGAATTTTAACCGTACCCTTAGTAAAACGTATTTTTTACTTAAAGAATAGACCTAGCTGATGATATTAGGGATGGGATTGCGGTGGAAGTCCATTAAATTAGGGCATACTTTTCAAAGTATTGTACGTCTAACTATCTTAACTGTATATTATACAAATAGAACCATAGTCTGCTCTAAAAAGGCACTATTATGCCAAGAGCCCGTTAACTAATGGTGCATTTATACAATTATTATATTTTATACAAATTACCAAAGAAAAAGCCTTGAGGAATAAAAATTCACTCAAGGTTTATATATTAATCACCTGCTATATGGATTTTTTTAATATTCTCATCACTTAAACAACTAATTAGTTTTTCTAGCATTTTTAATTTTTGCTTTGATATAAATAAACTAATATAATCTAAATCGCTTATTAAGTTATCTATTTCTTTTCTATCGAAAGTAATATCTGTTAAATAATAATCACTTAACTTCCTCAGAAACAGAAAACTTTTCCAATTGTTGTTTTCTTGAAATAAACCTTCGTGAAGTGCATAATCAATTTCTGTAACTCCTAGAATTTTATTATCATTATCATACAAAACTATATCAAGACCCATTTAGAAACCTCCTTACTTAAAACCTGCTTGAGAAACGCAGTTACAAGATTTCCTGCTTTATCAACTACTACTCTAACGTAGTAAAGGCTATTTCCATTTTTATCGATCCCCATTACTCTATTAAATTTTTTTCATAAATTAAATTCCCATCACTTTAAGTTGATACCCTATCAGGCTTTCTAAACGTTTCTCTTGAACGTGTCCTCCATCAGTTTCCTAGCAGGGTTATATGAGGTATTTCTTTTTAATATGCTTTCTAAAATAAAAATAGCTTCATGGTACTTTTTCTCTTTAACTAACTCATTAGCTTACTGAATTGCCACTTTATCATGGTTTTTATTCATGTTGTAAGCAATCTCAATGTACGGTCTTGCTTCTTCGTCTTTACCTAAACTTAGTAAGCATTCATATATTCTAGCATATGTTCTAGAATGGTTATCAAGTTTTAACGACTGTTGGTAATAATTTAAAGCCTCATCGAATTCACCTCTTTTAAAGCTACCTGCTCCCTTTCCATATAAATAAGCGCTTTTTTCATAATTATTTTCCATTTAACCGTTCACAACCTTTTCTTAGCATGTTTTACTAATTTATTTATTTCTTTCCTTAGTGTTTTATCTACTTGGGAGGGTGCTAATAGTGTCTTACCTCTATGTGTTTTCTCCCATCCCCCCCCCGTACCTTTGATTGCTATTTCCTTTCCACTTCTATAAATATGAATATGAAATCCACCTTCATCTAAAAAAAAATTATTAGTGTCGAATCTAAATTTGTATCCACTAATTGAAAATTTCCCTTCAACGCTTTTATTAGATTTGATAACTTTTTGGAAGACTTAGAGTATTTTCACTTTTACTCTTAGCTTCTTTAGCCATCCTCAGAATCTTCTTCCCACCCATACGCGTGATCTTTCCACCAGGCATGAGGCTTAAGAGGATATTCTTCATACTAGGATCATTCTTAATCGCCTTGTAGGTAGTGTATGCTGTATAGGCTTTAAACCCTGCTTTTGCTAAGAAGATAATCAACGGTATCGGCATCGTAATAACGAGTCTGCACGTAGTATAGGCTAGTCTCTTCATTATACAAGTAGCTCGCATAACGGAATGGGTTTGCTTGTAAAAGACGGCCATCACCAGTTAGGCCGTTTCCAGTTTGACCGATGATAGTCCCATACGCATCATACGTATAGGTGACAACCATGATTCCATCCTCGTCACGAAGACCAAGCACATCGCCACGATGGTTCAGCACATACAGATATGTTTTTGGCGAAGCTCCGGTATGATCCGTATACGTCATCAATTGACCAAGAGCATCTCGGACAAAGCTTGAGCGGATGCGGTTTTATCCATCGGTGATGTACGCCAAATCTTTCCCTGTGTAGTAATAGTGCTCTGTGCGAGAACCGGTTACTTTCTTCGTGCGCATGCCATGATGGTTATAGTCATATGTCGCAATGGTTGCACCTGCGCGCTTCACTTCTGTGAGCTCTCGGTCCGTTTTGTAGACAAAGTTCGTGTCCCCACGTGACGTCGTGTTTCTGTATACGCAAGAGATCATTATGGCAATAATTGGTTCACTTTATCGTACGAATATGTTGTGCATGCTGACACGTGAACTTTTTAAGGGTTGTCATGCTGCTGGTCATACATTCGTGCTTTATAACTTACTCGTTTAAGCTCCTCAAAACACATTGTAATTAAAGTAGTCAATTACTCTTGAGGAATTATTAGGGATTTTATAAGAAACATTGGCATTAATCATTCATTTGAATCAATTTCATAATTATGAGCCCTACGGGCTCAAGGCTTTTAAGCAATAAAAAAAGGAGTACCTCCCCAAATGTCGAAATAAGTAGTTACCACACAAACTTATAAGACTGGAGGAAGTCTCCCTATGACTATTATAAGGCAAGGAACCCTGTTTGGACTACAAGAATTATATGATATGGAACCTACCCAACGATTTGAAGGTGTTTTCTCTGCCATTAATATTGACCCTATCTTCGCTGTGGTAACGAAGAAATCCCGATTTGGCAGGCCGGTAGACTTGAATTATGCGGCAATGATTTACTCGCTGGTCGCTCGTATAACTGAGCGAATTCCTTTTGTAAAAGATCTCGTGAAACGATTAAAAAACGATATCATGTTCCGATTAGACTGCGGCTTTTTAGTCTCTGATTCTGTTCCTTCTGAGTCGGCTTATTCAAGAATGGTGACTATTCTTAGTGAATCGGATGCTCTTGAAAAGGTGAAAGAACAGATCCTCTATCAAGCTATAACCGAAGGGTTTGTCACAGATGATACTGTAGCGATAGATGCCACTCACTTTGAAGCGAAAGATCAAGCACCTCCAAAAGAAGGCAAACCTAAAGCAGAACCTAAGAAACGCGGACGAAAATCAACAGAAGAAAGAGAACAATGGGTCATAGAACAAGCAGAACGCGAAGCGAACCTGACTCTTTTTGAGAAGAAAATAGAAGATCAATTAGACGTTTCTTTAGACGAGCTTCTTGCCGCAGTACCTCAACAGCCTGAATGGGGTGTAAAGAAGAACAGCGAAGGAAAGAACGTTTTTTGGTTTGGCTATAAAGCGCATTTAGCTGTGGGAACAGAAAGCCAGTATATTCTTCGATCCCTTTTTTCTTCTGGCAATTTGAATGATGGAAAAGCTGCCATTTCCTTATTAAAAGGGATTCAAGAGCGCCTGGATCTCCCGGCGTTACAATATCAAACGATGGATGCAGGATATGACTTCGAACCGATTTATGAACAGGTGCATCGGATGGGTCAGCAATCCATCATTGCATATAACAAGCGTAATGAACCTGAACCCGAAGGGTTCGATAAACATTTCGCTCCAACTTGTTTACGTGAACACTCCTATCGATACGATAGCTATGACAAGAAATACGAAACACTCAAGTCCACACATCCGAAGGAATGTCATGACTGTCCTCTTTTACATGAAGGCATGAGCCAAAAAGTGTATAAAGTAAAAATCACGACAGACCTTCGTAAATATACCGCACCAGCCAGGGGCTCATTAGCTTGGAAAACCATTTTCAAGCGTCGCACTGCCGTAGAACGCGTAAACGCGTATTTGAAGTTATATTTTCAACTAGATAATGTCCGTTATCGAACAGGTAAACGTGGGAAAGTTCACGTTGATTTGGTCACGCTCGTTTATAATGCTTCAAAGCTAGCTGCAGATCGCATAAACGCTAGATTAAACCTTCAAAAACAACCTGCATAAGTTGAAAAAATGGAAGAAAATAAATTCTGCCTCTCTGATTCTATTTAAAAAGAGGCATTATGAAATTGATTCATTTAAGTAAAATAAAACTGAAATCGAGAATCGAGTAATTTACTTAACCTATCCTCCGTTAGTGGAGCACGTTTAAGGTATATTTATTTTTATCAATCAAACAAACACTTTTATGTTCCAGTCACGTCTATAAAGATAACCTCATTTTCCGAGATCAAGATACAATTATTTTTTTAGTGGATAAATGAAAAGTAATTCTGTAATGGTTATAAATATTTTTTTTATTATTGATTTAATAACTATTACTAGTATAATGCACTTGCATCTACTAGCTAAAATGATCATCTCAAAAATAAGAAGGAGACGCTTCTATTTAAAAAGGCTATGTTAAAGGTTAATGTTGATATTTGAATTTAACGAACATTTGTTCTATAATAAAAGTATCAACTAAGGGCTGGTGATGACAGTGAGAGCGACTGATATTCTCAAAGAGATACAAAAATTAAATCCAGCAGAGAAACAACGGCTGCGAGTATTTCTTATCGATGCTCTCACTGCTTCATCTTCAACAGGAAACGCTTTACAAGAGATTTCTGAACGCAAAAATAAACAGGGATATACCTGCCCACACTGCCAATCCAAACACGTTGTCAGATTCGGCAAATACACTACCCTTGTAGATGGCGAGGAAGTAAAGAAACAACGTTATCACTGTAAATCCTGTACTGCCACTTTCACCGATTTAACCAACACCGCACTCTATAGAACCCGCCGTCTGAATAAATGGATAAAATTTATTGAATGTATGATTGATGGGTACTCTCTCCGTAAATCAGCCGAGATGGTTAAAGGGGTAACACACGTCACGCTGTTTTACTGGAGACACAAAATACTATCAGCATTGAAACAAATTGAAGTAGTAAATTTTCAAGGTATCGTTGAAATGGACGAGACCTATTTCCTGTACTCTGAAAAAGGGCAGAAGAAAATTACAGGCAGAAAACCCCGTAAACGTGGCGGAACAGCCAAGAAAAGTGGTATCAGCAAAGAACAGGTCTGTGTATTAGTAGCAAGAGACCGCGACAAAAATACAGTTTCGACAACTCTTGGTGTAGGCAGAATAAAGAAAGAGCAATTGGATAAAGCCATTGGTCAAAAACTGTCATCTCAAAATGTATTATGTACAGATTCCTGGCGAGCGTTTAGAACCTACGCTACTGACAAAGGAATGACCATTTATCAGTTCAAATCAGATGGCAAAGTCCGCACAAAGGGTCTTTATCATATCCAAAACGTCAACAGTTATCACAGTAGACTGAAAGGATGGATACAGCGATTTAACGGTGTAGCAACCAAGTATCTTGATAATTATCTTACGTGGTTCCAGGTGCTTGAGAGCATTCAGCACCAAATGAACGAAGTGACGGTAAACGATATGATAATTAAAGGGAATTTAATTCCAATAGTCGAAACATATGATAAACTAAGGTTATCTAAGTTCACGAAATAATTATATTTCTTATTCAACTAACGGGGCAGGTTAGTTTAAGTACAGAAATGACCAAACAATAATAGGAGGAAAGAATTAATGGTGAATAGTGATGACCACAATAACATCCCAGTATGGGCATTTGAAGCAATAGAGATAAAAAAACCTAATGCTATGTGGAAGAACAAAGGTATTCAGGAAAGAGAAGAACTATACATTCTACTCTCACCTTTTGGTGTTAAGCAAATAGAGCACATTGGGAGTACGGCAATCCCTAATTTGCCAGCTAAACCTATTATCGACTTAATGGCTTCTATTCCATCTTTAGAACAAATCAACAAAATAGCTGAACATCTGCTTTCAAACGACTGGCACTATGTACCTCCTGAATTAGACAAAAAGCCCTGGAGGAGATTTTTTGTTAAAGTGAAGAAAGATAAACGAGTTGCCCACTTGCATCTTCTGCAAGAAGGAGAAGAACGTTGGGAAAAACAACTTATATTCAGAAATAAATTAAGAACAAATCCACACCTTGTTGAGGAATACGCTAATCTAAAAAGTCGATTAGCACAGGAATTTAATAAAAACCGTGAGGAATATACAGAAGCAAAGACTGATTTTATAAATAAGGTGATATTCAACTAACGGGTGCGTTAGTTGAAGAAGCCACTAATAACAACGAAAAGGACTTCCTAATATATGGAAGTCCTTTTATCATAGTAAAAAACAATATTAAACTTTAACAAAGCCTTTAAAAAAAGAACTTTGATTGGCTTGCAGTCAATCAAGGTTCTTCGCTTAGTAATATTTAAAAGTTTTATATTAGCTTTTTACTTAAACCCAATCATCTAAAGTCCAATCCTCGGAAATTCTTTCTATAAGTAATGTATCGTTCCACGTCCCCCATTGTGAAAGCTTCTTTTGTTCTTCTGTTAATTGATCAACTGTTTCTCTTTGCAATGTTTGATAGTTAACAATTTGCCAAGCAATGAGGTGTCCATCTTTATCCCTTTTATCATCTCTAAAATATTTAGGAAGACTGAAAGAGTTAGGTATATCGTGATTTGCTATAAACGATACGATATTTCGATTATAAGCCGCTTTTAACGGAAAATGAATAAGGTATTTCGTATTACCTTTTACCAATCTTGAAAAATCATCGAAATCACTATCGTATATTTCAGGTAATATTCGAATTAGCTCTCCACAAACCTCATCATTATATATATATTGGAAGTAGGCTTTTCCCTGAGAGACTTCAATTTTAAAAACATCACCAATTTTTACTCTACTCATATTATCATTACCTCTCATTATTATCCAATTGACCTCAGCAAATTATGTCCTCTTCTAAATTGCTTGGCATATGGAAGTATTTATTTGACATACTATTTATTTTGCTTAAAATTCGACAAGTGACAGGCACGAGCAATTCATGTCAAAAACAATTTGTACTTTTCCTGACTAATGCAATCTATCACAATCTATGAAATAAAATTATCACCATTTTATTTTTAAGATTCATAACAAAGATATTCTTATAGTAGCTTATTATGAATAATACAACGAATAAAATTAGCAGAGTTTAGCAGCTTGCTCATAGAGCTTACCGACCCGGAGGACATTCGGAGACAATCCATAGGAATAGGCTCAGCCTCTGACCCCATAGATGTCGTAGAGTGTTCGTAGGGCTGACAGCTCGGAGAGCTGCTCTAATCTAGTTAGCACTTCATAAACTATGCTCTTCTATATTAAAGGTAAGCATCAACCGCTAGCCTGAAAGCAGCGGCAAAATCACCCACTGCTTTCTAACTGCGAGGCCAGCTCAAAAAGCTCGCAAAACCCGCAATCTTTTTGTGATGCTTTTCAGACCGCGAAAATCACGCGGTCTTCTGATAAACTAAAAGAAAGGGGGCGTCACTATGCCAAACTGGTTTCATCTTTTCCCTAAAAACACCGGCCTCAGCTTATATGCATGGCTGATCTTTTGTTTACTACCATTTTATTTTGTCCTTAGGTACTCCACGCCGATTGAGATTACACTTGGCATTATGATGATCGTGCTCTTCTTTACGATCTATCGCCTATCCTTTATTAAACGCGGCTGGACCGTTTACGTGTCCGTGAGCCTTGGTCTTATAATAAGTACAGGCATGACGCTATATTTTGGGTATGTGTATTTCTTCTTGTTTCTTGCCTTTTTCATCGGCAACATTCGCCACTTCGGCGGATTTATTAGCCTATACGTGATCAATATTATTACGGCACTAACTGCCGTTGGCTTCGGCTTTTATTTGCAGGATGACATGTTTATGATGCAACTGCCGTTCATCGTGATTAGCGTCATTGGGGTCTGCCTCCTCCCCTTCACCGTCTACAATCGCAATAAACAGGAGCAACTGGAGCTTGAACTACGGCATGCGAACGAACGCATCTCTCAGCTTATGGTGACGGAGGAGCGTCAACGAATTGCACGTGATCTCCATGATACGCTCGGACAAAAGCTTTCCTTGATCGGACTTAAAAGTGACTTGGCCGAAAAATTGGTGATGGTGCGTCCCGAACAGGCGAAGGCGGAAATTGGGGATATCAATCGGACCGCTCGACTCGCACTGATGGAAGTCCGTGAACTCGTTTCTGACATGAAGGGAATTAGGCTCTCCGATGAGTTAATTCATATCAGGGAGATTCTGGATGTTGCGGATATAACGCTGACGGTTGATGGCACGAGTGAGCTTGAGGTGCCTCTCTTGGTCGAAAATACGCTGAGTATGTGTCTGAAGGAGGCTGTCACAAATATTGTGAAGCACAGTCAGGCTTCGGCGTGCGACGTGGTGATTGAGGATAGGGAAGATCACGTCATGATGCGAGTAAAAGATGACGGAGATGGATTTCCTGTAGCTCGAGATACGCACTCGTCAAGTGGTATTACAGGGATGCGCGAGCGTTTGGAGTTTATTAATGGGACGCTTGAGATTACGTCTGACGGTGGCACACTTGTGTCGATGCAGGTGCCAAAGATCGTGCAGACGCATCGTAAGGAGGCTTTGTGATGATTCGAATTGTGATTGCAGAGGACCAGCAGCTCCTTTTGGGTGCGCTTGGATCCTTGCTTGATTTAAATGAGGATATGGAAGTCGTTGGTCAGGCGTCGAACGGCGCGGACGCAGTCGAGCTTGTCAGGGAGAAGGATCCAGATGTGTGCATCATGGATATCGAGATGCCTGTTAAAACAGGCCTTGATGCGGCTGAAGAGCTTGCGGATCACGGCTGTAAGGTAATCATTTTGACGACGTTCGCTCGTGCTGGTTATTTTGAGCGGGCGAGAAAAGCGAAGGTAAATGGTTATTTATTGAAGGATAGCCCGAGCGATGATTTAGCGAATTCGATTCGGACAATTATGAACGGCAAGCGCGTGTATGCGCCTGAGTTGATTGACCTTGCATTTGATGAGCCTAATCCGATGACGGAGCGCGAGTCGGATGTGCTGAAGCTGATTGCGGAGGGGAAGACGACAAAGGAAATAGCAGCTTCGCTGCATTTGACGAATGGGACGGTGCGGAACTACATTTCGCTTATTTTTGATAAGCTTGAGGTGACGAACAGGATTGAGGCGATTTCGAAGGGGAAGGATCGTGGGTGGTTGAGGTAGGTTCGGTTTGGGCATGTTGGAGGTCAGGATCAAAAGCGGGACCTCCGGTCCCCTTCACGTCGTTCGCAACTACCTGTGTTTGCTTGCTCAACTATTTCGATCGGCCAGCGGCCGCTCGAAAGGATTTTCGCTGCGCGTTAGTGCCACACTGGTAGTACGCTCTCGCCGCTTCGGGTCTCTTCGGTACGTTGAATATGTAGCTTAACCTTCTTTATTTATTGTTGGAAGGTTTTTTAGTCATGCTTTTGTAGACTAGCTTCTATAAATTCTGTTTTTGAATTGCTTTTGATAGAGCGAGTTAATAAGTGCTAGCAATATACGTGCTAGTTCGTCATAAAATTTACTGTTTAAGTCAAAGATCCTTTTAACCCTATATAAAAGAAGATGGATGTTGATTATGGTTCATAAATTTTGTATACGGTTCATTTAGCCAGAATACGGTTCATAAATTTCTCATACCGTTCATAAATCTTGCACACGGTTCAATAATTCCTGATACGGTTCATTTTTTCTATTTAACAAACTGCCATGCTACAAATTAACATAGAAAGAAGCTCTTTAGTAAGCAGCACTTCATCAACTCGCTCGCAGAGCTGGCAGACCCGTAGGACATTCGGAGACAATCCATAGGGGAGAGAGGTCTTTGAGATCCCGCAGGAAGCGTTTAGAGGGAGACGGCAGTCGAGCTCTGCTAACGAGGAAGCTCAAAGACCGGCCCTATGGATGTTGTAGAGTGTCCGAAGGGCTGACAGCTCAGAGAGCTGCACTAACTAAGTTAGCACTTTATGAACTCAGTTCGACAAGTGACAGGCACTATTTCCAAGCACCAAATACCGCTCCTTCCTAACACCCTCACCTAATTTCAGCACACTACTTCCCCATCTTTATTAATCTTTGTTCCAAACGGCTCGGATAATCTACCAATCCGGTTTATTACTTCTTGAT
This sequence comes from Paenalkalicoccus suaedae, assembly GCF_006965545.2. Taxonomy (NCBI): domain Bacteria; kingdom Bacillati; phylum Bacillota; class Bacilli; order Caryophanales; family Bacillaceae; genus Paenalkalicoccus; species Paenalkalicoccus suaedae. Next base: position 2,952,557 of record NZ_CP041372.2, read on the forward strand.
CATTCGTTAATGTAGGAAATCCCATTTGATAGCGTGGCTTATCTTTACCTAAGTCGATGGGGCGTAAGGAGATTTGAGTCCATTGGTCATTCTCCCATGTCATATCTACCACAACAGACGTCCAGACGTCGTCATTGGCGATTAATCCTTTTGTGCCTCCGTGGCTGCGTGCATCTAATGCGTCTGCTATCGTTGCTTCCTCAGCTAAACCATATTTATCAAAGAATGCTTTAGGTAGGTGCGTGACGGAGTCGTTTTGAAAAATGAAGTTACCGAGGCTATAAAAAATGGGCTTTCCTTTATATATGTCGATACCTCGAAGGATGTGAGGACCGTGTCCGACAATGCAATCAGCTCCTGCATCAATTAAGGCTTTTGCTGCTTGTTGGATAAAGTCTGCGGGCTGGTCTTTGGCTGTGCCTGTCATTTCATGAGAATGAATGCTGACAACTACGACATCGGCTTGTCGCTTTGCTTCATTCACAGAGGCGATCAAGCGCTTCATGTCTGCTTTATGGGGCTCCCTTACTCGACTCGCTCCCTTCACGTTTTCCGAAGTAGTAAATCGGATGTTGCCCACTGTTACCTCATCCCCATCCCCACCTAGCTCAAAGCCTTCTTTCACTAGTAGCTCTTGATCGGAGTTAATGGATGTCGCAGATGCAACGTCTTTTAACACCTGAAACTGCTCGTTTGTGACGACGTGTTTGGCGTCGGATCTTAAGAAGTTGACCCCAGGTCGACCTGAGACGTAGCGGTTTGCATCACTTGCCTCCCATCCAGAACTATATGTACTTGTTACTCCAATAAATGCTGCGCGTCCTGCCTTTGTTTCCACATAGCGGGGAGAATTTGCGTCCGTCAGCGTCCTCCCCGCTCCGGCGTAAGGGATGTCGCGCGCCGTGAGCTCCTTCTCCGTAGCTAGCAGGCCGTCATGGAGATAATCGAGCGTGTGGTTGTTGGCGATATTCATGATCGTAAAGCCATACTGGAGGAGGTCGTCGAGTACATTTGGAGGGGCCATCGCCCACGTCCCACCGCTCACAGGTGCTGGGTAGCCTTGATGATCGTGAGTGGTCACTTCGAGGTTGGTGAACCTGATATCTGCTTTGGTGAAATAGTCGTGAAGCTCGTTTACGGCGGGATCGTCGTGAGCGGTTCGGCGAGTAATAAAGCTGTCTCCAGTCAGGATGATGCGCATGAAATTCTCCCCTTTCTACCTAAGTCGAAATCCTTGGCTTTGAATGAAGCCTGTGAGCGATTCGCGTCTTGGTTGCTTTAAATAATGGGCGGTTTGATAGCCCCAGCCGTGATCCTTTCGATTCGATTCTCGTGTTTGATAATAGGTTCTTGTCGTTTCTTCGTAGTCCTTTAGCGCACTGTCGAGTTGCTCAAATTGATAGCGATCGTGATGGAGTGAGCCTCCAGCAGGCAGTCTCGGCTTTTGACAATGCTGTTTAGAGGGGTAGCCTAAGCACATGCCCATGATCGGAACGGTCCAAGATGGAAGCTCAAGTAGCTTCGCCACCTGCTCCGCTTCATTACGAATGCCCCCTATCATCACGCCACCTAACCCTTTCGACTGCGCTGCTAAGAGAGTGTTTTGTGCGACGAGCGCTGTATCTACCGCTCCCACAAGTAGGTTCTCCACTTCATGGATAGCAAAGTCCGTTGCATACGTTTCGGCTAGACGAAAATGCTTGTAGTAGTCGAGAATAAATACGAGAAATACTGGTGCCTCCTCGACATAACGTTGGTCGCCGCATAGCTTACGAAGTACTCGTTTTTTACTAGGGTCGGTCACATGAATCATGCTGTAGGCTTGCAGGTGATGGGAGCTTGGGGCACATCGCGCAGCAGCAATGATCTCCATAAGGAGCGAGTCCGAGACCACATCTTCCGTAAAGTGCCGTACGGAGCGATGAGCCTGCATCGTCGTTAGTACATCACCTCTCATGATAGTGCTGCCTCCTTGCGAGAACTAGCTGGCGTGACAAGCTGACCGTATCCAGCCTCCCCTTCGATTGCGCCGTCCTTCATCACGGTTTTACCTCGTACAATCGTCCGCACGGGCACGCCATGTAGAGGGAAGCCATCGTACGCTGTCACTTTACTTTTACTGTGCAATTCCTCGCGCTTTAGCGTTCCTGATTTTTGCAAATCAACAAGTGTAAAGTCCGCATCCGTCCCAACCTGCAAGGAGCCCTTTTGTGGATAAATTCCGTGAAGCTTAGCTGGCTCCTCCGCTAACAATCGAGCAATGTCTGTAATCAGAAGGCGATTATCGTGAACGGCAGTTAATAGGAGTGGAGCCAAGCTTTCTACTCCGCACATACCAGCGGGGATGGACCATAGCTCCCCGTCCTTCTCTTCTTCTGTATGAGGTGCATGATCGGAGCAAACGTGCGAGATCGTTCCATCCTTGACCCGTTCCCATAAACGCTTTTGATCCTTTTCATATTTAACGGGCGGGTATACCTTCATTTGAGGACCGACGTGGTCGTAGTCTTTGTCGGATAAGAATAGATAGTGAGGACACGTTTCTACTGTAATTGGATAGCCTGCTTCCTGCGCTTCTTTTACCGCATCGACTCCTCCCGCGCTACTCACGTGTAAAATGTGTAGTCTTGTGCCAAGATCCTTTGCCATCGCAATCCCTGATTGTACGGTCGTTACCTCTACAAGCTCTGGTCGACTTTGAATAAGGTCGTCATAGCTTGTCCCCTGCCTTGCTTCAACCTCTCTCGTGAATGCTTGAATTAAATGATTGTTTTCTGCGTGCACGGCAAAGAGATTCCCAGTCTTCGAGACTTCCTTCATCATGCTGTACACTTCCCCATCATCAAAGGGTGGGATCACATCCTCCATCCCTGGCTTGTAGTTATACATCAGCTGGAACGTCTTTGCGTGAACCGCATAGCCCCAAAAGAATTTAAAGCCAATCACTCCTCTTTCGTGCAAAGGCGCAATGTCTTTTTTATTTAGATCGCCGACGCAAATTCCCCAAAGTCCAAAGTCTACGTGCGCCTTGCCTGATAAATTCGCGACTTGATTATCAAAGCTTTCTACGTCAGAAACTGGGGGTGTCGTGTTTGGCATTTCTAAAATCGTCGTAATACCACCCGCTGCTGCCGCTTGAGACGAGTAGTAAAAGTCCTCTTTATAGGTGGGACCGGGATCACGAGAGTGAACGTGCGTATCAATGAGGCCAGGTAACACGTGAAGCCCTTTTGCATCAATCACTTCCTTTGCCTCACCAAGCGTATCTTCCTGCGCGATTGCGGCAATTTCTCCGTTTTTGATATAGATCGTCCCTTTGACAATACGTCCATTCTCTACGAGCAGTCCGTCGATGATTTTTGTGTCCCACTGTACGTTTGTCATGCTGACACCTCCACTGTCCCAATAATTGATGAAAGATCATCGATCTCGTGCGTAACCATATATGCTTCTATTTCCTCCAAAATATCAAGCATGGCTGTAGGGTTAATAAAGCTTGCTGTCCCCACTTGCACAGCTGATGCTCCAGCAATCATCATCTCGATGGCATCAAGCCCTGTCATGACGCCCCCACACCCAATGATCGGAAGCCTCGTCACTTGTGCCACTTGATAAATCATTCTCACAATGATTGGCTTTACTGCTGGCCCTGATAGCCCTCCCATAACATTCCCTATGAGCGGCTTGCGTGTATGAGGATCGATCGCCATGGCTAAGATCGTGTTCGCCACGTTCAGCGCATCAGAACCACCCTCTTCAGCAGCTAAAGCAATCTCTTGAATGTTCGTCACGTTTGGCGTGAGCTTTGTGATGAGTGGCTTTTCTGTCACCTGACGAACTGCTTGCACAAGCTCTTTTGTCGTTGTTGCGTCCATCCCAAAAGCGTGACCGTCTCCTTTTAAGTTTGGGCAGGATATATTAAGCTCTAATGCCCCGACCGAGGCGTTCCCCGCAATGATTTCCGACATATCCGCAAATTCCTGAATCGAGTTAGCCGAAATACTCGAAATAAGCGGGACATCATACGCCGCATATGCTGGTATCGTATGAGCCATATAATACTCGAGCCCCTTGCTTTGAATCCCAATCGAATTAATCATCCCCGCCTGCGTTTCGCAAATTCGTGGCGTTTTGTTACCTGGCTGCGGAAGCATGGTGATACTTTTTGGCACGAGTGCACCTAATTTCTCAAAATCTAACGCCTGATGCATCTCTGCCCCAAACGCGCCGGATGCTGGCATGATTGGATTCTTCAGTGATAGCGAGCCTAGCTGTATCTCCATATTTAACTGTGCGTTCATGCAAGCACCACCTTTTCTAATGGGAAAACAGGGCCTTCGATACACACACGGACAGACGAGACACCATCTTGGTCGTTGCGAATATCACAGACACATGCAAAGCAGGCGCCCATCGCACAGCCCATATGCTCCTCTAATGCAATCTCGCCAAACACCCCATACTCCTCGATGATTTGTTGTGCAACGAGGGAAAGGCGTTTCGATCCACACGTATACACGGCGCTAATTGCACTCTTCACCATGAGCTCGTGAATCAAGGCCGACACCTGCAGCACGTCGCTCGTATTATCCTCCTCTGTCACCTTGATGACCGTAGCACCAAGCTCGCTTAACATATCCGCCGCAAGCAAATCATCTCGAGACCTAGCGGATAAAATCGCCGTACACTGCACGCCTTCTATCGCTGCCTCCTGCGCTAAGGCAGCAAGGGTTGCAATACCAACCCCTCGTCCAATAAGCAGGATCGAATTCGCATCGGAAGGAATCGTAAATCCCTGCCCAAGAGGACCAACCACGTCAAGCTGATCGCCTGCTTGAAGCTTTGACATCTCTATTGTCCCTCGCCCTTTAACGAGATATAAGAATTCGATGGTTGTTGCATTAATCCGGTAAATACTTAGTGGTCTTCGTAGGAAGGGATATAGACTATCCCCGCAACGAATATGAAAAAATTGACCTGGTCGAATCGGTTCCTCTATCGCGCTAGCGTCGACCGTCATATGCCAATAACGAGCGCTAACTTGGACATTCGCGAGTATTGGTAAGTGATGAGCCTTCATGGACTGTTCAACTCCTTCGTGTGCGCCACTGCCTCTTGCTTTACCGCTTCTTCTAAAACATCTATTCCACAAACGATGTCTTGCATGGAGGAGTATTCCTCCGGATGATGGCTTACTCCATCACGGGATGGAATAAATAAAAGGGCGCTATCTGTAAATGCTGCGAGATTCATGGCATCATGTCCGGCACCGCTAGGAATTGTGATCGGTGCGATCCCAACACTCCCTGCGGCTTGCTTTAACGTGTGTTGTAATCTCTCACTCAGTGGCACAGGAGCCTCTTCACTAATGACCTCGACTTCGATTGCCACTTTTTGATCCGATGCGAGCTTTTCGGCTTTCTCATAAACAGCTTCCACTACTCGCTTGATCGATGCCACATTAATTCCACGAATATCTACCTTAAGCGTGACGTGCCCTGGTACCACATTCATCGCACCATTGTCCACATCCACGATTCCAACCGTGCCGATCGTACCTAAGCTTGCTTCCGTTTTCGCAAAGGACTCCACGGCAAGAATAAGGTGAGAGGCTACCACTAACGCATCCTTTCGTTTATCCATCGCCGTCGTTCCTGAATGTGCGTACTTGCCCATAATATCTATCGATAGCCTTGTCGGAGCTGCAATAGCAGAGGCGATAGCGACTGGCTTTTTCGCCTGCTCGAGCTCGGGGCCTTGCTCGATATGCATTTCAAAAAACGCCTGCAGCTCTTCTCTCGTTCGTTTACTCTCGTTCATCGTCTCCACGTGAAGACCCTTTTGCTGTAACGCCTCTTTAAGCGTAACGCCATCCCGATCCTTGACGTGCTGGAGTCGTTCCGTGTCAAACGTGCCAGCCATCGCTTTACTTCCGATTGTCGCGACGCCAAAGCGAGACGATTCCTCCGCCCGAAAGGCGATCACCTCGATTGGATGCTCGGTCTCCACATGTGCCTCATTTAAGCGGTGAATTATCTCTACACCTGCTATGACACCTATAGTCCCGTCAAAGCCGCCACCTGTATACACCGTATCTAAATGCGATCCAATCGCAATTGCTGGTAAATCATCTTGGCGTCCTTTCCGCCGTGCAATTAAATTCCCCGCTTGATCCATGCGGACTGTCATACTGAGTTCTTTGCACCAATCTGCAACTACCTCAAAGACACGGTCTTCTTCTGCTGTATACGCGATCCGCTGCTGTCCATTTTTCGTGTGTCCGACTTTATTGATTGCCGACAGCATGCGTCCCACTCTCTCTATTGATTGCTCCATGCCAGTACCTCCTTCTCTACCTTTTTTATAGGAAAATCTATTAACTGAATTTTCCCATAATTATAGGGAGGGTACGATGTCGAAAGAGACAATTAACCCTATGATCATTTCATTGATATCGATAGTCATTTTTAATAAAGTCAAATACTTTTAAGCCTAAGTGAAGCATCAGCTTATCCTCCGAGGATTGGACACTTAAGCCCGTTAACAGTTTGATGCGTTGCAAGCGATACTTCAGTGTATTTACGTGAATAAACAGAGCTTTTGACGTTTGATTAAGTGACTCATTGTGCGTAAAGTAGACGCGTAACGTCTCCATTAGCTCTAAATCATGATCGCGGTCATACTCCACTAATGCGTTCACCGTCTCACCAAAAAATTGATGCATTTCCTCGGTGTTTTTAATTTCGGCAAATAAGCGATAGACGCCAAGATCTTCATAAAAGACGAGCCGTTTCTCTTCAAAGAAGGTACGACCAAGCACAACCGATCGCTCCGCCTGATCAAGACTTTCACGGAGATTCCCAATCTCAAAGTACGGGCGTCCAATTCCCATATAAAACGTTGCTTGGACGATGCGATCAAGCTCTCTATATAACAGCGTGATCTCTTGATGAATGCGGTCAACTTTTTTTCCTGCCGTTGGATATAAAACGTACACGCCATTTTTGAAGGAACCGATAATCGCATCCTTTTCTCGCTGCGAACAAATAAGCTCGAGCTGATCTACGGTATGCGCGATAGGCTTTAAGCCACCTTGTTTATCAAAGCGAAATTGAATCGCCATACATAAATACTTTTTATTTAAATCAAATCCGTATAGCTGTCCTTTTTCGACCATGAGACTCTCACTTTGGATTTGCGAGAAAAAGAGGTCATAGAAGAAATCACTTTTATACTGTTGCTCAAGCTCATGCGTGACTTTTTTCCGCATAAATTCGAGTGCTAAAAGCGTCGACGCTCGCTCTAATATGGCTAATGCCACATCAATTTGTAGCTCGTCACTATCTACGCTCGTTATCGTTCCGTACAACACATTATCAATGACGATTGGGGCAACGATACAGGAGACGGCCTCTCCAGTAGTCCGATCGACGCGCTCCACGCTCGTTGGTCGTTGCATGTGCTCAAGTTCATCCTTTTTCCACGTCTCAAGTGGTGCTAAGCTTTCTTGCCCTTCGGATATGCCTACGTACGGGACAAAACTCTCAATGAACACATCGTGCTTAATAAAATCACTTAAAATTTGCTGGAGACGCTGAATGCCGCCTCTATTTAAGCTCGTTTCATTCATGAGCTGATACGCACCCTGTAAATCCTCATAAAGCACATCACGGTTCGAGTAAATCCGCTTCATCACCGGAGATAAAATATCGATATACGGGATTTCCTTAGGGATTTCGATAATCGGAAAGTCGTATTTATTCGCTTCTTTTAAGATGATCTCTGGAATATCTGCAATAAATCGGTGCGGCTTAATCGCAAGAGCCGAGGTGCCTTTCTCATGCAACTGCTTAATCAGCTCTCCCTGCGCCTTCTCGTCATCATAAATCGAATAGAGGCTAGTAAGCATGAGCTCTTCCCCTTTTAACCACTGCACAATATCAGGGACCTCCATGATCGTCACATGCTTCACAAGCTTCGATATTCCCTTATATCCGGCGCGAATGTGACATTCGTTCAGCCCTTCAATTTTCATCGCCTGCTCCACTGTAATTGCCATGAGAAGACCCCCTACCGTTTTGTCGAAAATCGTGTCGTTATCTAAGTATATTTACAAGGAATAGTGACGCATCTGGAATATAAGTGATGATGGCAAGTGCCACAAGGTTAACCCCAAAGAACCTGATTAATCCCGGCATCATTTGAATCATATTTATTTTGGATATGGACTGTGCAACGAATATATTAATACCAAATGGTGGTGTGTACATCCCAATAGCAAGGTTTGAAATCATAATAATGCCTAAATGCACAGGGTCAATGCCGAGTGAAACAGCCGCTGGGAATACGAGCGGTGCCATAATGATGATAGCTGCCACACCCTCCATAAACATGCCAAACACGAGTAAGACGAGATTTAGAACGAGTAAAAAGAGAATAATCGACGTAAAATTTTCTGAAATAAAGGCAGAGATCTGTTGAGGTATGCCACCTCTCGTTAATACCCAGCCTAAAATTTGCGCCGCCGATACTAACACGAGCACTTGAGCCGTTGTCACAGCCGAGCTGACTAACACATCGTAAAACTTTTTAATCGTCATCTCTCGGTAAATAACGACACTCACGAATAGCGCGTAAACGGCTGATACACCAGCTGCCTCTGTTGGAGAGAAGATCCCAGAGTAGATACCACCGAGTATGATAACCGGGATAAGAAGTGCCCAAAACGCACTTAGCGTTGAAAGCAAGAATTCTCTTAAGGAAGCTCGTTTATCCCTAGGCAGGTTGTGCTTTTTTGCATAAAAGTAAATATAGATAATGGACGATATTCCAAAGATTAGTCCAGCGCCGATTCCTGCCATGAACAGGGAGCTGATGGAGACTCCTGTAACAGAGCCGAAGATGATGAGCGTAATACTTGGCGGAATGATAAGTGATACAGCACCAGCTGATGCCATCAAACCTGACGAAAACGATGCTGGGTACTTGCCTCGTAAAAGCTCCGGATACATGATCTTACCGATCGCAATAACCGTTGCGGGACTAGACCCCGATAAGGCTCCAAAGAACATACTGGCTACCTGAGTTGTCATCGCCACTCCACCTGTTACGTGTCCAACTAGCGCACGAGACCAGCGTAGGATACGGTCCGATAACCCACCGACGTCCATGATGTTTGCCGCTAAAATAAAAAACGGGAGTGCCATTAACGCAAATTGATCAAGGCCACCAAAGAGTCGCTGGATAAGGATCATTGGCTGAATGTCGCTTGCGAAAAGCACCGCGATAAATGATGACAAGCCAAGTGCAACAAAAATGGGTGTACTCATAAATAAAAGAATGATCATGAGAATTAGTAGAATCGTAATCATGTGCTTGCCCCTTTATAATTCGACATTTTGAGTCGCTGGTACTTCTCCGGTTCGCATCATCTGCACCGTCATAATAGTAAGGTGAATGATGGACAGCGCCGCTCCAACTGGAATAGCCAAGTATATATAGAAGAGTGGAATTTGTAACGAAGGCGTGATTTGACCCGTTCCTTGAGTAAAGATAATCAAATCCATTCCGTATTTAAATAAAAAGCCCATAAAAATGATCGACGCTACATTAACAAGAATTCCGATTAAAAGTTGGCCTCTCCCCTTCACAAAGCTGAGAATAAAATCGACGCCTACATGGGCTCCACGCCTAAAGCACACAGCGCCACCTACAAACGCGATCCAAATCATGCCGTACCTGATAAGCTCCTCCGCCCAGGAACGGTTCGCGGAAAAACCATATCGAAGCACAATGTTTACAAATAAAACTGTTGTTACGACTAACAATGTAATTGCTATGAATGCTTCCTCAATTCTCGCTAACGTCTTCACCTTTACGCCCCCTTTAAACAGGAATGGGCTGCCGTTTGATGTTACTGACAGCCCACTTCCGTTATCCCGAACGATTCTATTCGCCGGTTACTGCTTCAATTTCCTGATAAAGCTTCTCTAATAGCTCCTGTTGCTCCGGTGTGCTATATTCTGCTGCGTGAATTGGTAACGATGCTTCACGGAATGCATCAATTTCCTCTGCCGTAAGCTCATAGTAGTTCACACCAGTTGCAATAATGTCTTCACGGAACTGATCCTCTGTATCCTCCAGTGCTTGACGAGCCGCCATACGCGCTTCTTCCTCTGCTTGACGAATCAACGTCTGCGTTTCCTCTGGAAGACCATTGAACCAGCCTTGATTTGCCATTAAGATATACGTCATCGACCCATGATAACTCTCGATCACTGTGTCTTGCACTTCATGATAATTATTTAAGAAAATCGTTTGTAACGGATTCTCTTGTCCATCTACAATCCCTTGCTGTAGCGCATTGTATACTTCAGAGTAAGGTACCGGAATCGGATTTCCGCCCCAGCCTTCATATTGAGCAAGCAGTACTGGTGACTCCATCGTACGCATCGTTACCCCTTCAAAATCTTCTGGAGAATGTACTTCAATGCCGTTTGTCGTAAATAGCTTAAATCCACCAGGCCAGTAGCCAAGTCCTTGGAACCCACCGTTTTCAAGCGTAGCTAAAAGCTCAGCTCCTACTTCACTGTCCTGTACTTCATACATCTGCTCTTTATCCGTTGGCCATAAGTAAGGTAAGTCTACGGCTTTAATGTCATCCACAAACGGTGAGATAACCGCAGATGGTTGCATCGTAATATCAATTTCACCAATTTGCGTACCTTCTACTTGCTCCCGAAGGTTACCAAGCTGCTGTGCAGGATACACGTCCACTGTAATCGCTCCGCCTGACTGCTCTTCCACTAGCTCTTTAAACTTCTCTGCTCCAACGTGCTCTGGACTTTCGATTGGCTGGTTGTGACTGAATGTGATTGTCAGTTCTTCGTAAGAAACGTCTGTTGCGGCTTCGTTATTTGTTGCTTCGTTGTTTGCATCATTGGATGCTTCATTAGTTGGCTCCTCCGCACCCGCTTCTTCCGGCTCGTTGTTACCTCCGTTAGATCCTCCACACGCTGCCAAAACGACCATTGCGATTAATGCTAGTAATGCGAATAAGCTCCACTTTTTCCCTTTCATGTAAACTGCCTCCCCTTAGCTAATTTTTTGATTATTCGTAATACATTAAATGTACAGAAGTTCCGTTTGTCGTACTTTGTCTATTCAGACTACAAATATTACATCAAAACTGTCTAAACAAACAATGTCTTTCGACAAAATTTTCAGAAAAATCCGTCAAGTAATCTGACATAGCTATGCGGGGCAAGGGAGTAAACGCATACAAGTTTGGGAGTTTTGGAACGATGGAGGTCAAGAGAGTAAGGTCAAGGTCAAGTTCAAGGTCAAGTTCAAGGGCGGGACCTCCGGTCCCCTGCGCGTCGTTCGCAACTACCTGTGTTTGCTTGCTCAACTATTTCGATCGGCCAGCGGCCGCTCGAAAGGATTTTCGCTGCGCGTTAGTGCCACACTGGTAGTACGCTCTCGCCGCTTCGGGTCTCTTCGGTACGTTGAATATGTAGCTTAACCTTCTTTATTTATTGTTGGAAGGTTTTTTAGTCATGCTTTTGTAGACTAGCTTCTATAAATTCTGTTTTTGAATTGCTTTTGATAGAGCGAGTTAATAAGTGCTAGCAATATACGTGCTAGTTCGTCATAAAATTTACTGTTTAAGTCAAAGATCCTTTTAACCCTATATAAAAGAAGATGGATGTTGATTATGGTTCATAAATTTTGTATACGGTTCATTTAGCCAGAATACGGTTCATAAATTTCTCATACCGTTCATAAATCTTGCACACGGTTCAATAATTCCTGATACGGTTCATTTTTTCTATTTAACAAACTGCCATGCTACAAATTAACATAGAAAGAAGCTCTTTAGTAAGCAGCACTTCATCAACTCGCTCGCAGAGCTGGCAGACCCGGAGGACATTCGGAGACAATCCATAGGGGAAAGAGGTTTTTGAGATCCCGCAGAAGGCGTTTAGAGTGAGACGACAGTCGAACTCTGCCGACGAGGAAGCTCAAAGACCGGCCCTATGGATGTCATAGAGTGTCCGAAGGGCTGACAGCTCGGAGAGCTGCATTAACCAATTTAGTAGAAAATTGATAGCCACTTTTCGAGTATACAACTCACATTGCAAGCGCAATATGCCATACTATTCTAGCATTGCTTACTAGTAACTGGCTTCTAGCGCACAAATTGTCAAAGAATATCGAACGATTGTAAAGATTTTTTGTTATTTTTCTGAAGTTTCTCTGTTTTATTACTTCTTTTTGTTGACTTCCTTCTTAAGCAAGTCCTAAAATTAAGACTGTAAGGCCAAATTATTTGGGGAGGTAATTGTATGTCAACATGGTTTTCTAAGCGTAAGACGGCGATTGCTGCTACTGCAGCATTTGTCTTAAGTGCACCGATGGCAGCACAAGCGGACACTCATTCATTTAGCGATATTCAGGAGAGCAACTTCTTCTACGAAGCGGTTAACGTATTAAGCGCTGACGGTATTATTAATGGATATGAGGATGGTACGTTCCGTCCACAGCAAGGAATCGAGCGTCAGCATGCGGCTGCTTTAATTGCACGTGCGTTAGGTCTAAACAGCCCTGATAGCTACGCAATCGATATGTTTGATGATGTCGATAGCTCAAGCCCATATGCATCTCAAATCGCAGCACTTTATGAGCGTGGAATCATTCTAGGATTTGACGGATCGTTTAATCCAACAGACCAAATTACTCGTGAGCAAATGGCTTCTATCCTCGTTCGCGCGTACAATCTAGCAGAATACCTTGATCAACCAGCAATGGAAACGATCAACTTAGATGACGTTCACCCAGCTCACGAAGCGGATGTACAGCTTCTAGCAAACTACGACCTTACGACAGAACTATCTGATTACATGGCAAAATCTGATGTCACACGTGGGGAGTTCGCAACATTTTTACATAGAACACTGTTGCTAGACCTTCCTGAGTTATTCGATTTAGAAGTCCTTCATACAAATGATCTACACAGCCGAGTGGAGCAGTATCCACGTATGATCACGGCAGTTGACCGTGCACGTCAAGCTTATCCAGACGCTCTCTTAGTAGAAGCTGGAGATATTTTCTCTGGAACACTTTATTTCAACATTTTCCAAGGATTAGACTCCGTTGAGTTTATGAATATGATGGACTATGACGCGTTCGTTCCTGGTAACCATGAATTTGATCTAGGTAACGCAGAGACTGGTGGACACGAAGAGCTTGCGGCATTCTTTGCGGCTGCTAACTTCCCAGTTGTTGCGTCTAACGTCGACTTTAGTCTAGACCCATTCGTAGGTGACATGCAGGTTGGCGGCATCTCAGATGATGCTGAAGCTGGATCTATCTATGATGGCATTATTAAAGAAGTAAACGGTGAGCAGGTTGGTATCTTCGGTCTAACGACTGAAAGCACAGCGACAATCGCAAGCCCAGTAGACGTTCTCTTCTCTGACTACATCGCAGAAGCGGAGCGTATGGTTGACGAGTTTGAAGCAGCTGGCATCGACAAGATCATCGCGCTAACTCACTTAGGCTATGACTCTAACCCTAACCTTGGTAACGACATTCTTTTAGCTGAAAACGTTGAGGGAATTGATATTATCGTTGGTGGACACAGCCATGACACAGTACTTCCTGATGTTTATACAGAAAATGCGGACGGCGAGCCAATGGAACCAACGGTAATCGTCCAAGCAAATGAGTACGGAAATCTTGTAGGTGAACTACGTGTTGGATTTGACGCTAACGGTGTCATCGAGCGCGTTGGCGGACAACACTATGAGGTTGACAGCTTCCCTGCGAATGCAGAAGCAGCAGCAATGCTTGCTCCACTTACAGAAGAAGTAGAAGCATTTGGTGGCGAGGAAATCGGTGTTGAAGCTGCTGTTGACTTCCCTAACCCACGTTCAAGCGGCGACTCTTTAGACAGCGTTCGTTCTAATGAAACTGGACTAGGTAACGTCATCACAGACGGTATGCTTGTTGAAGCGAAGCGTGCAAATGCTGAAACTGTTATTGCTTTCCAAAATGCTGGTGGTATTCGTGCTCCATTAGCAGCAGGACAGCTAACTATTGGTGATCTCATCACTGTTCAGCCTTTCGGTAACCGTCTATCTATCATGGACCTTACTGGTGCTGAAATTAAAGAAGCACTTGAGCACTCTGTAAACAACGCTCCAAACGAAAGCGGTGGATTCCTTCACGTTGCAGGCATGCGCTTTACGTTCGATAGCGACCGCGAAGTAGGCGATCGCGTCGTATCTATGGAAGTAATGATTGATGGTGAGTATGTGGACCTTGATCTAAACGAAAACTACTTCGTAGCAACAAACGACTTCACAGCTAACGGAGGCGATGGCTTCACAGTCTTCGCAGAAGCAGAAGCTGATGGACGAGTTCAGCTAGTAGGATCAACAGATTGGGAAACACTCCGTCGTCACCTACTAACTCTTGAAAGCCCAATCTCTCCAGTAATCGAAGGCCGTATTACGGACTTAGGTAGAGAGTAAGAAGTAAATTGTATAAATGAAAGGAACCGCCCTCGTGAGTGAGGGTGGTTCCTTTTTTGTTTTTTCTTAGTCAATTTAAAAAGTGTCACCAACTATCATATAGTTAGCGACACTGTTTGTGAACGTCTATCCAAAAATTCCACTGCGAAGTATTTGAACCGTATACCAGAAGTCATCGAAGTCTTCTTCGTATAGTTGATTCTGAATCACAGGATTATCAGAATATATCGAAGGCACAATAATAAATGCATCTACCAATGATGGAATACCACTACCAAAATCTACTCTAGCTTCAATTAAATAAAATTGCGTGCCATGAAGTAGCTCTACTCGATAATTGACACTCGGATCATAATCAAAATGCCTCTTCACCAAATTCAACGCCTGTTCCTCATACCTCGACGTCTTCCCAACCTTCACATGAATCACTTTCTCCGCCGACGTAATCGTCGCCGTCGCACTTTGACCATTCCACTGCACATCAGCACCAAGCGCCTCACTCACAAAACGCAGCGGCACAAGCGTCCGCCCATCGCTCACCTGCGCAGGCACATCAATCACCACATGCTCCCCATTCACCGTCGTATGCCTCGACCCAATCGTCAAAAACACACGCTGACTCCCCTTATACGCCGTAACCGACTTCGCCGCCTGATTCCAATCAACCACAGCTCCAAGCTCTTCAAAAATAGCACGCAACGGCACCAGCGTCCGATTCCCAACAAGCTCCGCCCCATCCAACTCCACAACCTCCCGAGCCTGACTCCCCGTCGGGTAAGAAAATAAGGTAACTGCCGAACTAAATAATAGAACAAACACCATGAAAAGCTTCGTTAGGTTTTTCATATAGGTTCCTCCGATCAGTATGGAATATGTATAGATGTATCGTACTTTAGTTTGTTTGAATTTACAATAAATAGTTCTATAACAATGCTATTTGCGTGGTATTTTTCTATATATAACGTTCTAATAGAAACAAGTGATGATAAAAAGACCGCATACCTCCCACAAAACTAGAAGACATACTGATCATTATGTATATAGAAATCCAAAAATCATTAATTTAAATTAGACAAATAACGACTGAATTCGACAAGTGACACCATGCACCTGGTCTTCACAAGTACCAGACACCTTGTATTTTAATATCGAATACCCCAAGTACTTGGTCTTAATTTAGTTCCACAAGAAATTGGGCTGTTCCCTTTGGAGTATAATATGAAATTTATCCCATTTATCCATAAGGTTTTCTATATTTTTATCTACTTCACTTCTAGAGTTATGCTTATTGTCTACTTTAAAATTAATTAATTTACTATTTTTATTAGCAAGATTTATATCGTGATTTTCCAACAAAAAAATCATTTCTAATAGACTCTTCAAGAATTCTGCTTTAGCTCTTTCAATTTTTTTATTCGATATTCTCATTCTGTCTTTTAAGTGGTATTCAGAGACAAAGTGGAATGTTTCTAATTGTTCAATTAACATTTGACGTCTCTCTAATAAAACACTAAATTTTTCTATTTCATTTCTAGTCAAAGTGTTATTTAACTCTTTTAATTTATCTATATCAGAGCCATTTAGTCCTTTAATAATTTTATTCTGCTCAAATATTAGAACCGATGTTAATAACATTAAAGAAACTAACATAGTATATAAAAAAACATGAATACTATTAACATTAATAAACTGATATATAAATCCATCGATAACTAAGATTCCATTTACAATTGAAGAAAAAAGTCCCATCACCACAAATATCTTAGAGTTTTTCATTAATTGAAACAATATAATCCCCCCTCTATGATAAATTCAATATTTATTAAAATCTATATATAATAAAGGCTCTAGCGTGAGCTAGAGCCTTTATTAATTTGATTAAATTATTATCCCAATAACTGAAGCACTGACTGTGGCTGTTGGTTAGCCTGTGCTAGCATTGACTGAGAAGCTTGAGAAAGAATGTTTGAACGAGTCATCTCCATCATTTCACGAGCCATGTCTACGTCACGGATACGTGACTCCGCAGCAGACAGGTTCTCAGAAGAGTTGTCTAGGTTAGCAATTGTGTGCTCAAGACGGTTCTGAACAGCACCTAAGTTAGATCGTTGCGCAGATACAGTTTCGATAGCATTATTAATTGCTGTGATCGCTTTATCAGCTTCTTCCTGAGAAGAAACATCGATACCAGTAATAACTCGGTTAAAGTCAGAAGCTGCAAAATCACGGGCAATATTACTTAAGTCATTTGAAGAATTTAGTGAGAAAGTAGCTTGATTACCACTAGCATCAGTAAAAGAAACTTCGTTAGTTCCTGGAGCTACTACAGCTGAGTCTATTTCTGTTCCTTCTGCATTGCTCAATGTAAGACTAATGCTCGTGTCACTTCCGTTAGCTTCGCCAGTGGACAATAGACTACCAAACCCACCGACATCTGTAATATTAACCGAAGATCCATCACCAGTATTACCTGAAGTTAATACAAGATTCCCATTTTCGATAGATGCTAGAGTGAATCCTGCTGCATCGTTTATAGCTGTCTCAATCTCCTCAAGACTATATGTCCCCTCTGCCAAGTTAACAGAAAGTGCTTGTGTTGATCCAGAAGCATCTGTGACGGTTAACTCTAATGGGCCTTCACTTCCAACAGAAACAGCAGCATCAATCACATTGATTTCTTGATCAAATTCAAATGCTGTTGCATCATTAATGTCCATACTGAACGTCACACCGTGGTTATCATAAGTAAATGTTTGACCTGTCTGTGCATCTGCAAATGTAAATACATCTTCAGAAACACTGCCGTCAGCATTTTCGATAGTTACTGTAATTGAACCACTTCCCGCATCAAGTCCAGCACCAGTAATATTGATATTATTTGTTCCTGGAATCCACTGAGGGTTAGCCGCATCTAATTCAATACCTCCAGCGATTGTTGCTGCACTACCTCCAGGAGAAACTGTCATACTCTCCCAATTGCTAGCTGTGTCAATATTCCCAGTAAAATCAGTTCCAGCAGCATCTTTCGCAGTTAGATCTATAGTAACATCATTGCCAACTAAATTACCAAAGTCAGCTGCTGATAGGCTAAAGCCGACCCCATGGTTATCGTAAGAGAAATTTCCATCTTCATCTGCAATTAATGTGTCTTCAATACTATAAATATTTCCATCACTATCTGTAACGTTAATTGATACTGTGACATCATCGCCATCTGCTGCAACAACAATAGTTCCAGCTGTACTAGCATCAATATTGTCCCAAGGAATATCTCCGGTTGCAGAGAGTGTTATATTATTTGCTCCATCAAATGTTACGCCGCCTGCATTAGTTACACCTTCAGAAAAGAATACAGCGATATCTTCAGCAAAACCAGCTGTGTTAATACCACTAGCATTAGCAGAGAGGCTAGCAGCAACAGCAGAACCTTCTACAGCCGTTAACTCGGCACCATTTAAGTTAAATCCTAGATCTGCTTTTACACCTGTTACAGCAGATCCACTGCTCCCAATATTAATACTATCCGAAACGACCCCTAGAGCTTCAGCACTCATATCATTTACAGTAAGTTCAATATTTTGTCCTTGGTTCGCTCCAATATGGAATGTACCTTTAAAATCTCCGCCTAATAGATTTTGAGTGTTGAATTCTGTCGTATCTGCAATTCGAGTGATCTCTGCAGCTAACTCGTTAATTTCTTTTTGAATTTCTGCGCGATCTACATCTACATTCGTATCGTTCGCCGACTGAACTGCAAGTTCACGCATTCTTTGAAGAATGTTATGAGTCTCATCAAGGGCACCTTCAGCTGTCTGAATTAGAGAGATACCATCTTGAGCGTTACGGCTAGACTGATCTAAACCATTTATCTGCGCTCTCATCTTCTCAGAAATCGCAAGTCCTGCTGCGTCGTCTCCTGCGCGGTTGATGCGTAGTCCTGAAGATAGCTTCTCCATTGCAGACTGCATGTTGCCTTGGTTGATACCCATTTGACGGTGTGTGTTTAACGCTGGAATGTTATTGTTGATAATCATAGTTTTGTTACCTCCGTGTGTTTTTTAGTTTTTGTTGACGTGAGTACACTTCCGTGTGTAACTCGCTGACTGCATGAAAGAAGAGTACAGAGGTTCAGAAGTGCGCGCCAATTCTGATTGGCTGTAACGCTTCTTTCATACGATCATCCATGATTAATTCCGATCATCCGTGAGCGGAATGGCATTAAAACTTCTTATACTTTTTGCTGTGCTTCTAAAAGCTCGCCGCGTACGATTGGTACTTCGCGTGGTGCATCGATTGCGAGACGAAGGTGTCCGTCCTCGCTCTTTACTACCTTTACCTTGATGCGATCGTCGATCATGATATATTCTCCTGGCTTTCTTCCTACTACTAACATGTGATCTCCTCCTTGACATGTGTGGTCGTGCATATAAAAAAAAGGACAAGCAAATCTGCCGGTGTCTTCTCTCATCCTGAGAGTCGGCCATCGACGGAATTGCTCATCCTTAAGCGAAAACTATGTGATTGTTCTTTATATTGAACTGGATCCGCGCTCAATTTTTATGTCCCTTGGCGCTTCAATGCCTAGTCTCAATTTCCCGTCCTGAGATTTGATGACTTCAACACGAATTCTATCGTCAATGACAACAGACTCTCCCACTTTTCTTCCTATTACTAACAATAGGTGCCCCTCCTTGGTTGCTTAACTAGTATTTGGATAAACACCTGGTTATCATACCATATTTAAGGTTGTAAATGGGTGAAAGTCCCGCAAAAAAATAGGAAAAAGTCCTGCTTACTTTTCGACAAAAAAGGACAAGTGAATAGACGTAATGAACCTCTCCTCCTGAGAGCTCACCACAATCCATCCACTCGTCCATGAGTGATCCTTTATGTTATTACTAATATCGACAGACTTTAGCAATTGTTTAGTCCTTCTATAAACTTTTTCAAGAAATTAAATAGGACTTAAAGCTATCTTCCATTGCATCGTGCCATGCCTTTAGTTTTGGCTGAAGTGTAAACTGAATGATCTCTTGAGCTTGTCCATAGTTTTTTCTTTCGTATGCTGTTACGATTGCGTCGAATCCGTTACGTAGGTTTGCTTCTGCAACACGAATATTTTCCGTGTCTATATCATCTTTGATTTGGTTGATCGAAGCAGATACGCTTGCGAATCCTTGAACGATGTCGTCTAATAACGAAACTGTTTGTTCGTATTTGCCTTCTTGTAACAATTTTTTTATATGAGCGACGCCTTCTTGCATCGTTTCGGCAAGTGCGACGGAGCGCTGCGTTACTTCTACTGTATTGTCCATGGTTGTAGTCTCCTCTTATTTTGGTCTCTATTCTTTTCATCGGTTATCTGTTACTCGATGTTTAGGGTGTTTACGTGGTTTCTCAAAAGAGTATGTAAAAAGGCTCTGGAACGGGTCCAGAGCCATGTAAAATTTGCTTATTATCCTAGTAGCTGAAGTACTGACTGTGGCTGTTGGTTAGCTTGAGCTAGCATAGACTGAGAAGCTTGAGAAAGGATGTTAGCACGAGTCATTTCCATCATCTCAGCTGCCATGTCTACGTCACGGATACGTGATTCCGCAGCTTGTAAGTTTTCAGAAGAGTTGTCTAGGTTAGCAATAGTGTGCTCTAGACGGTTCTGAGTAGCCCCTAGCTTTGAACGCTCAGCAGATACAGATTCAATTGCGTTGTTTAATACTGTGATTGCTTTCGTCGCATTTTCAAAAGAAGATACGTCTAAAGCACGCTCAACGCCAGTGTTGTTTGTACCGTTTGTTACGTCATCAGTAGAAGTTAGGTTAATTGTCTCTGTGTCACCATTACGGTTAACGAATGATAGAGTATTACCAGTTCCACTGATCCCAAGTGCTTGTGAACGCATGTCGCTAATAGATAGGCTTAGAGACTGGTTCTGGTTAGCACCGATCTGGAATGTAACAGAACGATCTTCCGTAACTGCTGGAGTTGTAGTAGTTGGTGCAGTAGTTACCTGTGTTGTTGCTGTTTCAAGGGCGAAAGTTCCAGCGATTGTACCGTCTCCAGCAGTATCACCAGTTGCTTCGAATGTGAACGAAATTCCGTTCTCATTGTAGTTAAGTGTTTCACCAGCAGCTAAAGAGAAAGCAGTTGTTGATACAGCAGTTCCTCCAGCTGAAAGTGTTGCTGTGAACGTTGAAGTATCTTCATCCCAATCGAATGAGAATTCATCTGCTCCATCCAAAATAGCGGAAGAAGTCCCATCAACTGTAACATCTGATACAGTTGCAGCTGCATCACCTGTAGTACCACCAATAGTTAATGCAACATTTTCAGGAACACTATTTACTGTTCCAGTAGCATCTGTACCGATTGTGTTAAGGTTGATAGTAACTGCTTCTGCATCTTCCCAGTCAGCAACATCTGCTTCAGTGAAAGAGAAAGAAATTCCTTGGTTATCATAAGAATATGTGCCTGTAGAAGCATCAAATGCCATTTGGTCTGCATTAATTGTTAATGTCTCACCGTTAGCATCCGTACCTTGAAAATCGATAGTGAAGCTAGATCCATCACGAGTAATAGATAATTGGTTTGTCTCAGCAGCATCTAAATCTGCAAAATCAAATCCGTTACTTGCTTCTCCGCCAGCAATAGAAATTCCGAAGTCTGCTTGTGCAGCTCCACTATCCCAGCTTACTGGCTCCGCTCCAACTGTGAATGATTGTGAAATTGCCTTCGTTACATCAACTGTAGTTGGATCAGTTGTTACAGCAGCAGTAACTTCAAAGTCAGAAGCTAAGCTTCCATCCATTAAAGTACGAGTGTTGAACTCAGTCGTGTTACCGATACGGTTGATTTCAGAAGTTAACTGGTTCATTTCCTTCTGAATCTCAGCACGATCTACGTCAACGTTTGTGTCGTTTGCTGCTTGTGTAGCAAGCTCACGCATACGCTGAAGGATAGAGTGAGTTTCGTCAAGTGCACCTTCAGCCGTTTGGATCATAGAGATACCATCTTGTGCGTTACGGCTAGCTTGATCTAAACCGTTGATTTGCGCACGCATTTTTTCAGAAATCGCAAGACCAGCTGCATCGTCCCCAGCACGGTTAATACGAAGACCAGAAGAAAGCTTCTCCATTGCAGACTGCATGTTGCCTTGGTTGATGCCCATTTGACGGTGAGTGTTTAACGCTGGAATGTTATTATTGATAATCATAACAAATAAATCCTCCCTGATTTTAATCCCTGTCACGTCCTTGTGATGGGATTTATATTATTTTAGTAAGAGTAAAGCATCCTAGTCGGCCGCCAAGGGGTCGTTTACTCCTCTGATTCTTTTATCGGACACATATAATAAAAGTTTAGTACTTTCTTAAAAAAGTTTATAAGACTATTTAAATATGTTTTTTCTTACACGCCATGTTTAACCACTTCTTTTTGCATAGAGAAAATGACTCTAGTTATAGAAAAAAGAGGTCTTTTCTTGTGTGTACACCTATTAAATTCATCCAAATTTTACATTCTCCTCTTATAACTAATCAAAATGTGTAGAGTTAAAATAAGCTTTTCCAACGTTTTTTTACTCTATTATCTCTCACAACGGGTAATTTCTTATAAAGATTTAATCACTAGTGTTGCATAAAACATATTGCTGACGTTCTGAAAATTCAGATTAAACACCTTTACTCCAAAAAGTAAAAAAAGACAATAACCCATTAAAGGTGAGTCCGTCTATTTGTAAAAAAATATACATCTACACGTGTGCAACTACGACGAGAAGTCCCTTAGGGGACCGTTTTTCCTTTGATCTTACGTATCCAGTAGCGTGTGGACTTCCATAACGCAGCTCTTAGATAACGACTAATTTGTAGCGTTTTTCGTTGACTACCTGTTTCGAGCTGAATAAGCACATGAAGGCAATAGACCATCAGCGCAATAAATACCTGATTATAAATAGCCTTATCACTCTGACCATAGAACTTTTTAATGTTGAGATGTTGCTTGATCCATTTGAAAAATAACTTAATGGCCCAATGGGACTTATACATCTCCGAGATCTCTTCTGCATTTAAATCAAAGCGGTTTGTCAGTAAAGAGAGCTCATTTCCTTTTGAGTCAACGACTTTGATAACGCGAAAGGAGTTTTCGGCTCGATTATGAGATGTTCCGATCACGACCATGTCATCCGATCAAAGCGCTCGTAGTCAAGGTAACCACGATCAAACACGTACATGCATTCTTTATCATCGACCATGACTTCTAACTGACCACGGTAATGTTCTTTCGCTGGTGTAAGGGCCGCTTTTTCTGGATAAGACATGCCTTTTTCCATAAAAACGAGACGCAAATGGAGTTTCACTCCGGATTTTGTTTTCCGGAACGATGCCCATTTATGATTGGTTAGGTTTAACGGTAAGGTACTAGAATCAATGATCATAACGGGCATAATAAGCTTTGTGTAGTGCGTTTTTGCGTGTATCTGAGCCACGAGATCAAGAAAAAGCCGTTGAAAAAGATCTGGATTCAAGTTGTTCAGACGCCGCGATAATTGCGAAACACTAATCGAATCGAGGTCGATTTCTCGCTGGAGATCATCATTAAAAAGATGATCACTAACCTCATGAAGACTTTCGAGCTCTTCAAGCTGCGAGTAAAGTAAAAGTTTTAACAGAGATTCTGTCGTTAGTCTCTTTGTATAATAGTCGGTATTCATAGACTCGACAAGTTCATTTAATAAGGGAAAGTTAATCGATGAAACCCATTGCTCAAATGATGTTCTTCGTGTAGGATTAGTCATGTGATGGTCCTTTATTAGTGGATTTAGACGGGTTCCCACCTCACTTATCCATTATAAAGGACTTTTTGTTTGCGATAAATAAGATTCACGAATATTTAGAATATTAAATTAAATTTAAAACTTTAATGCAACATTAGTGAGATTTAATTGCTGCTTAGACGTAGTTAACCTAATTTACCTGCTTCGTTTTGTTTCAAGAAATCTACTATTTAATAAAAGGTCTGTTCTATAAAACCAACCTCCCGGTTCCCCGAAGCGTTTGGTGGCGACTCAGGCAGGAGCACTTAGCGTTTCCGAGAATCCTTTCAGCCGACATACGGAGGCTGAAATAGTCGAGGTAGCCCTGCCGAACGCGTCCGCCAAAAAGCGCAGGGGAACCGGGAGGTTTTGCCCTTAAGGTTTTGCCCTTAAGGTTTTGATGTTGACCTCCAAAATAAAAACACAAAAAAAACCACCGCATGGCTAGCGATGGCCCCTACAATCAACGCGCACGAAGGCGCATCTATTATTAACGTTCAACTTCATATGCACGGAAACTATCACCTAAAAAAGCTCCGAGCCAAACCTAGTGGATTAACGCGTTGCATCAACCCAGCCTTTTTTGATGATAGTTACCATCGCATCTGTGCGATCATTCGCTCCAAGTTTCTTAAGCAAATGACTAATAATTGTACTAATTGTTGATGGTGCTAAAAACATAAGCTCCGCAATTTTGCGATTATTATGACCATCTAGAATATGTTGCAGTACAAAAATTTCGTTCTTTGTTAAGATCAGCTTTACGTCCTCTACACGCAGTGTAAGCTTTTTAATTGGACGATCGCGCATCTTGCTTTCATGTAGCTGTTTAACAAGGTCCTTATGCATAGATTGTTCTAAATATACACCGTAACGCGTCAACTGCTCCACGATACGATCCCCTCGTGTCAGTAAAGAATGTAACGATAGTAAGCCGTCTAAGCCTTGGTGTAACAGATTTATTAGTGCAGCTCTCGGTTTACCTACCGTCATAACTAAAAGAGAAGTCCCGTCCTTCTTTTGTTTAAGCATACTCTCAATCCACTCCACCGCTTCAAGTGAGCTGTGTTCAACAAAAAGAAAAATATATCCGGCTTCTTCATCTAGTGACTTGCTGCCTCCTTTATCGATCGTCAGGTCGTGCCCTTGCATTCTTTCTGCAAGCCGTTTCTCAGCCTGAGTGGATAAATACTTATCATGATCAATAATGAGGATCTTATCGTTCGTAGCTATATTGTTTGCTGTGTCTAGTAATTGCATGATTAGATTCCTCCTTCCTGTCTCTCTTCTCTTAGAATACAACTTAGAAAATTATACGACAAGATTCGATTTTCTAACATGCTTCTTCTTAAAAATAGAAAAACACCATATTATGATTCTAAATTACTATAATTAAGCCATTAAAAACCTACATAAGCCTACTTAGTTTCTCATAATCTAGTGCTTTTCTTTCATTATTCACTATTTTTTAGACTATCTAATTTTTTTTCGTCTCATTTGTAAACTGTTTGAGAAGGTCCAACGACGCATTAGCGGCCTGTTGATTTTCCTCTTGGATGGATAAATAGATCTCTTTTCGATGTATATCCACGTTTCTCGGAGCATCAATTCCGAGCTTAATTTGATCACCATCAATACCTATCACGGTAATTTCGATATCGTCACCAATTTTAATCGATTCATTTAACTTTCGAGAAAGTACAAGCATCCTACTTTTCCCCCTTCACAGGAGTTGGAAGCTCGTGCTTCGTTGTATAAGCTGGATTGGCGATTTGACGAGCCGTTCTATTGACGTGATTCACAATGATCGGTCCGCGTAAATTAGCTGTTGAGTCTGCCCAAGAATCCTTTAGTGTAAGCATGACAAACAGCGTGACATCCTCATCTTTCTCGATCTCTAATGACTCAATCGTTTGATCAGATAGCTCGACCGAATAGTCCGGGAAGAAAGTAAACGGATTCATGACAATAAATGCTAATTCAACCGTCTTTGTAGATTGTAGGATAAAAAATGGGCTAGTAGCTTCTCCAAATGGTAAGAGTACAAACGTTGTTTCTGTCTCAAAGCTTGGAAGGCCTTGTTTAAACGTCACGACGTCCTGTTCGTTTACATCGATCTCACCAGTATATTTTGTGTGTACTAACATCTTACTCACTCCTCTGTATATAATTGTACCACTTTTTAACACACGAAAACAGGGCTACCTGTAAAATATAGGCAACCCCCTATAGTATTTGATTCACTGCGCTTCCTAAAACTACCGAAAAGGCAATGCTCTCCTTTTGTTGAAGGTACACCTGACTCTCCCAGCGTGGGATCGAAATCTCGGGCATATTGCGTCTAAACGAGATAGATGGATCTGGCCAGTCGCTCCT
This sequence comes from Paenalkalicoccus suaedae, assembly GCF_006965545.2. Taxonomy (NCBI): domain Bacteria; kingdom Bacillati; phylum Bacillota; class Bacilli; order Caryophanales; family Bacillaceae; genus Paenalkalicoccus; species Paenalkalicoccus suaedae. Next base: position 2,978,276 of record NZ_CP041372.2, read on the forward strand.
AACCGTAAGCTCCGACGGCGTGTGGTTGATCCGCACACGGTCCATGCCACGTGGAACTGCTCCGTACCCAAACTGGAACGTATCGCGCTCCCCTTTATCGCGAGCAATCGCGGGAATCGCATTCGTGCCATTCTCTATTTTTTTTAACATCTCGCCGTGCTGCGTCGTTTCTGCTATGTAGGATAACGCCTGTTGCTTCGCACGGGAGATAAATTGATCCGCAGACTGTAGCGGTGGAATAAGCCCTGCATCCGCAAACGCCTGCGACTGGTCAATCGTGATGGAAGAGAATGTCGTCGATAGCGAAAGATTCCCGCTTAGCTCCTGGCTAATCGACATATCAGCCGGGCGCTGTTTAATGGAGAGCGTCGGAGTGTGTGAGCTTATTCCTGTCTTAGCCTGCTGCTGCGTAATCTGAAGCTTCGCTAGCTGCATCGACAAATCCCTCCCTTCTTAATTAACGTAAAAAGTCGAGTAAGGAAGGCTGGATAATCCGACCCGTCGCTGATAACGCCGCACGATGCACGTTCTCCTGCGCAAGCAAGTCCGTAATGACCTTCTCAATGTCCGCATCCTCGTTATCGGACATGATACGCTTCGCAATAACCTCCTGCTCACGCACGCGTGTATCAATCATCTCGACGCGATTCGTCCGAGCACCAAGCTCTGCACGTTCATTTACCGTATTATTAATGTGATGATCGACTACATCAATCATCTCCGTTAGCTCCTGTGCCGTGACATTCGGATCCTGCAACGCCTTCTCAAGCGCAATCAAATCCCCAAACATCTCGTTCGTAAACACGTTCTGCGGCGTCACGTTTACATCCACATTCACGCCTTTAAGTAGCTCAAACTGCACGTTTTGCGTGTTGGTCGAAACCGCGCTCTTATTGCCAATCACAACCTGACGCTCCTGGACATTTGTGACATCCAAGGTTGGGTCGCCATTCACATCAAGTACAGGTTCTCCAGCTGCATTTACCGCAGGCTTGGAATGTGTGATAGACGCTACATCTGTGCCGTCCAATATAAAGGTTAACACTTCACCAGTTTTACCTGGGGTTGTGTTTTGGAATGTAACAACATTTCCTTCACGAGATAACGGTTCGTAGGAGCCACCTTTGAAGGTGACGTTTTGTTCGAAATCAGTACGGAAGTCATTCAACAGATCTTGATCTACCCCATCAAAGTCTCCAGCAAAATTATCCCCAAGCTCTTCTACAAATGCCCCAATTCCTAGGTCAAGCTCCCCTGCCGTAATCGGCTGGTTCGTAGTGTTTGTTCCGTTAAAGATATATTTATTATTAACACGTTGGTTTCCTAAAGACTCAAGCTGATCAATGAGCTGACGTACTTCCTTCGAAATATTGTCACGCTGCGTTGCTTCATACGTATCGTTGGAAGCCTGAATCGTCAGCTCACGCACTCGCTGAAGGGCAGACGTTGTTTGTCCTAAAGAGGCATCAGAAGACTCCATCCAGTTATATGTCTCCGATAAGTTACGCTTAAACTGCTCCGTCTCCGCAACCTGTGTGCGGTAGCGCATGCCGTTCATGGCAATAACCGGATCCTGGGACGCACGCGTAATCTTCTTACCTGTCGCCAGCTGGTCGTTATATTTAATTAGGTTTTGATAGCTATTGTTTAAGTGGCGCAAGGAGTTTGCGGCCATCATCGATTGCGTTACTCTCATCGTCTTACTCCTTTATCGGCCAACGACGCCCATACCGTTTATAATACGGTCGAGCATTTCATCAATTGCCGTCAAATTACGTGCTGACGCGTTATACGCGTGCTGAAATTGGATCATTAAAGACATCTCTTCATCTAACGAAACGGAGCTTACTGCCTTACGATTCTGATCAACCGAATCACGCAGAAGTCCTGTATTATTTTCTAAACGACGAGCCTCACGCGTATCAACCGCCATCTCACCGATCACAGATTGATAGAAGCTTTGAACGTTTGTCGTGTTGCCGCCGAAGTCTAATGTGCGATCCTTTACGCCAGATAACAGAAGGGCACCTGATCCGTCGCCTGCGAATGCTTGACCAGTTGGTCCAGCCGCTGCGATATTATCGCGACTATTACGAATGGCCTGTGAAATGTTAAAGTCCTTTGTAATACCAGCAAAGTACCCACCACTATTGTTAAGTGTTGTATCAAACGAGAAGAAATCAATTCCAACCTTTGTATTATTGTTGTTAATTTCTGAAAGTGACCAGTTATCTGAGTGAACATTATTAAACTCTGTGATGAACGCGCTAAACATCACGTCAAGTTCTTTTAGCATATCAGAGAAGATACCAGCTTCTACAAAATCAGCTGTAGCGTCTCCTGGATTCGCAATATACCCAAACGACTCAATCGTTCCTTGGTACTTTCCTCTTGAAGAAAAGTCTGTAAAATCTACTGTTACGTTTGCCGTTGCGTCTGCTGGGTCTGTGATTTGAATTGACCGAACAGCGTCTTTCCCTGTAACACTACTCGTTGCTGTGTTCGAACTAATCACGTACGCCTTATTTTCACTTGAATCAATTAAACGAATTGGGTCTCCGCTACCATCTACCATGCGCTTACCTTGTGCATCAAGTAGATAAATATCGTATTTTCCTGCAGCTGAAGCTTTTGCCATCCCGCCAGACTCGACTGGCTCAATGCCGATGTTGATATAGCCAGATAGCTCGTCTACTAATAGATCACGCTGGTCGTATAAGTCGTTTGGTAAATAGCCGTGTGGCTCTACGGATGCGATTTGTAAGTTCAACGAATTGATTTGGCGTAAGATGGAGTTCATGCTGTCCTCTTGCACCTTAATTTGAGACTGATAGTCTCGCTGAATCGCTTCAATCGCCTCGTACGAAGCACGAGCTGTCTCTGCTAATGCAATCCCACTTTGACGCACAACGGAGCGAGCTCCGTCATCTTCTGGGTTAACGGATAGATCCTGAAGCGAACCCCAGAACTGATCCATCGATTTAGCGATATTACTTTCAGAAGGCTCGTTTAAGATGTCCTCCATCTTTTCTAACGCATCAAGGCGCGCACCCCAGTAGCCGTTCTTATGATTTTCTTCACGAAACTGAAGGTCTAAAAACGCCTCACGCACACGCTCAATCTCTCCAGCGCGGACACCTGTCCCTAGCTGCCCTGGAATTCCTGGTTTGTTGAAGGCTGGATTTGGAAAGGCCTCTGTCTGCGTCATGTTCACGCGTTGACGCGAATAGCCCGGTGTGTTGGCGTTTGCGATGTTATGCCCGACGGTCTGTAGCGCTACCTGATTGGTAAATAGCGCGCGACGCATCGTCTCTAAGCCACTAAATGTTGAAAGCATGCGTGTATTCCCCCTATTAAATGACGCAAGCGCGCCGTATGAATTCGTGTCTTACGCCTTCGAGTCAAACAATGAGCGACCTGTCTCCGGTCCATCATCATCGCCTGCCTGTCCGTTTGAATAGTCGTTAAATTGATTTTGTGGCTGGAACGTATCGAGCGATAAATTAACAAACTTGAGCGAGTCCTCGAGTAGCGAGCGATTCACTTCATTTTGCTCCTTTAGCGTCGTAATCTCCACTACCAATTGCTCCTGCAAGCGATTGAGCTTTTTTTGCGTTTCGTCTGAAAACGTTGGGATAATGGTCTGCATTGTGACGTCATCCGCAATAATACCGCGTTCGTTGAGCCAGTTTGAGACGAGCTGTTGCCGCGTGTTTTCAAGCTTACGTAGCTGATGAATAAGCGGTGTCTCTTTCTTGATCAGCTCATCAAGCGCTTTAATGTCTCCATTTTTAATGATCTGCGCCTTCTCTGCCGCCTGCTCATTCAGTCGCTGGTGTACGACCACAAACGCTTGGAATACCGTTACAAATTGTTGCTCCATACAGTCCACCTCTCTCCCATTAAGCTCTTTTGCCTATTAGTTATTCCAAAAATCGTATAGCTTGTTTGCTACGGTTTGATGATTGACCTTATACGTGCCGTTTTGCACTTGGTCTTTCAGTTCCTCTACTCGCTTCGAACGTGCAGCGAGCACCTCCTGTGACTTGGCCATTTCTTTGGCTTCGCTAGAGATTTCAAGTTTGTCTGCTTTTTGTGATTTTACTCCGTCCGTTCGCTCTTGTGCCTCTTGCAACTTACGATACGCTTGAACGGAATGCATTGGATTAATTTTCATGATTTCTGCACCTCCTTTGTTCATACGACTGCTACATCCGTGATAGTCGTTACTCCGCTTCCATGCTTCTAATTCTATTATCGGTTATGGGGGAAAAGATGTTAAGGACTAATTGTATTTCTTTTGTATTCTAGCTTGAAGAGCTAAAGTGACTAAGTTCTAACTAGTTTAAATCCGCTCTCCGAGCTGTCAGCCCTCCGGACACTCTACGACATCCATAGGGTCAGTTCTTAAGCCTACTCGTCAGGCAAAGTACGCCTTCCTGCGTGGTCTTAAGCCCTGCCTATTCCTATGGATTGTCTCCGAATGTCCTTCGGGTCTGCCAGCTCTGCGTTTGATTTAAAAAGGGCATAAGAATGGCTTGTACTATTAGAGAGAATTTTTGGTTTGAGGGCATGTGATTAAATTAAATTGGTTAGTGCTTAAATGGTGGGTCGTGGTGCTAAAAAGAGAGCGAGTTGTGCGAATTTGTAAATGAATTAGGTGATGCATGTACATCTGAGGTGTACTGTCTTTATATAGAATACAGTTATCATTATATTTAACCAATCAAAATGCTTAAGTGCCAGCATGTCTGTTCAGTGATAGTAACTTCTGTGGCTAACATGACCATATATAAGAATAAAAGCCCGCCCTTCTTTTCTAAAGAAGTAGGCGAGCTTTTATTACTTATGCATTTCTTTAAGTTAAGTAAGTTTAGTTTTTGACCTTGCACTTGATCTTACCTAAGCATTTGCTTTTGTATTCTCTTGAGAAGCTCAAGAGGAGGCAGACTCGGAGAATTCTCGGAGACAATTAGCAGGACAAGGCTGGAGCTAAGACCACGCAGAAAGGCGTTTAGGAAAAGACGGTAGTCGACTCCTACCTGACGAGTAGGCTTAGATTCAGACAATGCTAATGTCGTAGGGCGTTCATAGAGCTGACTCCACTTACCCTAAATTGGTAAATAAACCGAACGAAACTAGTTGGCACTTTATCAACTAAAGCTCGCTAGAGCTGTCCTAATTAATTAGCTAGTTGGTACTTTAAATCAAAGCTCATCATGCAGACTTCGCTACTTCTTCTTTTTATTAACCGCTCCATCCAACGCCTGATACGTACGATAACGCTCGCGTTCCTCTGCTTTTTCTGACTCTGATAATCGATTGCGGAATGCTTTCTCTTTTTCTCCGCTGGCAAGACCATCCGTAATGTTGCCTTTACACTTCGAGCAAAGACGCCCCTCGCTAATTCCAGAGCCGCATGACTCACACGGATACGTTAAGTTAGGAAAGCTCGACGTCTGCAAACGTCCCTCACGAACAAATTGATAAAGGAGATCTTCTTCCACATCCGTCGCATGGTGAATTTCCTCAACCGTTGCCCGACGATTCTCACGCTTCCGAATAAATGCGTACGCTCGCTGAAATTTTTCTTCTACATCACGATGACAGTGATCACACACGCTACGAAACGCCTTTACAAAAAGCCGGTCGCAAACTGGACAATTCATCAGTTCAGCCATGACTATTTACCCCCTACAATGTCTATTACCTCTATTATCGACATTTTTCACGGGAATGTGAAGACTTTTGACTTATGAATTTTCGATATTTTCCTAATTCCTTTAAGAAAATCATGATACTATCCGATATGAAGAAACTTTTACCTAATTTAATAAAGGATTATTACCGTGTGCGCGTAAAATAATGAAAGTTTAAGCGTAACTCCCTCGTGCTAGTTGGGGAATAAAATAGAGAATTTGATTTTAAATTCATTTTACGTGAATGTATGTTCCGCATTTTGGAGTTATGTGCCTTAAATGAATTTTATGTTCCTAATTGCAAATTTATGTGCCTCGTTACCAAGTTATGGACTTCATGCTTTAATCCAATCTAGTTATGTGCCACATTTTAAAGTTATGTTCCTTATATGGATTTTATGTGCCTTATCCAGAAGTTATGTTCCCCATTGCAAAGTTATGTTCCTTGCTCCAAAGTTATGGACTTCTAGCTGTTTCTCGAGCTAGTTATGTTCCTCGCCCCCAAGTTATGGACTTGCCCTAGTAATTCTATCTAGTTATGTGCCCCACACCCCTAAAAGCAACTCCTTACCTAAACCTACTTGCCGCTCTGTTCCCCCATATTCCGCATGATCGCTCTGGCTACGGTTACTCCTCGTACGGAGCGGGCGCCGTTTGCATAGAGGACCGAGGCCGCTGAACGGAATGTGGCTCCCGTGGTGTAGATATCGTCGATTAACAAAATGCGCGCACCGTCCACCTTTGTTTCCACCGAGAAAAGAGTCTTTTGGGCGTGGCGCTCATCGCGCGTGAGCTTACTCTTTTTGCGCGTCGCCTCGGGCCTTGAGAGGACGTGTGTGAGTGGCAGGTCGGCGCCTAGTAGCTCCGCCTGATTAAAGCCGCGCTCCCACTCGCGGGCGTGGTGGAGTGGGATGGGCACGTGGAGGTCAAATGGGCCGAGCGTTTTTGCGAGCTTAGCGAGCTTTGGGCTAAATAGAGTCGCGAGCACGGCATCGCCGCGGTACTTGAAGGTGCTGATGATCTCCTGCATAAAATCGTCGTACGGGTAGAGAGAGCGCTGGATAAAGTCGATCTCCGGGTGACGCTTACAATCCGGGCAAGTAACGGTGTCCGCTCCCACTGGGTGCTGGCAGACCGCGCACCCGGCTTGGAGCGGGTGGAGCTTCTTCCGGCACGCCGGACAAAGCTCGGACGCCCCCTCTATCCCGAGAATGCTCCTCCACGTGGCATCTTCCTTGTACGTGTTTTGACAAAAGAGGCATGCTGCATCTAGCTCTAGTAAGGTTCGCCAATTCATAGGCCACCTCCGGCGTTAAGTGCCTTGATATCCTTTTGTGCTTCGACCATGGCGGCCGTTTTGCCATGGTGGTAAAAGTGGACGTCGCCTGTCGGGAAGTCAACGTGTCGTCCGACGCGGCCTGCGATTTGTATGAGGGCTGACGACGTGAAAAGACCGGAATCAGCTCCGAGAACGTAGGCGTGGGCGCGTGGGACGGTCACGCCTCGTTCTAAGATTGTCGTTGTCACGAGCACGTCGAGGTCGCCGGCGCGAAAAGCCGCGACACGGTCCGCGCGGTCTGGCTCCGCCGAGTGGACGGTGCCGACGCGGAGCGTCGCATCGAACGCGCGGAGCTTTGCTTCGACTAGGTAGAGATCGTCGATGTGCGGGACGAAGACGAAGGTGGGCTCGTGTTTCGCGGCTTTTTCGCGAATCGCGAGCAGGAGCCGGATGGGCAGGCGTTTTTGCCAGTTGCCGGACCAGTAAAAAGCTGGCACGGGGAGGTCGTGCCCGTGATAGCGCCTTGGGACAGTGGCTTTGTGTTTTGTGCGACGCTGTCCGGAGGAAGGCGTCGCGGTTACGAGCGCGGTGCGTCCGTCAGCACGGCGCGCTTTTTGGACGGCATACGTCAACTTGCGATCGACTGTAAATGGGAACGCGTCGACTTCGTCGATGATGACGAGGGCGAAGGCGTTAAAGAAGCGAAGCGCCTGGTGCGTGGTGGCGACGGCGATGTCGCACGGGGCGTAGCGTGCGTCTTCGTCGAGGCCACCGTGGAACGCACGAACTGTTACTGACGGGAAGGCGTCTTGGAGTCGCGGAGCGAGCTCGGTGACGACGTCCCGGCGTGGGGTTGCCACCAAAACAGGACCGTCTCTTAGTGCCCTCTCGATGACGGGAAACAGCATCTCCGTTTTGCCAGCGCCACAGACGGCGTGGAGGAGGCTCTCTGTGACGCCTTCCTCGTAGAACGAGACGAGCTTTTGGGCCGCCTCGTTTTGGGCGGGCGAAAACTCGCCGTGAAACTGGAGGGTGGCGTCGCAGCCTGGATGGACATAGGTAGAGTGGTAGAGTGGCGTACAGGCTACGTTACGTCCCATTTGAAGGCAGTCTCGGCAATAAAGGCACGGGCTGTGGCATCGGCCGCAGCGTGGGGTTTGCTGCGTGCGGGTGCTGTTACAGCGCGTGCAACGCCCTTCATGAAAGGAGGCAGTAGGAACAATCCACTTCTCTTGTATCATAAAAGCGATCTCCGGGTCAGAAAATAATGCACGAAGCTCATCCACGAGCAGGCGGCGCATGTGCATTTGTACGGAATTACTAGCATTGAGGGACTTCGGCATGATTTTCTCAAAGAATAAAAAGGACATAAAAAAACCTCCATTATCACATTAAAATGAATGAAGGGTTCGTTCGTAAGGTTATTAAGAAACTCTATAAGGTGTGACGGATGCGGCTTAGAACCCTGTGCACCCGCCAAAATAATAAGATATAGGTATGATTACGAATGCTTGCACCAGCCGATGCCGACGCTACCTTCGCCTAAATGCGTGCCGATAACGGGTCCGAAGTGGCTGATGTAGACGTCTGCCTGTGGATACTTTTCGCGTAGTTCTTCTGCGATGGTCTCTGCCTTCTCAGGCGCATTGCCGTGAATGACAGTGATGCTGATGGTTTGAGCTGACTTGGCGTGCTCATCAAGTAGTGCTTTGATTTTGGCAACGGCCTTTTTCTCTGTGCGCACTTTTTCATATGGCACAATTTTTTGATCTTCGAAGTGGAGCACAGGCTTAATTTGTAGCATGCTGCCGATGAAGAGTTGCGCGCCGTTTAAGCGTCCTCCGCGGTGTAGGTGGCTGAGGTCGTCTGCCATGAAGTAGGCATACACGTGCGATTTCATGTCTTCGAGTTTCTTCTTGATTGTTTTTGCGTCTGCGCCTGTTTGTGCGAGTTTAGCGGCTTCCATGACATAAAATCCTTGGACCATACAGCTTATTTCCGAGTCGAAAATATGGATATTCGTATTTTCAACCATGTTGGCTGCGGCTACTGCTGTCTGGTACGTTCCGCTTATTCCGCTTGATAGGGTGATGACGATGATGTCTTCGTGATCGCGGCTTAATTCTTGAAAGGTTTCTTCAAATAATCCGATGCTTGGCTGCGAGGTTGTTGGGAGTTTTTCGGTCTCTTTCATTTTCGCATAGAATTCTTCTGTCGTAATATCTTCTTCCTCTTTAAACGTTTCGTCTCCGAAGACAACGTTTAGAGGGACCATGGTTATACCGTACTGCTTTCTCAGCTCTTCTGGTATGTAAGATGTGCTGTCTGTAACGATGGCGACTTTACTCATGTAACGTGGTTCCTCCTCTGCCGGCTTTCGGCTGGTCTAGTATTCTTCTATACTACCAAGAGGTAGTTGTGGTTGTCTATGTCTTTTAAGAGATTACTTGCGTTAGCTCTTTGAGCTAACTTGGTGACGTGCTACTTTGATAAAGTGCTTATTTGTTTATGTTTATGTTGAATATAGTTCCAACTAGTTTAAAAACATAAACTCTTCGAGCTTATGTAATGAAGTGCCAAACAGTTTAAAACAAGTGCTTCAGCTCTTCGAGCTTCAATTGCTAAAGTGCCACATAGTTTAAATCTGCTCTCCGAGCTGTCAGCCCGCCAGACACTCTCCGACATCCATTGACCGTGTGATCTTCGCGGTCTGAAAAGCATCACAAAAAGATTGCGGTCTTTGCGAGTTTGTTGAGCTAGCCTTGCCCTTAGAAAGCAGTGGGTGCTTTTCCCGCTGATTTCAGGCTAGCGGTTGATGCTTAACTGTAAAGGTGGTTCATATTACTACGAGCTGTCAGCCCCCCCAGACACTCTCCGACATCCATAGGGCCGGTCTTTGAGCTTCCTCGTCGGCAGGAGTCGACTGTCGTCTCTTCCTAAACGCCTCCTGTGGGATCTCAAAAACCTCTTTCCCCTATGGATTGTCTCCGAATGTCTTCTGGGTCTGCCAGCTCTGCGTTTGGTTTAACAAGTGCAGTAGAAAAGTGTTTTCTTAGATTGATACGTTCAGGTTCGTTGATACTAGACTCCCGTTTTAAAAATGCTGGGTGGGGAAGGAGGAAATTATATGTAAAATAGATAACTTGTATTTTCTAAAGGAGGAAGGATTGTGAAAAAGGTCTTTTTGTTTAGTTTTAGTTTGGCGACATTGGTTGCTTGTAGTGAGTCAGGCAATGAAGAGATGAGTGCTACAAATGAATCGAATGGTCTATCAGACGATAATGCTGATGATAGAGTAGAGGAAATTGATGAGAGTGAATTAAATGAAGCGGAAGAAATCGCGATGGATTTTATACGCTATGTTAGAGATATCGATCGATACCGGTTTGAATTCGAACTTGGTCCTAACGAACTGGATCACGTAGTGGAGTACACGGATCTATCAGGGGAGGATATGTTGATCAGAACAAAAATAGATAGCGAAGGCTCTCCTGGGGCTACCTATCAAGGAATTACAGCTGATTATGCGATTACTTACCAAGATTATGATAACACGTATCATTATGATGATATGACAGAGGAAGAAGACCTTACTGGGGCTGAAATTTTATTTTGGGCTGATGGGATAGAAGAGAATATTAAAGAGTCCTCCCTAACTTACGAAGGAGAAGAAGAAATAAATGGAGCAATGGCACATAAAATTTCAGACCTGCAGGGTAACGAATATTGGTTTAATCAGGATAATCCCATGCTTTTAAAGGTCTCATTGCAAAATTTTGACATAGTTACGACAATTATTGACTTTGAAGAAGTAGAGCAATTTGAAGAAGGCTTCTTTCAACTTGAAGACGTCATACCTGATGATGCAGAAGAAGAGCACCCCATTGGATTAGAGGAAGAAGATGAAGTTTAGAAGAAATGATCTAGTAGTGATACGTAATTTAAAGCCTTGTTGAGTTTCGGATTTTCACCTTATCTGATCTCATAAAGAATAACGCATTATAAAAGGTGACGACTGCGACTACTATTGAACTAGCCGAATTCTCCATTCGATGTTTTACCTCAACTAATTGTTTATTTCCCTCTATACCATTTAGGTGGTTACTGATCTCATAGCAATTAAAACTTCTATAGCTAGTCTACGAACTGACGTCTAGTGCCTAGCATTAATATAAAGTGTCTCTGACAAATCAGTCCGTCCCCTCCAGTTATTCGGAGCGAAAGCTGGTGGATCCTAGAGGAGCATTTAGGCGCAGCGAAAATCCTTTTGCCTGGTCATTGGTTTGACCAGGCAAAATAGTTGAGCTAGCTCCTCAGGAAAGCCCCATCCGGGAGCGCAGGAGAACCGGAGATTCTGCCCTTGAACTCCAAAATGCTGCACCTTTAAATCAAAAAACACGAGACTCCTAAGAGTCCCGTGCACTGGAAATAGATTAGTTAACCTTAACCCAACCGTTTTTGATTGCTTCTACTACAGCCTGCGTACGGTCGTTCATACCCATCTTCTGTAGGATGTTTGAAACGTGGTTTTTAACTGTTTTCTCCGAAATATAGAGCGCTTCGCCGATGGCACGGTTGCTCTTTCCGTCTGTCATTAATTGAAGTACTTCACACTCACGACGTGTGAGGAGGTGAAGTGGACGACGGTACTCGACTTCGCGGAAGCCGATTTCCGATTCGCCACCGTTATCAGATGCTAGACGACGGTATTCCTTAATAAGATTGAACGTTACCTTCGGGTGAATGTAAGCTCCACCTTCGCCAACAACGCGGACAGCTTCGATTAATGCTTCTGTGTCCATTTCTTTTAATAGGTAGCCTGAAGCTCCTGTTTTAAGAACGTGCGTTACGTACGTTTCGTCATCGTGAATAGATAAGATGAGTACTTTTACGTTCGGGAATGTTTCGACTAGCTTTTTCGTCGCTTCCATGCCGTTTACGTTAGGCATGTTAATGTCCATAAGGACAACGTCCGGTTGGTTGTGACGGACAAGATCGATTACTTCGTCGCCGTCGCTACCTTCTGCAACAACATCAAAGTTACTTTCCATTGAAAGAATTCGTTTTACACCTTCGCGGAAAAGCTGGTGATCATCAATTAACACAATGCGTAATTTATTCGTATTTTCCATTTGTTCTCCTCCTAATAACATCTCATACACCCTTTCTGGTTGTATTAACTAGCTTGCGTTTGAACAGGTATTTGGACAACGATGAGTGTGCCTGCACCTGGTTTTGAATCTATGCTGATTTTTCCGTCAAGCATATTGATACGCTCCTTCATTCCCACAAGCCCGAAGCTGCCCTCTTTTTTGATAGAGGTATCGAAGCCTTTGCCATCGTCCTTGATGACAGCTACGACGGAGTTCGGTTTTGGATCCACTTTGACTGAAATCATGCTTGCATCAGCGTGCTTGATTGCGTTTTGGACTGCCTCTTGGACGAAACGGAAGATTGCGACTTCCATTTGCGTTGGGTAGCGCATGTCCTTGCCAAAGGATTTAAACTGGATCTGTACTTGTGAATGCTCTTCGACGTTTTTTAAATATTTCGCGAGCGTTGGCATGAGACCTAAGTCGTCGAGTGACATGGGACGTAAATCATAGATGATGCGACGTACTTCGATTAAAGAATCTTTCACCATTGCCTTTAGATCTTTAATTTCCTGTCTTGCTTGCTCGACACCTTCTTTATTTAGCACTCGCTCGACAATTTCTGAGCGTATGACAACGTTCGCCATCATTTGAGCTGGTCCGTCATGTATTTCCCGGGAAAGTTTTTTGCGTTCTTCCTCTTGGGCTTGAATAATCTTAAGCCCAAACTTCTGCATTTCTTCCGCGTCTTGAATCATTTCGGATACCTGCATCAAGTCTCCTGTGAGATAATTGATGACAACGTTGATTTGGTTGATGAGATGATCTGCTCTCTCCATTGTTTCTTCCAATTTCATGAGCCGCCGTTCAATTGAATCGCGCCGATCTCGTAGCTGCTTTTCTTCATGTAGCAGGACCGTCAAGTTTACCTGATAATCATTGGCCTGCTCATAAGCCTCTCGGACCTCTCTATCGCTATAGTTATCGAAGTGCTTGCTAACTTCTGCAAGCCTATTTCGAGCGAAACGTGATTGTAGCTCCATTTTGTCGCTTTGTTCGATGACTTCGACAACCTTTTTTTTGATAGTCTCAAGCTCATCTTTCAGCTGCTCATATTCAGTGCGAGAGTCCTCGCCAATCTCAAAGATTTGTTCTTTGCTTTTGCCAACCATATCCATCATACTAGTGAGGATATGATCAATTGCTTCTACGGAGCCCATCCAACCCCTCACTTTCTGTGCAACAAATTACGCCATCGCTAACCTTAGTATTGATGGTTCGCCGTGTGTAGCACAAAGTGACTACAAACATATACTCGTAGGTAAGCTGTCCTTTATGGGGGTAATTCGTCATTAAGAAATTATTTCCTTTGACTTATCACTAAAGACTGCCTCAATTACACATGATTCGGGCTATCTTTGTGGAGGAAAAGATAAATTAGGCACTAACACCTAATCTATTCTCCTTATTGTCTCCGATATCCTTCACTTTGGTCAAGTAATTCTAGAAAAAAACCTAGTAAGGAAGGTTACTTGACTAGATATCTCTAATCATCATACCCTAAATTCATAGTCATTCTGCACGATTTCACAACTTTTCTATATTTTTTTACAATACAAATCGTGTGCTATATGGCATATGACAATTTTTTTTGCAGAGGAGATTATCCGATATGCTTTCATCCTATTTTACAGTCAAAGAATCTGGAGGCGATGAAATCGTCATCCAAAAGTCACGTTTTCTTGCACACGTCAAACGCGTTGAATCTGAAGAGGACGCGCAAGCATTCATCGAAGCGATTAAAAAGGAGCATTGGAGCGCCAACCACAACTGCTCCGCCTATATGATCGGCGAGAACGACCTTATCCAAAAAGCCAACGACGACGGCGAACCCTCTGGCACAGCCGGCGTCCCAATTTTAGAAGTCATCAAGAAGCGCCAGCTTAAGGACACCGTTGTTGTCATCACGCGTTACTTCGGAGGCATTAAGCTCGGCGCCGGCGGACTCATCCGCGCGTATAGCTCCGCAACAAGCGCTGGTATCAATGCAACTGGCGTAGTTGAGCGCAAACTTGCCACCATCGTCGCAGCAACCTTTGATTACACCATGCTCGGCAAGGTAGAAAATGAGATTCGATCGTCCGCTTACCTATTAAAAGAGATCCTCTACGAAGAGCAAGTAACCGTCGAAGTATTTGTCGAAGACGGCGACCTTGAGGACTACACATCTTGGATCACAGACCTGACAAGTGGACAAGCGAAGATCGAATCTCGTGGTGTGAAGTATTTAGAGAGGGATGTGCCGCTTACTGGTAAGGAGCGGGAGTAGGGCAGCTAGTTGCTTAAGAGCTAACTAGCTTAGTGCCTACGTGCTTAGCTCTTCGAGCTAAAATTGCTAAAGGACTAACTAGTTAAATCTGCACTCCGAGCTGTCAGCCCTCCAGACATTCTACGACATCCATAGGGCCGGTCTTTGAGCTTCCTCGTCGGTAGGGCTCGACTGCCGTCTACCCCTAAGCAACCTCCTGTGGGATCTCAAAGACCTCTTTCCCCTATGGATTGTCTCCGAATGTCCTCCGGGTCTGCCACCTCTGCGTTTGATTTAAAAAGCTATAAGAAAAGAGCCTTCTTTTTGTAAGAAAGGGTACCGACCCCCGAAAGTTAGAGTAGATAATCTAACTTTCGGGGGTGTTTTTATGGCCAAATATAGTGAAGAATTTAAAATGAAACTTGTTAGCGAATATTTGAATGGAAATCTCGGGTATAAATTATTAGCTAAAAAGTATAATATGCCCTCTCGAACTCCACTACAAAATTGGGTAAGATCCTATAAAACGCAAGGGGTTGAAGGATTAAAACGAAGAAGAACGAATGAGGCGTACTCTGTTCAATTTAAAGTGGATACGATACAATTTATGCTTGAGACAGGTGCTTCTTTTCAGGAAACTGCTGAACAATTTAGATTGAATAATCCTGCTTTAATTTACAGTTGGATGAAAACATTTAATGAACAAGGATTAGGAGGCCTGAAACCAAGATCAAAGGAGCGACCTTCTATGTCTAAAAACAGTAATAAATCAAAGGGAAAAGAAGAGAAGAAGTTAACACGTGAAGACGAACTAGAACGCGAGAATGAACTGTTGCGGCTAGAAAATGCCTACCTAAAAAAGTTGAGAGCTTTTCGAGAGAATCCGAATGCCTTCCACGAAAAGCACAAGCAACAGTGGCGTTCGAACTCAAAGAAGAAGGATACCGATTAAAAGATATTCTAGTTATTGTAGGTATTCCAGAATCAACCTACCACTATCATGTGAAAAACTTTGGGAAAGAAGATCCGGATAGAGAACTAAAAGAAGTCATTACTGAGCTGTTTAAGGCGTTTCATGAACGTTATGGTTATAAACGCATTACCAAGGAATTAAAGAAATCAGCCTGGTGTATTAATCACAAAAAAGTGTATCGACTTATGAGGGAATTAGGGTTAAAATGCGTAAAGTTTATGAGGAAGTCTCGTAGATACAATTCTTATAAGGGTAAGGTTGGAAAGGTAGCGAAGAATCGACTGTCCCGCCGATTTAGCACGCCTATTCCTTTTCAGAAATTAGTAACCGACATTACAGAATTCAAATGTCTAGGAGAAGAGAAATTGTACTTAAATCCACTCCTTGATCTTTACAATGGGGAAATTATCGCGTTTGGTATCAAGAAACGTCCAACATTAGATCTTGTCATGGAACCTTTAAAAGAAACAATAGAAGTACTAGGAGCTCAGGCAACCTATCGTACGACTATCCACTCCGATCAAGGCTGGCATTATCAGCACAACCAATGGGTGAGGACATTAAAAGAAAATAAAGTATTTCAAAGCATGTCACGTAAAGCAACCTGCGCAGACAATGCTTCAATAGAGAATTTCTTTGGTATATTAAAACAAGAAATGTATTATGGAGAAAAATTAGTGAGCTACGAAGAATTAAAAAGGCAGATTGAAGAATATATTTACTGGTACAACCATATACGATCAAAAGAAAAATTGGCTGGTTTTAGTCCAGTCGAATACCGAACACAAACCAGCCAATTAGCTGCATAATAAAAACTCTAACTTTTAGGGGTAGCCACCAAGAGGCTCTTTTCTTATGGTTTTAGGAAATTTAATGACTGGCTCTCAACCAATTTCAGATTTATGTCCCGTATTAAGAAAGAATGTACCGTGTATGAAATAAATGTACCGTATTGAGTTTTTATGTACGGTATACAAACTTTATGTACCGAAAGCAGAGTAAAGATGAGCGTTAAACTAAAAAGCTTTAGGATTTTGTAGCACGGCACTTTAGCAATAATCTCTTTTGAACCTTCTATGAAAGATATCAACAGTATAGAACTGAAATAACCCATAAGCCAACTACCGACACGGTCTTCTATAAAAAGCGAGGCAACGAACAAACGCCTCGTGCCCCTAAATAAAAAAAGAAAAAGTGTCAATTCCATAAACAAAGTTACCGCAGGTGCCCTGGAGCAGCGTTTGCGTACTACCAGTGGTAGCCCTTCCGCGCAGTGAAAATCCTTTTGTCCGGCCATTTGTTTGGCCGGACAAAATAGTTGAGCTAGCATCCACAGGTAGTAGCAAACGATGCGTAGGGGCGCCGGAGGTGCCGCACTTGACCTCTCAATGTGGCTCTTTAGCAATTTGATTGTCTTCACTAAATCCTAACGGTCTCTTCTAAAAAAACAATCCATGCTAGACTTACTTTAATCACCTAATTCATTTACAATTTTGCACAACATGCTAGCTTTTTGGCACAACCTCCCTTAAATTTTGCACCACCACCCTTCTATTTGGCACCAACCCATCTGAATTAGGCACCCCACCTTAAAACGAACAGAATCCTAAATAAAAAGCCCTCCACCTTCTGTTAACGAGAAGATGGAGGGCTATATCTTAAATAAAACCGTCACCGCAGGCAACCCGCAGCGACGTTTGCGTACTACCAGTGGTAGCCCTTCCGCGCAGCGAAAATCCTTTTGTCCGGCCATTTGTTTGGCCGGACAAAATAGTTGAGCAAGCAACCACAGGTAGTTGCAAACGACGCGATGGGGCGCCGGAGGTGCCGATCTTGATCTTGACTTACATCTTATCCGCTCGTGCTAGAAGCAACAAGAACTCTAAACGCGTGATCGACGATCGCACAGCGAGGTCACCGTTACCGCGCCCAATCATCAGCTCCGCTTCTACGAGCGACTGTACTTCGTGGCTAAACGTGTCATCATTTTCTCCACGCGTGAAGTCAGTCGAGTAAGGTACTCCGAACGCACGTAGCACAATCGCAGCCGCTTCTCCACGCACGAGCTCGCGCTTCGGGAAGAACTGATTGAATGGGCTACCGCTGAAGATACCAGCTTCTCGCACAGCTAGGACGTAGTCTAGGCTTGGATGATCCAAAGGTACATCCATAAATGCCTCTGTATCATTGCCTGGCGCAAGTTCTAGCACACGTGTGAGCAGGATCGCTGCTTCCATACGCGTGATCGATTGACCTGGACGCATCGTACCATCACCAAAGCCTTTTACAATGCCGCGCTCTAATAGCTCGGCTACTTCTTCGTAGCTTGCATGAGACTCATCGAAGTCAGAGAACGAAACGCCGTCGCTTTCTTCCACGTGCATCTCGAGTGATACATTTTCGAACGTCAGCGTGTGAGGAGCTACCTCTCCGTCGACGTTACCTGCTAAGAATTTCACAGCAGTTGTGTCAGAGATAGGCATATCGAACGTGAATGATACTGTCTCACCAGCAGCCGTTACTGCTACTTCTTCCGATAAATAGCGCTCGTATGATGCGTTCTCAATAACTGCTTCGATCGTGCGATCAACTGTTGAAGCTACATCAAACGTTAATGTGTACGTTTCGCCTGCCTTTAGCGCAACGTTTTCTTGGAATAGTTGAATATCCCATGGGTTTTGGCCGACGTCACCAATTGCAAGCTCTGCCTTACCATTGCCTACCGTTACATCCGCTTGTGATGTCCCGTCAAATTGACCTTGTACGTGGCTGAACCAATGCTCATCTGTCTCAAACGATCCGTTTAGAAGTGGGAAGCGCTCGCCTGCGGCCTCTTCCTCTTCTGCCCCTTCACGCATAAGACTAACATTGTCGATAGAGCCACTAGCAGTCGCAACAAACGTTAATGCCGCTGCATCTACTGCGCTATCTAATGTAAACGTCACTTCGTGATCTTGCGCACTAGTAGGAGCTGTTACGGATTCATTCACTAGCTCTACCCCATTTTCCCCAGTCACAGAAACACTGATCGGCGCCGAAGCATCTGACATGGTGTTAAACGCAAGCGTATAGTCACCAGCAGGTAGCACAAGTCCAGGCTGCATCAACTCCGCCTCGCCAGCACCATCAAACGTGTACGTAAAGCGACGAGTATCTTCTGGAACGACGCCAGTTGCTACGTCACTTTCGAACTGCCAGAACGTTGTACGATCCATGCGTCCTTGGTCGAACGTGCCGTTGTAAATGTGATTGCCTGCAATTGCCGTCTTTGGAGCATCTTCGTTATAAGGATCAACCGCGTCGACTTCTTCAAGAACCACATTGTCGATCGTGACAGGCACTGTTGAAAGACCTGCGTTTAACTCCACGCGAGCACGTGGATCTGTTTCATTTGTCATTTGGAAAACAAGCTCGTAGCGTGCAGAATCCGTACCAACTTGGAAATCACGCGTTGGTGAATACGCCGTGTAGCCGCGCTCTGGACCTGCGCCAACTTTTACGTTTAGTGTGCGAGCTGCTTCCGCCTTCGCATCAAAGCTTAAGCGATACCAGCGACCTTCGCCTACGGTTGCATTCTGGATAAGCTGAATGCTGTAAGGCTGCGAGCCTGATGCCGAAGCGTCAATCGTTACACCGTCCTCGCCTTGGCTAAAGGTAGCATCCGCTCCGAATTCCTCTAGGTAGACAAAATTCCATCCATCTTCACTAAACGACGACTCTAGGTCAGCCGGTGTGCGAATCGAAGAAATGTCTCCATCAAACGAAGGGTCATAGAGGTAGTTACCGTCTACTGGTTGCTTCGTATTTTCAGGTAGCTCGCTCGGCTCTGAAATAGGTTCTACCGGCTCGCGGTACTCGTCCATTTCGTAAGCGCGAACGTAATCTACCTTCACCGCCTGATTAAACTCTGTTGTCTCATCCGGATTACCACCGTACCAGCCACCGATTGCTAAGTTTAAAATCAAGTGGAACTCTTGGTCAAATGGTGCTGGGTACGAGAAGTTTGCTGCGTTATTCGCATTCTCAGAGCTCCAGTTATTGAGCGTTTGGAACAGTTCATCGTTAACGTACCAACGAATTTCACCTGGCTCCCATTCGACTGCGTACTCGTTAAAATCTGTAATATCAATGCCTTCTGGGAAGTAGTAATCCTTTGCTGTAAAACGATTATTTGGCCACTGTCCACCGTAGTGAATCGCGCCGCCAATATGACTTGGACGTCCACCGGCCGCTTCCATAATATCAATCTCACCAGATGCTGCCCAGCCACCGTACTTGTCATCTTCTGGCATCATCCAAAATGCCGGCCAATAGCCTTGTCCTTCTGGCAATGACATACTCGCCTCAAAGCGACCATACTTCTGTGAGAAATTACCTTGGGAATGAATCTTACCAGATGTAAAATTGTATGTACCCTTATCGTTCGATACCGTTTCTTCACGACCTTCTAGGTGAAGCATGCCGTCTTTTACGATGACGTTATCTTCTTCATACGACTGAAGCTCTTCGTTCCCCCAGCCAGGTACCCAGTTGCCGTTATCATCATAAAAGCCGTTCCCTTGATCAATCGACCATTTACTCTTATCAAGCGTTGTACCTTCAAACGTGTCTTCGAATGTTAATTTCCACATGTCGTCTGTCTCTTCTCCTTTAACTACTGTTGGAAGCATCGCCTGTAAAACGAGCGTTGAAGCGAGTGCTGTAGCTACTGTTTTTTTCATTTGTCTCTCTCCCTAATAGAGAAACCACCGCATTAGCAGTGGCTTCTTTTATATTTGCTATGGTAGAAACCTTGTGCGTACTCTTTCCAATTGTGTGCGCGTATCGGCTACGAAAGAGCGTTACGCGGTTAACAAAAAGTAGGAATGATTAGCTCTTGACTGCGCCGTCGGTGATACTCTTGATGAAGAGGCGGTTGAAGAGCAGGAATACGATAATAAGTGGTACGGTTGCCCAGAATGTACCGGATAGGATCATCCCGAAGTCACGTACGCGATCATCCATCAGGGAGCGTAGTGCTACTTGAATGGTGTGTGTAGATTGATCTTGTAGGACGACGAGTGGCCATAGGTAGTCTCCCCAGATAGCCATGAAGACGATGATTCCGAGTGTTGCGAATGCTGGTAGAATGACTGGTACGACGATGTTCCAGTAGATGCGGAACGTCGAGCATCCGTCGATTCTTGCAGCTTCAATAATTTCGTCTGGTACGGCACTGGAGATATATTGTCTCATCCAGAAGATACCGAACGCGTTCATGAGTCCTGGTACGATAACCGCACGAAGGTCACTTAACCAGCCGAACTGTGTGATGATGTGATAGCTTGGAATAAGTCCGAGCTGCGGTGGGATCATCATCGTTCCGAGGATAAGCACGAATAGGAAGGTGCGTCCTGGGAATGGTAGTTTCGCGAATGCAAATCCTGCTAATGAACATAGAAGCAATACGCCGAATGTAATCGTCGTTGCGACAATCAGCGAGTTAAGCATCGCTTGGAAGAACGGGATACTATCTAATACGTTTTGAAAGTTAATGACTAAGTTTGATCCTGGTGTCATGACAGGTGGTGATTGGTTAATTAAATTGTTTGGATTCGTAGCCATGACAAACATCCAGTAGAACGGGAATAACGATAATAAGCCTGCAATTGTTAGGAAGGCGTATAGGCCAATTTTTGCCCACATGTTTTGTTTCTTCATTGCTACTTCACCTCCACCTTTTTAGATCTGCCGATTCTGTTTGTAAAGTACATATTTAGAGAAGAGAAGATAATAATGATGAAGAATAAGACAATCGCTGTTGCAGATGCTGTACCGAAGAAGTTACTTCCGAATGCATCTCGGTATAGGTAAAGCACGATTGTGATACCTTCAGGTCGTCCTCCACGTCCCTGGAAAATATGCGGTTCTGCGAATACTTGAAGCGCACCGATCGTCGCTGTGAATACAGAGAAGATGATGAATGGCTTCAGCATTGGAATCGTGATGTGCCAAATTTGCTGACGAACTGTAGCTCCGTCCATTTTTGCTGCTTCATATAAATCGTTCGGGATTGCTTGCATCCCTGCTAAGTAAATGATTGTGTTATAACCGACCCAGCGCCAGAATACCATCGCTGCGATCGCAAACTTCGCTCCCCACTCCGAACGCGTCCATGTAATTGGATCGACGCCGAAGAATCCGAGGAATGTGTTTGCAAGACCGGACTCTTGGTTACTAAAGATAACGCTGAATACGATTGCTACTGCTACGATCGACGTTACATATGGTAAGAAAATAGCGAGTCGGAAAATTCCTTTATACTTAAGTAACACGGAGTTAAGCGCAAATGCGAGTAGCAGTGCAACTACAAGCTGAGGAGCAGTCCCCATGAGGCCGATTATGACCGTGTTATAAATTGATTTCCAAAATAGGGGGTCATTAAAGATAATGACAAAGTTGTTGAAGCCTACGAATTCCATTGGGTTTAGGCCGTCCCATCTAAAGAAAGCTAAGTAGAAGCTAAAGAAGATCGGGAATACACCAAATACCGCAAATAGAATATAGAATGGTGATATGAAGGAATAGCCTGCGATCATATCCCACGTGCGGCGTGAAAAGGCGCTTTTTTTCTTTTGTGATGTTTTTTCTGCTTGGGCAGAATACTCTTCAGCCATTGTCTTTCCTCCTACAAATTTAAGACATGTTGATAGAAAAAGGGCTGTCACAGTCAGCGTTTGGCGCCACCTGACAGCCCTCCTTCCCTAAATAATGCTTGTTAAATTATTTGTGTGTTGTGTTGCGTGCTGATCGTATTGCGTTTGTGACAGATCGTGCGTTTTGTTTTTAGATCGAATGCTTCTAGCTAATTAGCGAGAGATACGCTGTTGTACACGGCTTAGAATATCTTCCCACTCTTCTTCTGATTCAATGCCGTCATAGACGTTGTTTAATCCTTCAAGGATCTCTGTGTTTACTTCTCCGTACTGAGCTCCTTTGTGAATGTGCTCTACTTCAAGTGCTGCATTAGCAAATACTTCTGCTGTGTTTTGACCGCCGAAGTACTCGTCTGTGTACTCTGCAAATTCAGGCATTTCGTAGACAGATGGTGCAGATGGGAATAGACCCATGTTCTCGAATGCTTTTAGCTGTTGCTCTGGAGCAAGTAACCACTTAAGGAACTCGTATGCTTCTTCTGCGTGCTCTGTTTGAGAAGGAACCGTGATCCAAGATCCACCCCAGTTACCAGCACCTTCAGGTAGTGCTGCGATTCTCCAGTTTTCTTGATCTGGTGCGTTACCTTTGATTACACCTTGCATCCAAGCTGGAGCAAGTAGTGTTGCGTAGCTACCTTCGTCCATTGCTGCACCCCACTCAGGAGTCCACATGCCATAGTCACCAATGTACCCATCTTCGATCATTTGTGCTGTATCATCATACGCTTGCTTCACAAATTCTGATTGCTCAAGAATTAGCTCATCTGATTCGTTGAAATACTGTTCTGGAGCTTGGTCACGCTTCGCGTTGTAAACTGTCTCTGCGTTCGGTGCCATGACTACTCCAGTTTCGTCTAATACTGTTTGTGCTGCATCGCGGTAATCATCCCACGTTTGAATAAGTGCTTCTACTTCTTCCGGCTCTGAAGGAAGTCCAGCTTCTTCAAAGATATCTGCGCGGTAGAACATGACTGTAGGACCAATGTCAGTTGGAATTCCGAATAGGAAATCGCCTTCTACGTCAGTTCCAATTTCCCAAACCCAGTCAAGATAGTCGCCTTCGATTTCGTCAGCACCCATCTCATATAAGTTAACAAAGCGATCTTGAGCATTTTTGTAGCCATCGATTTCTGATACTTCAATCGCAGCCATATCTGGCGCTCCACTTCCTGCTGATAGTGCAGTGAAGAGGTTGTTGTGGTGATCTTCCATGTCAATCTCTTGGAATGTGATACTGACATCCGGATTCTCTTCTACATACTCAGCTGCAAGTTCTGGGTAACCAGTTGCACCGAATAGCCAGAAAGAAAGTTCTATTTCTGCGTCTTCGCTTCCTAGATCCGTAACTTCTGCTTCATTGTCTGCTACTACGTTCCCATCATTGTCCTGAGTAGCTGTGCTGTCTCCGCCACCGCCACATGCGGCTACAACCATTGTTGTAAATACGAGTGTTGTTGTTAAACCAAACTTTTTCATAACCATTTTCCCCCTAATTGTTTTTAGAAAATGCAATTTACTAAATCGGTTTCGTAACAGGCAAAAAATATAAGCGAGTGACCTTTTGACAAATTGCGCATCGATGTCGAAATCGGTTTCGTAAGGTTATTGTATACGATGCCATTTTATTTTGTCAACGCTTTCATTTAAAATTTATTTTTTTATTTTCCAAATGTAAGCGCGAGGATAACAGCCCCTAAGCTAAAACTAAAAAATAAAAGGAGGACGGCTAGTTGCGAAATGATAAATCCGCCAATCACGATTGACATCAATCCTGTGATCACCATACTCGGCTTTCTCAAAAAATAAATCACGGACTGCTTAATCGCTTCTTTAATCGTTCGCCCCTCACTTATATAAATAAACCCGTAAGCAACTACGACAAGATAAAAGATCGTAAAGAAAAAGGCTAAGCCAATAAAAACGTTGGCAAGAGAGCTCTCCCATCTAAATAAAAAGTAATAGTCAACGACTAAAATTGCCCCTACGAGAAGGAGAATCCAGGAAAACAAGACGGATCTTAGGAAATATCGTCTAACTGCTTCTACGTACGATACCTTTTCGCCCGTCAAGTACCCTCTAATTTTAATAAAGCTTGCTGTCGTTGCTGGTCCGATCCCGAACACCACTAGTCCAGCAAGCGTCGTGCCGATCCACAATATATTAATAACCACTAGGCGCATTAACCACGTTGAAATTGTATCGATGATGCCAAATGTGCGACCTTGTGCCATGCTAAAATCTCTCCCTTATGCGTTATACTTATGCTTTTGCGGAGTCTCGTATTATCAATTCTGGCTCCACAATTACTTTCGTTTTATCTAATTTCCCTTGAATCATGTCACGCAGTAAATATGCGGCCATCTTGCCGATCTTCTCTTTATCCTGTTTCACCGTCGTAAGTGCTGGCATCGAATAGCGCGCAGCCATAATATCATCGACGCCAATAATCGCAAAGTCATCCGTTGATAGCCCGTGCTCTCGAATCGCTCGAATCACACCAAACGCCATTAAATCGGATGCCGCAAAAATCGACGTTGGGTAGTCTCCGCTCGTAAGCCATTCCTTCATAGAACGGTAGCCACTTTCTTCGAAGAAATCTCCATACTTAATCCATTCTTCATTTACAGGAAGACGATATGTGTGCATCGCTTCTCTAAACCCTTGCAGTCTATTATAAGAAACTAAGTTTTTCGATAGACCCCCAATCATACCAATTTCCGTTTTACCTAATAGGTAGAAATGCTCCACAGCAAGACTCGCAATCGTACGGTTATCGGTAGTTATATACGCAGAGTTATCTCCTTGCAGGTCAATATCGACTCCAATACATGGGATACTACTCTTATCAAGGTCATGAACAGACGGCTCGACCTCTTCCCCGCCTATAATGATGCACCCATCCACTTTGTAGTGTTGACAGCGAGCTAGATAGTTTTCGTTTTTCGTGTGAAATTTTTCGTTGGAGAAAAATAGAAGGTCGTACCCTTCTCCACCTATTGTCTTCTTAAACATATCGACCACATCAACAAAAAACGGGTGATTAAAGTCGACATTTATTTTACCAGCGTAAATAACGCCAATGAGCTTTGTCTCTTTTCTCGCCAATGTTTGCGCCGCATAGGAAGGTCTATAGCCATGCTCCTCCATAATCGCAAGCACGCGCTCCTTTGTCTTTGCCCCTACATCATCATAATTATTAATAATCTTTGATACTGTCGCCTGCGAGACTCCCGCAAGCTTTGCAATCTCTTTAATTGTCATCGGCATCTGCCTACACCTCTATTTCTATCGCTCTAAAATATATGGTTCTCTCTCATCATACTATACAAGTGTTTCGTAAATAAACGTTTTTAACGAAAGCGCTTTATATTTTTTTGAGAAAAAGCAAAAAGTCCTTTGACAAACGCAGACTTTTTATTCTACAATGAAAACGAAATCGGTTTCGTAACAGCGTAATAAACTCAAGGAGGTTTTCACTTATGTATCATGCATCACTGAACCCATTCCCATCGACGTTTCTCTTTGGATCCGCTTCTGCTGCGTATCAAATTGAAGGCGCTTACGATCAAGACGGTAAAGGCCCATCTGTTTGGGATACGTATACAAAACTCGAAGGCACAACATTTAAAAATACGAACGGTGACGTAGCCGTTGATCACTACAACCGCATGGAGGAAGACGTAGCACTTATGGCTGAAATGGGCCTTAAAACGTATCGGTTCTCTATCGCGTGGACTCGAATTTATCCAACAGGCGCTGGCGAAGTAAACGAAGCTGGTCTTGCCTTTTATGATCGTTTAATTGATTTGTTACTTCAACATGATATCGTTCCCATGGTCACGGTTTATCACTGGGATCTGCCACAGGCATTAATGGATAAGTACGGTGGATTTGAAAGTCGTCAAATTATTGAAGATTTCACGACTTACTGCGAAACGCTCTTTACGCGCTACGGCGACCGCGTGAAGCACTGGATTACCTTAAATGAGCAAAATATCTTTATTGGCCTTGGCTACCGCAATGGTCTTCACCCACCAGGTGTAAAGGATTTAAAGCGTATGTATGCAGCGAATCATATCGCGTTTCTCGCTAATGCGAAGGCAATCGCGTCCTTCCGCAACCTTGTGCCAGACGGGAAGATCGGACCAAGCTTTGCTTACGGTCCAATCTACCCTGCTGACTGCAAGCCTGAATCAATCATTGCTTACGAAAATGCAGAAGAATTAAACAACCATTTTTACATGGACGTTTACGTAAACGGCGAATATCCTGATATGGCAATGAAGTACTTAGAGCGCGAAGGCATTGCACCAACAGTGGAGCCTGGTGACACAGAGATCTTAAAAGCTGGGAAGCCTGACTTTATGGGCGTGAACTACTATCAGTCCGGCACCGTATCTGCGAACCCGCTTGACGGTGTTGGCGAAGGAAAGATGAATACGACAGGTAAAAAGGGCACGACATCTGCATCCGGCGTCCCTGGTTTATTCCGCAATGAACGTAATCCACACTTAGAGACGACAAACTGGGACTGGGCGATCGACCCTGCTGGCCTGCGTGTTGCGCTCCGTCGAATTCACAACCGCTATAAGCTTCCAATCATTATTTCTGAAAATGGATTAGGTGAGTTTGATAAGCTGACGGAAAACGGGGAAGTACACGATGACTACCGCATTGATTATATCTCGAAGCACATTGACGAAATTCAAAAAGCAATCACGGACGGCGTAGACGTCTTAGCTTACTGCACGTGGTCCTTCACGGATCTACTTAGCTGGTTAAACGGCTATCAAAAGCGTTATGGGTTTGTTTACATTGACCGCGACGAAACGGATGAAAAAGAGCTAAAACGTATTAAAAAGAAAAGCTTCTACTGGTACAAGGATTTAATTGCAAGACACGCTAATGAGGGGGCGGTGAGTCGAGATTGAACGTACTAACAAAACCGTACATTGCATTTGATATTGGTGGAACAAACGTAAAATGGGGTCTTTTATCGAAGGAAGGCGAGCTATTGCAGCACGACTTATTTTCATCCAAAGACGGAGATAGTGAGACGATCTTAGCGGGCATGCGCAAGATCCTGCGCGAGGTTGATGTTGCTGGTATCGCGGTCTCCATGCCTGGCTTTATTCACGCAGATACTGGGTACATTGAGTTTGGGGGCGCAATCGTCGGCTTCCACCACTTCCCGCTTAAGGATACGCTCGAAGCGGAGTTTGGCATTCCCGTCACGGTAGAAAATGATGTGAACTGCGTGGCTTTAGCGGAAAAGTGGAAGGGTAACGCGCAGGATTTAACCGACTTTGTATGTATTACGGTCGGCACTGGTATTGGTGGCGCGATGTACTTAAACAATGACCTGTATCGCGGTCATGCATATCGTGGCGGCGAGGTTGGCTTTATCATTACGGCTGACCGTCCTGGCACTCGCCCACTTGATAACTGTTTAAGTATGATCGGCTCTATGCGAGGCTTGCTACTGAACTATGCAAAGCTTCGTGGCACGACGCTTGAGAATGTTACGGGCGAAGCATGCTTTGCTGATTATGATAACGGTGATCCAGAAGTTATTGCGTTAGTCGACGATTTTTACTCGAACCTAACAAAAGGACTCTTTAATATCGGCGCTATTTTAAACCCGCAAAAGATTTTGCTTGGTGGTGGAATAACTTCACGAGGAGCGTTTTTAGGCGAGATGAGAAAGCACTTAGCTGACATGAATGATATGAAGCTCGATATTCCACTGGAGCTTTGCTCGTTCGGTAATACCGCTGGAATGATTGGTGCCTTGCACTATCACTTGCAGCAGGTACCTGTTGCTCCTGAGAAAAAGTTGAGTTTATAAAGTAATAGATAGTTGAAGCCCCGTCGCGAGGAGGATGCGACGGGGCTTTTTTGGGGTTAGGGTGTTGCGGAGGCGATAGACGTGTGGTTGTAGGGAGATGACGCAAAGAACGCTAGGTTTGATGCATACGGAATGCGAAGTACCTCATACGAACCTCAACATGGCGTATCCCTATCCCCTTTCCCAGCAAATCCACCCTCTTTAAAGATAATACTTCTCCCACGCCCTTGTCTTCACGGCACTTATTAACGGCATCTCAATTATTGGGCTAGCTTCATCTACACGCAACGCGACGCCTAGCTCGTTTGCTTGCTTCACGATGATTTCCCACTCTTGATCGAGCATTCCTTCGACTCCGAATCCTTCTAATGATAGGTACACTTTTTCTAATGTTGCTCGGGAGCGGAGCTTGAGCTGCTTTTCATGTCGCTCCCCTCTCCACTTTTCTACGATTACTAGTAGCGTAGCTAAGAGGGCGTCTTTATGTACCTCAAGTAATAATTCAGGGGCTTTGTGGGGGAAATGCAGCCACTCATCTCCATAAATTTGCCTAAGTGGCTTCTTTAATGTTTCCACCAAAACAGGTAAAACCATCGTTGTTGGCTCTGCCTTTTGCCCGATAAAGAATTGGTGAAAGGAGTGCACGTAAAGAGTCGAGCGGTTTATCTCGAACTCAAGAGTCTCGTCCATCGCCTCTTGCTCTTGTAAACGAATCAGCAGTGGTGTAATGACGTTATGGTAGTGTTCAATCAGTCGCGTTGCCGTGCGCTTGGCAAATAAACGGTCTAATTCGTAGCTTATGCGTTTGGACTCGATAGGCTCCTTATTGACCGCCCTTGCTTCGACGATAAATAGCTCATCTTTGGAGGAAAATGTGACTGACAACTCCCATGCTTTAAACTCTTCTTTCAGGTTATTTGCCTGTTTGTTTCCTGCATCATGCAAGAGTTGCTCCATCTTATATAGGAGCTCAAGTGGAAAACTTTTTGATGGTATGTGATCAAAATTATGATAAACACTAGTAAAATCGGCTCGGTGAATCGAAACTAGATGCATACAAAATCCCCTTAAATTTACATTTATATGTATTCATCATAATACACAATACGTGTATTTACAACACGTTTTGTAAACTTGCCTTTTTTCATTTTTCCTGCGTGCTACATTTGCTTAAGGTGATGAAACATGCAGACGTTTGGTGAATCCTTGAGAACGCTCAGGCTCCGGCACGGATTAAAACAAGAGGAGCTAGCACAAAAGCTGAATATTAGTAAAAGCTCCATTAGCATGTACGAAAAAGATCGACGTGAACCTTCACTAGAACTGCTTCGTGAGATTGCCTTATTTTTTGACGTCTCAGTAGATGAACTTTTAGGTGTAAAACGTCCAAAGGGACAGCAGGCAGACTTAAAGTTTGAAGATGCTGACTTAAGCCCTGAAGAAGTGACGTATTTACGCGAGACTCTAGAGTTATACAGAAAGCATAATAAGAAACAAACCTATGATAAATAAAAGTAGCCAATCGGCTACTTTTTTTGTGTTTTAGAGTATTTTCGACACTCCTCCATAAATCTCATATTGTAGCTTTGACTCTTTTTAGGTAAAATAGGTAAGACTTCGTGCAAGTTTATGTAACGTTTTTAAATTTTTTTCGTCAAATATATGTAGTACCGCTAATTAAAGGAGAAAATCAAATGACTCAATCAAGAGTACAATCAAAAAGTGGCCGTAAACGATCCCCGTTTCGGCGTTTCATGCGTACATTACTCATCATGTTTGTTCTAATGTTTGCAGCATCTGGAGCAGTCGTGGCATACATGGCAAACCAAGTTAACGATGTTACTTCCAGCGCTAGCGTTGAGCTTGAGCGAGGCGATCGCTCGGAGAATCGAACGGAACCTGTATCTCCATCCAAAGATAACATATCGATACTATTTTTAGGCGTCGATGACCGTGACGGTAATTTGGACGGTCGAACAGACGCTAACCTTCTAGCCACGTTTAACCGTGACGAAGGCTCTGTAAAAGTACTAAGCATTCCTCGTGATACGTTAGTCGATATACCAGGTCGCGGTGAGGATAAAATCAATCACGCTCACGCTTTCGGTGGCGTTGACCTAACGATTGATACAGTAGAGCAAATGCTCGATATCCCCGTGGATTATTTCGTTACAATCAACTTTACAGCGTTCATGGAAATTGTGGATACATTAGGTGGTATTGAAGTCGACTCGCCGATCGCTTTCACCGAAATGGACAGCGCTGATACTCAAAATGCCATCTCCATTGATGAGGGCATCCAAGAGCTCGATGGCGAAGAAGCCCTTGCTTATGCTCGTATGAGAAAATCCGATCCACGCGGCGACATTGGTCGTGGAGAACGTCAGCAACAAGTATTAGAAGCAATGCTTCGTAAAGGAATGTCCTTCAATTCGATCGTCCGCTTCGATGACGTAATGGAAAGCCTAGAGCGTCACGTAAAAATGAATCTTTCCTTCGGAGAAATTGTCGGCATGCATGGCTACGCAAGCAGTTTAAATGAAGTAGAATCAATCAACTTTAGAGGCAATGACGCAACCTATAGCGGCGTTTATTATTTCCAAGTGGAAGACCAATCATTAGAGGAAGTTTCAACGGAGCTACGTGTCCACCTTGGACTTGAAGAACCAGAAGTAACGGACGATAGTGAAGCAGAAGACGACGAAACAGAAGAATAAATGAACAGATCTAAGACCAACCACTGCGGTTGGTCTTTTTTTATGGAGGTGAAGATCTAGGTTAAGCGCAGCACCGCAGGCGCCCCTTCGCGCCGTTTGCTACTACCGGTGGTGGCTTGCTCAACTATTTCTGCCGACCAAACAAATGGCCGTCAGAAAGGATTTTCGCTGCGCATAAGAGCTACCACTGGTAGTACGTAAACGTCGCTTCGGGTTACCTGCGGTGACGGTTCGCTTCACTTCTTCTCGTCATTTCTCTCACTTTGCGCATCACTTCTGGTATTCTGCTACGTTATTTTAATCGTTAGTTAAGTGAATGTAGTTCTTAGGTTTAATCTAACTTTCGTACTTAAACATTTACTCTAATGCTTTTACCTCCCCTCAAAAAGCTCAAGAGGAGGCAGACTCGTAGAATGCCCGGAGACAATTAGTAGGAATAGGCTTGCGATGAGACCACGCAGAAGGGCGTCTAGAGGGAGACGGCAGTCGACCTCTGCCTGACGAGTAGGCTCATCGTAAGACCCTGCTAATGTCGTAGGGCATTCGTAGAGCTGACTCCTCTCCCCCAACATCTTTAGGAAAACCGAACGAAACTAGCTGGCACTAGATCAATTAAAGCTCGAAAGATTTTGATCTAATGAAAATCATCTTACTACTTTTTAATAAGCACGTAGAGCTGGCAGACCCGAAGAACATTCGAAAACAATCCATAGTGGAAAGAGGTTTTTAAGATCCCACAGGAGGCGTTTTGGAGGAGACGACAGTCGACTCCTGCAGGGCGAGGAAGTTCAAAGGCCGGCCGTCGCAGAGTGTTCGTAGGGCTGACAGCTCGGAGAGCTGTGTGAAGTCAGTAAAAAACCGCCCTCCAGCTGGAGAGCGGTTAAAATGATTAAGATGTGCGGCGCAGATTGGTTAGTCTGTTGATCATGTTTAGCATTGGGCGGTATTCCGTATTGATGAGTCCAACTAGCTCGACCATCAGCTCGACTGCAAAGAGAACGAGTAGCGTGATGATGAGTGCTCCCCACAGTGTGGATTGCGTGAGAAGGACTGCTGATAGCGCGAAGAAGGCGCTGATTCCGTAAATCATGAGTACAGATGAACGGTGAGAATAGCCTAAGCGTAAGAAACAGTGATGCAAGTGAGACTTGTCTGGTGCCGAAAGTGGCTGTCTGTTTACTTTACGGCGTACGATTGCAAACAGTGTGTCTGAGATTGGTACAGCCAAGATAACGATTGGAATCAAGAGCGAGAAAAGTGTAACGCTTTTGAATCCTAGTAGAGAGATAACGGAGATCATGTATCCTAAGAATAGTGATCCGGTGTCTCCCATAAAGATCTTTGCCGGGTGGAAATTGTAGTACAAGAACCCGATAGTACTTGCAAGTAAGATTGAAGCTAAAGCAACGATGAACATATTGCCGTCCATAATGGCAATCGTTGTGATTGTAAGTAGGACGATGGATGATACACCTGCTGCAAGACCATCTAAGCCGTCAATTAAATTGATTGCGTTTGTGACACCGACAATCCAAAGTAGTGTAAGTGGAATGCCGAACATGCCTAATTGTAAGATGCCATCGAAGGGCAGGTTAATAAATTCTACATAAACGCCGCCAACAATAGCGACTGTAGCTGCTAAAATTTGTCCTAGAAGCTTTACTTTAGCTGATAATTCGAAGATATCGTCTAAAAATCCTGTGATAACGATAATCGTACCACCGATCATGATCGGCCATGTGTACGGTGAGTCTGGCATGGTGACAAGCATTCCAACCATGAAGCTAATGTAAATCGCAAGGCCTCCAAGACGTGGCATGATGCGCTGGTGGACTTTCCGATAGTTTGGCTTGTCAGTTGCGCCAATTTTTATCGCAAATCGTTTAACTAGTGGCGTGATTAATAGAGCAGTGATAAAGCATAAAAGAAACGTTAATACAAATTCCAAAAAATTCACTCCCCAATCTTTATAAGAACAACGGTAACTGTTAGTATGTTCTTTTTATCCGATAGGTCTCTCCTATCGCTTGTTTTTAACTTATCTATGTTCTATGCGGGTGTTGCTCGTTTTTTAAATGTCGTTTATTAGACGTTCCAAACACGAAAAAGGTTACAAAGTAATTTAATTTGAGAGTTGCACTGCTCGGATTATATCACACCGAACGCGGATTTTATACAAATCTTTGACAAATTGTTGCACAAACCTCGTTGCTCTTGGAGAGTTTACCCTTTTACACATATTAAAAACAGGTACGATAGACGTGTTTTCTATCGTACCTGCCTCTAAAATTATGGGTAATTAAGAAAAAGCTCGCAGTACTTGTTGCGCTAATGCTTCTGTTTTTGCCTTTGCTGACGCGGTATATGCCTGTACGGATGCGCGCCGATCATCTAATTCAACGAGCGCCTTTTGTACTTCACGTAAGACGTCGTCTTTTGTCCATTCATCGTCCTCGACATTGACAGCTACTGGTTGATCGCACAGTGCCGCGAAGGCGTCGATTTTTGGATCATACGAGATTGCCACAAATGGTACGTCGACTGTTGCGGCAAAAATTAATGCATGTAGTCGCATGCCTACAAGAAGCTTACTGTGATCGATTAGCTGAATCTTCTCTTCAATAGAAGCGCTGTGTGGAGAAATGATGGCCCCTGATTGTGTCATATAAGAAGTCACTTGAGCGGCCGTTTTTGCATCCTCTTCCCCGTGCATAGGGAGTAAGACAATTGTTTCGCCCGAAGCAATAAGGTCGTCAAGCATCTCGGCAAGCTTCTTTAAATGATCTTTGCCGTGCGGCCAGTCGCGAATCGAGACGGTAATATAAGTCTCAGACTCGAGACCAGCCATTGGTGGTTGCTCCGAGCCTTTGGCGCGAATGCCAATAACAGGGTCTGGAACAAGACGAATTTGCTTCGTGATCCCAATGTCTGAAAGAAGTGCTCTAGATGCTTCATCCCGAACTGACAGATAGCTTGCTTTAGCGAGACTTGCTTTGACAATCTTGCGACTGCGCGGCTGATCAAGTGGACCGATGCCTTGCGCATAGATCGCGTAAGGTGTGCGAGTCATTCGTGCAATCCACATGATCGCACTGTAGTAAATCACACTTTTGGGGCCTGTTTTATCTTGAAGGAGGCTTCCTCCACCGCTAATGACGCCGTCAGCGCGACGAATCGCGCTAAAAACATCCTTCAGCTTCCAACGGTTAACGGCTTTAACACCGTACGTCTTCGCTGTTTTTTCTGGTTGGTTAGATAAGACGGTGATCTCAATATTGCGCTGTTGTTCACGAAGCGCCTGCACGATGGATTGAAGAATAGCCTCATCGCCAACGTTATCGAAACCGTAGTATCCTGATAGAACTACCCTCATCGACTCACCCTTTCCATCACTGCTGGGACGACCCATTTTAAGATTGCCTTCACCACGACGATCAGTGCGACACCGATAACCGCTCCGATTCCGATACTAAGTGCAGTTCGAATAACCGACGTGACAAACGGTGTGTGAAGGTGAGTAAACGTTCCGACCATGGATGCAAAGCCAAGTCCCCCTGCAAGTAAAAGGAAGCGTGCGAACAGTACTTTCTCCTTCCACATATAAAGCCCGGTTACAAAGATAGGAATACCAATCAAGAACTCTGTCGTTCGTGGGCGTACAGAGAATGTATTCTCTAACAGCTGACGGAATTCAAGCTCATACGGGAGCGCTACTCCGGCGTTGCCAGTACGCGTCACATAGAAGAGTGCTAATCCTCCAACGACTGCTAAGAAAACTAAGTGCCAGAACTTTACTGTCTCAGAAAGCCAGCGGTAGCCAATAAAGAATGCCGCTAAAATGATGACTGGAGCAATCGATAAAACTTTTACTCCTCTAAATGTGTCCAGGTGGGAGATGTAGTCAGATCCGTATAGGAGGGTAACAACAAACCATGCACCTGTTAACGTAATACCGATTGCCTGTAAGAATCTGATAGCAACCTGCTTTGTTGACTCAGGTTGTTTAATGGATAACACCGCGTAGGTTGGCGCTAAAATAGCTAGTCCCAATACAATTAATTTCATGAGTATATCAATATTTACTAGTGCGATCCCTGCAAATCCAATAAAGCTGACACCAGCTAATGGCAAGATTAGCTTTGTGGATAATAGAGATGCAACGATTCCAACAAAGGATGCTGCCGCAAGTAAAACAATTAATGTAAACCAAATTGGTGCTTGGAAATTCTCATATGGCATCGCAATGCCTGGCTCTCCACTTGTGCGACGATGCATGTCGGAGAGGAAAATCTCTGTGTTGTCAAGCTGCTTTAGCGCAGCGTCTGGTGACGTATAGATCTCCGCTGGTGCGCGGTTAAGTAAGTTCACAAAAATAATTTGATTATTTCGTTCATGCACAGCGCGCGCTCCACGAAAAACAGCCGTATAGTCCGTTGGATCAAATGTGGATCCAAGGGTCATACTATGGAGACGAACGTGATCACGGTCTAATCGGTCCATAAGCTGATGTAATCCACGTTGATCACTATTTTCTATCATGATTGCGCCTAGTCCAAGACGGTTCATTCGATCAGCTAAGTTTGCAATAGCTTCTGGCTCTCCGAAGCCAACGATTTCAAGACCTGTAAATAAGACGTGTGACGCGTTCTCCGACATCTCTTCTAACTGTCTAAACAACACGTGATTTTCTTCTTCAAAGTAAAAATTGTTTTCAAGGCGCGGAATGACAGAAAGTCCGTTTGACACGACTTCCTCATATGCCTCCATATCAAATGTAATTGGTTCATTCAGTGTACGACTTGACCCAAATGGGACATAAAAGAAAGTGTCTCCTTCAATCTCCATTTCCATAATTTCTAAGCCAAATTCAGAACGCTCGTAGTTCAACACTTCTTCGATTGGCTCTGTTAGCTCATTTTCTTCAATAATCTGCAGGTAAAATCCCGTTTCCTGCGGAATATCGCTACGCTCAATATCATAGAGCTGTAAAAGCTGCCCTGTGGACACATACTCCACTAAATCACGAGACCGTAAATCCGAAATCGTAAGTGGCTCAAGGGCAACCGATTGAATGCCCTGCTCCGCCGTTAATCGCTCATAAATAAGCTCTGCATCGAGTCCTGCATTTCTGGACATAAGCTCAATATCATCATAAGGGATCGATAGCTCATACACATCGTTTGCCCCTTCAACCTGGACTCTCTCCCACAAAAATGGAATAGAGACGAGCATTGCGAGTATTACAACGCCCCATAGAATTTTTTTCATTCGTTTAGTCTCCCCTTCTATCATGACGTCCCTATAATCGCTTTCCAACGACAGGGATCATTTTAAGCTCTTCACGAGTAACACCTTTAAATACAAGTAATAATAGTCCATATACTACCGCTCCAACAGCCATCATGGCAAAGACGAAAAGTAGCACACCGCCTCGACTCCAAGCTGTTACATCAAACAGTAGCATTGGTAAGTAAACGACTGCCCCCATACCAACTGCCGCTAGCATGACACGAATCTCTCCATTCCCAAATAGCTTGAACGAGATCGACTTTTTCATCACATACAAATTCCATGCCGTAAGGACGACATACACAACTAGCGTGGACCAAGCTACCCCGATTAATCCAAATTCTCTAATTAAGAAAATATTGAGGATTACTTTTAATACGGATGCTCCGAGAACAATATAGGCAGACAAAAGCTGCTTATTCATTCCTTGTAAAAGTCCTGTTGTCAATACAGCAAACGACGTAAATACAGCACTTACGTGTACGATTGCTAATGTATCACTTGCCATCGTATCTCCAAATAACGCAATGTTGAGTGGCACCGTAAGAACAAGTAGACCAATGGCAGCTGGCCATGATGTTAAGTGCATAAACTTCATTGCCTTCTCTGTGATGCGAGAAGTTTTCGTGTGATCGCCTGCTGCTAATGCCCCTGTAATAAGCGGAATCAATGGTAAAATAAGTGCTTGTGCAAATACAACAGCAATCTGTACGAGCGCAAGTCCCCGACCATAATAGCCATACTGTACAGCCACATTTTCGCCAATCGCAGCTAGCTGACTCGGGACGGTGATCGAGTCAATGAAGTTAACGAGCGCCATCGCTAGTGCGCCGACACAAATAGGTAAGGAAATTTTAAGAATCGTTTTGGACCAGCGACGAAAGCTATCTATTGAATAGCGTACGTCCGTTGTTGGCTTCACATCGGACTTGGTAAATTTACGGCGCAGATACACAAGTGACGCAAGCGCCCCAAGAATTGAGCCGATCATGACGCCTCCTGCGATCACAGACTCGTTAAAGCCTTGACGCACTAAGATGTACGCAAACAATAGAATGAAGAAAACGCGAACGACCTGCTCTAGCACCTGCGAGAGCGCAGTCGGGCGCATATCCTGATAGCCTTGGAAATAACCGCGATATACGGCCATATAAGGCGCAACTAACAATGTCGCTGATACAACAATTAAGGATAGCATCGCGAATTCTCCGCCTAACAGGGACGCGATTTGATTGGAGAATAGGACAATTCCAATAAACAATGTTGTTCCGAAGCTCATCGCGAGGATAGCTGCTGTGACGTAAATGTCACGAATCTGTTGCTCATTGCCTGCAAGTCTCGCCTCCGAGATTAGCTTGGAAATCGCAAGCGGAATCCCTGCAACCGAGAGCGTCAAAACAGCCATATAAACGGGATAGACGATCGAAAAGATCCCGTACACTTCATCGCCCGCAATATTTTGAAGCGGAATTCGAAAGAGACTGCCGATAATCTTTGAAAGGAGCGACGCAATTGTAATAATTAGCGCCCCTTGTAAAAAGGTCTGCTTCATCGTTGCTTCTTTCTCTCTTGAAGCATTTTGATCCCAAATCGCGGTAACGCCATCATGCGTCCGATTCGACTTGGCTGCTTTAGAAGCCTATAAAACCACTCAAGGTGGATTTTTTGCCAAAACATTGGTGCGCGCTTCACTTCGCCTGCGAGCACATCAAAGCTCCCGCCGATCCCCATAAAGACGCCATGGTCAAATTGATCCATGTGTTGCGCAATCCAGTTCTCCTGCCTTGGTAGTCCAAGCGCTACAAACACGTAGTCTGGCTTCGTCTCTCTGATCTCATTCGGGATCGCATCATCCGCCCAATCAAAGAATCCGTGATGACTACCTGTAATCTTTACGTGAGGAAACTGCGTCTCGATCTGCGCAATCGTTTTAGGAAGAACCTCTTTTGATGCTCCAAGCAAGTAAATGGACTGCCCCTTCTCATTTGCCATCGTTAAGAGTCGCATAAATAAATCGAAGCCTGTAACGCGCTCTGGTAACTTCTCGCCAATCAGCTGCGCACCCTTTACAACTCCGATTCCATCCGCAGTTACATATGTAGCTTTATCAATACTTCTTTTATAGTCGTCATTCTCATAAGCATGGAGGACGATTTCCGGATTTGCCGTTACGACAAAAGCTTTTTCTTTTAATTCAGCGTGCGTGACTAGTTGCTCCGACATCTCTTTTAACGTCGTACGAACAAACGGCACCCCTAGAATATTGACGCGGTCAAACTGTTTTATCATGATGAGTTAGCCTCTCTTTGCTTTTTTCTCTCTTGCATCATACCAAATTTACCTATGGAATGGAATTGACTTTCGAACCACCCTTGATTTTTCCATCGAGAAAGACAATTAAACTCCTATTCATGCTATACTAGTCGTTGGGAATGGTGAATTTGTTACGGCAGATTTACATTCGATTTTGAGAGTTTTAAGGAGAGAGCATAATGCTTAAGTTTGTCAAAAAGGTAATCGGAGAAGAGCAAGACCGACGCCTTAAAAAATACGGGAAAATTGTCGCTGAAATTAATAAGCGAGAAGCCGATGTAGAGAAGCTGTCTGATGCTGAGTTACAACATAAAACAATTGAATTTAAAGAACGTTTAGAAGCTGGTACAAAGCTTGATGACTTAACGGTCGAGGCATTCGCTGTCGTGCGCGAGGCTGCAAAGCGTGTCCTTGGACAACGTCACTACGATGTGCAGCTTATGGGTGGCTTGACGCTACTTGAGGGCGACATTGCGGAGATGGCAACTGGAGAAGGTAAAACACTTGTTGCTTCCCTGCCAAGCTATTTAAAGGCACTTGAAGGGAAAGGCGTTCACGTCATTACGGTTAACGAATATTTAGCACGCCGTGACCGTGAGATGATTGGAGAAGTGCACGAATTTCTTGGACTGACAGTTGGACTTAACGTACCGATGCTGTCTGCTCCCGAAAAGCAAGCTGCTTACCGCGCTGATATTACATACGGTGTCGGCAATGAGTTTGGCTTTGACTATTTACGAGACAACATGGTGTACGGCACGAATCAACGTTCTCGCCAGCGTCCGTATCATTACGCGATCGTCGATGAGATTGATAGTGTATTGATTGACGAAGCAAAAACACCATTAATTATCGCTGGTAAAACAAGCGTTAATCCGAATCTTTACCACATTTGCGCGAAGCTTTCTAAAAGCTTTCAGGAGAATGAAGATTACGTCTATGATCGTGAAGCGAAGTCTGTTAGTTTCTTAGACGGCGGTATCACGAAGGTCGAGCGCGCATTTGGCGTTGATAACTTGTATGACTTAGAGCACCAAACGCTTTATCACTATGTGATCCAGGCACTACGCGCACGCGTGATGTTTAAGCGCGATGTCGAATATATTATCGACAAAGGCGAAGTAAAGCTTGTCGACATGTTTACAGGACGTATTATGGACGGTCGTACCCTCTCTGATGGACTTCACCAGGCAATCGAAGCCAAAGAAGGCGTGGAGATTACTGAGGAGAACAAGACGCAAGCAACGGTGACGGTGCAGAACTACTTCCGCCTCTATCCAATGCTATCTGGGATGACCGGTACCGCTCGTACGGAAAAGCAGGAGTTTGAGATGCTTTATGGCATGACGGTTATTGCCATCCCGCCTAACAAAAAACGTCTGCGTGACGATCGAAGTGATCGAATCTTTGCTACTGTTGAGCAGAAGTACATCGCAGTCGCTAAAAAGGTGCGTGAGCTCTACGACCAAAAGCAGCCTGTGTTAGTAGGAACAACGTCTATCATTCAATCCGAAACAATTGCGCAATATTTAGATGAAGAAGAAATTCCATATGAGATTTTAAACGCAAAAAGCGTGGAGAAAGAAGTGCAGCTCATCTCCTTAGCAGGTCAGCTTGGACAAGTAACAATTGCTACAAATATGGCTGGACGCGGTACCGATATCATGCTCGGTGACGGGGTTAAAGAGCTCGGCGGACTATTTGTCCTCGGGACAGAAAAGCACGAAAGCCGTCGTATCGACAATCAGCTACGCGGACGTGCAGGTCGTCAGGGTGACCCTGGTACAACCGAGTTTTATGTCTCTATTGAAGATGAGATGATGAAGCGCTTTGCTCGCGAAGAGCTTGAAGAATGGCAGAAATCTCTTACTGCAGATGAACATGGTCAGATCGAAAGTAAAGAAGCTGGTGCATTTATTGATAAGGTCCAGCGTATGTGCGAGGATTTAAACTATGCGCAGCGTGAGTATACGCTCAAACTTGATGATGTCGTCAATGAACAGCGTGACGTTATTTACAAGCTACGTAATAAAGTTTTAGAGACACGCGAAGCTCTACCATTTGTCTATGAAATGATTAAAGGTGCAACCGACGAGCTCGTTAAAAAGCATTGTCCCGAGTATCAGCTACCTGAAGAGTGGGATCTCCACGATCTACAGGTGCAACTTAACCATATTCTTCCACACGAAGACTTTGCTTTAGAAGGTGAAATCGAGAGCTTAGATGACGTGTTAGGTCCGGTGCGCGAAAGTGTTGCCAGATACATTGAATGGATATCGAAGTACGAAAAGCGTCCTGCCGTGCAAAACGATGCAAAGCGCGTACTTTTGATCAGCATCGACGTTCGCTGGCTTTCTCACTTAGACGATATGAATCGTCTGAAAGAAGGTATTGGACTTCGTAGCTACCAGCAAGAAGACCCAATGCGCATTTACCTTCGCGAAGGCTTTGAGTTCTTCGAGAAGACATATGCGAATATCCAAAAGGACACCGCATTCCAAATGCTACGTCCATTGCGTCCTTTACTTGAAGCAGAGAAAAAGAAAGCTTCAGAAGCAGCGGCGACAACAGAAGATTAACTGGGTTCCCCTTCGTGTTCTTCGCCGAAGGGAAACCGACTACATACTATACTAACTTGGAGGTTTTATCATGCTCCCATTTTTCAACAAGAAAAACAAAGAGAAGCTAGAAATGGAAGGCCAAGAATCAACGGTCTCCTCAAACGACATCCTACAAACATCTGACGAAGAAGCATCGAACGAAAAGGTGGAACCTACATTATCTATTCACCCTTCTTGGAACTTACCAGAAGAAGATATGTACTCCTTCCGCTTCCTAAACAACGAGTGCCCAGCGCTTGAACCAAACCAACTGTCACTTTACGGCATCAACGTTGCAAAAGACGATAAGGAGAACTATGTGTTTCACGCCTTTGTGAGACACAGTGTTAACCGCCCTATTGCTCTTTCGGAAACAACGATCGTGCTACTTGATAAAGACGAAAAAATTGTTGGGCGCAAGGTCGTTGATTTGAGCGAGCTCGGCGAGCTACCTGCTCACTCTAGCCGCCCGTGGCGTTTTACGTTTACTGCTAAGGATCTATTCATCGATGAGGTTCCAGCCAAAGGATGGACGCTTGCATTCCAACTCAAGCCATCCTCTAGAAAGCACTCTTTAGAGCTTACGAGCACATGGAAGAAGTCTCTTGCGACAACGGAGCAAAAGAAGCTTGAGGAGATTGTAAATAAAATTGAGCCGCCGAAGCCTGGTGAGGTGAATTTCCTTGGTTTGAAGGCGCAGCTTGTGGAACAGACTGGCGAGCTCCACGTGACGCTTCTTGTACGTAACGGTGGAGAGAAGGCGATTAACTTGGAGCAGATTCCTCTACAAGTTGAGGATGCTGCGGGTGATATCGTAGCAACTGGTGGATTTAAACTGAATCCGAAGCTTGAAGTAAAAGCGAATACAAGTACACCGTGGAACTTTGTATTCCCTGCTTCGATGATTACGAAAGAAAATCCGGATCTGTCTCGTTGGAAGGCGTATCCTCCTAAAAAGAAGTAAGTTATTGTTGGTAGAGGCTAAGGTTGATGAATCAACCTTAGCCTTTTTTTGTTATGGTTTTTGGGGTGCGTCTGCATTTTCACCTTGCTCGTGTCCATAAATTTTGACCGTCTGCATGTCGTAACTCGCGGCATGCATTTTAACCTCGATCGTAAACACTTCAACAACCTTAGCATACTTTTCCCCCGCCCCATGCATTTCTCAAAAACAAAAAGCAGGAACCCTAATCGGCTCCTGCTCTAAACGAACAACTTTTATTTAAAATACTGCTGTAGTCCTTCAAAGATTGCTTCCGCTGAACGTTGTCGGTACGCGTCTGTCCGGAGTTTCTGTGCATCTGAAGAGTTAGTCATAAATCCTAGCTCTAGTAACACACTTGGCATAGTCGTCTCGCGAATAACGTGGTAATTGCCTTCCTTGACGCCGCGATCCGTCGTTTGTAATTTAGCAACCATAATGCGGTGTATATCCTCTGCAAGCTTCTTTGAGGATTGCGAACTATAGCGAGTGCTGTAGAACGTCTCCGTCCCATTAGCCGCCGGATTGCTAAACGCATTTGCATGTACGCTAATAAACACATCGGCGTTGCTTCGCTCGGCGATTCGTACGCGCTCTGCAAGAGACAAGAAGATATCTCTATCCCGAGTCATGACAACATTTGCTCCAGCAGCTGTTAATAGCCGCTCTGCACGCTTAGCAACATCAAAAATGAGGTCTTTTTCATTCATGCCACCCGCGACAGCTCCTGGGTCAGTCCCACCGTGACCTGCGTCAAGTACGATCGTTTTACCAGAGAGACCAGGTGACGCCGGACCTCCCATGTTTAAGAATGATGAACTCACATACCCTTTTTGACCTTGAAACGTAATTTGAGCCCATCCATTTGATTCTGACTCCACAATCACGATCGTTCCGTTTGGTAAGCCACCTAATCTAGGTGCGCTAGCGTTTGGAGCTGACCGTACATTTAAAGACGAAGCTGTAACTACTGCTTCTGTTCCAATAGGAGCTGGCGCTGGTGGAGTTGGTAATACTTCACTCCCAGGTACAAATAATCGACTTACGTAAGCTGAACGAGATGTTTGATGCCAATACACATCAGCTCCAAATGTTTGTGCAAAAAATCTAAGTGGTACATATGTGACGCCCTGTCTAATATCTGCAGGTACGGCTCCTTGAATTTCATTTCCATCTACAAACACTTTTTTCTGATCAATTTGGAACATAACGCGCTTGTTGCCATCCTGCGCATGAACCTCGCGATTAGCCTGATCCCATCTCACATTAATACCGAGAGCATCTCCAATTGCACGATAAGGCACGAGAGTTGTACCTCGGTCATTGATAACACGAGCATCCGTTTGTAACACATTTCCATTTACAATCGCACGTGTATTTCCCGATCCATTTGCTGGAATCGGAATTGTTCGTACATAGCTTGCTGAAACATACGCGACATTTCCACTATGTTGAATTTTATGCCACCCGTTAGCTGTCTCTAAAATATGTACTGGTGTACCTGATGGCAGTCTATCAATGGATCTAAAAGATGTGCTTGGACCTTCTCTTACATTTAAATCTGTTGAAGATGTCACGGTACCAACTGAAATAGCAGAAGCTTCATTTGGGTTAAAACCTATGATGGCAAAAGCTAAAAAACACGCAGCTAGTACAACGATGATACGATTCCGCATATTATTCCTCCCCTGACTTTCTTCGCTACTTACTCGTAATTTTTGACAGCAATTCTATGCAAACTATACCACACACCACCTCATATTTAACAGTTTCGCGACAGAAAATATAGAATATATGATTCTTTGGAACTACATACGAAATAATTCAAGTTTCTCATCACTAGTTTACTAGTAGCTTTAGTTACGCTAATAATTTTGGGAAACACTAATAGATTAGTAGTTTTACTATTTGCATCTTGTAAAATCTCGATTGAATACGCGCACTAATGGCTTTTTGCGCGAAATGCCACTTGATCTAGAGCTTTCTCTCTCTTTTTCGCGCTAGTTGAGCTAGTCATATATGGTTTTATCTACATGTATAAAGAGATAATCGTGTTGCAGTGAAAGTTATGTGCCTCATTCTAGAGTTATGTTCCTTATTTGGTTTTTATGTGCCGCATCCCTGATTTATGTGCCCCGTACCTTAGTTATGGACCTCTTGAATAGTTATGTTCCGCATTTCCTAGTTATGTTCCTAATCTGACTTTTATGTTCCCCATTTCTAAGTTATGGACTTCACCAAACTGAAAAGACCATCTGCAGCAAAAAAACAAAAAACTGCTAATCTTCCAAATCAATTAGAAGATTAGCAGTCCACATTATTATCTTACATAAGGTATTGGTGTTAGATAAGCACTGTGAATATATCCTGTTGGTGTGCTTCTGTCGTCAGATGACACTTCGTACCAGCGTTGACCGTTAGAAGCTAACGCTTCATTGATCATGATGACGTGTGCACCCGCGTTTCTGTACGTAAAGATGGATGGGAATTCTGTCCCTGCTCCGCGACGAACGTTAAGACCTGTTGTGTTCACTCGTCCGATAGAGTAGTTACCTAAGTCCTTGCCTCCTAGGAATTGATCCGCTCTGTACATGTGTCCCGCGATTTTTTGTCCCCAGAACATATCAGACGCATAGCGAATGTTCATCCCTGCGCCTTTATTACCGACGAAGGCTCCTTCAAAGCGCCAGTCGCCCTGATGTGCATAACCCGGGAGGATATATCGCTCCGCTAAGTACATGATGCTCGCCTCAAAGCTAATAAACGTATCTGCATTCCCGTATGGATTAGAGTCTGAAGCATTTAAGCCAAACAGGTTATTCTTATCCTGCGCAATACGGCTAGTGCCCCATGCGCTCTCATGAATAGCCTTCCCCATAATATAAAGCGCGTTAATACCTGTGCGCTCTTGAGCGTTGATAAATGCCTGCCCCATACCAACTAGTGGCTTGTTGCCAGGGCTTGCAGCTTGTAAATACGCGTCAAGCTCTGCTGCTGTATAGTTCGTGCGAGACTTTACTGGT
Organism: Paenalkalicoccus suaedae; assembly: GCF_006965545.2. Classification (NCBI taxonomy): domain Bacteria; kingdom Bacillati; phylum Bacillota; class Bacilli; order Caryophanales; family Bacillaceae; genus Paenalkalicoccus; species Paenalkalicoccus suaedae. The sequence continues at coordinate 3,023,095 of NZ_CP041372.2, forward strand.
AGCGCATTAAAATATTGATCGGCCTCACCGACGCGATTCCCTGCGCTGTCAAAGTATGTGCGACCATTCCAACTATAATAGCGCTCATTTGCTCGCATAAAACCAGGTGCTTTCCCATAGCGATACGAAGAAAAAGTATCCGCTGTTGGGTTATACAAGTGATGCGTCAACTCACCGCCGGAGACGGAGTAATAGTTACGCTTGTTAATTGTTTGTTGAGTAGGATACAGCTTTACTTGATCCCAGTTTACATAGCCAACTCGGCCAGCAACCTCTACTTGGATCACACCGTTTGCCGTTCCCATATAGCGGACTTCAGAACCAAATCGTGCATCGTCTGTCATATACGTTGTAGCATTGGTTAAATTACTGTTGCCATAAACACTGACGATAGATGCTGTTGGATGATTTGGCCGAACGATTCCACCAGCCATTTCTTTAATCGCACCATTTTTAAGCAAGATCGTTCTCGTTGATGTTAATGCACGTTTCGCCTGATCATATGACGAATACGTTGTTGGAACAACTTGAAGCTCTCCATTACTTGCGATAGAAGCAACTTGGAAATGATCTACTTCTGGTGGTTGCACTGGAGGCGTTACAGGTGGCGTCGGCGTTGGTGCCGGCTCACCTGGTGTCGGATCTGGCTCTACCGGATCCGTGTCACCGATAATCTCTTCATAATCTTCCACAACACGAATCATACGAACAATAAATGCCGCCGCTTCCGCTCTTGTTGCATTTTGCTTTGGAGCAAATCGCATCATTGACGGATCGTTTGTTGTATAACCCAAAATAATTCCGAAATACGCATTACTTTGAACAGCTGTAAGGTACATCTCACGAATGTCAGCAACATCGATGAAGTTTAATTCACCAGGCTGGCGAGGCACCCCTCTGTATCCAATGGCGCGATCAATCATGACGGCCATTTCTTCACGCGTAATGTTTTGCTCTGGTCGGAACGTTCCGTTTGGATATCCTCCTACAAGAGAGGCTCCTGCTGCACGGTAAATGCCATCAGATAACCCGTGAGTTCTTGGCACATCCGAGAAGCTCGCTTGCTGACTGCCTGCTGGCAGATTCAATGCACGCGCTAAAAACGTTGCAAACTGCCCTCTTGTTACCTGCGCATTTGGCGCGACGCGATTCGCACTCACACCCGCCATAATATTACGGTCAATCGCTTCTAGTAGCTCTTCTTCTAAGCTGTGCCCACTAATGTCGGTGAAGGAAGTGTTTGCCTGTACGGTCGAAAAGGTGGTAAACATCATCACGATGGCAATCGTTGCTACAAAAAACTTCTTTAACATAGGTAGAACTCCTTTCTTTTTCTATATAACTAGCGCGGGATACGGTTTAAGAAAGTTGCAAACTCCGCTCGTGTAACAGCGATGTTTGGTCGATACGTGCCATCACTATAACCACCAACTAAATTGTTGGCGTTCATGATGCCAATGTTTTGATACGCCCAGTGCGTCGATGCCACATCCGGGAATGGTACATTGCCGGATCCGCTTAACTGATACGCACGAACTAATATAGTTGCAAGCTCTGCACGCGTAAGCGTTCCAGCAGGAGCAAAGCTTCCGTCAGAGAAGCCTCCCATAATGCCCGTTTCCGCAACTGCGGCAATATTTGCGTAGAGCTGTGTCTCTGGTGTGACGTCTATAAAGCCTGGATTTGGACGTCCTGCCGTTTGTAAACCTAGATCACGAACGAGCATCGCTGCTGCTTGGGCACGCGTGATATTTCCACTTGGTCTGAAGGTACCATCTGGGAATCCTCCGATTACACCACGATCAGACAATCGTTGAATTGGATCAAACGCCCAATGGTTCGCTGCAACATCGGAGAAGCGTTGCGCCACAATCGAATCGTCTAATACATGAATCGTAGAGAAGTAGATAGATCCTTTATCTTGAGCCGTTGGGGCTGGTTCTACCAGATAAATCTCGTCAAACGTATACGGCTTTGGAACTCCTTGCGGTAGTGAAGCTTTTACGTAGCGCCAGCCATTCCAATTAAGTCCGTTCTCTTCCGTGAAATTGATTGTATGTCGTGTGCCTTTGCCATCATATACGTAACCACGTAGCCAGTTGCCAACTCCATTCCCGTGCACCCACATGCCAATTTCTTTTGGACTGCCGTGCAGAAGGAAAGGCTCATTTCGTCTCATATATGCCGCTGCCGTGCCTGTCGCATTAGAGAAATCATACGTGAGCTTTGTTGTTGTGCGATTCTCGCGTCTCGGCTCATTCTGCGCAAGCGTTGACGTGATACTGCTTGTCCCCTGTACCGCCGATGTGCGCCACTCACTCGCATTCGTCATGTGTGTGAGCGTTACCTCTGGCTGGGTCACCTGTGGTGGCGGAGAGGAATCTCGCACCTGAAGCGACGTTGGCATAATGCGCTGCGTGTTTTGTGTGACGTTATTTAATAGCGTCGGATACCCGTAGTTGTTGCGCAGCCCTACCATTGTCGTCGAGCCACCACCGTCTAAGTTAATCGCCCGGTCTGCGCCCAATGAGATGAGGTAGTCCGCAAGCTCGGTAATCGTCATTCCGTTTGCTACCTGTGGATTAGAACGATCCACCGTTACAAAAAATACTTGGCTACCATCGCGCGAGATCCCGACTGCGCTTCTCGCTAAACGTCCTACTGCCTGCGGTGCTGATGGACTCATCGTGATATGACGTCGCCCGTCCTTCACTAAAAACGGTCCCGATCCAAGTACAAACTCAGCCTGCTTCCAATGATCCTCTACTTCCATTTGCACAGAAACCTGGTCGCCGACCTTCACATTTTCAAGCTGTGCAGCAAGCGCACCACCATTAGCCGATAAAACAAATCCGTTCTGTGGAATTCGTGGATTTGTTGGCTCACGGAATGTATTACGACTTGTAACCGTTCCTGTAATTGTTTGTCCGAAGCGAATGTTCTTCATATCAATATTCACGTTATCAATGACAAGCTCCGTCGCAACAGACGACGCGTTTTGTCCTGGTGTCGGTAAATGGTGATTTGGTGTAAACATCGTGATCGACTCACCAATACGCGTGATATTATCCACGCCAGCTACTGTAAAGTTTTTTCCTCCAATAGAAGCTCGTACCTGTGGCGTAAACTCTCCAATTCTAGCAGTCCCATTTTGGTTCATCCCAAAGGCCTGGTTCGAAAAATTGTATCCATTATTATCATTCGAGTTACGTCCGTAGCGAAGGAGCTTTCCGTTCTCCATCATAAAACCAGTTGGAAAACCAACCGCTTCTCCTCCAGTTTCGAAGAAAGCGCCGTTAATCCCAGCTACTACCCGATTTTCGTACGTATGACGATCACGAGCGAACTGCAGAGTAGATCTGCGTTGCGTAAATGGATTTGCGTAAGCGAGCTCCACGTCCGTATATGTATCTCGTAAATTAATCTTCATTGTATTCACGTCACGCTGAAGCGAATTTTGTAGGTAGCTAGCCTTCGTCCACTCCACTCCAGTCGAGAGCTGTTGCTTTTGCTCCGCTGTCTTCGTGCCGATTGCAGCTGCTCCCGGCGTTACTGCTGTTAATGCCATCGTGATAGCTAGTGCGCAAGTTATATGCCTAAAGGTGTTCTTAATCCCCATAAATGCCCTCCGATTGAACGTATTTAGCGTAAAAATGTCCAAACTTTCCCATGTCAGAGTCTATTATACAGCAAAGGTTTGCGATTAAAAGTTACAATCTCATAAAATTTTAGATTGACTCATATTACCTACGAAATACGTGAGAATATGGGATTTACCTTACGTACTTTTTTCAAAAGATTACAAGCATACTACAATTCATGTGCGGTTGGTCCCAAATCACTTCCAGCCTGTAGCATTGTGGCGCAACCTCTTTTACTATAAACCTATCTTTATGTAAGAAAATAATAGAAGAAGGTGATCAACATGAGATGGATTCTTACATTTGCACTCATACTTCTCGTTGCACCCATTACTGTTCAAGCAAATTCATTTAGTGACGTTCCACGTAGTCACATGGCATACGAAGCGATTACGTACCTTGCTGACCAAGGTCTTCTTGAAGGACGATCAGACGGACGTTTTCATCCTGATGCAACAATCACTCGAGCAGAGGCCGCGAAAGTGTTAGCCGAAAATCGTAATCTAACAGCGCCAAGTAGCTATAGCGTATCCGCGCCAGACTTACCTACTAGCCATTGGGGATACTCTTATGTCAATGCACTTGCTTATAACAATATATTAGAAGGAGATCGTCGCGGAATCCGTCCAGACTCTCCAATTAGTCGAGCCGAAATGGCTACGACAATGGACCGCACGTACTCCTATCGCTCACCTGGTAGCTTTCAAAACTTTCAGGATGTACCCTTTCGCCACTGGGCGTATCACCCGGTGAACACACTTGCGTTTAATGGCATCACAACGCAGGGCGGCAGCTTTTATTGGCCAAGTAATTCCGTTACACGGGCTGAATTCTCCTTATTTGTTTACCGCACAATTCGATAAATAATTAGCTAGATTTTTCTAAAATCTTCCTATATATTAGAAGTATATCTAATACATAGGGGGATTTTTTTAATGAAAAAAATGGCTACTCTCGTTCTCGCATCTGTTCTCGCATTTTCGACCATGGTACCAGCCTCGGCAGCAAGCTTCCCTGACGTACCTGAAGCAAACTTTGCTTACAATGAAATCAACTACCTTGTCTCCCTTGGTGCTATCTCCGGTATGCCAGACGGCACATATGCACCTAGCATGCCTGTAACTCGGGCCGAAGCATCAAAAGTAATTTCAGAAGCGCTTCAACTTGAAGCTGACGCAAGCTACCAACTAAACGTAGGTGACCTTCCAACGACGCATTGGGGCTACACGAGCATGAAGAACTTATCGTACAATCAAATTCTATTTGGTGACACGCGCGGCATGCGTCCAAATGATCCGATCTCACGCGCAGAGCTCGCAGCAATGTTAAATCGTGCCTTTGACTTTGCTCCTCCAACGAAATTTTGGGAGTTTGCGGACTTAAATGCTTCTCATTGGGCTTATCATGATATCAACCAAATGCTTGCGAACGGCTTAACTACAGAAAGCGGAACGTTCCGCCCAGCAGCTAACGTCACGCGTGCGGAATTCGCTGTCTTTACAGCACGTGCGTTGGATGATCAGTTTAAAAAATAAAGAGTAGTTATGGAGCGACCTTCGTGGTCGCTTTTTTCTATTTTGTAGATCAAGAGCAGGCACCTTCGGCGCTCCTTTGCGTCGGGCACTTTATACCTGTGTGGCTTACTCAACTATTTTGCCCGGCCAGCGGCCGTGCAAAAGGATTTTTGTCGCGCGAAAGAGCTACACGGGTATTTCGCGCCCTCCGCTCCGGGTCGCCTGCGGTTAAGGAAATATTTATATGCTTTCTATCTTCCCTCTTTAGAAATCAACCTGCAAAAGAAGTAGTCTGACCAAGGTTATTACCGTAATCGAATAGAGTACCCGTGACCGTCATTGACCTCGAATGCTGGCTCTTTAGAAATTAGATTATTCTTTCCGTCATGATATCTGTCTCCTCTAAAGAGACAGTCCACTCCGGATGTACTTTAGCAACCTAATTAATTTACAATTTTGCACAACCTACTCGCTTTTTTGCACAAGATTGGCTAAATTTTGCACCACTCTCCTCCATTTTGGTACCCCGTCCTCCAAATTCATCACAGCTATCCAAATGAACAAATCTTCCTCCAAAAAAGCGAGGCAACGAACTCTCGCGTCGTATCTTCCAACATAAAGAGGAAGGTTCGAAGCCCTTATACATACCGTAACCGCAGGTGCCTCGAAGTGACGTTTGCGTACTACCAGTGGTAGCACTTTCGCGCAGCGAAAATCCTTTCGAACGGCCATTGGTTTGGCCGTTCGAAATAGTTGAGCTAGCCACCACCGGTAGTTGCAAACGACACGCAGAGGCACCGGAAGGTGACCGCACTTGACCTTGATCTTGAACTTGACCTCGAACTCTACTAACCTTAATCATAAAAAACCGCCCCAGCACTATGCCAGAGCGGTCCACAACCACAAATTATTATCGTTTCTTTACATCCAATGTAAATGCGTGCATTGCTGTACTGCCGAAGAATTCCTCTACTTCCACTGTATACGTGCCTGGAGCCACGTCAGCTGTTAAGAATTCGTCGTCTCCTCGGCCGTAGTGATCAGAAGTTGCGACAACTTGACCGCTACTATTCTTAAGACGTAACACACCGTCTGCTCCCATTGGAACTCCAAGTGACACATCTACTTTACCTGCTGTAGATACGGTAAACGTGTACGATTGAGCCTGCTTACCACGGTTAATGAGCGGGAAGAATCCTCTTGTTGCCCAAGTTGCATCCCCTGTTTTTACCAATGGTAACGTGCCACGTAGCTCATTCGTTATTGGCGCAACCTGAATGAAGTATTCCGATAGCTTTGGACCAGCTCCAGCGAAGAACATATCATTCATCACGATAACAAAATATCCATTACCTGCGCGTGCTTCAAAGGATCCTTGTAACGATTCTTGGAAGTACTCTTCTGGATAGAATTCCATGTAGCGCATGCTCTCGTCACCATCGAGCTTCCCATTGCCATTCGTATCTTCAATCACCGCGATGATTGGTAGCACAGGATCCATTAGCTCAGACGGTACATCCTTTTGTGCTGGACGTTTCGTCGATGGACCTACGTGAATAGCGTGTAATCCCGTTTGTTTTGGCGAAACATAGAAATAATCCATACCACTCAGTGCCATATTCGCGCGAAGTGGGAATTCGCCTAAACGAGTAGCATTACTAAAGCTATGGTTATCACCGTGACTGTCGATGATATCTGTAGCAACTAACTCACTTGTTACAGAATACTCGTCTAAAGACATACCGTAATCCATCTCACCCAAGAGCATCACATACGTTTCGCCCTCCATTAAGCCTGCGTAGAAGGAATCTTCATCGCCCGTCGGTAGATTATAATAGTCGAAAATACTTCCAGACATACTTGCTCCAACAAGCTCAATATCCTCTGAATCCTCATTATAGCGAATCACTTCAATTAAAGGATTTAGTGTTTTTGTACGGTTATACGTGAACTCATACACACCTGTTTCTTCTGGCGTAATCACCGCAACATCAATATCGCCCTCATATTGGAGGAAACCAGAGAAATCACCGTCAAACGGTCTTGCTGCCTCTAAAAACTCATCGAACATAGACGCCATGGACCACTCATCAAACGTCTCTTCCGCACGCTTAATCCGCTTGTCCTTGCGCTCTGCAAACGCTCGTGCAAAGTCTCCGTCAAACTCGTCTTCCATGTCCCAATCCATGTCATCATCAAAGTTGCCGAATGGATAGCCATCCTCATCTTCAGGTAACGTTGCTGCATCTACCTGCATGGAATAAGGAATTAACGACGAATCGGCTTGATTGCTCATATCAAAATCAAACATATCGCCAACGATTTCCCAGAAGAAATCATCGTACCACCAGTCATCATAACCGACCGAGGATACTTCTAGAACATAGTCAACGCCAGGGATAGCTTCAAACGTTAGCGTCACATCATCTCCAACGCTTTCTGCTGAGGCTTGTACAAATGGAAATGGCTCATAGAACTCCAGTTCTTCTTCTGGAACGCCTTCTGGTAGTGTAAAGTCATCTGCGAAGTAAACCGACACAGATGGACGTAAACCTGGTACTCCGTCAAGGTGCACTTCTACCGCATTTTCGGAATCAGCAGTGAAAGCGAAGTAATCCTGCTCGCCACCAACTCCTGCTAGCGTGAACTCATTCACCTCGTAAGGGAATGCGTCGATTGCTACAGGCTCCTCAGCAGTTCCACCATCTTGAGGTAGCTCCGTGACCTTTTCGAATAGGACAGAGAACGAAGAATCACCGTTTAAATTGTATTTACCATACGCATCATAAACGGTTACAACAACGGACTGATCTTCTTCTGAATAGAATAGGTAGCCCTCTTCTTCGCCTTCTCGAGCAAAGTCGACTGTCTGTGTCTCATCCTTAAATCCCGTTAGCTCCGTAATATCGAATGCTAAATCGTTAAGCTCAGAGCCCTCAAGCTGTACCTGGAGATATTCGCCTGCTTCCATTGGAATGTGATAGCGGTATTCCTGCATAGGCACATCAATAGAGCCAGACCGTGTCTCAAACTGACCTGGAGAAAGCGTTACGTTAGTAGAATCTTCTAACCGATTTTCCCCATAAACAGGCTCGTCCGGAATTGTTCCATTAAATGATAGTGCAGCGGTCGGATCAACTAGCCCAAAGCCGAAGTCTGTGTCATAGCCAGTTGCACCAAGGTCATCCGCGGTTTGCTGGAGAATGTAGCGGATCTCATAAGGCGTCAAATCTGGATTTTTAGAAAGCATGAGGGATACGACTCCCGCAACAACAGGTGAAGACATGGAAGTACCACTCATTGGGCCGTACGTGTACGGCTTGTCCATATCGTGAAGCGTCGAGTAAACCGAATCGCCAGGAGCTACGATATCAACGTGTGGTCCGTAGGACGTAAACCATGCCTTCTCTTTATCCGCGTCTGTTGCGCCAACGCTAATAACGCCAGGCTCTGCTGCTGGATAGAAAGGATCATTTGATAGCTCGTTACCCGCCGCTGCAACGATTGTGATTCCGGCATCAAGCGCTTCTGTCACCGCAGCACCAATGATGTCAGAGCGGAAAGGTGAGCCTAAGCTCATGTTAATGACTTGAGCGTCTTCCTCAATCGCTTTGAGAATTCCTTCAGCGATTGTGTAATCGGTCGCCATCCCAGAACGTCCAAACACGTCTATAGAGATGATATCGGCATTAGGATTAATCCCCTCTCCGCCAATCCCATTATCCATCTCTGCAGCGATGATTCCGGCTACGTGCGTGCCGTGAGCGTCCTTTGTCGCTCGTTGAATCGGATTTAGCGTAAAGTAATCGGAGACAACGCGATCGGATAAGTCCGGATGATCACTATTTACTCCACCGTCAATGACAGCAACTCGAACGTTATTATCGCCTGCAAGTGAACGTGCATTTGCGATATCAAGCTGTCCTAAGTGGTACATATCGTCTACTTTTGGATCTGTTTCAAGCTTTTTAACGGGCACACTCGGACGTGCGCTTTTTACTTGCTCAAGACCTGCGTAATGTGTGAGTGCTTCCTGCATCGTCTTTGATCCGTCTAGCTTTACGACTTGATAGCCGAGATCCGGGATGGATCTGATGACGCGTCCACCTGCTCCTCTATGGGCCTGTTGGGATAGCGTTTGCGATGATTGAATGACAATCTCGTCCTCACTTAGCTTCCATTCTCTCTCGAGAGCCGCGGCTTCAACGTCTGAACGCTCAAGTTTTAATCTCTCTGCAATCGTCGATGCTGCTGATCGTTCCACATCTACACCGGCCATTGCTTGTACTGGCGAAAATGTTGTTGCGAGCAGTGCTAATGCCACTGCTGATGATATGTAGCGTTTACCAAGCTTCATAGTGTTGCCCCCTAATCATATGAATGTTCCAAAATGACGGAATACTCTAAGTATAAATGTTCGTTAGGAGGTTGACTACTATTATTTTCAATAATATGGTACGTCTTGGGTGCTTTTTTAATGTGAGGAATGGTGGGGTAAGATGTGGGTTTGGCAGAGGGTAAGGGGTTAAGTTGCTTGTGTGGGTTTTATGTTCCTTATATGGATTTTATGTGCCTCATTTTGAAGTTATGTTCCTAAATTGATTTTTAATGTTCCGCATTTCAGAGTTATGGACTTTAAGTCCTGATGAGGTAAATAGTATTAACTACCATGTTTTTTCTTAACAAAAAAGCAGATAAGTTAGCAAAGTAAACTAACTTATCTGCTGTATAAAAAAAATATTCTTCCATTAATTATCAATTGTTTCAATTACCCAGCGCGCCCCTTCTATTTCGTCAGGTGTTCCAGAACCTGGTTGATCAGAGAAAGTTTGACCCTCGTAGTTGATTTTTCCTTGAGTTAACTTATCTGAGCAAGATGAAACTTTATTTAGTCCAGAGTTATTTGACTCCGTCAGCAACGTAAAAGAATTGTTTTGCACTTGATAAACGCTTCCTTTAACGCACACTCTGGCTTGAGGCTGAATTCGCACATTACTTAGCAACATATCCTTTTCAACTAATATTTCTGCTTCTTCTCGAGGATTTTGTGACATAAGTCGCTGGCTTCCTTCATGATATAAAGATCCGTTGATGCGTAAGTAGGAGTCATGCAAAAGATTAATTCCGCTCAATATAGCAGCATCTCCTGTCACTGTTACATATGCACCATTTTGAATGTTCGTGTTACTTCTAAAAATATAATCACCATTCAATGAAGCATCATTTCTTTGATACTTTCCAGACGCATTCACGAATATACTTTCACTATTTTGAACCTTTCGCCACAGCTCTTCTATCCCGCTACCTGAGCCAGTTTCCTCTACTGGTGTTCCACCTACCAGCCTAAGTTGTAGGGTCTCTTCTCTTTCTTCTGTGACATTGCCGACAGTTCCGTTAGACATGTAAGTCACAACGACCCTATCATCTAATATATTTACTTGAGGTGCATTTACAGAAAACGTTTGAGACACTTGTGTATTTTGAGGTAGTGAAATCGTTTCGTTACCAAGCTCTGTTCTTAAAAGTTCAGCCATTGTAGCAACATCGGCTACCTCTGCTCCTTCTACAACATCAATAATATTTTCTCGCATATGCTTAATCCCAATATCGCGCACATCTGTAGCAAGAACCTGTTGCTCCGATCGCTCTGCTTGTGTCGAGCTGTTAAGAGCTGCCTCTACAAGTGGCACCGACATTAGGCTAATCACGACAATTGCAATTAACACAACGATTAATGCATACCCCTTCTCATTCCTCATCCAATCACCTCGTTATCAGCTCGTGCATTTCGGACACAAGTCTGTTTTGTTGATTATAAAACCCGACAGTAACAATAGTGCGTCCTACGTTTGCCGGCACACATTTCGTTACTGAAGGATAAAGTCTCTCATTATTCCCTTCCACAAATCTTCCATTCTCATCTGATTCAAGAAAATCAAAAAACGAATTCGATTCAGGTAATAGATCACATGATTGCGACAAAGCTAACGTATTCTCTCTTTCTACTACTTGATATAAAATGGCCTGGTTTAAATTAGTACGATCTACTTCCTCTTCCACAGAATTTGCGAACATCGCAGACTGCGTGAAAAAGGTCCCTGCTGCTAAACTAAAGAATCCTAGGATGACGATTGCAGCCAAGATTTCAAGTAAAGTAAATCCCTGTTCATTTTGTCGCATAACATTCACCCTTTTTGTCCTAAATACTATATACTGTCAGTATACAACTTTTTAGACATTAGAGGTGAAAAAACGTATGAAAGTCCCTCATTTAAATCAGCGTGGTGTGACATTGGTCGAGGTTTTAGCCACCTTAGTACTATTAACATTCGTCGCAGGTATCGCCTACAGCTTTTTAATAAATAGTTACACCTTCCAAGAAAGAACGTCCGAACGTGTCAGTATCGTGCAGGAAAGTAACACGTTATCTACCTCGATGCGTCAAATTCATGAACAGGGTGGCGACATCTTTTTCACAGAAAACGGACAGCTCCGCGCAGACTCTAGTACTGGTAGAATTCTACACGACGAGCGCACGCGAGTAACGAACCTTTATGTAGACGGGATTCAAATAGATCCAGGTACTAATTTGTCGATAAACTTTGATCAACACGACATCAAGGCCACTATTTTGAACGGGCAATATGAACATACAATAGACACTACGTTGGATCGTTTAAGCTACTTTAGTTATCAAAGTGGAACTCCAGTTGATGATGGTAATGAGGTAACTCCTCCTGATGAGGACACGGAAGTACCTGAGGAACCAAATGAAGAGCCAGAGACACCTCCTTCTGAAGAGGATATTGATGAAGTTGAATTCCCTAATAACTCTGAGGAGCATGTATACATAGATGGAATCTTTAGACATGCTGGCAACAATCAGAAATGTAATTTCACAGGAAATACTAAAACATCTCAGACAGTATTAAACAACCAAAGCGACGGGTTAGGTCCGTGTGATTACGCCGGTGTTTATAGCGGTAACCTCCTATTTATTAACCAAATTAGATTAGATAGTACCCCTTTTAATGTTGATGGATCATTATATCTTAAGAACGGCCTAGCCGAAAATGGAAATAACGCCTCTATTAATGTTACTAATCACGTAGTGAGTTTGAAAGACATTAATTTAAGAGGCTATTCACTATTTAATAGAGGACATTTGATCGGTTCTCACAACATAAAAATTGAGAACGCACATTCATTTATTGATATAAAAGGATCTGTAAAAGCAGGTTCACAATTTTACTTGGATAGCCCAACGCCTTCTCATATAGCTAGAAATTTAACCGCTAGTAGCCTATCTATTAGAAACCAATCACAATTAAACGTAGGTGGTAATGCAAGCATAGCTGGAGACATTCTTTTTAATGCCGGAGGAAGATTGCAAGCTAGCAATGTACAAGCAAGAAATTTAAGTTCACAAAACCAAGCAACATTTAATATAAGTGGTAATTTGTTGTTACAACAAGAACTAAGTCTAGAAAATAGAGGGAACTATCAGGTAGGAGGGAATCTTTCAGCAAATAATGTTAATTTTAAAAATGGAGCATCTGTCGAAGTGAGAGGTAATCTCAAAATATCATCAAACCGAAACAGTAATACATTTAATAGCGGTAGGATTTGTGTTTTCGGTAATGCCGATCTCCACAATAATAACAATTATACTGATACATTAGTTAAAAGTGAGTACTCTTCTTGCGAAAACGTGAATGGTAATGGTATTTTTCTAATCCGCTAAACAAAACCCCCAATGACTCATTCATCCAAGTCACTGGGGGCTTTTCTTACTTCATAAACGAATAGTTCGTAATAAACTTTTGTGTAAAATACGGTTTGCCGTCTTCAAATGCAACGCCGACGGATGTCTCGCGGAAGTTTCCTTGAAGCATATTATCTCGGTGTCCTTTTGACTCTAGCAGGTTAAAGTGAGCGTGAATTGGGCTCATTTGGCGTCTCGCCAAGTTTTCACCAGCATTTTGGAAAAGGATATCGTGGTTGCGTAAGCGATCGAACGGAGACTCTCCCTTTAAATTTGTATGAGAGAAGTACTGATTCGTCGCCATGTCTTCACTGTGCGCACGAGCGACAACTTGAGAGGATTCGTGCCATGTTAGTGGCTTGATCCCTTGTCTTTCACGCTCCATATTGGTCAGTAAAAACAGCTGTTGCTCATAGCTTTCACGGAGCTCCGGCTTAAATACCCCGTAAAATCCTGTGCTTTGATCCTCAACAGATTTTTTCACTGCTTGAATTCCCACTACTTTATTTGCTTCGTGCACATCATAAAATACTGTGACGTACATTCCCTTTACTTCGAAGAAATCCCACGTCGGGTCTGCTCCGTAATTGTAGTGTAGCCCACTCTTGACCATCCAACGTTTTGGCTCACCCAGCTGTGCTAGTACTTGCTCTCTGGTCGCATTCCCTGCCCCATTTTCGACAGTTGATGGATAAAAAATAGCGTCAATTTGACCGTTGCGATGTCCTAGCTGATAAAACGAGCTATGCTCCTGCATGTATACGTTCCAAGTAAATGGATACGAGCTTTTAAACGAATGATCCGGCTGATGCGACGGAAGAGCATCGCCAGGCCAAGCAGGCACCCAGTCAAACAGCTCGCTTGTTTGAATGTCTTTTAGATTCTGCTCAGCAGATGTATCAATCGGAGTTGTACCTGACTTCTCTGTGATAGAAACCTGGTGATTCTCTGCATCCCACTTCACGTCTGCTCCAAATGCTTCTGATACGAACCGAAGCGGCACATAAACGTGATTGTCTTTCATCTGTGGGTTAACATCTAGCTGTAAGTAACTTCCGCTTACATATGCATCTTTTTTAGATGTCCACATTGTCACGGATGTATCACCTTTTTGGGCGTAAACAGAGGCATCTTCTTTCATCCAGTAAACACTTGCGCCTAAATCTTCAAAAATTGCTCGGAGTGGAACGAAAACTCGGTTTTCAGATATGTATAGGTTCTCCGCGATGTCAGAGTTTTCTTCTCCATTAAATAGGTAAGATATTTCTTCTGCTTGAACCGGCGTTGCCATTACCAATAGTAGAGCTGCAAAAATTGTCCCAATAAATGCTTTCATTTCTCGTCCCCTCCTTGCAAATGTGTAATTCAATAGATGTAAATGAATCAATTGTGTATGTTTCTATTAATTATGACGTTCTTAATACAGTAATGTTACCCTTTTGTTACAAAAATGAAACTTTTATTGCTTTTTTCGTGTTTTATGCATTAATTTTACTGAAAATTCAGGTATATTATGGTATAAGGAGAAGTTTTATCCTAAAGTGAAGAATAGTAAAGAGGATATTCTTTGCTTACAGATGAAGATGTTAGCGCTTGTTTAACACAAACTATGTATATGTTACGTACCTCTTTTTATTACTAGATAACCGCATATTTTGGGTTCTATTAAATTTATTGTGAATTAACGCTCCATTGAGAGTGAATAGGAATGTCTCTACTTTATTGACCGCACTTCTTCTTATTAACCGTTACTTCCTCGTTGTTGATCGCTACTACTTTCTTATTGATAGCACGGTCGCTACTGTTGACCACACCGGCTCTAGTAACCGCACTACCACCACTTTATCCATAGCAAAATGACCCGCACTAGAATAGGTACGGGTCAAAATCATTACTTTGTATAAAACTTTTGTGTGTAGTAAGGGCGGTCTGTTGAAGAGAATGCAACTCCAACGCCAACCTCTTTAAATGTGCTGTTTAATAGATTGCGGCGGTGACCCGCTGAATTCATTAAACCTTGGTGTGCGAATATCGAGCTTGACTGTCCTGTTGCAATATTTTCGCCAGCAGTATAGTAAGTAAGACCGGCTTTGCGCATACGGTCAAAAGGAGATAGGCCTTCTGGCGTCGTATGGCTAAAGTAGCTACGGTTTGCCATATCTGTACTGTGAGCCAACGCAACAGAGGACACTTGATTATTTAATGTTAATGGAGCTAGTCCAAACTTAACTCGATCTGAATTGATAAGATCGAACAGCTGCCTTGTAAAGCCTTGTCTGAGCGTTTGATTGCCTGTGCCATAATGTGCACGAAGACTCTCTTCTACGCTCTTATCAATGACTTGAACAGCTGTAACCTGATGCCCACCTGAGAGGTGCAGGTCATAAAAGACAGTCATATAACCATTATCCACTTGATATAGCTCAAATTCATCAGACTGTCGCTGTTGATAGCGAGAGTTGCCCTTTAGGATGTAAGTAGCTGGCGTGCCTAAACGCTGCCTTACCTGCGTTTTCGTTTGCCCGATATGAACACCTTCCGGGGTAGATAAATGATTGCTGTTTGTATAAAGAGCGACAACCTTTCCTTGCTGGATGCCGATCATACGAAACTCGCGATAGTTTTGATGATACGTGTGC
Source organism: Paenalkalicoccus suaedae (assembly GCF_006965545.2). Lineage (NCBI taxonomy): Bacteria > Bacillati > Bacillota > Bacilli > Caryophanales > Bacillaceae > Paenalkalicoccus > Paenalkalicoccus suaedae. Next base: position 3,038,654 of record NZ_CP041372.2, read on the forward strand.
CATTGGAACCCATACTCACTTGTTGAAACGTGAACTGGCTGTCCTAGACTTTGCGTAACTTTAGATGCTGAATCTCCTAGCGCAATTCCGGAAACTTGAATCGTAGTAGACGATGCGGGCGGTCTGTTCACATTGCCTGATGCTTGCTGATTACTAGTTGGCGTAGATGGGGTGCCAATAGTAACATTAATACGTTTGCCTTCATCAATAACAGTTGCTACTCGGGTCGACGTGTCCCATTTTGCCTCTGCGCCAAATGATTCTGATACGAATCGAAGTGGCACATACGTGGAATTACCAAAAATCTGAGGTGCTACATCTAGCGTGACGGCACTTCCGTTGATTACTGCTGATCGTGAATCGATCGTAAGAACAATTTCCGAGTTTCCTCTTTTAGCAGTAACGGTTCTTGTGCGGTCATTCCATGCAACCTCAGCTCCCATTTCTTCGAATATCGATCGAAATGGAATTAATGTGCGAGCATTCTCGATACGTCCACCATTTAACGTAACCGATTCAGCTGCCAATACCCTTGAATCTACCTCATAGCTATTTTGCTCCAAAATGTCCTGAACAGGTAGGAACCAAACTAAAGCAACAACGACAAAAAGAATTGTTCGAAATAAAGAACGTCTAGCAAACTTGCTTTGCATGATACTCGTAAACTCCCTTAAGGGCTGCCTCATGAACAGAGGAAGTACGAGTAGCATGAATAATAAAACTTTCTCGCTTACAACGAAACACTGTTTTAAGACTCCCGTCTCCATGGTGGTTTTGTAAGCAAAATATGAGGTGATCTCGTTACAGTTAGTATACCCGAAAGCTTTTATTTTTGCACCTCATTCGAACATTTTTTTCATCCCTTTCTCCTATGTTTTTAAGTATTCTGTTAGAAAAAATGACATATCACCACTCAATTATGAGCAATTACCTACTTTAAGAACTACGTAATAAGCATTTATTACCAAATAACCCTTGTACACTATTAATCTATGTTAATGTCAACAAGATGTAAGGGCTACCTGCTCGGTTGTTTCATTCTTTTTATCTACTAATGAAAGATTTACTGTTGTTCCTATTTATTTACTAATATGTAATTATAGATCTAACAAATGTGAATAAAGAGCCGGTTAAGAAAAAACTAGTTTCATGGATTTTAGAGTTTACGGTTAGAAATAATGGCCGTTGGTTCAATTTATGGGTCAAGAGGTTTAATATATCCTAGTAGTTGCGTGGATTTAGAGGTGAAAAGTGATTTTAGAGTGGTAGGTTGTTTATTTTTGGGAAATTATGTTCTTTATTTAGAAGTTATGTTCCGCATTCCAAAGATATGGACTTAACGTCCTTTCTCTACTGAGTTATGTTCTCCATCCCAAACTTATGGACTTCACACCCCCATCCCCATAGAAAAAAGCCCTCATGAATGAGAGCTCTAAAAATGGTACTAGCTACTATAGCGTAAAAGAGCCTGACATTTGTTCAAGCTTCTTTTCTCCGATTCCTTTTACCTGTAGCAAATCTTTTTCCCCTTTAAAGGAGCCAACTTCTTCTTTGCATGCAAGGATCTTCTCTGCAAGATCCTGACCTACTCCTGTAATGAGCAATAGCTCGTCTAGAGAGGCTTCGTTAATATTCACCAGTCCCTCTTCTTTCACTTTCTCTACTACTTCATTCTTAGGAGCCTCATCGCTTTCCGGTACGTTGTTTACGGGCTCCTCCTCATATTTCTCTGGAGCTAAGGCCTTATTTGGTTCTTTCGCTAAGAAAGCAGGAATTATGTAGCGCCACACAAAAAATAATAGGCTTAGTATAACAAAGATTTTTTTCATTAGAACCTCCTGTGCTATGGCATAAATTCACCGTTCTCACAATTATACCATTTAATTTTTAAACAGAAAGCCTTAGCCCTTGTTACACATTGCAAAATAGCTTCACACCATTCTTGCCATCATGTTTAATTTCATACATGGCTTGGTCAGCTTGCGAAATTAAATCATCGATCGTTTCTTTTCTCGAGCTAAACTGCGTGACTCCTATGCTCAATGTTAATGTAAACATGTGATCATCTACATGAATGGGCTTTGTCATAGAAGTATGCAAATCCGAAATAATTCCTTCTATAGACCGCGCTTCATCCTTCTCTAAATATAAAACAAATTCGTCTCCCCCGAGGCGACAAGCCATGCCACTATTACCGGTCTTTTTCTCCAGACGTCTCGCCGTCTTCTCAAGCAAACGATCGCCTGTAATATGCCCGTAGCGATCATTAATTTGCTTAAACGAATCTAAGTCGATAAACACAATAAATGCGTGCTCAGCCTTAAATGACTTACTTTGTTGCCTCCCTTTCACATATCGGTAAAACGAAGGTCTATTAGGGAGCTTTGTTAGCGAGTCGTGGAATGCCAAAAACTCAATTTTTTCTTCTGCTAGCTTTCTCTCTGTAATATCAATCATGGCACCCTCAAGTCTCGATAAGCGGACCTTGCCCTTTTCTATAATGGGAAAATACTTAGCGGACATCCACATGATAGGCTTACCAGGCACGATTAACCGAAACTCGACATTTCTCGTTAACCCTTTTAACACATCCTTTTCAATCAAGCGCATAAAGCCTTTATCCTCTTCATGGATAAACTGACGCCACAGAATTGGACTATCTGACTTTTCGATATTGGGGAAATTAATGAACTGGTTTAAGCCAGAAGTGACGTCATGTTGCTTCAATTCCATATCGTATGAATAGGTAACAATCGCAGCACTATCTAGCAGATAAGATAGCTGCTGTTTACTCTGATCATACTGAAGCCACATCGTATTTGTATTCGATGCCTGCACAAGTAAAAATGTAAATAAAGATAATGTGAATAAGAGCAAATACATATAAACATGAAGCGCAGACTGAGATGAAATGGATATAGGACTGACTAGTAAGGAAGCAGTTAACAAAAGCGTCACTAACGAACTCGCGACGATAATCACTCTTTTTTGGTGGTATAAGGAGCTAACGAGCATGCCAAGCCATAAAAAGATAATAGATAAAATAGAGTGGGACTGGACGATAACAAACATAAAACTAGTAAAGTAAGTGATGATCATTAAATACATCGTTGGCCTAACCGCAAATCGATTTGCTATTAAAAAACCAACGACTAAATAGGCTGGGATCGTCAATAATGGATAGACCATTTCCCATTCCCTCGTGATAGCAGTCGTAATAAAATATGCTAAATGAAAGCCGGTAAGCAAGAGTAATACTAGCTGATTCCGCTCATGAATAAACGATTCTCCTCGATTCATACAATCACCTCCATCCACCAGAAAATAAGACTAAGACTATAATACCACTTAAACTATTTTTTGTCCCTAAAAACCTTAAAATTTTACACATTCATACAGAAAAAGCTTTAAAATAGCGTGGATTTACTTGTATAGTGTGACATAGGTCGCAAGTGCAGCAAACATGCGATAGGTTGGATCGACTGTCACACGCGGTTCTCTGAACTGACGGTTTATCTCCAATTGCATCGCTTCTATTCCTAGTTCATTCTTCGAAAAGTTTGCGATATTAGCCGATCCTCCAGCTGTAAATAGCAGGTTTTCGCCAACATTCGAAATGTCGTAACGAGCCATTGCATCGAAGAGAGACAAGACTTCGCCCTGATTGATCAGCTCGCCACCGTCCGTGCCCACATCTAGATCAAAATCACGCTCCCTTGCAGCACCGTGCAAGTCTATAACAAGATCGATACCTTCATCCACCGCTATGCGTCGCATTTCTTCTTTAAATGGAATGTTGTTATAGTAGTTCGGATCGATAGACTCGCGAGCTATATAAAGGATATGGGCACCCGTGTATTCGTGTAACAATAAAGCTATTGCGCCTGTATAGCCCTCTGAAATCTTCGGTGCACCTTCTCTAATGTGAGAGGTTGCATGTGGGGCCGTGATGAGTATGCGAGAATCCTCGCTTCCTTTCACAAAGACAAAATCTTCGTCTCCTTGACCTCTATATCCATTTGCTGCAAAACGTGCCTCATAGCTAAATAGCTTCTCAGTCCATCTACCAGATGTATAGTCTCCTTCAAGTGTTCGTGTAAGTGGAGCAAGCTTTGTTTGCTTTTGGAGCTCTAACGTTGTTTCTGCCAGAGAAAGGTCGGGTAGATAAGGAGTAAGTTTTGGATGCGTGCGGTAGAACGCCTGGGCGCGCTCGATTGTGGTGCGCTCCGCCCAATCGCCAGTAAGTGTTGGAATCGTTGCGCGTAGCTCCTGCGCAGTCCGAGCTATCCTCTCTTCTCCTGCTGTATCAAAAATGATCGCGCGGATGAGCATGACGGCAAATTCGCCCCGTGTAACCGTGGTGTTCGGGCGAAACGTGCCGTCAGGGTAACCGTTTGTAATGAGAGAGCCTGCGAGCTGGTCGATAGCACCCTTGGCATAGTGGTTGCTTGGTACGTCGATGAAAGCCGCATCTGTTGCTTCGAGCGAATAGGCGCGAGCTAGCATAATTGCCATTTGCCCTCTCGTTAAGGACTCGTTTGGTTGGAATGTTCCGTTTGGAAAGCCCTCAATGATAGTTGCAGACCTCGCGCGCTGAATAGCGTCATAGGCAAAGCTCGTTTTATCAACGTCAGAAAAATGAGTCGTGCCTGTGGCAGGTGGCAGAGAGAGTGCACGTTCGAAGAAGACAGCTGCCTCAGCCCGAGTTAACGAGTTGTCTGGACGAAAGGTGCCATCTGGGTAACCCTGCGAAAGATTAAGTGTGCGGAACACCTCGATCTCGTGGGAGTAAAATTGCGTAGGATTGATGTCTGTAAAGCTTTGTGCATGGGTAGCTCCTGGCACTAAAATAGTAGCTAGTACAAGAATGATTGCTATGTATTTTGTCCTCATTATGGTGTTCCTCCCTTTTTCGTCTTGAAACTAGTGGCAAGTGTACTATAATGATACAGAGTCAAATGCTTTACAGAAGGAGATCATTGTATGCTCAAACGACAGCAAATAGACGAACTTTACGTCGTACGTGCCATCGCCATCATTGGTGTTATTATCGTGCACGCTACGTCATTTATTGTGTTCCAGCTCGATCAAGGCTCGAGATATTGGTCTACGTATAACTTTTTAAATACGTTTTTTAAGATTGGTACGACAACATTTATCTTTCTAAGTGCCTTCGTACTCTTCTATAACTATTATCATCGACCGTTAACAAAAAAGCTTGTTAAAAATTTCTACGTAAGGCGATTACTTTATATTTTAATCCCTTATATCATTTTTTCGACGATTTATTTTGCGCTTAACGCGTATACGAATAACTCGGCTGATTCGATTCGGTACATGGCGGGTGAGCTGTTAAATGACATCATGACAGGAAACGCATGGACGCATTTATACTTTGTTTTTATTAGCGTGCAGTTCTTCCTCCTATTCCCGCTATTTTTGTGGGCATTTAAAAAGTGGCCGATTATTGCTAAAAACTTATTTTGGCTCGGGATCGTGATTCAGTGGTCGTTTGTTATTTATAACAACCTCTATTTACGCAACACGACTCCTGGTAACCTAGCAATCTGGTATACGAGCTACTATTTCCTAGGTGCTTATCTCGGAATCTACTACGACCGCTTTGTTGGCTACTTTAAGGTCAAAAAAGAAGAACTCTTTACAAAGAAAGCTTTGTTTTGGTTCCCTCTATGGATCTTTTGGGCTGCTGCCGCTTCTGCTCACGTATATCTTTGGTATATCGTGCGTACGCAGGATGCAATTGTTGATTCCCGTATTTATACATTGTTATGGAATTTGCACACGTTGCCGACTGCTTTAGTTATCTTACAGGTCGCATATGTCGTGTACGCAAAGTGGCCACGCTTTATGGTCAATTCGTTGATTCATTTAGGTGTTGTGTCATTTGGTGTGTATATTTCTCACCCACTCGTCCTTTACTTCTATCGCATGATTGATCCAGGCAGTAACCCAATGGTGTATCACGCCTGGGTAGTAGGTGGATTTGTATCTGCCTTAGCAATCCCGTGGATCATCGTCGGATTGTCGATGAAGTACATTCCAGGAGCGTGGACATTCTTCGGAGCTTCTCCTAAGAAAATTCCGTATAAAGAGAAGCATTCGGAGTAGGATTTTTTTGGACAGAAAATAGTGTGATTGAAATGAAAGAAGAGGGAGAATTGAGCTCCCTCTTCTTTTTGTTTGTGTGAGGCCTGTGACATTTTGCACACGAACGAGGTGGAAATGCAGACGGCGCGATGTAGAATTCACACCAGCATGGTGGTAATGCACGCCGCGGAACATAAAATGTACATCATCCATTTACTCGTCTAAATCATTCTCCAATTTCTCATCTAAACATTAATTAACACCCTTTTATACCAATTTAGTACATAAAAACCCACTTTACACTCCTCTGAATTTTTACTACTTCATTAACCCTTCTGAGCTTCCGTTCCAATAGTGTTCTTCAGGTGTTTATGCTCTGACTATGCTTGCACTTGATTAAATAAATGTTTGAATTTTATGTAGATTGTTGCCTAAATATAAACAAATTATAAATTTCTCCTAACAAAAAATGTTCCAAAAGGTTCATTGTTGCCATTCATTTATTTCGATAGGCTAAGGAAGGTGGCAATTGTCCCCAATTATTTTCTTGAAGGAGTGAAAGGATGTTTAAACAGACCGCATTAACTGCTGCATCACTTTTGACACTCGGCGCGGTGCTTGCGCCGAACGTACTTGCTGAGGAGGATACGCTCAGCATCGACATTTTACATACGAATGATTTACATGCAACGATCACGGATTTTGGAAAGGTCTCTGGGTTTATTGATAGTGTTCGAGAAGAAGCGGACCACTCTCTATACCTAGACGCTGGGGATATTTTTAGCGGTAGCCCGGTTGTCGATTTACCTCTAGGTGAGCCGATCATCACCCTACTTAACGAAATGGGTCTTGAAGCGATGACGATTGGGAATCATGAATTTGATTATGGGCAAGAAGCTTACGCTGCCCGTCAGGCAGAAGCGGACTTTTCTTGGCTGTCAGCCAATACAAACGTAACAGATCCTACTATTCCAATTGAGCAACCAGATCCGTATGAGATCTTTACGTTTGATGATATTTCTGTCGGCGTATTATCATTGACGCAAAACCCTCCAGCAACTCGTCCAGCTGGAGTAGAAGGTCTTGAATTCGCTGATTACTCCGACACTATCGAAGAATATGATTACTTACGCGATGAAGTGGATATCCTCATTGCACTGACGCACGTTGGATTCGGTGCGGATCAGCGTATTGCCGAGGAATTTGATCATTTTGACGCAATTATCGGAGGGCACTCTCATACGACCCTTACTGAACCTGAAATCGTTAATGGTACTCCTATTTTCCAAACGGGCGGGTACGCAGAGAATGTTGGGCACGTGACAGTGGAGATTGATCAGGCTAGTGGTGACGTGACGGTAGACGGCTACTTACAGCCGGTTGACGAGATTACGGAAGTAAACGCGTCAGTTGCTGCGATGGTCGAGACGTACATTAGTGATTCTGAGGAGCTACTCTTCCAAGTTGTTGGTACGACAGAGACTGGCTTGAGCCGTGACCCTCGTTATGATCGCGATACGTCTTTAGGTAACTTTTGGACAGACGCGATGCGCCATGCAGTAGATGCTGATTTTGCTGTGACAAATAATGGCGGTCTGCGCGCATCCATTCCTGCCGGTGAGCTTACTGCGAATGATATTTATACGGTCGAGCCGTTTAATAATGAAGTGACTGAAATTTTGATGACTGGTGAGGCATTTAAAGAAGTCTTAATCTATTCCTTCAATCGATCGGATTCGATTGATCTTCAGGCTTCCGGGTTTGCTTATATCGTGTACGTCGATGATGACGGTAAGCTTGTTGATATTGATCTATTCCGCGACGGCGAGCCACTTGATTTGACAGCAACATATTCGGTTGCGCTTAACAACTTTATGTACGAGGGTGGATCAGGCTACGATTTCACTGATTCTACGTTAATACAAGAGCTTGCTGGACCTGTTACGCAAGCCATGTTTGAATACATTGAAGAGTTAGATGGCGAAGTCAATTATGACGAAGCTGGTGAGAACCGTATCGGGATTTTCCCAGCCGATGAGCGCGAGACTCCAGAAGTACCTGCACCTGTCGATTTCCCGTTCATCGATGTGCCAACATCTAACTTTGCTTATGCGTACATCCAGTCCTTACATGCTGATGGGATCATCAATGGTATGTCAGAAACGATGTTTGCTCCAAAAGGAATAACAACTCGTGGACAGTTCTCTGCTATGTTAAGCCGTTTGTTGGATCTAGAGTTTGATGGAGCAGATCTTCCACTTGATCTACGAGGGGATATCGGTGCAGAGATCGCTGCTTTAGTAGAAGCTGGGATTGTCGAAGGATATCCGGATGGTACGTTCCGTCAACATGTGGTAATATCTCGTCAGGAGATGACTGTGATGGCGATTCGTGCGCTAGACTATGCAGTAGCGGATGAGCTCCCAGTTGGATCTGCACTAACGTTTGCGGACGAAGACCAAATAAGCCCTTATGCTCGCGAGAGTGTACAAACAGCCGTTGAGCTAGGAATTATCGGCGGTATGACAGAAACGCAGGTACAACCTCTCGGTTATGCATTACGTGATCAAACAGCAAAAGTGACGTATTACGTAAATGAATTAATAAACGCTGAATAAAGTAATAGCACGAGAGAGGCCGAGACAACGAGAATTTCATGTTGTCTCGGCCTTTTTGTGTGAGGCTTGCTCTACTTGCGCGGTTTTTTTCTTCTTGCGCAGTCCGTGCCGATTTTCACGCGGTTGCTCCCTTCTTTCGCGCGATCCGAGCTTCAACTTACGCAGTTCCTCTTCTAACTTGCGCAGTTTTTTCCACGTTACGCAGTTCGACTGCTTTATCGCGCGGTTGACCCTTACTTTCGCGCGATTGACGCTTCAACTTACGCAGTTCTTCCTCTAACTTGCGCAGTTTTTTCTTGCTAGCGCAGTCGACGCCGCTTTTCGCGCGGTTGCCTACTCAACTTACGCAGTCGATGCTACTTTTCGTGCAATCGCAGCTTTAACTTGCGCGATCGAATCTACATTCCGCGCACCAAACCTTCACATAGTATAATTGACCTAGACACTGTCCTTCGTAAAGCGAAATTTTGGTTCATTTATGGGAATAACACTAACCTTTCTTTCCATTTCCAGAATGGTCATTGCTTTCAATTAGGTTATTACGTAAGCTAGTAGTGTGACACAATCACATAAAAATACATATTTAAGGGAGATGTACACATGAAACAGCATGCTACAAAGGTAGCGCTTGCAGCGCTTCTTCCGCTAAGTTTATTAGCTGCTAACCCAGCAGCAGCGGATGATCAAACGTTTACATTAGATGTGCTACACACGAATGACATGCACGCGAAGATTGCAAACTTCGGTAAGGTATCAGGGTTCATTAACTCTGTGCGCGACGAAGCGGAGCACGATCTTTATCTTGATGCTGGAGATATTTTCAGTGGAAGTCCAGTCGTCGATCTACAAGAAGGCGAGCCAATGGTAACGCTATTAAATGCGATGAACCTTGATCTTATGACTATTGGTAACCATGAATTCGATTACGGTCAAGACGCTTTTGCAGCACGTAATGCTGAATCTGATTTCCCATGGATCGCAGCAAACATGGATGTTGTCGATGAATCTATTGCAATTGAGCAACCTGAACCTTACGAAATTTATGAGTTCGGCGATGTTTCTGTCGGTGTACTAGGTATTACGCAAAATCCTCCAGCTACCCGCCCATCAGGATATGCTGGCATTGAGTTTATGGATTATGCAGATACAGTTGAAGAGTATTCCTATCTTCGCGACGAAGTAGACATTCTAATCGCGTTAAATCACATCGGTATGAGTGCAGACCGCGAGCTTGCGGAAGAGTTTGATATCTTTGATTTAATCATTGGTGGTCACTCTCACACAGCGCTTCAAGAGCCTGAAGTGGTTAACGGTACACCAATCGTACAAACTGGTGGAGACGCTCGTAACGTAGGTCACGTCACGCTTGAGCTTGATAAGGCTACTGGTGACGTATCTGTAGACGGATACCTTCAGCCTGTTGCTGACATTGACGAAAGCCTAATCAATGAAGAGGTTGATGCATTAGTACAAGGATATGAAACTGCTACTGATGAGCTTTTATCTGAGGTAGTTGGTGTGACAAACACTGGCTTAAACCGTGATGCTCGCTGGGAAATGGACGTGTCTTTAGGTAACTTCTGGACAGACGCGATGCGTTTTGATGCAGAGACAGACATTGCTTTAACAAATAACGGTGGACTTCGTGCGAATATCGCAGCTGGAGATATCACTGCTGAAAGTATTTACACAACAGAACCATTTAACAACGAAATTACGATTATTGAAATGACTGGTGAAGCGTTGAAGGATATCTTCCCTCACTCTTTCACTAGAAGTGCAGATAGTTTTGGTAACCAAATAGACTTACAGACTTCTGGTTTAGAATATATTGTTTACACAGATGACGAAGGTGGCTACGAGGACGTTGATCTATTCGTTGACGGTGAGCCAATTCTTCCAACTGGCACGTACACAATCGCGATTAATAACTTCATGTACGAAGGTGGAGACGGCTATGACTTTAGTGACTCTACCCTTGTTTCTGAATTATCAGGTCCAGTTGTAGGCGCGATGTTCTCTTACATCGAGTATTTGATGGACGCTGAGGGTGCGGTTGATTACGATGCAACAGAGGGTCGCATTCAAGTGAAGAATATCGATGAGCGTGAGGACGAGACGCCAATCGAGCCAGCACCATTCCCATTCGCTGACGTAGACGAAGAGTCTTGGGCATTCGTTTACATCGATGCACTTTATCAGGCTGGACATATCAACGGTACATCTGCAACTACCTTCTCTCCTAAGGCCGAAACAACGCGTGGGCAGTTCAGCGCATTGATTAGCCGAGTGCTAGACTTAGAGTTTAGCGGTGGAGACTTACCACTAGATTTAACTGGTGAACTAGGAGCAGAAGTAGCTGCCCTTTACGAAGCAGGACTTGTAACTGGTTATGAAGATGGAACGTTCCGCCAAAACGACGTAATTTCTCGTCAAGAAATGGCTGTCCTTGCAGTCCGTGTGTATCAATATTTAACAGATGATATGCCTGATACAACGGTTGAGCTTGCGTTTGACGATGCAAATGACATTAGCGCGTTTGCACGTGATTCCTTCTCAGCTGCAGTTGGACTAGGTATTTTTGAAGGCGACGACCGTAACATGCTAGACCCACGTGGTGTTGCACTTCGTGAACAGTCTGCAAAGATTTTATACTTCCTCTATACGTGGACAGTTCAGTAAGGTAGATAGGTAGATAGATGCGCGAGAGCCGGCAGCTTGGGACGAAGCTGCTGGCTCTCGCGTTTTTTATTGGGTGGTTTTCCGTTCGCGCGGTGCGGTTTTCCTTTCGCACAGTTTAGTTTTACGTTCACATAGTTCAGTTTTCCGTTCGCACAGTTTAGCTTTACGTTCGCACGATAGAGTTATCACAAACTGTTATAAAGCTTTACAAAAGAGGCTTTAAATGCTGGCAGTTAGGCAATTTAGGTTGTAACTAGATGGCACTCCTGGCAATCAGCTCTCGGGATACTGTAATTAGTCAACATATGCATAATCCTACCAGAATCTAGTACGTCAATTAGCAAATAGACCTCACCTCCGGCCCCTCTATGTACCATCACCCAATCATTGTTGAGCATTATCCTACCATGTAATCAAAATGTCATGTAAAATTCTCTTAAACTACTACTCTTTTCTCTCACAATTCTGTACACTTGGATTAGGAATTCATTTACAGGGAGGGAATGTATGAGTCATAAACTTCTTTACATAAGTACGGCCATCGTTACGTTACTCCTCTTCTTTCTATTTACTAGTGATGACGCGCAGGCGTCTGCGATTGTTAACCCAAACCAAGTGTATACATACGAGATTATGCAGCAGGATTTGCAGCGACTTGAGGAGCGCTATCCTGATCTGATATCTGTCGAGGTTATAGGTACCACTGCTTATGGGAGGAACATCTATGCGGTTTCTGTCGGGAAGGGGCTGTCGACGAGCTATATTAATGGCTCGAATCACGCCCGCGAGTGGATATCGACGAATTTGACGATGGATATGATCGATCAGTATGCGCGTGCCTACTCGAGTAATTCTTCTATAGGGCGATATCACGTTCGGCAGGTGCTGGATCACCATAAGATTTGGTTTGTGCCGATGATGAATCCGGATGGTGTAACCTTGCAGCAGCGCGGTCTTGAGGCTTTTCCGAGCGCTAATCACGCTAGCATAATTCGTATGAATGGTGGGAGTCGTGATTTTAAGCGCTGGAAGGCAAACGCTCGTGGGGTTGATTTAAATAGACAGTTTAACGCTGGCTGGACCACAATACCGAATGACCCGGGCTTCCCTTCTCACGAAAATCATCGTGGGACTGCGCCTCACTCTGAGCTTGAGACTCAGGCAGTTATTCGACTGACGGAGCGAGTACGACCTGAGATGGCCGTGTCCTACCACAGTAGTGGACAAATCCTTTTTTGGCACTACAACCAGCGCGGTGCTCAGCTATCACGTGATCGTGTCCACGCTCGAGCGATCAGCTTGTTGACCGGCTATCGTTTGATGGGGCAGCACGGCTCTTACTCTGGCGGTGGCTACACGGACTGGTTTATCAACACGTATAAAAAGCCTGCTTTCACGCCTGAGCTTGCTCCGTATGTCGGGAATACCCATGTACCACTTAGCCTCTATCCTGCTATTTGGAATCAAAATCGCGAGGTCGGTCTATATGTAGCGCAGCAAAGCCATAACACGTACCTAAATCGCCTACGCCAAACTGTTCGCCCTGCTAACCTAACGATCAATAACGTCCCTTACACCGCTCAGCCTGGCGCTGTTGTGTTAGATGGTCGGACGCTTGTACCCGTTCGTGGTGTGGTCGAAAATTTAGGGGCAACTGTAGATTGGGATCAGGCTTCTCGCACCGCTACCATTTATGGTGATGGTGTGACGATGAAGCTTCCGCTTTATCAAACTAACGTTGATGTGAACGGAGAGCGAGCTACGATCGATTCTCCAGTGAATATGATCGACAACCGTACGATGGTACCAATTCGATTTGTTTCTGAACTATTAGGAGCGGACGTCCATTGGGAGCAGTCAACTTCTACTGTTATCATTACAAACTAATTTAAAAGGAGTTCATTTATGCATGCAAAGCGGATTTTTTCTTCAGTCATCCTGTGGATTTTAGCAGTTAGCCTCTTCCTTCCAAGTGAGGCATTCGCTTCTTCCAACATTCGTGCAGACGTTGAGCCGTATTTTATTCAATCAGACAATCAAAAGATTTTAGCAACTAACCCGATGATCACCTTCAACGGCGTTTCTTACATTAATACGGATGATTTGCATTCGTTTAGAATTAGCGATGGAGCTGCACCACTCACACCATTCATGCCGAAGCAAACGGTCAATGAGTCCTCTGATCGCCTTGCCGCTAACCTACGCGTGCAGGCTCAAGGTGCTCTTATCGCTGAGAATAGTATGGAAAATGTGATGTACAGTAAAAATACAAACGTTCGCCTGTATCCATCTAGTACAACAAAAGTAATGACACTCTATCTTGCACTTAAATATGGGAATTTATCTGATACCGTCGTCTTATCCAATGCCGTAACGAGCGTTCCTAATGATAGCTCTAAAGCAAACGTCCGCCCCGGTGACCGCATGACGCTAGAGCAACTACTCTACGGTCTCATGCTTCCATCAGGTAACGATGCTGCTATGGCAGTTGCCGAGCATATTAGCGGTAGCGTTTCAAACTTTGTTCAGCTGATGAATCGTGAAGCGCAGGAGCTAGGCATGACAGGTACTCGTTTTACGAATCCACACGGCTATCATCATCCGAACCACTACTCCACGTCAGCGGATATTGGACGCGTGATGTTTGCCGCACTCGAGTATGACGCTGCTAAACGAATCATGAGCACGCCATCATATACGGCAAGCTATCGCAATGCGAGCGGCGCACCTGTCATTCGCACGTGGCGCACAACTAATCATCAGCAACGCTCCGAGTCACCACACTTTGCTCCATTTATTGCAGGAGGAAAAACGGGTTATACGAGCGCGTCTCGCTTTAACTTAGTCAGCTTTGCTGAAACGAATGGTAATACTTACGTGTCCGTTGTCCTTCGAGGAGAGCGTGAGTCACGTTATTCTGACACTCGCACAATGATGCAAACAGCAATCACGCGCGCTTCTAACAGGGATGAAGGTAAGACACCAATTACGATTGATCCTATCAAATTACCAAGCTCACAAAATGGAGTTAATCGTCCATTGAACGGCGTTGACGGATTTATGTATAACGGCAATCGTTATGTGGCACTTTCTCACATTGGCGAATCGGTCTTTAAAACACAGGATCAGCTGATGCACGTAACGGTCAATAGTCAGCTACTGCGTTTTAATTCACAAAAACCAGTTATGCAACACAACCGCTTGTTAGTCCCTGTACGAGAGCTGTTTGAACAGCTAGGCGTTCAGGTTTCGTACGACCCACAAGCTAAATCTATTCACGTAATGGGAGCTATTCGTCAGGACAACGGAGCAGTGGAAAACCGCTCCGTCAAGCTGACGCTTGGCTCCACAACGGCATACATAGATGATCAGCAAGTACAGCTAGATGTCCCCGCGACAGCCGTCAATGGACGAACTATCGTCCCCGTTCGATTCATAGCAGAATCACTCGGCCAACCAGTAGACTGGGGCAAAGGCCGCGTATTGAGAGTTAACTAAGACCTCAGACTTTGTGGACTTTGCGAACGCTAAAGCATCACACCTCTTCACTTACTGTGCGAAGAGATGTGATGCTTTTATTTGTATGCTTTAATTTGTACACATTTCTGTGTTACTTCTCCTTACATGCGTCATACTACTGCCAGGCTCCGGTTGCTTCTCTTTTACGACCTACTTGAACCAACTTCCGTGCTGTTACTAGCCCGTTCCACGTTTGTTTTAGCAACTTCCACCTTACTTCTCTCATTTTGCGGCTTACTTCTTTTTCCGCATTACTTCCACTATTATGTACGTTACTTCTCGCCCGTTCCGCGTTTGTTCTAGCAACTTCCGCATTACTTCTCCCACTTTGAGACTTACTTCTTTTCCGACATACCACTCCTTTAATACGAATTACTTCTATTCGATCTTAAAAAGCGAGGCAAACTCTAACGCCTCGTCATCTAACAAAATAGGCATATTTAATAGGTGATTTACACCGTAACCGCAGGTGCCCCGGAGCGACGGGGCGGACTCCTAGAGGATTCTTTCGCGTAGGTGAAAATCCTGTCAGACGACCCGTGGGCGGCTGACATAGTTGAACTAGCGCCTCAGGAAAGACGCCCCAGAGCGCAGGGGCACCGAAAGGTGACCGCACTTGATCTTGATCTTGATCTTGATCTTGATCTTGATCTTGATCTTGATCTTGATCTTGATCTTGACCTTGATCTTGACCTTGATCTTAAACTTAAACACCTCAGCAAACAAAAAAACCGAAGCAAAGGACCCTAAACTCCAGGCCCTTCCCTCCGGCTTCACTATCAAAAACTCACTCTATTAACGAGCTTCTTCCTTTACGCTTTCTTCCGTCGACGTTGTTTCCTCCGCAGAAGAACCAGCTTCCTCATCATCCGATACCTTTACAGCCTTCTTCTCAGGTGCACCGGATAGATTTTCCAACAAACCTTGCACGTCAATACCTGATGCAGCTTTAAGATTCTCAGGCAGGGTAGCCATAAGGTCTGTAACATAGCTCGACATCTTGCCTGCGCCACCATTCTTGCCATTGCCTGATCCACCTGTGTCCACGACAGTAACCTTGTCAATCGCGCTTAGTGGAGCAGAGATTTCCTTCGCATACGCTGGAAGCATATCGAGGATCATCGCAAGCTTTGCCGCCTCGCCATAGTGCTCGTAAGCTTCCGCAAGCTTCATCTTCGCTTCGGCTTCCGCTTCACCCTTCTGACGAATAACTTCCGCTTCCGCTAAACCACGGTTACGGATAACAGATGCTTCTGATTCCCCGCGGTAACGCTCTGCGTCCGCGTTTGCTTTCGCTTCTGCTTCAATTTGGTACTGAGATGCTTCCGCAGCACGCATTTGCTGAACCTTCGTTGCCTCTGCACGTTGCTCCTGCTCATAGCGATCCGCATCGGCTTTTTTACGAACTTCTGCGTCATACTGCTTCTCACGACGTACAATTTCACGCTCTTCTAGTTCAATCTGACGATCACGTTCAATGATCTGGATTTGCATCTGCTCGGATGTAACCATCTGCTTCGACTTGGCAGCCTGTAGCTCGTAAGCTTGGTCTGCTTCGGCCTTCGCTTGGTCCTGCTCACGCTTATACTGAGCAATTTTTAATTCGCGCTCTTTTTCCGAGTTTGCAATTTCCGTATCACGAATTAATTCCTGCGCTTTTGCTTCCTGCTCGGCACGAGCGTTCTCAATACGCGCTTCCTTCTTACGCTCCGCTTCTGCAATCGCAGCGTTACGCTTGATTTCCGCAATACGTGGCTTACCTAGAGAGTCTAAGTAGCCTTGCGCATCGGTTACCTCTTGAAGGGTAAAGGATTTAATCTCAAGACCCATCTTGTTAAAGTCACGTGACGCAACCGACTGTACTTCTTGGTTAAAACGCTCACGGTTATTGTTAATGTCCTCTACGCTCATCGAACCTAAAATCGAACGCAAGTGACCGCGTAGAACGTCTTGCACTTCTTCTTCGAATTCAGCAGTATTTTTACCTAAATATTGCTCGGCTGCCGTTGCAACCTCTTCCATCGTAGAGCCGACCTTGACGATCGCAACCCCATCAACGGATACAGGTACACCCTGCTCCGTGTACGCCCCACTCGTGCGTACATCTAGGCTGTAGTTCGCTAAGCTAAACTTTGCGTACTGTTGGAATACAGGTACAACAAAGGCACCTCCACCGCGGATGATCTTCATCTTCTTGCCTTCAGAGTCCTCCGAGATGTTTTTGCCCTTTCCTAAATAACTACCTGTGACAATCAGCGCTTCGTTCGGCCCAGACGTCTGGTAACGCGTAAAGTAGACGCCAAGTAGCATTAAAAAGACGACACCCACCACGATACCTACGATAATAATCGCTTCCATATGTATCCTCTCCTTTACAAATAATCAAGCTACCTATCATTCTTCTTCATATTCAGAAACAAGGAACACGCCCTCTTCATCGATGTCGACAATAAGTACCTTCGTCCCCTCAGGTAATGGAACATCATCGAAGCTTTTGGCTGGCTTCGAAATCGTACCGTGTGTACGCCTAATAATTACTTCTCCGTAACCATGCGCTGGCACGGACGTATACACTTCGCCAACTCGACCAATCAGATCACGAATGGAGAATGACATATTCTTCTCCGAACGTTTTACCGGTAAAATGATAAAATAGTTCACAAGTACAATTAATATAGAAGAAAGAATAAATGCTAGACCAAGTACAAGTCCGCTTGAAATAGGTAATACGAGCTCTAAAATATATCCTGCACCACCAAGCAATGTAACAAAGCCTATCGCTGTAACAGGGTTTATCGCCCCGTCTCCTATATCTAAAATGCCTTCTAACACTTCTCCAACAAAAATATACAAAATCGTCAGTGCAACACCCACGACTAATAGTGTTAGATAAATCGTCGTAATCGGAATACCTGCAATCTCCATTCGATGCTCCCCCTTTCCTTTTGATGAAATTAGTGTCAGATATGTAACTCCTTATATATAGTTACGACTGACACAGCTCAACGTTTCACAATAAGTCACGTTTTTTTTCTTTTAATTTCGCTACCTCTTCACGCGCTGTCTTAATTTGCTTTAAGATGCGAAGTCGATGCTCTCTCTCATGCTTTAGGCGCGCTTTTAACTCTTCATCACCAGTCTCCGCTACTCGCTTCTCTAGCCGCTTCACGGCAGCCGTTTGGCGGTTTAATGTAAAGGTAAGCTGCTCAATTTCTTGCTCGCGCGTAAGCACTAAATCCTCCATCATAGATTCCGGGGTTTTTGCCTCATCCTTTTTAAGCGATCTATTTCTAAACCATCTCCACATCGGTGCCACCTCCTATCATTAGTATACGGCAGATGAGACTATTAGTAAGAATTTTTGTAGTCAGAAAATTATTTTGATAGTCGGTGGCTAAATCTTTACCACACCTTCCATCCTAGGTATAATAGACGTAATATTATCTCACAGCTGGGTATATAAGTGACAAAAAGACTAGGTAAGGAGTGACAATCATGATGAATAACGCTTCTTTTATGCTAGGTACTACTCGCAACAACGTTGACTTGTATAAAAACATGATTAAGATAAGCTCGTCTGACCGTCTTTTTCGCGCCGCTCAAAATGCAGCTAGTTTAGGTATTTCAGAGAATATGCGTAGCCAGATTCGTGGTAATAGTGTCACGGCACGCAATATTTCAGACTCTCAGTCGTTAATCCGAACTGCAGACGGCGCGCTCGGTTCCTCTCATGACATTTTACAAAGAATGCGTCAACTAAGTGTTCAAGCTAACAACGGTACGCTGACTGAATCCGATCGGGGTATCCTACAGCGAGAGTTTGACGGACTTCGTGAAACAATTGATTCTATTGGTCGAAATACCCAGTTTAACACGCAACCTTTACTTGATGGAACCTTTACGAACAAACAAACAGCAGGTTCAAATGGAACTATTCTCTCCACATCTATTCCTTCTAGCTTGTCCGAAGATCTTGGATTAGCTTCCATTGACTTACGTTCTAATCCTCAGGCAGCACTTTCGTTAATAGACCATTCTATATCTCAACTATCTGATCGACGAAGCACATTAGGTGCTACCGACAATCGACTTAACTACGCAGGTAGCTTAGCACAAACAATGCTTCTTCAAACAACAAACGCTGAATCAAGGATCCGTGACACCGATATTGCGAAAGCCATAACCGATCATCATCAATATATGCTCATGTATCAAGCTAAATTATCCGCCCAAAAGCTTGGCATTGGAATGAGTGGGATGGCCATTCAACTTTTAGCATAAAATAAAAGTCATCTCAAACGTTTAATAGGACTATTTCAGGGAAAGTATATATTGAGCGTGAATATTTAGCACTATCATCTATCCATTCTTATGTGAACGTGATACGCTTTATATAGGTTAAATCAACCATGTTATGTAATATCGATTATAAATTTGACACACTACTCCTTACATGAGGATCGTACTATGGAGGACTTATTAAATGGAATCATCTCTACTCGTACTTGATACACTGTATAACTGGCCACTCGTTGTATTTTCTGTCCTTGTCGCAATTATCGGATCCTTTGTTGCAATCGAAATCAACAACCGACTTTCACAAAAAGATACGACTAAAAGTTCGTATATGTGGATCGCCATAGGTGCTCTTACGATGGGAGTCTCTATATGGGGAATGCATTTTATTGGTATGGCTGCTTTCCAATTATACGTACCACTAACGTATGACTGGATTCTTACAGCCCTATCAATCATTCCAGCAATTATTGCCTCCTTTATTGCGTTTTTTGTCATCCATAAAACAAAGATTACTAGATTAAAGATTCTCATCGCCGGTATCACAATGGGCCTTGGGATCGTAGCGATGCACTATGCAGGTATGAGGGCGATTACGTTTGCTGGAGTAATCGAGCATGATGTAGGTTATGTAGCAACCGCTTCTGCAATCGCAATCGTCGTATCATTTGTTGCACTCTTTTTATTTTCCTTTACAAAGGGAAAAAATTCTCTAGCACTTCGCTCTGGTATTGCTGTCTTGATGGGGCTAGCGATCTCATCCATGCATTACACAGGAATGAGCGGGTCCGAGTTTTGCCTCCCACCGGATCTAGTCTCCCTTATTCAGCCTACTCCCGTTCAAGATAATACGATATTAGGCGCGACTACATTATTTGCTACAGGCATTATTTTTATCGGCGTGCAGTTCATTCTTATAAACGAAAAGAAATGGGCAGAGGCATTACACTATAGTGATCCAATTACACGATTACCAAATCGACGAAGCTTTGATCAGCTATCACCTAAAGACATCGAACACTATGGGTCTGCTATTATTTTAGATATTGAGGATTTTACTTTAATTAATGAGAGCTATGGAGGGAATATAGGAGATGATATTCTAGTCGGTCTAGGCGAAACCGTTAAAGACCGTACTTCCTCTCAAACAAAATTATTCAAGCTCGACGGAAGCCGCTTTACATTTTTTATGAAGGAATTAGATCCTAAGCTACTGCGTGCTAACCTTAAACTATTGATATCAAATTTCACCTATAAGTTTCCTGAATCTGATGAAAAAATCGATATCACATTAAATTGTGGAGTTACACACCTCAACAAAAACGAATTAGATTTACAAAAATTGCATAAGGAGCTCGAAATTGCTCTTCGTGCAGCAAGACGTGATCCAATAAACAATATTATGTTTTACGATGAGCAAAAAGAAGCTGAACAACGTGAAGATATCCTTTTAACAGAGCTTCGTTTAGCTATTCTTCGTGGAGAAATAGACATATTTTATCAACCAAAGGTCTCCTTCGAGACACTAGAGGTACACAAAGTCGAAGCGCTAGCAAGGTGGAATAGCGCTAAACTCGGCTTTGTTTCTCCGGGAGAGTTTATACCTCTGGCTGAACGACATGGACTTATTATGCAATTAACGGAATACGTCGTGCAACAATCATGTGAGCAGCTAGTATTATGGAAGGAGGAGAAGCACTCTGTTAATCAGATTGCCATTAACCTCTCTCCGACTCATTTTCAAATACCGGACAGTAATAAACGATTAATCGAGATCATTAGAGCCCACAGTATTAATCCATCTCAGATTGAATTTGAAATTACAGAAACATCTATGATGCAGAGCATCGAAAGAGCAGAAAAATCATTGGATGAGCTTCGCTCCATCGGATTCTCGATAGCACTAGATGATTTCGGCACTGGCTTATCCTCGTTAACGTATTTGCAGAGGCTACCAATTAATACACTTAAAATTGATAAAAGCTTTATAGACAGTCTTTTAGACTGCGAGAAAGACGCCGCGATTGTGAAGCTCATTATTGATTTTGCTAAAACAATTAATATGGAAACAGTTTGTGAGGGTGTCGAAACATTAGAGCAGGCCATTCTTTTGCAAAAAATGGGCTGTCAATATGCACAAGGCTATTACTATCAAAAGCCTGTACCAGCAAATGACATCACTTCTTCGTTTGAATGCTCAAACGACATGACCTCCTAACTAGTTTACTCATTAAGAGGGCTGACGTATATGTCGGTCCTCTTCGACTAGTTACGCCCCCATCAACATTAACAGCCCCATGCGTTGGCATGGGGCTTAGTAACATACTCATTTAATTGCTCGATTCTAAAATAATACTCTGTAACGGCTTTAACGTGAGCGTACCTTCAAACGTCTCTTCCCCGTTTGATGCATCTATCCACTTGCCCGCAGGCAGCTTAACATCAAAGCTCTCTTCCACGCTATGGTTTAACACGGTCACATATGTCACATCGTCACCAACACGCGTGACCATCTCAACTGGTTCCGGTGTATCTGTTGTCTCTATGCCAGCTTCTTTAAAAATCGCCTCGTAAAGAGGAAGCAGCATGCTACGATCAACACCTGTTCCAATATAATAGACCTGACCTCGACCAACATAGTTACGCGTAATAGCTGCACGACCACTAAACCACTCGTCATCCTCGTAAGTTGCCAGTACCTCAGCCTCTGTTGGCTCTATAAAGTCGCACCATACGGAGGATTCTGCTGATAAGCCTTCAAGCGGAGCGGCGGTACCTTTGACTGTAGCCGAACGACTTCCGCGTAGCGAATCGTACTCATGGACTTCAATTCCACACATGTTGGACAGCTCACCAGGCAATGTCTTCTCAGACACCACATTATCCTGATCCTTCACCCCTGTTCGATAGCTAAAGATCACCGTTCCACCCTGTCTTGCGAATTGCTCAAGCTTTTCATTAAACCCTTTTTTCGTCAGAAAATAGATGGGAACGACAATCACTTTGTACGCCGATAAATCGACGTCATCGCGAATAATGTTGCCTTGGACTTGCAACGCGTGAGCTGGCTCATAAAAGCGTAAAAACTCTTGAATAAAGTCGAATTGATCCGACTGAGGCTGAATTTGCCACGCCCAGTCGTTCTCAGGGTCATGGTAGAAGCCTACTTCTGCTGGGAAGTCCGCCGCAATCAAGTCATCTCCACGACGCTTTAAGGAGTCAATCACATCTTTTACTTCTTTATACTTGCGGCGAGGAACACCATCATGATCTAAAATACCGTGACAAAACTGCTCTGTGCCAAAGCGTGCTGCTCTCCAACGGAAATACACAATGGCTTCTGCGCCACGGGCGATCGCCTGATACGTCCAAAGCTTTAAATGACCTGGACGAGGCAAGTAACCAATTTGACTCCAGCCTTGTGCACCGGAGAGTTCCTCCATCACCCAGTAGCCTTTGCCGTTTTTCGTCCCACGACAAAGATCGTGCTGTCTTGCAATGGCAGCTGGTTTAATTGGTTCAGCAAGCCCGCCCCAAACAGGATAATTATCAAACGAGATAAAGTCTAAATCCTCGGCAATTGCCTTTTGATCCTGCGCAAGTCCTGTATACACAAAGTTATGTGTAATGAATTGGTCTTCACGAATGTGCTCGCGTAGCGTTTCCACCTGCATGCGGTTATACGCTGTGTAGGCGTCTGCACAAAAGCGATTAAAGTCTAGCAATAAAGACGGATTGTGCTCTTGATACACCTTTCGCGGTACGGGAATCTGTGACCAGTTGTCGTACGTTTGACTCCAAAATACGGTGCCCCATCGGTGATTTAACTCTTCAAGTGATCCATACTTTTGCAGTAACCATTCCTGGAACGCTTCTTGATCAACCTCTGAATAGCTTCGATCGGACTTCTCGTGACCGTATTCATTATCTGTTTGCCAGCCGATCACATCTGGATGGTCTCCGTAATGCTTTGCCATCGCTTCTACTATTCGTTTTGATAATAGGTGATACGTTTTACTATTGACTGTGTAATGTCGCCTTGCTCCAAAGCCTATGGTTACTCCATTTTCGTCCGCGGGAAGAACCTCTGGGTACTTTTGAATCAGCCAGGCAGGAGGTGTTGCGGTCGGGGTCCCTAATACGACCTTCATCCCATAGCTTGTTATGAGCTTGATCGCATCATCGTATAAGGAGAAGTCATAGGTGCCCTCCTCCGGCTCCATAAGCGTCCAACCAAACTCGGAAATACGAATCACATTAATTCCGAGCTCCTTCATTAATTTCAAATCTGTCTCCCAGCGCTCTCGTGGCCACTGCTCTGGATAATAATCTACACCAATAAACATCGCGTAAAGCCCCCCCTTATTCCTTCACCGATCCACCAAGGATACCGGAGATAAACTGCTTTTGTAGTAGTAAGAAAAATACCATGATTGGTAGGGTTGAAATAGTTGTGCCTAACATAATTTGACCGTAGTCAATTCGAGACATCCCATTAAGCCTTGATAGGGCAACCGGAATCGTCGCCATATCTGGATCTCCTAAAATAACGAGCGGCCAGAGGAAGTTATTCCACTGGAACATAAAGAGGAAGATCGCAACAGCTGCAAGCGCTGGACGCATTGTTGGAATAATAACGCGGAAGAAAATACGGAATTCTCCAGCACCATCCACGCGAGCTGCCTCAAGAAGGGAATCTGGAATGGAGCGCATGTTTTGTCTCATTAAGAAAATCGCGAATGGATACGCCAAGTTAGGTAAAATAACCGCTTGGTAGGTGTTAATCCAATCAAGTGAGCCCATCATTCTAAAGAGTGGAATGATCGTTACATGATACGGAATCATGATCGCAATTAACAGCATAAAGAAAATGAATTCACGACCTGCAAATTTAAACTTAGCAAACGCATAGCCTGCCATTGAACAAATAAACACACTTAGAATCGTGAATGTTAGTGTAATAAACAACGAGTTCCCTACAACGCGCCAGATACCAACTGACTCGTTTAAGTTACGTAGGTTTTCCATAAAGTGTCCGCCTGGCGTTAAGTTGGGCGGAATACTAAAGATGGCTCCTGACGGGTTTGTCGCTCCAATAAACATCCAATAGAAAGGAAAGAGCGAGACGATTACACCGATAAAAAGGAGCGTATACATGCCGATTTTGCCTAGTAGTTGCTTGCCTTTGTTTTTATTAGTCATCTCGATCACCTGCCACTTTAAATTGGAGCCACGATAGTGTGGCAATGATAATCACGAGTACATATGCAATTGCCGAAGCATAGTTAAAGTCAAAGTTTTGGAATCCTGCACGGTATAAGTACAGAGATATCGTTAAGGTAGAGTTATTTGGTCCACCTTGCGTTAAAATAAACGGTTCATCAAAGAGTTGCAACGTTCCGATTGTTGATAAAACAAATGTGAATAAAAAGATTGGACGTAGTTGAGGAAGCGTAATAGAGAAGAACTGACGGATCTTTCCTGCCCCATCAATACTTGCCGCTTCATATAAGTCCTTTGAAATATTTTGTAGTCCAGCTAAGAAAATAACCATGTTATACCCTGTCCAACGCCACGTTACTGCAGCAATTAAAGCTACTTTCGCCCAAAACGGATCATTGAGCCATGGAACAGGATCAATGCCAACGAAGGAAATAAAATAGTTCACAAAACCATAATTTTGATCTAAAATCATTCGGAATACGATCGCGTAAGCTACTAACGCCGTGATTGCTGGCATGAAAAACGCAATTCGGAAAAAGGACTTTGCTTTGAGTAATACCGAATTCATTAATACAGCCAAAATGACCGCAAGCGTCAACATGATTGGTACTTGAATAATTAAAATGATAAATGTGTTGCTAAGTGCACGATAAAAAAGTGGATCATTAAATAGTCGACGATAGTTATCGAGTCCAGCGAATGATGATACGCCTCCTGATGACGTTTGGAAACTTAAAATTAACGATGAAATAACGGGATAAAGCGTAAAAACGATAAACAATAATACCGCTGGTAAAATGAAAATATACGGTACGGTTTTTGGTGTAACCCATTTACGTCTTGGTGACGTAGCCTGCTTCGCCATACTTGGTAACTCCCCTCTTGGGCGTCTATGATCAGACACCATACTAACTTAATTAATTTTACTAAGTTTCTTTTTGGCTAAAAAGTTGGGGATGCCCAATTTGGGCAGCCCCCTCTTTTCAATTATTCGTTAATCTCACGACCTGTTTCGTTTGCTAGCTGATCAGCTGCAGCTTGTAGTGCTTCTGCTGGGTCTGTACCTTGCAATAGTGCGCTTGCCTGTGCATCAGATGCATAACGGAATGCACGAGCGTAGTCACTTGTGTAGTTTGCTGCTGGTGTGCCTTCTGCAATCTCTGCAAATGTACCCCAGATAGCTTGGCTACCAAAGAACTCGTCTTCTTCAGAGAAGAAAGGATCTTCATACGTTTCTAGAAGAGATGGGAAGATACCATACTCATCAAGTGCTGCAATTTGAGGCTCAACTGTTGTTGTGAAGTACTCAAGGAACGCGTACGCTGCGTCTGGATTGTCAGTAGAGTTAATCACTGCTAAGTCAGACCCACCAAGGTTTGCGTAGCGGTTGCCACCCTCTTCAAATGCTGGAAGTGGGAACACTCCCCAGTCACCAGACTGATCTGGAGCCTGATCCATGATTGTACCGGAGTACCATACGCCAAACGGTACAGTTGCTACTTGATTATTAACTGTAGCCGTTACTGTGCCATCCCAGCCACTAACGTTCGCTACAAGACCAGCATCGTGCATTTCTTTAATCTTTGTCAGTGCCATAACTGCTTCGTCTGACGTTAAGTTGATGTTGCCTTCGTCATCAAAGTAGTAAGTGCCTAGCTGGTTAAGCATCATACGGAATAGAGCATCATCCGCTGCGATATCGCCAGGTACCATTTGTGAGCCAGTTGCTTCTTCAATCGCCACTCCAGCCTCCATGAAGTCATCCCACGTCTCGATGGATTCTGGTTCTACACCAGCTGCTTCAAAATGAGGAATGTAGTAGAATACACCGGCTGGACCGATATCCCATGGTGCAGCAACGAAGTCGCCGTCTCCATTTTTCATTGTGTTGACTTTTGATGGTGCAAATGCACTCTCATACTCATCGAAGCCACGCTCTGTTAAATTCATGAACCCTTCTGGGAATTCACTAATATAGTTGTCTAGACGATCTGTTTCTACTAATGTGATGTCTGGTAAACCTGATCCCCCAGATGCAAGACCAACAGTTAAACGATCGTATAAGTCAAGTCGTCCAATATCTTCTACTGTTACATTTACGTCAGGGTACTGCTCTTGGAAGCCTTCTACTGCAAGCTCCATCGAAAATGCTGCTACGTTCCAACCCCAGATCGTCACATCGCCTGAGATATCAGATGCAGCTGCTTCGCCGTTCCCCTCGTTGTTGCCTGTGTCTGTATTCGCGTTGTTGCCAGCGTTCGTGCCAGTGTTTGTGTCTGTGTTAGCGTCTCCGCCATCGTTACCGCCACATGCGGCAAGTACAGATACAGATAGTGCAGTTGCAAGCATCATCTTCCAATGTTTCATGTTAGTTCCCCCTTGTTTTTGAATGCGCTTACACGCAATTTATAAAGAAAAGCGATTACGCCTGCTGGGTGAAAAATGGATCTTGATGGTCTACTGCAGACTTAAGCGCTGTCCTATCGTGATAGCTAACTTTTTTAATTTAAATTAATAACTTAAAATCAATTTATCATAATCTTCCCAAAATGAAAAGGCTTTTTTTACGTATTTTTATATTAAGATGAATAGTCATATAGTTCGGCTAATACAAGCGTCACTGCTCCGATCATTGTTCCTTTGTTTTCCAATTTAGATGGAATGATCTCTGTCCGCTTTGCCGATTTCGTCATTACCCGCTTTTCAACAAGCTCACGTAAAGGAGTAAATATGAAGTCCCCCGCCTTAGAGACACCACCACCGATGATGATTTTATCGGGGTTAACCATATGGATGAGATTAGTGATTCCCACTCCAAGGAACCGTCCCGCTTCCTCAAGCACCTCAATGGCATAGGCGTCGCCTTGAAGCGCAGCTTGATGGACGGTCTCCCCAGTAATCGCGTGCTTATCCCCTTGGACGAGATCTAAAATCGCTGTTTTGCGTCCCAGTGTGAGCTCTTGTAAGACACGCTCTCGAATGCGAATTCCACTTGCCACCGTATGCAGACATCCATAGCTTCCGCATGTACATTGCCGTCCGTTCAGGTCCACAATCATATGTCCGATCTCGCCGGCAATCTGGTCGCGTCCATGATAAAGGCGACCTTTCACAATAAATCCGGCACCGATTCCGTCCCCTACGTTAATGACCACGATGTCCGACGCATCCGTTCCCTCACCGAACCAGAGCTCTGCTAACGCCATCGCGCGGGCATCATTCTCGACCTTAACTGGCAAATGAAATCTCGCCTCGAGCTGCTCTCTCATCTGCATTTCCTCGAAGCCAAAGTGTGGCGCATACACACTCACGCCTCGCTCCGGATCAACAATTCCATGCATCCCAATACCTATCCCTATTATTTTAGAAAAGTCGGTTTCTTCGTGTAGAATCGTTTCGATTAGCTCTTCAATAATTTCCATAAACTCATGCGCTTTAAGACCTGGCACAAGCTTTTTACGATGCAAGGCCATGACGTCTGCATTGAGGTTCGTAAGTCCAGCGCGAACTTCTTCTGTCCCTACGTCAATACCAATAATATAGTGATTGTTTACGTTAATGGAGAGTAAGATTGGTTTACGTCCGCCTTTAGATGCGCCCGCTTCTCCTTCACGAATTAACCCTTCTTCAAGGAGCTCGCTCACGATGGACGATACAGTCGGCGGAGTTAGCTTCGCTCGTTTTGCAATTTCTGTCCGGGAGATTTGTGTCTCTGTGCGAATAATGTTTAGCACAAGAGAACGATTTAACGATTTCATCAGCTGAAAGCTGCCAGTTACATTCAATACCATCGCACTCACTCCTACACGCTTGTCTTGGTATAAGTATACGTTTTCATAAGCAACTTTGTAAAAGCTTTTTATTAAGTTTTTTATTTTGGGACAGAAGCTTGGGTGAATGGATTGCCAATTAGCTTAGATCAAGAACTAAAGCTCTTCGAGCTTTAATTGCCTAAGTGCCAACTAGTTTTTAGAGCAGCCCTTGGGCTAAGATGACTAATTGCCACCCAGCTTTTTAAGAACAAGCCCTTCGGGCTAAATTGATTAAGTGCTAATTAGTTTAAATCTGCTCTTCGAGCTGTCAGCCCTACGAACACTCTACGACATCCATTGACCGTGTGGTCTTCACGGTCTGAAAAGCATTACAAAAAGTTTGCGTTCTTTGCGAACTTTTTGAGCTAGCCTTGCCCTTAGAAAGCAGTGGGTGGTTTTCCCGCTGATTTCAGGCTAGCGGTTGATGCTATACGTTAAAGGAGAATCGTAACACTCCGAGCCGTCAGCCCTCCGGACACTCTACGACATCCATAGGGCCGGTCTTTGAGCTTCCTCGTCGGCAAAGACCGCGTACTTTGCGGTCTGAACTAGTATCGCAGAATGCGCTCTTTGCAGTCTGAGCTAGCCTTGCACTTAGAGAACAGTGGGTGATCTTGACGCTGTTCTCAGGCTAGCGGTCGATGCTCCATTAATTTGCGCCTCCTGTGGGATCTCAAAGACCTCTTTCCCCTATGGATTGTCTCCGAATGTCCTCCGGGTCTGCCACCTCTGCGTTTGATTTAAAAGAGCCTTCCTCTTTGTAGAAAAGCTCCGCTTTGTTTAGAATGATGGGTTTGAGATAAGTGGCTTTTTGGCAAATAGGATTTTATGTACCGTATTTGAGGTAAATGTACCGTACTCAAGATTTATGTACCGTAATCGGAATGAATGTACGCTATGCGAGATTTATGTACCTTATAAAAAATTAATGTACCTTAGACGAGAGATATGTATCGTGAGCATGGTTTGCTTCTGTTAAGATGCAGACTGCTTTTGAAACTAGGCAACGTTCTTTGGCCTAGTAATGTAATTAAAAAAAGCGTTCGATTTATTAATTACTTGTTACCTTCGATTCTCTGGAGCGAAGGCTGGCGTCCCCTAGAGGGGTACTTTCGCGCACCGAAAATCCTTTCGAGGGGCCGTTGGCCGATCGAAATAGTTGAGGTAGCCCCTCAGGAAAGTGCCAGCCGAGAGCGCAGGAGAATCGAAGGTTCTCCTACTGTCACCCTTCGGTTGTTCGAACCGGAGGTATTAGAAGCGTTCCTAAATGTTTACTCTCGACGAGTGGTATAGAAGCTACGTTACAATTATGTCGAACGTCCGTCCACTTTTTCCTCAATAATATTCCCGACGCGCGAGAAGATGACGGAGGTTGCGACGGCCATGAGGGTGATGGCGTAGAAGCCTGTGGCGATGCCGATGCCGACGCCGCCTACGAAGAAGATCATGGCTGCGGAGGTGAGTCCGGTTACGTTCAATCCATCCTTTAGGATGACGCCTGCGCCTAAGAATCCGAGGCCGGAGACGATTTGTGCGGCTAATCGCATGGGATCCATCATGACGTTGTCTGCCATCTCCGCAAATTGCGTGACGCTATAGATCGAGATGAGTGTGATAAGGCATGTGGAGATACACACATACATATATGTTTTAATGCCTGCTGGTTTACTTTTTGCATAGCGATCCCAGCCGATGATAAAGCCGAGCGTTGCACTGAGTAAAATTTGGCCCATCATAATAAGATAAGGCGTGATACTTTCAAGTAGTTCTTCCATTTTGATATGCCCCCTTGAACGCAATTGTGCTATCTATAGTAAATACCCTTGTATGGTTTAACTGCAACGTTATTTTTAGTATGATAGAAGAAAAGGAGGAATGGTCATGTCTAAAGAAGAAACAAAAGAGCGCGTAATGGCCGAGCTCGAGAAGGTTATCGATCCTGAACTGGGTGTCGATATCGTAAACCTTGGTCTCATTTACGACGTTAAACTTGACGAAGAAGACAACGCTACAGTCGTCATGACATTAACCTCAATGGGTTGCCCACTTGCAGGAACGATTGTAAACGACATTAAAATGGCACTAACGGAGCTTCAAGAATTTAAAGAAATTGGTAAGGTAGATGTCGATATCGTATGGAGTCCAACGTGGGACAAATCCATGATGTCACGCTACGCGAAGCTTGCGTTAGGCGTTCATGAATAGGGTTTGTGATTAAAGCGAAGAGGCTTCGGATTGAGTGATCCGAGCCTCTTTTTTGTTTGGTGCGCGGGTTGGGTGGTTGGGGTTGATGGTAATGTTAATGTTGAGAGGTGCGGTGCGATCGGTTCAGCGTGTTGTCATAATTGATTGGCGATTTGTCATAAATGATGGCCGGATTGTCATAAAAAACAAGTGGTTTGTCATAAATGAAAGGCACTTTGTCATTATTCCTTGCCACACTGTCATTATTGACAGCTATTTTGTCATAATTGTTGGCGTAATGCCTAACCTCTCGCCAGTTTGTCATAACTGTATACCGAAATGTCATAACCTACCACCAGTTTGTCATAACTGTATACCGAAATGTCATAACCTCCAACCAAATTGTCATAACCTACCGCCAGTTTGTCATAACTCCCCTACACACCAACGACTCCACCTTCCCTAATACTGAAACCTACCTACGTTCCGCTCTAGTTTCTGCGCTAGCTCGCCTAGTGATTCGCTTGATTCAGCTACCTCTGCGATCGAGGCGGTTTGCTCCTCGATTGCTGCTGACATTTGTTCCGTGCTCGCTGCATTTTCCTCCGAAATCGCAGATAGATTCTCCATGATCGAGAGGATGCTCTCCTTTTTGCGCAATAGCTCTGCGCCTGAGTCGCTCAATGAGCCAACTGACTCGCGCATGCGCTCAATCGACGTCGCCACATCGCGGAACGTGTCCGTCGTTTTTGCGACACTCTCCGATTGCTCAGCGGAAACTTGATTCGACTGCTCCATCGTTTTCACTGCCTCGCTCGTTTTAGCGGACAGCGCGCCGATAATCGTCGTAATCTCCTCCGAGAACGTGTTCGACTGCTCAGCGAGCTTTCGAATCTCATCTGCGACAACTGCAAAGCCTTTACCTGCTTCACCTGCTCGCGCTGCTTCGATCGACGCGTTCAACGCCAGCAAATTCGTCTGCTCCGAGATCGCGCGAATCATCCCACTTGCCTTCTCGATGCGCTCTGTATTTTCACTTGTCTCGCTAATCATCGCATGTACGTCGCGAGACATTCGATCTGTATCCGCCGTCTTCGACACAAGCTCCTGCACAAGCCCTAATCCTTGATCCTTCAGCTTTCCGATCTCAGCCGTCGCCTCATTGACTAGCGCCACAAAGCGTTGCTCCTGCTCGACCAATCCGCCAAGTTCCTGCATTTGTTCTGTGCCCTGCTCCGTATCGTGCGCCTGATCGATTGCACCCTTCGAGATATCCTCGACCGTATTTGCCACCTCTTCCGACGCCTTGGCCGACTGCTCGCTCGTCATCGTCAAGTGTACAGATGAATCCGCCAATTGCTTTGATGCGTGAGAAACCTCGTGGAACAGCTCTCTCAGCTGGGATTTCGTCATGGAAAAGCTTGCCGAAATCTCTCCGATTTCATCCTGATAAGGATCTGCTTCTGTTTCACGCAAATCACCAGCACCCGCAAGCTTTAGTTGCTTAATTAATGTGTTAATACGTTGCTTTATTTTCCGCGTAAAGAGTACTAGTAAGGTTGCTATAACTGCGATCACAATAACAACTGCCACAACTACCTTCGTCACAATGTCGGAAATAATCGTATTGACTGCTTCCTGTGAGGTTGCAGTAAATAGCATCCCTAGAATTTCTCCGTCAGGGGCAGTGATCGGTAAATAGGCTGTCGATAGCTCATCGCCAAGAATGTCAGCCTGACCAGAATACGGCATCCCGTCCTCTAGAACAACCTCTGTCACCTCGCCCGTCGCCTCCACGCTCACCGCGCGTTCGCCACCGATAATGAGGTTAGTGGTGATTGGCTGTCTGCCTTGGAAAATCGTGATGAGACCGTTTGTCATGTCGCCGATCGTGTCCATCAGTTCTTCGTTCTCATTCATTCGTGTGTCGCCTTTATAAAGCTCGTTGTCTACAATCTGCCAAGGTCCCTCAAATCGCTCATCTATGTAACTAGACGCTAGCGCAATATCACTTTCTGCTTTCTCTGAAGCAAATCGTTCTATTCCTGCGCGTACCTCTGTGAATGTAATACCCATAAGCACTCCTGAGAGAAGTAGGACTACCGACAGGATTACTAGGTAAAACTTTGTTAATATCGTCATTTTGCGAAGCATGTTATCCTCCTAAGTTACTATGATATTTGCACTTGTTCACTTTATCACTAAGTGTAGTTTGGGTAAATAGTAATTATGTATTTTTCTTGAAAATGTGGGTTGCTTAAGGGCTAACTAGTTTAGATCAAATACTAAAGCTCTTCGAGCTTTAATTGCCTAAGTAGCAAACAGTTTAAATCTACACTTCGAGCTGTCAGCCCTCCGAACACTCTACGACATCTATTGACCGTGTGGTCTTCCACGGTCTAAAAAGCATCACAAAAAGCTTGCGGTCATTGCGAGCATTTTTGAGCTAGCCTTGCCCTTATGCTTTTCCCGCTGATTTCAGGCTAGCGGTTGATGCTTGACTTTAAAGGAGAATTGTAACACTTCAAGCCGTCAGCCCTCCGAACACTCTACGACATCCATAGGGCCGGTCTTTGAGCTTCCTCGTCGGCAGGACTCGACTGTCGTCTCCTCCTAAGCGCCTCCTGTGGGATCTCAAAGACCTCTTTCCCCTATGGATTGTCTCCGAATGTCCTCCGGGTCTGCCACCTCTGCGTTTGATTTAAAAAGAGCATAAGAAAAGAGCTTTCCTCTTTGTGGGAAAGCTCTTCTTTGTTTGAATATGTGGTTTTAGATAAGTTGCTCTTTAGCAATTGAGAGTTTTATGTACCGTATTTGAGGTAAATGTACCGTACTAAAAATTTATGTACCGTATACAAAAGAAATGTACCGTACTCGGAATGAATGTACCTTGAGGGCTAGTTCCTTTATTTAATGTACAGTATGTGAAGTTTATGTACCATATAGAAAATTTATGTACCATATACGAGCTTTATGTACCGTGAGCAAGAGGTAGTGTCAAAACTAGGCAACGCTTTTCGGCCTAGTCTAGTAATGTAATTAAAAAAGTGTTCGTGCAATTAAAGCACCGTTACCTTCGATTCTCCGGAGCGAAGGCTGGCGTCTCTTAGAGGGGCACTTCCGCGCAGCGAAAATCCTTTCGATCGGCCATTGGTTTGGCAGATCGAAATAGTTGAGCAAGCCCCTCTGGAAAGCGCCAGCCTGGAGCGCAGGAGAATCGAAGAATCACTACTTCGATCTGAAAGCATCTGTTACGTATTTTCCTCCAAAAGAAGCTATACTACATACAATAACTACCTAGAGGAGGCCACCATGATGCTCACCATGACTTGGGAACACGTGCTTTTTATGCACTACAGCGTTAATCCTGATGACATTCAGGCGCAGCTACCTGTCGGAATGAAGGTCGACACGTATCACGGCGACGCCTATCTTGGCGTTGTACCGTTTTTGATGACGAATATCTCTCTTACGAAATTGCCACGTCTGTCTAGCTTACGGTTTCCGGAGCTCAATCTTCGGACATACGTGACGGTTAATGGGCGACCTGGCGTATACTTTTTTTATCTGGACGCAACGAGTCGTCTTGCTAATAAAGTGGCAAATTCGTTTTTTTATCTCCCCTATAAAAACGCGTCTATCCTTGTTTCGGAAGGAAAGAATGCGACGACATTTTCTCACCGACGCACGAATCAGCCGCACTCGTTTGCCGCAAGCTATGGACCTAAGGGAGATGTCTTGAGTCCGCCGCGCGACTCGTTTGATTATTGGTCGACGGAGCGCTATCGTTTTTATTCGCACGGGCGTAAGAATGTGTTTGTAGGCGAGATTGCGCACGAGCCGTGGCCGCTCCAGCAGGCGCATGTGACGCTCCATCATAGCAACCTACTTGACCTCTCTCCTGTGCCCGTAGAGTTAAATGACCAGACTCCTCACATTCGTTATGCGAGAAAAATCCCAGTGACCGCAAAATATATTAAGCGGATTAGCCTTTAATCACATGAAAAAGGAGCGCCCACAGCGGGTGCTCCATTCTTCTTTACTTCTTAAATGTCGCTTGTTTATAGACTTCTTGACGCTTGTCTAACGATTCCTGCAAATTCACAATCGGGAACGGATAGTCAATTCCTAGTTGGACATTCGCCTGCTTGCGAACATCTTCTGGCATACGAAACGGTGCATAAATGTACTCGTTTGGCACATGCTTTAATGCGGGTAAAAAGTAGCGTACAAATTCGCCCTTCTCATCGTAGCGCTCCCCTTGCTTGATCACGTGAAACGCGCGAAACTTGCGCATATCCGTTCCAACTCCCGCAACATACTGCCAGTTGCCATAATTGCTCGCAGGATCGTAATCAATCAGCTGTGACTCAAACCAGGCAGCGCCCCAGCGCCAGTCGATTCCTAAGTTTTTCGTCAAAAAGCTTGCGACGTTCTGTCGTGCTCGATTCGACATGTAGCCTGTCGCCGAAAGCTGCTTCATCGCTGCATCGATAAGCGGATAGCCCGTCTCTCCATCGCGCCACTTATCAAATACTGTAATATCCTTCTCCCACTCGACCTCCATACCCTGCACCCCACTCTGGAGGAAAAGCTTGTCCCCCTTCTGACGTAAAAGGAAGTGGAAGTAGTCCCGCCAAAGGAGCTCAAACCAAAGCCAATACGTGGACTCATTGGCACGATGCTCCTCTTCAAACTGCTTTAAATTCCAGTAGGCAGTCCTAGGAGACAGCGAACCATTAGCAAGCCACGGCGAA
Source organism: Paenalkalicoccus suaedae (assembly GCF_006965545.2). NCBI lineage: Bacteria > Bacillati > Bacillota > Bacilli > Caryophanales > Bacillaceae > Paenalkalicoccus > Paenalkalicoccus suaedae. Next base: position 3,073,853 of record NZ_CP041372.2, read on the forward strand.
AACTTCGAACTATCGTCCATCGCGAGCATGCCGTTACGACGCTCTTTATAAGTCAGCACATGTTTAGAGCCATAGTAGTAATCATACAACCGACGAAGTGCCTCCTGCTCGCCACCGCTCACATAAATCGACGCCTCAAGCTCTCTAAAACGACTCATCAGCTCCTTGCCACTCTTCTCCTGCTCTTCAAGCATAAACGGGGTTTGCTCGTACGGCGGAGGCAATGGTTTTCTTGGCAAAATATCCTTATCCTCGATCTTTTTACGAAAGCTCGTAAAGCCACCAGGAAGCTTCTCCATCTCGAACGGCAAATCATCCGGATGTAAAAGCGTATCTCCCTCATAAAATATCACCTGTATGCCAAACTCTTCTGCGATTTCCTTGAGCGCCTGCTCATCGTCTCGCTCCTCCGACCCAGGATGTGTGTAAGCATGAATGCGCGTAATGCTATGTTCGTTTAACCACGTACGCCATTCCTCCATAGCAGAGCCCTCACGCAATAAAAGCGGCACTCCTAACTGACTAAGCTGTTGATGGAGCGCCAATAAAGATTCTACTTCAAAACGAGACCGCTTTGCGCTCTGTCTCCGAAAGCCGGCTTCTGACCACTCATGCGCACGAGAGGAAAATAGATAGCCACCAATCACCGGTTGATCTCCTTCTAAAGCTTTATAAAGTGGTTCATGGTCATGTATACGCAAATCATTTCTAAACCAGACGAATTCCATCTCTCATCCCTCCTCTATCTAATATCGGATATTCCCCTATACTTATGAGTAGAAACGCTACATGGTATACTAAAAAAAAACAAATAGGAGGCTTTTACATGGAATGGAATATTGCGATCGCACAAATGGATATTGCATTTGCAGATCCAGAAAAAAATAAAGCACGTGTAAAGGAATGGATCGAACAAGCAGCAAGTAAAGCCGCTGATATTATCGTGTTACCCGAGCTATTTACAACAGGCTATGCGCTTGATCAAATGGATGAACTGGCTGACGAAGAAGGCGTTGATACGATCACGTATTTTTCTAAACTGGCCAGAGATTATCGCATCAATATCGTTGCTGGCTCCGTCGCAAAAAAGACGGATGATGGCATTTTTAATACGATGTATGTCTTTAATCGTCACGGCGCTATCGCGAAGGAGTATAGTAAAGCTCACCTATTCCGCTTGATGAACGAAGAGAAGTATTTAAGCGAAGGTCAAGAAGGCGGTCTCTTTAAGCTAGAGTCTGGACCAGCCGCTGGTCTGATTTGCTACGACATTCGTTTTCCTGAATGGGTACGCACGCAAATGATCCACCCTAAAATGACGCCGAATACCCTTTACGTTGTAGCCGAATGGCCTGCTCCTCGTATTGAGCAGTGGCGCTCTTTGTTAATTGCGCGCGCGATTGAGAATCAGTGTTTTGTCGTTGCCTGCAATCGTGTTGGTTCCGATCCTAACAATGAATTTGGAGGCAAATCACTTGTGATTGATCCACTCGGTAACGTGATACAAGAAGGCGATCATACTGAGCAGCTTCTCTTTGCTACAATTGAGACCGACGACGTTCACGAGGTGCGAGAGAATATCCCTGTTTTCCAAGATAGACGCAAAGATCTGTATCGCCTCTAGCTAGAGCAGGAAGTTGATCGCCGCAATCGCAACAATCACGCCTGCGATCCGCTTCGTATTCTCTTGAGAAACATAGGTAAAGCACGCGACACCAAGACGTGTACCAATTAATACGGTAACGACGCCAACAGCAAAATAAAGGAGCCAGCTACTCGTGAAATCACCGTTTAACGCATGAAGTAACACGGTGATTGTGTTCGTAAAGACAAACGTGACCTGCAGATTTGCACTGTAGGCATATTTGTCGTCCTTAAACATGAGCATAAGTAAAAAGACAAAGAACGGTCCACCAACAGCATAAATGCCTCCAACGAAGCCACCTAACGCACCAAGCGTGATCGCAAGAGGAGCCGTTACTCGAGGAACGTATCGTGTTAGGCCTTTTCCGAAGAAGAGGTAGATGACGACGAGAATTAAAAAGGCTCCTAAGAAGTCGCGCATGATCGGTAGTTCCCCGTAGTTGGATAGGATGAAAAAGGCACCTATTCTCCCGACAAATGCGGCCGCTAGCATGACTAAAAGGGCACGCCATTTAATGTGCTTATAGAGCTGTACGGCAATGCTTGTTGACACGATGAGTGCGAGTGAGACAACGAGAAGCGTGCTGTCTTTGACGGTGAAGAGTAACGGTAAAAAACTCATGGCGAGCAGGCCGAACCCAAAGCCGCTGACGCCTTGGATGAAGCTACCTGCGAGTAAGATTAAAAAGATGAAGAAGAGTTCGAGTAGCATAGGTGTGTCCTTTCTGGTTAAGTGCTATCTAGTTTAGTTCAAGTGCTTCAGCCCTTCGGGCTAGATTGATGAAGTGCTGATTAGTTCAGTGCCTTCGTGCCTAGCTCTTCGAGCTAGATTGATTAAGTTCCAACCAGTTTAAATCTGCTCTCCGAGCTGTCAGCCCTCCGGACACTCTACGACATCCATGGGGTCGGCTTTTGAGCTTCCTCGTCGGCAGGGTGCGGCTGTCGCCTTACCCTGAACGCCTCCTGTGGGATCTCAAAAAACCTCCTACTCCCATGGATTGTCTCCGAATGTCCTCCGGGTCTGCCATCTCTGCGTTTGATTTAAAAAGAACATAAATACAATAAATAAATTAAAAATCCTTAAAGTATAGCAACGACCTTTTACCTTGTTATAAGAATTAAAGGCATGGGCTCTTGTAATTAAAAATCCGTTACCTTCGATTCTGCGAAGCACAGGCTGGCGTCTCCTAGAGGGGCACTTCCGCGCAGCGAAAATCCTTTTGCACGACCGCTGGGCGGGCAAAATAGTTGAGCTAGCACCTTAGGAAAGTGCCAGCCGAGAACGCAGGAGAATCGATACTGAAAACTAAATTCCAGCCAGTTTGATCTAAAAAGTGACGAAAGAGTTTGCTTCATAGATGGTAACACAGTTTGAAAGCTTCATCTTGAATTTGATGCCGCAAGATTATATTTTTTTCAAAAAGAAGAGACGGATGAGAGCATGAATAGCTCTTGTCCGTCTCTTTGTTTATTAAGATAGTTTGCCGTAGGTGATTCTGCGCCAGATGTACTCCATTGGGCCGTAGCGATATTTGCTTAAGTACAGTGGGCTTAGCCAGAGCTGTAAGGCGATGATCACTGCTACGATGAGCATGTTTTGTGCCATGCTGATTTGGCCGAAGAAGCCGGTCAATTGAACGAAGAGAACAATTAGGACGGTATGCATGAGGTAGTTCGTTAATGCGATGCGTCCCATTGCTCCTAGTCGCGCAGTTAATCCTTTTAGTTTGCCTGCGCTGACGATTAGCACAAGGGTTGCCATATAGCCGAGTGCAAGTGGCAGTGCGCCGATTCGTAGGATAACGTCATATAAGAACATGCCATTTGCTGTCTCCAGGCTTGCTGGATGTGCTAATAATAGTAGCACCATAAATGGAATTGCTGTGATGTATCCAATGATTGCGAGTCGTTTAAATAATGTACGTTTACTAGCTAGATCGACGAAGATCTCTTTTTTAGCAGCATAGAAGCCTAGTAAAAAGAGTCCTAATGTGTACGGAATGAGGAATGGTGCACCTGATACGACCATAGATACTTCATTCTCAAGTCTAAATCGGAACCACTCCACGGATATACCGTTTGCGTAAGCAGCTTGAGCTTGGCTAATGAGTTGCATACCCTGAGCTTGCATGGGCGTCAAAAATGCCTCTGGTGTGAGCGCGCTTGAGGCTAGGATTAAAAAGAATAGTGTTAAAAGTCCTATTGCCCAGATGAGTGCTGTTTTTGCCTTTACGCGTAGAAAAAAGAGTAAGAAGATTCCCGATAAGGCGTATGTAAAGAGGATGTCCCCTACCCAAAAGAAAATGAGGTGAAGTAGTCCAAACACGGCGAGTCCTGCCATTCTTCTTAGGAAAAGTCTTTTTTCCGGCAATCCTTTTTGAGCAGCTCTAGTCATGAAGATATAAAAGCCTACACCAAAAAGAAAAGAAAATGTGGAGACAAAGGATCCGTCTACAAATAGATTGATTAATAATCTAATGGTGGAATCAAGCTGTGTTTCATCAGCAACGGGGATGCCGTAGCTTAGTTTAAAAAAGCCTAGTGACGTCATGGCGTATACGTTTGCGATTAAGATTCCGATTAAGGCAAAGCCTCGGATGACGTCGAGTGAAGCTATGCGTTCATTTTGGTTAATAGCTGTCATGGTGCCACTCCTTTTGTATTCCAGATTCTTCTATTGTACAGGGGATGTGGGTTTTGGGCAATAAGGTTTGGGTGGTACGAATGCTTTCTACACGTATGTAAATAAAGTGCCAACTAGTTCCATCAGCTCTTCGAGCTGTCAGCCCTCCAGACACTCTGCGACATCCATAGGGCCGGTCTTTGAGCTTCCTCGTCAGCAGGAGTCGACTGCCGTCTCCTCCTAACCGCCTTCCTGTGAGATCTGGGAGACCTCTTTCCCCTATGAATTGTCTCCAAATGTCCTCCGGGTCTTCCATCTCTACGTACAGGTGAAGAAGGAGCGTTCTCCTGCAAAACTTTTGGATTTTACAGCACGGCAGTTAGGCAATTAGATTTTATGAACCGTATACAAATTATATGAACGTTGCAGCTACTAGCAACACTATTCCTTAGCTAAAAGCTAGGCAACGCACCACGCCTAGTAACCTGTAAAATAAGGAGTTCAAGGTACTAATGAAAGGACTGTGTCCCTTCGGACTTTTTCTAAAGAAGCTTAAGAGGAGGCAGACTCGGAGAATGCTCGGAGACAATTAGCAGGATCAGGCTTGCGATAAGACCACGCAGGATGGCGCTTAGAGGGAGACGATAGTCGACCTCTGCCTGACGAGTAGGCTTATCGTAAGACCCTGCTAATGTCGTAGGGCGTTCGCAGAGCTGACTCCTCTTACTCCATACGATTAAAACTAGTTAGTACTCTAGCAGCTCTGGCTCGCTAGAGCTGCACTAATCACTTAGCTAGTTGGCACTTCAGCATCTATAGTTTGAAGGCGATGAAAAACCCCCGCCTCCTAAGAAAGGAAACGGGGGTACTATCATTTATTGCTTTGTGATCTCAACGTCATCAATTAATAGATGATCGCCAAGTGTGTTACGTACAGAGAAGATCAGTTGCATATCTCCTGCACCCGGTGCTGTAAAGCTCCAGTTTACTTGCTGCCATTCGTCTGAATCAACAATTGTATACGCAGAATACGTACCATAGTTATTACCGAAATAGCCTGGTGCAAAGACAGCGTTTCGTACTTCGCCTTGTCCTTTTACCCAGAACGATACGTCATACGTTGCGCCTGCTTCCATCGAATAATCTGCTGAGGAGAAGCGTTGGTGAGTTGTGTTATCACGAACGAGCTGGACAGAAGAATCTCCTGAGCGAGCTTCGTCAGATTGTACAACGCGTGACTGCGCAAAGTTAGAAGATGATCCAAACCATCCTTCTGGTAAACCACCGCTCCAACTTTCAAAAGAAGCATTGGAGAGGTTCTCGATCGGCTCGGATACAGATGTGACAACGACTGTTAGTAGCTTCACTGCTGTGTTGCCGGCTGCGTCTGTCACCGTGTAGCGAATCGAGTACGTACCTGGGCGAGTCGTGTCGACTCCTGATGCATCAACCGCTACTTGATCCGTTACGTCGCCATCAACATTATCGATTGCTGTAACTGCTGGAATCTCAAGCGTCTCCCCTGCTGCGATTTCGATACGAGGGCTAGCGTTTAACGCATCGTCCTCGAATGTGATGACTGGAGCCTCCACGTCACCAAGATCGAAATCTGGATCAATGTTTGGTAGCGTCAGTTGAACAAGCATTGGATCGTGGTCACTTGCTCGGCCGTGCACTTCCATGAATTGCGAGTTAATATTCATAACATCAACGTCTAACCCTTCTTGTAGGTGGCTAGAAACGTAGATAGAGTCTAGTGATTGAGAACTTCCGTTAAAGCTATACGTAAACTGTTGATTACGGTCTACTTCATAAATAGCATTGTAAAGCATGCCATCATTCTCTAACGCTTGCAGTGGTGGTGACCATGGGAAATCGTTGAAGTCACCTAGTACTACGACGTTTGCGTCCTCTTGATTACGCTTAAGTTCCGCGATGAAATCAGAGACGAGAACAGCAATCTCTTCACGCTGAACGCGGCTTCCTTGTGTTGCCGGTTGCTCCATACCGAAAGGCGCTAAGTCACCACGCTTCGAGTTCCAGTGGTTTCCAACCACATAAACAGATTCTCCTTTAAAGATAAACTCTGTCATGATTGGCTTACGAGAAGAACGGTACGCACTGTTTTGTGGATCAATTAAACCTGATACATAGTTTAATTCTCCATTTTCGTCAAATGCAAGCGCATCTGTTGCAGTACCCTTCTCACCTGGCGCAATAGCTACACGGTCTGTGCGGTAGAGGTAGCCGACGCGAATGTTACCGCCTGGAATACCACCGTCGCGACCATCAACTGGTGCGATATCAGTGAATCCGTACTGTGGTCCACCTAGGAGCTGAATTTCATCGATAAGACGCTGATAGCTCTCACTGGCGTCTGTGTTGCCACTGTCAGTTGCTCCATCGTTGTCCATGACCTCGACTAAACCGATGATATCAGGAGCATTTAGTTCATTTGCCATAGATGCAGCGAGGCGGCGTGTCTTTTCTGCCGAAACCCCGTTGTAGTAGTTTTCAACATTATATGTTGCAACTGTCAGCTTATCTTCATCAAACTCAATAGTTGTATTCTCGCGACGCTCTGCGCCACCATCCTGTAGCTCAGGCAAGGCGCCTACAGGCTGGACTTTGAAGTTACCAAAGTTGTAACCGACAACTCCCTGAATCGACTCTTCAAAGTAATCACCTGTTTTTGCTACATAGTTAAACGGTGCATTTACAAACATGATTTCCGTGTTTAAGTCTGTTTCTGTTAAATAAACGCCTCCGTCATCCGTGCGGTTCTCAAGTCCGAATTGCTCAGAGACAACGGTTAACTCATTGTATTTTTGTGGTCCAGTGATCGTCACCTGACCTGGAATTTCTACAAGCATTCCTTCTAAGCTTTCATAGAAGTCTAATGCATTGTTTTCGGCATCAAATGTCGCTGGATCGTAAATATCATACGCGTTAGGATTTGCTAAAAGCTCACTTGGAATATCGCGGTCCACACCGATAACAACTGGTGCTGGAAGATCATTTCCTTGTGATAGCACGTCGGCGCTTGATCCAACGATTTGAGTCGTTGTTAAATCATCGTTACCATCAAAGCCTTGTTCTTCAAATTCCGTTACACGTCCATCAACGGCAACTTCATCCCCAACAGCTACTTGATGCTGCGGATAGAAAACAAAGATACCTTCTGACGTGTTTACGTTACCGTCAGATTCTGCAGTTTGGAAATAGAATCCATTGTTGCGTGTGTACGTAACAATACCTGGTACGTCACGAACTACTGCATTTTCGTAAGGAGAAATGTGCTGAGCTCCTTGAATATCATAAATCTGTAAGGAACCTGCTTCTGCAAGAACCGTGTAAGCATAGTCTCTTACAACACTCTCCGTCAGGCCATCTTTTACAGCTAAGGCACGAATGGTCGTGTCAGCAGTAATCGTGATAGGACTTGAATATACGTCACTATCTGCCGTTGGCGTTGAGCCATCTGTTGTGTAGTAAATTGTTGCTCCGTCTGTAAATGTAGATAGACGAACCTCTGTCCCGACAGCAACTTCACCAGCGCCTGGAGTTGCTACGACTGGTTGTACGACAGAAATATCTTCAATTAAGTCTTCATCAAAACGTGGCATGAGCTTATGCTCGAAGAAGTGATAGTTGACGACACCAGTCATCACATCATAATCTGTATTTGCCGTAACGTTTGCATCTGACCCTAAAACGCGGAATGCTCCAGTAGCATCCTCTGCATCAAAGTCATCAAACGCTGTGTTGCTTAAAACAGATGCATCTTGAATTTGGATAAGCTGTGCATCAAGCTCTTCTGCTCGCTCTGTAAACTCTGCAGCAGTAACGAGCTCAGGCTGCACACTATTTACATTAGCTCGTACAAGCTCCGAATAACCATCTGTGCTTGATACGATAATTTGTAGGAAATCACGGAATGCTTCAAGGTTACCTCCGAATTCGACAAGGTCACCAATTGCATACTGTGAGCCCAGTCCTGGACCGCGTACAAGAATACCTGCAGTCTCATCTTGAATGTACATATTCGTTTGACCACCAGCTTCAAATGCTGCAGTTACTTCCCCACGCACGCGGTGATACGTATTTAAATCTGCCTGCTTTACTTCAGCAATCGTCGATCCATCAAATGGAGGATCTACTGGCTCCTCTGGGTCTGTTGGGTCTTCAGGATCAGCTGGATCCTCAGGGTCAACGGGCTCCTCTTCCTCACGAAGGTCAAAATCTACCGTGACGTCATTAACAGAGATCGTCCCTGCCTTCCCAGTTAAATCATCATTTTTATGTTCGATCGTCACAACGGATCGATTCTTTTTTACTACTTCATAGTCAGTAATTTTAGGGTTTACCATTGTTAAGTCAGAAAAAATGAATGCGACATCAATCATTCTGTCTGGGTGAATCCCTGCTGGATACGTTTTATCAAATGTCACTTGGAAGCTAGTTGCATCAACCTGCTCCACGCTTTCTACAACTCGATTTGGTCCGCCCGCATGTGCAGGTGGTCCACCGTTTCCATTGCCATTGCCTTTGCCTTTACCGTTATTCGCCATTGCTGCTGGCATAAATGTTGTCATAAGTAAGATAAACACTAAGCCTACTGCAAGAACTTTACGAATGTTTTTCCACTGAAGCTTCAAGCAAATTCCTCCCCATACCCTATGTAGTTTGCCCATACGTTGAGCAATGCAAGTATAGCAAAGGCTTCTTCTCTTTCCCATAGCTTCAAAGCCTTGTCATGCCAATGGCATAAACATTGTTCCGTGGAAAAAGACTCATTTTAGACAAATAAGACATACTCTTTGACGGAGTATGTCTTATTAATGAAGGAATTCACTATTTTCTTAACATTGTGTTATTACCAACATGTACTATTTAAAAGGTAATAATTAGTAATAATAAGTACATGAACTGCTAAATGAAACCGTTATCTTATAATACGTTTATTAAAAGCACGTCTAAATACTCATTTCATGTAATAATCTCAAAAAAATAAGACTTAAGTCTGTATAATTCGTCTTCTTATGAGTCAGCAAAAATAGAGAATCTCTTCCATATAGATTCCATCTTTCGAAGCTCTCGCTGTGCATCTTGGACGGATATTTGTTCGAAATTAATTTTATCTCCGGGCTTTCTTTGAGCAAGCCTTGGCAAATCAACACGAGCAATCGTACCTATCCTGGGATAACCGCCAGTCGTTTGGCGATCCGCCAAAAGAATCATCGGGTACCCTTCCCCAGGGATTTGAATCGTCCCCATTGTCGTTGCGTCGGAAATAATATCCGCAATGAGTGGTTTAATTGGGCGCTCGCTCGTTAAACGATATCCCATTCGATCAGACTCGGTCGTAATCGTATAGGTTTGCAAAAAGAATCGCTTCACTTGTTCATCGACAAATGCATGTTCGTCCGGACCTGTGATTACGCGAAAAGATTTATCTTGATAAACGTCTAGTAGAGATGCTACAGGTCTTCTACCAGATCTAACCGTGTTTTTGGATAAGTAACTGTGAAGCTCTTGACCACGAGCTAACTCATATCCAGCGTTTAAAGAAGCATATGTGGATCTGCTATTTAGCGTTTTTTCAGATGCTATCCCTCCAGCTACCGCTAAATAGGCGCGAACGCCAGACTTCACTTCACCAAAGGCGAGAAGTGAACCCTTTTTAATATGCGTGCTTTTAAATGGCATAAGTGGGTTTCCATCAATTGTAGCTCCTAAGTCTGCACCACCAATTGCAATTGTAACATCCTCTAATGCACGAAGCGTTGGACCAAGTAGCGTCATTTCTATAGTAGCAGCCGACGACTTGTTACCAACTAGCTTATTTGCAAGCTTGTGGGCCCACGTATCCATCGCACCACCTACAACGATCCCATACTCTTGGTGACCACTTCGCCCTAAGTCTTGTACAGTCGAATACAACCCTGGTTTTTCTACATAAAATACGGCTTTTTCTCTCATAAATTAGCTGCTCCAACAGGAATATTTGCGGCTTTAAGTGCTTCGCGAAGAGACGCGGCAAACGTTTGGACTCGAGGGGAATCACCGTGGAGACAAATCGTATTTACTTGCACAGATACACTCTCCCCAGTTCTTGCTTGCACATAGCCATCCTGTATGGCTTGGATTGTTCTAGCTACTGCGACGTGCTCATCTTGTATGACGGCTTTGGTCTCACTTCTTGGAGTCAACGTTCCATCTGCCTCTAGCATACGATCAGCAAAAAATTCGTTTGCCGTTTTCAGCCCTTCTTTACGAGCATGTGTGAGCATGCTACTAGTAGAGAGACCGATTAACGTGGCGCGAGGAGCAACATTCTTCACAGCGTGCACGATTGCCCGGGCATAGTCCTCTCGACGAACCGCCATATTATAAAGCGCTCCATGAGGCTTCACATGCTTCATTTCTATTCCTTCAGCTTCACATAACGTTCGCATGGCACCTAGCTGATACATCAGGATAGCCACGAGCTGCTCTTCTTCAATTTCTACTTCTCGTCTCCCAAATCCCTCTTTGTCTAGGAAACCTGGGTGTGCACCAACTGCTACACCATGCTTTTTGGCTTGCTTAATCGTTCGAAGCATCAATTCAGGGCTGCCTGCATGAGCTCCGCACGCAATGTTTGCAGAGGTGATATACGGAAACACATGTTCATCGTTAAATCCTTCTCCTACATCACAGTTAAGGTCAATCATGACTGTTCACCTCCCGTTCAAATTGTGCTAAAGATATTGATCGAAATTTAATACAGTCAAATGCTCGCAGTAATACGGGCGGATGCTCGTCCGATTTTAATAAGCTTGTTGGAGTGCGTCCGATAATATTCCAGCCTCCTGGTGAGGTAACTGGATAAATTCCTGTCTGACCACCAGCTATCCCAACAGACCCCGCTTCAATGAATGATCTCGGTTTACTATGTCTTGGTGTATGGAGCTTTTTATGTAATCCACCTAAATAAGCAAAGCCCGGCAAAAAGCCGAGCATGTAAACAAAATAAACAGGCTTCGTATGAAGATTAATAAGTTCTTCTACCGTCAGCTTGTTTGTTTCACAAACCGCGAGTAAGTCTGGAGCTACTGTCTCCTCATAGCACACTGGAATTGTATGCACTCTCGTATGAGGAATGTGCCGCGCATGTTTGTAAGTAGAAAGCGTCATGTCAATCACTCGCTTTATCTCATCATACGTCTGACTAAACGGATTGTAGTACACAGTGACTGCCGTATAAGTCGGTACGATCTCTTCAAACTCTCGTCGTTGCTTTAAAAGGTGATAGATATCTTGAATGCGTCTGTTTGTTTGCATTGTGATCGTTTGACCAACCTCTATTCGTATGGCACTATCTCCAAGTGGTTGCATGCGCATGATTTTAAGCTACCTCCTTTTAGTCTATCGGAAGCTCAATACGGAAGGTCGTCCCATTAGAAGACGTTTCCTCTAAAAATAGTCTGCCATTATGCGTGTCTACAATTCGCTGTGCAATCGTTAACCCAAGCCCAGTCCCTCGAGATTTAGATGTAAGGAATGGCGCAAATATGTCCTGAGCGATATGCGTTGGAATACCAGGTCCATTATCAATAATATCTACGCAATACGTATTATTCTTACGCGCTGATTTGATATAAATTGTCCCTTTACCATCCATCGCTTCAGCACCATTACGAATTAAGTTATGGAATACCTGCTTTAACTGCTCTACATCCATATCTAACTCGACTGGCTCCAAATCAACCTCTATATTAATCTGTGCAAAGTTAGGCTGTCCCTTAAGTAACGGGATAATATCATTCATCATCGTCTCAAGCTTTACTTTATGAAAACGTGGTGCACTTGGCTTCGCAAGCATGAGCATTTCTTCGATAATAAAGTTTATACGCTCAAGCTCTTTAAGAAGGAGGGGAACGTGATATTTATTGAGTTGCTCCTCTTCTAAAGATTGATTCATTAAGGTCAAAAAGCCGTCGATTACTGCTAGAGGGTTGCGAATTTCATGCGCTGCACCAGCAGCTAGTTCTCCAATTAAAGCCAATTTCTCCGCCTGCTTAACCTTGTTTTCAAGATTCTCCGTGTCAGTGATATCGACAAAGTAAAATACTTTTCCAACGTCCTTCGTTCCTTCAACGTGAAGCGGAGATTGAGACGTCAAGAAAATCTGCTCTGTTTCTTTCATTTTTATCGGGATTTTTATGTTATGGAACGTCCCTTCTGATTCAAATACATTCCAAAAACGACGTTCATAGCTCGAACGATGTTGATTAGGATGATCCTCTTGAAACACCTCTCCTAAATACCGTCTTGCAGTCTCGTTCATGAACACTTCTTTTCGCTCTTTATCAGCTGTTACTATGCCAATAGGCAACGCGTTTAATACGTTCTCACGGTACTCTTTTTCCTCCGTAATGGTCGTAAAGGATGCTTCTAAACTCTCTGACATTTGATTAATAGAAGCCGTGAGCGACTGTAGCTCAGGCTGATTAATGCCTTCATTCATTTGCAGTCCATAGTCACCTTGAGAGATATCATATAGCTTTTCCTGCATATTCTCGAGAGGTCTTGTTAGTTTAGCACTCAGCCAGTAGGAAAGCCAAATGGAGCCACCAAGACCAAGAATCGTGATCGCAATTAGCCATACGAGCATACCATCGATTGCTGAGCTAAAGGTATTTTGCTCTGCTTCCAAAGATGCTATCACCTGCTCTCTTTTCGATTGAATAAGCTCGGTTATTTGCTCATTTTGGGGATAATACGTGGTTAAGATATTCTCTCTTGCAGCAGCAATGTTCCCAATGTCCAAAAGTGCCTGGACATCATTAATAATCCGAAAGTCCATTAAGCGAATTTGAGTACTTAAGGACTGAAGCTGATCTGGAAGGGTCCCGTTTATCTCTCTTATCAAATCAAACGAATCTTGCCTGATCTGTTCGTAGCGATTCGTAAAATCACAGCAAAAATCATTATCAAAGCCAAATTCAACGAATTGACGCTTACGGTGCATATCCGCTTCCCAGTGAGAAAGCCAAATAAGCTCCGGAACTTCTTCTAATACAAGTGTTTCATTAGCTGACTGTACGTTAGAAATCGTGTGTAAGAAAAAAAACGACAGCGATGTAAACAGGGCTGTCATGGATAGTAAAAACAAAAGTAGCTTTGAGCGAAGACTTAAACGCGGTACAAATGATTTCATTAGTTTCCTCCGGATATTACGTGAATCATCGGGTCTTTTTCCATCTCTTCTGTTATAAACAATACTTCCTCTTCTGTAAACATTGGACCGAGCGGCGCAAGGCTATATACAAGATCTTCTTCTGTAAGGAGATGTTGTTTTGACTCCATGCCTCCAGTCATATAATCCTGCATGATTTTTTCGTACACCTCAGGAATATGAATAAGTAAGCTTGTAAGAACGGTCTCCTCTTGTAAAAACGACTGATCTTCAATAAAGCCAACAATATAAATGCCTTGCTCAGCTGCTTCTTCAATTACAAAGCGGTTAAATAGGTTGCCTCGCGTATAAATCACATCAGCACCGTCTTGAACAAGTTTGTTAAACTGCCTAAGAGCTGCCTGACTATCATCACGAGATGGGACTGTTTCGTGGATGATCTCGGCACGAGAATCATACTGACGTACAAAATTCGTCATCGTATCCTCTCCCTCCCAATCCCCAACCATAGAGAGCACTCCTATTATATTCGACTCGGATTTCTGAAGCCCTGCAAGACCTATGTATTTTTCCAGATTAGTGACATCAAACGTATATGAAGCTTGATTAGGGTGAGTTGGTTCGCCATGAATCGTGACAAATGTTGTCTTAGGGTAATCCAATGCATGGGCAGCAAAGATATCAGAGAATTCCCTACCATGGCCAATAACAACGTTTACTTCGGCATTACCCGCTCTTCTGATTTGCATCTCAATTTGCCCAGGTGTCGTTAAATGACTATGCAATTCCGTTGCGACATCAAACTTCTCCTCTATAAGTAGCTGGCTCCTATACGCCTCGCTACCCCAACTAGAGTCAGCTATGCTATCGGTCGTTAAAATGTGCACGTTAACAAGCTCCTCATTCGAGGAGTTAGATCCTGTGAAGAGTTGATTAGATAATAGTAATAATGATGAGATCGTCAAGATGGCTAGGATTGTGCCTCCTAGTAAAATATAATTTGATTGTCTAGATGAATCCACCTGGCGTTCCCCCCATTTATAGAAAATATGGTAGTTTTCTTTTTATTTTACTATCATATCAAACAATCCTCGACACGGTCTAACAATCATCAACAATTTTTTGCCGTTCTTGTGAGTTTTTTAGCTTTTTTATAGTATAAGTTGCGTTGATTTATTAATGTCAGGTGAATGACATGCCGATTATTGTCTCGTAGAGAGAGGTGCACTAGGTTTGGTAACAGTTCTGTTTAGAGATAATGGTGTCTGTTGCGTGAAGTTATGTGCTTCCTGTAAGGTTTATGTTCCTAAATGAGGAGTTATGTGCCGCATTCTGAAGTTATGGACCTCCTGTAAAGTTATGTTCTTTACTTCTGAGTTATGGACCTCCTGTAAAGTTATGTTCTTTACTTCTGAGTTATGTTCCGCATTTCAAAATTATGTGCCCCATTTAAGTTTTATGTTCCCCATTCCCGAGTTATGGACTCCCTCCAGAGTGACAAACAACTCTCCTAAGTTGCCACATCCGTTCCCACAATAAATAGGAAAGCCCGCACCTCGATGCGAGCTCTCCCTCTAAATCAACCTGTATTTAATAACCCTGCTGCAACGCCGCTGATTGTTAGAAGGACATCTGTAAGAATTTCTTCTGAATGGTCTTCTTCAGCTGTTTCGCGTAGCTTTTTAATTAAATCAACCTGTAAGAAGTTCATTGGATCTACGTATGGGTTACGAAGATGAACAGAGCCTTGAATGTTAGGTACATGATCAAGAAGCTCCTGCTGTTTTGCAATCTTTAAGATCATCTCACGTGTTGTATCAAACTCATTCGTAATTTCACCAAAAATGCGTGACCCGATTTTCTCATCTTCCACAAGCTCTACGTAATGACGAGCCGTTTTTAGATCGGCCTTCATGAGGGCCATTTGAAGATTGTTAATCGTCGATTCAAAGAACGGCCATTTTTCGTACATTTCTTGAAGCAGTTCTACTTCCTTTTCACCCTTATTCGCGAAGGCAGCAAGTCCAGCACCAGCCGCGTACCAAGCTGGGAGCATTTGACGACACTGCGTCCATGCAAATACCCATGGGATCGCGCGCAGATTCTCAAACTTATCGCTATTTTTGCGTGCCATCGGACGGGATCCGATGTTAAGCTCACGAAGCTCGTTTAGCGGTGTTGTTTGGCGGAAGTAAGTAAGGAAGTCTTTGTCGCCAAACACAAGACTCTGATATTTCTTCAGTGCGTGCTCGGAAATCTCCTCCATTGCCTCTTCCCACTCTGGCTTTAGATCTGTTTGCTGGGAGCTGTGCAATTTAGACGTTGCTTGTACAAGCGCAGACGCTGCCTGCTCTAAGTTACGGAAAGCAATGTCTCCGAGTAAATAACGAGAGGATAGTACCTCACCCTGCTCGGTAATCTTTACCCCGTCGCGCAGCGTTTCCACCGGTTGAGATACAATCGAACGGTTTAGCGGACCGCCTCCTCGTCCGAGTGAGCCACCGCGACCGTGGAAGAATTTGAGCCCGATATCGTAATCTCGCGCAATATCGTGGATCTCCTGCTGCGCTTTGAATAGCTTCCAGTTAGCGGTTAATGTACCGCCATCCTTACTTCCATCGGAATAACCTAGCATAATTTCCTGATGATCTCCGCGAACCGTAATATGGTTGCGGTACACCTCCATATCAAACAGCGTCTTCATGATTTCAGGACCAGCAATAAGGTCATCGATTGTCTCTAAAAGTGGTGCAACATGCAGGTTACTCTCTACCGTTCCATCAACGTGAACGCGATAAATGCCCGCTTCTTTTGCTAGTACGAGCACCTCTAGTAGGTCACTAGATGACTGCGTCATACTCACTAAATATACTTCAATCGAACGCTTGCCGAATTCACGGTGCGCCTGTTCGATTAGCTTAAATACGTCGAAGATTTCCGTCGTCTCATCGGAGTACTTTTCGTTCATTAACATAAGTGGACGAGGATCCTTTAATACTTTTTCAAGTACCTTCTGCTTTTTCTTCTCTGAAAGCGAGGCATAGTCATCCTCAATTTGCACGACTTTTAAAAGCTCGGCAATCGCTGTTTCGTGCTCCCCACTGTGGTTACGCACGTCTAACGTCGCTAGGTGGAATCCGAATAGTTCTACTTGACGAATCAGCTTATTCAGCTTCTTTAAATTCGTACCCGGTAGCTGATGCTTGTACGCATTTTCTTTAATTAATAAGAGATCTTGTAGGAGCTCCTCCGAGTGGTCGTAGGCACTCTTGCTGCCCTTCCCGACTTGGCGCAGACGCTTTAAGATGACCGCAAACTTACGGCGATATACCTCATGCTCCAACGGCCACATATCTTTTTTGGTTAGAAAATGCTTTTCTTCTTCCTCTACGTTTTGAATGAAATCAGCATCAATTTCCACACGACTTGTTGAATGACTAAAACGCTTCATCAGTTCAACGAGGGCTTCGTCATACTTTTTAATAGCAAGCTCACGCTGTAGCTTTAACGTTTGCCACGTCACATCTGGTGTGACGAACGGATTCCCATCACGGTCTCCGCCAATCCATGATCCAAAGTGTAAAAAGTTCGGTACCTTCCACTCTTTAGAGGGGAAGTACTCGTTTAATTGATCTTCTAGCTCCTGGTGCACAGCTGGAAGTACGTCAAACAACGTTTGATCAAAGTAATAAAGCCCGTTCTTTACCTCGTCAATTACTGTAGGCTTACGGTGGCGAAGCTCATCTGTTTGCCAAAGCGCTGTTACTTCATTCTCAAGTGACTCCTCAAGATTGCGGCGCTTTTTGTGCGGCTGATACGGATTATCGAGTTTTTGTAAAATAGTCGAAATACGCTTTTGAATCTCAAGCACGGTACGCTTTGTAGCCTCCGTTGGGTGAGCCGTCATAATAAGCTCAATGGAGAGGTCATCTAAGATCTGTTGGATGACCTCCTCCGAATGGTTATCATCTTTTAATGTATGAATGGCACTCTCGATCGAATTCGACTGCACAAGCTCGTCCTTATGGAGACGATACTCCTTCGAGCGTCTGATTCGATGATTTTGTTCAGCAATATTAACTAAGTGGAAATAGATAGAGAATGCTCGAATGACGTTTTGACGAAGCGGTGATTCAAGCTTCGTGATTTCTCCCATCAACTCGTCATATGTAGCCTCGTCAAACTCTTCACGTAGGCCCTTTGATTTCTCACGGATGTCCTCTACTAATTGGAATAATTCCTCGCCACCATGCTTTTTCAGCACTTCACCGAGAATGTTCCCAAGCTTCTTGACATCATTACGAAGCTGGACGTTTGGATCAGTTGTTTGTACCATGCGTGTAACCTCCTAATGAAATCTGTGTATGGCTAACCTTACCCTACTTGCTTGTGATAGAAAAGTCGAGAGAAATGCGCAAGTGGGACAATTTATGTCCGCGAAGACGTAAACTGTCCCACTTCAGCCATACGACTATCATTCTCTCAGATAAGTTATATCGTAACAAAACCTAACGAAGTAATCAATTTTTTCTTACTATTTCGTCAGTTTCTACGTATTAGGTTAAATGCTCCTAGATTACTGTGTTTGAGCGCTTGAGAGCAACGTATGATCAGGTTTCCTTCGACGCAAACGATTCTACGACATGTTTTAATACATGCACAGAGGAGACACAGTCCGTAAGCGTGGTCCATTCCTTCGGATTGTGGCTAACCCCGTCTTTACTTTGTACGAAAATCATCGCCATTGGCATATACTTTCCTATAATCATCGCATCATGACCTGCCCCACTTGGAATGTACATAGGTTCCACGCCAAGCTCACTAGTGATAGCAGCTCCGACAGTCTGCTGCAAATCATCCGCTACTTTCAGTGGAGCAATCGACGTGCTTTCAAAGCTTGATACTTCGATTCCGTATGTGGCTGCTGTCTCCTCTAGAAGCTCTTCGATTGCTTGCTTTAGTGCCACTTTATTTTCTACCGTAATATCGCGCATGTCGACTGTGCAGGTGACGCTGCCAGGAATGACGTTCGATCCGTTCGGATGCACCTCGAGACGACCGACCGTTGCCACCGCCGAGTCACTGATCTGACCAGGAATATTGGGGAGCTTGGAGACAAACGCCCCTGCTGCTACGAGCGGATCTCGGCGATCATTCATCGGCGTATTGCCTGCGTGACCTGCCTCGCCAGTAAAGGTAATTTGTAGCCATGTCGGACCAGCAATCCCCGTCACCACGCCAACCGACAGACCAGCCTTCTCTAGCCGCTTCCCCTGCTCAATATGAATCTCCACGTACGCATCATAAAGAGACAAATCATTATTGATGCTTGTTGCATTAGTTAACGAGAGACCTTGCGCTCGGAGGACATCGTCAAAACTCGTACCAGTGGAATCACGTCTATCAACCTCTTCGGAGAATTCGAGTTCTCTCGTAAATGCCTTGCTTCCCGTCATGCCACCTTGGAATCTAGCCCCTTCTTCATCTGAGAAAATCACGACTTCATACGACTTTGCAGGCGTGTTGCCAGACGCACGAATAGCCTCGGCGACTTCTAAAGCCGCTAACACTCCAAGTGGTCCGTCAAAATGACCACCGTTTGGTACCGAATCCACGTGCGATCCCGAAAGAATGGTTTTGGGGGACGCCCCTTCTAGCCTACCGATCACATTCCCCGCGCCATCTGTACGCACGTCGAGCCCGGCCTCTTTCATCCAAGTTGCTACAAGCTCTTTCGCCGCCTTCTCTTCTGGTGAAAATGCGAGTCGATTCGAGCCGTTATCCTGTGTAAGTCCTATTTTAGCTAGCTCCTGTAAACGTCGCGCTAGTCTTTCGCCTGACACTCCGTTCCGATCTAATGAGTAATCATAGTCAGTTAGTAGCTTTTCGTAAAATTCATTTATGTACGTTGTCATGATGGTATGGTGCCTCCTTCGCGAGCTAGTAATAGTTCTTTATTGTAGCTTGTTTTGGTAGATCGGACAAATTGGGGGGCGGTTTTTTCGGTGGAGTCGCGTGTATGGGTGTGTTTGCGCGGTTCGGGCTGACTTTCGCGCGGTTATCCTCTGTTTTCGCGCGATCACCGTTCTAACTTGCGCGGTTCACGTGTTAACTTGCGCGGTTTTTTCTGCGTTACGCAGTTCAGGCTGTTTTTCGCGCGGTTTCCCTCTACTTTCACGCGATTCACCCTCCAACTCGCGCAATTCACGCGTTAACTCGCGCAGTTTTTTCTGCGTTACGCAGTTCAGGCTGTTTTTCGCGCGGTTTCCCTCTACTTTCACGCGATTCACCCTCCAACTCGCGCAATTCACGCGTTAACTTGCGCGGTTTTTTCTGCGTTACGCAATTCGACCTGTTTTTCGCGCGGTTTCCCTCTACTTTCACGCAATCACCTCTTCAACTCGCGCAATTCACGCTTTAACTTGCGCGGTTTTTTCTGCGTTACGCAGTTCAGGCTGTTTTTCGCGCGGTTTCCCTCTCTACTTTCACGCGATCACCGTTCCAACTCGCGCGATCCACGCGTCAACTTGCGCAGTTAATATCCCGCGCAGTTAACGGTGCACCCTGCGATCACCCACCCCAAAAAAAGGCCGGGGCTCTCTCTTAAGCCCCGACCTTCCTCCATTATCACGTACGATCTCTATCCATCACACGCGCTGCTTCGAATTCTTCCTCCATCTCTTTAGTTGGAGGTGGACCAATGTAGCTAAATAATACAATAAAGATACAGGAGACAACGAATCCAACTACTAATTCATAGAGGGAGAAGAAGCCCGTGTCCTGTTTGATAAAGATCCAAAGGATAACGGAACCACCTCCGGATAACATTCCGGCAAGTGCCCCATTTCTCGTCATGCGTTTCCAGAACAACGAGAACAATACGAGTGGTCCAAACGTAGCACCAAGTCCAGCCCACGCGTAGCTTACTAGTTCAAGAACGGTACTATCGGGATTTTGAGCCATGAGTAGTGCGATCCCCGCAATTAAAATAACACCGCCACGTCCGATCCAAACAAGCTCTTTCTGTGAAGCGTTTGGACGGATCATCCCTTTGTAAAAGTCCTCCGCGAGAGCGGATGACGATACGAGCAGCTGTGAATCAATGGTAGACATGATCGCTGCTAAAACAGCCGCCAGTAACACACCAGCTACAATCGGATGGAACAACACTTGAGTAAACGCTAAAAAGACTGTCTCTGAATTTTCTAAAGGCTGATCGGCGAAGTAGGCAATACCTGTTAGACCAACAAGTACCGCTCCAGTCATCGCAAGGAGCACCCAGCCAATACCGATTGCCTGTGCCTTTGGCAGGTCCTTCATTGAGCGGATCGCCATAAATCGGACGATAATGTGAGGCTGACCGAAGTAGCCGAGACCCCAGCCGATCAACGAAATGATACCAATCGCACCGACGCCACCAAGACTTAGGTTTTGCGGGTCAATTGCGCTAATTTGATCAATCGTAGCACCTGGACCACCTAATTCAATGATCGCAACTATCGGAATGATGATTAATGCTAAAAACATCAGAATTCCTTGCACAAAGTCTGTCCAGCTGACGGCAAGAAATCCACCTAAAAACGTATAGGAAATAATAACGATCGCTCCAACCCACAGGGCTGTTTGCTGATCGAGTCCAAACGAGCTTTCGAATAAAACGGCGCCACCAACGAGCCCTGATGACGTGTAGAAGGTAAAAAAGATAAGGATAAGTAGTGCAGATACGATTCGTAGTGATTTTGATGTGTCTTTGAATCGATTCTCAAAAAAGTCCGGAAGTGTGATCGAATCTCCAGCTATATACGTGTAGGAGCGCAGCCTTCCTGCAACGAACATCCAGTTCACAATCGCACCGACCGCAAGTCCAATGGCGATCCATGCCTCTACTAACCCGGATGCATAAAGCGCTCCAGGCAGTCCTAATAGGAGCCAGCTACTCATATCTGAGGCACCAGCTGATAAAGCCGCTACTCCTGGCCCTAACCGCCTGCCTCCTAACACATAATCAGACAGATTCGTCGTAAGTCGGTAAGCAATCACCCCGAGCGCGAGCATTCCGACAAGATACACAATAAACGTAATGATAATTGGCGTTGAATTATCTACCATCGTACGTTCCCCCTTCGCTGTCTTTTATGATAATCTTCCCTACCTCACCCCTCCTTTCAGAAAATATGTAATATTCTATTATTTCAAGTATACCTTTTCTTGAGCTACTTTTGGAGAAAAAATATTGGAACTCTTTAAACGCTTGTCAGGTGGAGCGAAGCTACCGTATTTTCTGTCCTATATTGTTTTAGTCTAGTAAATACGGGTATCACTCGTAGTATGACTAAAAGAATTAGAGGAGGCACCACATGTCAACATTTGCAATGCAATTTATAGACGGTAAGTGGGTAGATGGCAAGAGCGAGAAGGAACTTAGCAACTATAATCCATATACGAATGAGCACTTGTTCACGATGTATTCAGCGTCTGATGAGGATGTCGATGCAGCTTACAAAGCCGCTAAACGTGCGCAAAAAGAGTGGGGACAGACGCTTCCGAGCGAGCGCGCTGAGCTATTAAATGAAGTTGCTAAAATTGTGGAGAAGCGCAAGGACGAGATCATCGACTGGCTAGTGAAGGAATCCGGAAGCTCTATCACAAAAGCGACGATTGAGTTTGGTGCTGCTTTAAATATTATTAAGGAGTCAAGCTCCTTCCCATATCGTACAAAGGGACAAATTATGGAGTCTGACTTTCCTGGTAAGGAAAACCGTGTGTATCGCTCTGCAAAAGGGGTCATTGGCGTAATTGGACCTTGGAACTTCCCGTTCCACCTTTCCATGCGATCAGTAGCTCCAGCGATTGCAACCGGTAATACGGTTGTGTTAAAGCCTGCTTCCGAAACAATTGTAACGGCAGGATCGTTAATAGCGGATATTTTCTCCGAAGCAGGAGCTCCAGACGGCGTAATTAATATGGTTGCCGGTCGTGGTTCAGAGATAGGCGACGCATTTGTTGAGCACCCTATCCCGAAGGTGATCTCCTTCACAGGATCAACGGAAGTCGGCGCTCATATTGCCGAGCTTGCAGGGAAGCATCTTAAAGAGACAGCTTTAGAGCTTGGTGGTAACAACGCCTTTATCGTGTTAGAAGATGCAGATTTAGACCAAGCAGTCGATAGTGCGATTTTTGGTAAGTTCCTGCATCAAGGGCAAATTTGCATGAGTACGAATCGTTTCTTAGTAGATGAGCGTATTTACGACGATTTCATTGATAAATTCGTCGAACGAGTCGAAGGACTGAAGTCTGGCGATCCTACTGAAAAAGAGACTGTTATTGGTCCAATCATTAATAAGGATCAAATTGAACGTATGGAGAAGGACTTGGACGAGACAGTGAAGGCTGGAGCGAAGGTATTAACTGGAGGTAAAGCAGAAGGACTAGTCTTTTTACCGACAGTTGTCCGTGATGTAACCAACGATATGCCATTAGCTAAAAACGAGATCTTTGGTCCAATCGCGCCGATCATTCCGTTTAGTACGGAAGAGGAAGCGATCGATATTGCGAATGACTCTCCATATGGACTTAGCGGAGCCATTCATTCCAAGGACATCCATCGCGCGACAGAGCTTGCAAAGCAGGTAGAGACAGGTATGATTCACGTTAATGACCAAACAGTCAACGACGAGTCTCATGCTGCATTTGGAGGCGAGAAGGCATCTGGTCTTGGTCGCTTTGGTGGCGAATGGGCATTAGATAAATTCACGACAGAAAAATGGGTTTCCGTGCAGGGAGTTAGAAGAGAGTACCCGTTTTAAGAGAAGCCTTTTGGGCTGATTAATGAAGAGCTAACTAGTTAAGAGCAGCCCTTCGGGCTATTTGCTAAAGTGCACATTAGCTTAAATCTGCACTTCGAGCTGTCAGCCCTCCAGACACTCTACGACATCCATAGGGTCAGTGTCTGAGCCTACTCGTCAGGCAAAGTTCGCCTTTCTGCGTGGTCTCAGCCTCTGCCTATTCCTATGGATTGTCTCCGAATGTCCTCCGGGTCTGCCACCTCTGCGTTTGATTTAAAAAGTGCATAAGAAAAGAGCCTTCCTTTATTGGGAGGCTCTTATTTTGTTTGAAGAGATGATTTTAGACAGATTGCTCTTTGGCAACTAGGATTTTCATGTGCCGTAATAGAAATAAATGTACCGTATAGAAAATGTATGCACCATATACGAGATTTATGTACCGTGAGCAAGAGGTACTGTTAAAGCTAGGCAACTCTCTTTCGCATAGTATGTAATATGTGTTTATGCAAGAAAAGATCCGTTACCTTCGATTCTCTGAAGCGAAGGCTGGCGTCTCCTAGAGGATCACTTTCGCGCAGCGAAAATCCTGACAGACGGCCCTTGGACGGCTGACATAGTTGAGCAAGCTCCTCAGGAAAGCGCCAGCCGGGAGCGCAGGAGAATCGAAGATTCTCTTCCCCCCCTTATTTTCTCACACAAAAAAAAGCCCTAGCCCTGCGTAGTTAAACACAGCAACTAAGGCCTTTATTATTTATCCCGATCCATTCGATAGCCAATGTGCTCCATCGCATCCTTTAAGGTAGCAGAAATCGTAATAGACTGCGTAGCAAAGGCTTGTTTATGCAAAGCTACCGCCTGATCTGGTCTCACCCCAGTAAGAATGGCTTCCGTCCCAATTAGCTGTAAACAACTAATCATATGATGGAGCTTTACAGTCATCGTTTTATCTCCATCGACTAGACCAGAAATATCTAGTACGACATATTCCGTTGATTCTCCCGCGCATACCTCTAATAGATGATCTAAAATGACCTGTGCTCTCACCTCATCAATCGATCCAGTCAAAGGTAAGACCCACACTTTTTCGTCAATCTCCACTAAAGGCACTGCGGCATGTTGAGTTCGTTGTTTTTCTTCATCTACATCAATCACGTATCCAAATAAATTACC
Organism: Paenalkalicoccus suaedae; assembly: GCF_006965545.2. Classification (NCBI taxonomy): domain Bacteria; kingdom Bacillati; phylum Bacillota; class Bacilli; order Caryophanales; family Bacillaceae; genus Paenalkalicoccus; species Paenalkalicoccus suaedae. Next base: position 3,098,259 of record NZ_CP041372.2, read on the forward strand.
CATTATCGCAAATAGTTGGATCTCTTCACGTGTGAATGTTCTAGGCTTCGGATCCATCGCACAAAGTGTGCCGTAGCTCGTACCATCGCTTGATATAATAGGTACCCCGAGTAATGTCCCACCACCTAAACCATCTGTCACAGACATATTTTTTGTCCAGTCATGCTCCTTTAAATTTTCAACGACGAACGGCTCACGGCCTTTCTTCTCAATGAATTGTCAGTAGGAGTCTTCATATAAAAAGTCTTGTCCGACCTCAATCACTTTTACATCGCGATTGTAGGCGTGCTGGATTGTCACATGCTGCTTATCATTGCGTGCGACGTAAACAGAGTTAATATTTAAAATATCGCTTAATCGATGCATAATCTCCACAGCTGCTTCTTCTAATTTTACATAATGACCTTTAGTTAATCTCATCTTATTTGTCACCCCTGTTCCTGATAAGGCATTTGCGCTCTTCTCATATTCTATCATGAATAATAGAGGGATACGACTACTTACAAATCTATTTCGTGACAGAAAAAATAGTTGAGGTGATGTAGAACTATGTAGTTAATCTCTCTTATTTTTCTTATTGATCACCGCTATCGCTATTGACCACTACTACTCTATTATTAACAGCAGCTCTTTCCTCAAAACAAATAGAAAAACCACCTCCTCTGCATGAAGAGATAGCTTTTCTACACTGAGCTTATTTCCAATCACTTAATGAATGAGCATGCACCGGGCCTTTTTCAAGAATATCCCGAAGCTTTGTACCTAGTCCAACTCTTCCGCCTAGTGGCTTCAAAAAGGGACTAACATACATGTGACTTTCTTTCCCTTGGACGATACGTTGATCAGTCTCGCTTACCCATTGATACTCTGGGTCCTTCCCTTCGTCAAGCAAAACCCCAGAATAGTACTTTTCGCCTAACGGGAATTCTCTTGCGATATCTAGTATAACGAGTGTACCCTCGTAAAAGTCCCCCCTAAACGATCTTAATCTAGCCATATTTATCTAATCCCCTTCCCTTCAATTACTAATTGCCTAAAACAATTGTACCATTTATTTATTTTTTTAGAAATAATTAAATTCCAATAATTTGACGCTTGTTGATGACATTTTTTTGTAATAGTGGAATTAGAAGAGTACTATCAAGATTTCCTTCCAGATAAATAGAAAATAGCCACTTATTCGGATCGAGGGAGATTCCGAATAAGTGGCTATCATGGCTTGAGAAATGCAGGGGCATTTCTCAAAGAGGGAATACAAGGATATCTAAGGGATTACACACTTAGTGTATAGAACAAATGTAAATCTAGTATAATCATTCCGTTAAAAACGCGTAAATCGTGTTAAATTCGCTTCACGATTCCGAGCTGCGAAGCTCCTACCACTCCAACGTGTGTGAGTGATGCCTTCCTAATATCGATATAATCTTTTAGGCTCTCATATACCTTTCTCTTAACAGCCGCGATCAGCTCATCTAAAATGAGACTGTCAGCCTTCATGACACCACCGCCAAGTAGGATAACCTGAGGATTGATCGTATGTATGATGTTTGCAAGACCGCTTGCAACATGCTCCAGCCACGTGTTGAAAATGACTTTTGCTTCTTTATTCCCCTCCTGCACTTGCTTGAAAAGGGTCTCTGCACCGCCGTCTGCTCCAAGCTTATCTTTTACAATATGATGAAGCGCAGTGCCTGAAGCGAGCGATTCCCATGATCCAATATTTGTTCCCTTTGAATCTGGTCCGTGATCCGCAATAATCATATTCCCTACTTCACCTGCGTTAGATTGAGCACCTACAAGAATTGATTTTCCTACAATAAATCCTGCTCCGATACCAGTGCTGATCGTGACATACGCTAAGCTCGAGGAGCCTTTTCCCGCTCCAGCAAGGTATTCGCCCACAGCTGCGGCATTCGCATCGTTCTCAAATAAACACACTCGTCCAATTCGCTCCTCTAATACACGAATGAGCTCATAGCCGTGCCAGTTCGGCAAATTAGGTGGATCTAAAAATTTCCCGTGCCCAACATCGATCGGTCCAGGTGCCGCAACTCCAATTTCATGCTCTGTTTCTGCCGTCCACTTTCCTACCATATGAGTAATGACTGCTACACCCTCGTCAGGTTCGCGCGGTGTCATTTCCTCTAAATAATCTACTATTCTACCGTTCTCTGCTACAAGTCCTGCTTTTATGGATGTGCCGCCAATATCAACACCAATTCTGTATCCAGTCGTCATACGCCCGCTCCTTTTTACAGCATTCTCTTGTGTCTTCTTCGCCAAGTCCTACGTATTATCCTTCTTTCCTTATAACATAACTAGTTACTAAGTTGTATATTTTCCCTCTTTCTTTTGAAGAAAACACGTCAGCGGTTGACAATACTGTCCATTTTAGTACAATTAATCATGGATTAGCACTCCGGTATGTCGAGTGCTAAAAATACACCTGCAAACCGAAAGGAGAACGATGTTTCTATGGCGCAAAAGGAATTTAAAGCCGAGTCCAAACGACTGCTAGAAATGATGGTTAACTCGATCTACTCTCAAAAGGAGATCTTTTTACGAGAGCTCATCTCCAACGCAAGTGATGCTATTGATAAGATGTACTATCGCACGTTAACCGATGAATCGCTATCGTTTAACCAAGATGACTTTTATATTAAGGTAACTGCTGATAAAGAGGCCAGAACGCTTACGATCGTCGATACAGGAATTGGTATGAACGAGGCGGAGCTTGAAGAAAACTTGGGGACGATTGCTCGCAGTGGCTCCCTTGCCTTTAAGCAACAAAATGAAGCAAAAGATGGGCATGATATCATTGGCCAATTTGGCGTTGGGTTCTACTCCGCCTTTATGGTTGCAGATCGCGTGACGGTTGTGACAAAGTCTGCTGATTCAAGCCAAGCATTCCGCTGGGAATCAAACGGCACGGACGGCTATACTATCGAACCTACTGATTACGACGCTGTTGGCTCTACCATCACCCTTCACCTCAAGGAAAATCAAGAGGATGCAGAGGAATCATTTGATGAGTATTTAGATGAACAACGACTGAAGCAAATTATTAAGAAGTACTCTGACTTCATCCGCTATCCAATTAAAATGGATGTAACGAAGTACGAGCAGCAGGAAGATAGTGAAGAAACAGTTGAAACGATCGAAGAAGAAACGATCAACAGCATGGTGCCGATCTGGAGAAAGAATAAGAGTGAGCTTACAGACGCTGACTACGAAAACTTTTATCAAGAGAAGCGTTATGGCTTCGACAAGCCCCTTGCCTACGAGCATATTCATGTCGACGGTACCATTCGCTACAACTCGATTTTATATATTCCAGAGACGACACCGTTTGACTTTTACTCGAAGGACTTCGAAAAAGGTCTTGAGCTTTACTCTAGCGGCGTTTTAATCATGGAAAAGTGCCCGGATTTACTACCTGACTATTTCAGCTTCGTGAAAGGAATGGTCGATTCAGAGGATCTATCCCTCAACATTTCCCGGGAAATTTTGCAACATGATCGACAGCTTCAAATGATTGCGAAGAATATTAAGAGCAAAATCAAATCCCAGCTGAAAAAAATGCTAAAGAATGACCGCGAACATTATGAGAAATTCTTCGAAGCGTTTGGACGCCAGCTCAAGTACGGCGTTTACAGTGACTTCGGCCAAAATAAAGAGGACCTCCAAGATCTTCTTCTCTTCCATTCTTCGAAGGAGAAAAAATTAGTTTCTCTAGCTGATTATGTAGAGGCAATGCCAGAAGAGCAAGAATTCATCTACTATGCAACGGGAAGCTCGATCGACCGTATGGAAAAGCTCCCACAAGCGGAATTAGTAAAGGATAAAGGCTTTGAGCTACTGTACTTCACAGAGGACGTGGACGAATTCGCGATTAAAATGATGCGCGAATACCAAGGCAAAGAGTTTAAATCTATCGCAAGTGGAGATTTAAATCTAGAGTCGGAAGAAGAAAAGAAAGAAGCAGAAGAGAGTGCATCTGAGAATAAAGAGCTCTTTGATGAAATGAAGAGTCTCTTAGCTGACAAGGTCAAGGATGTCCGAATCTCAACACGCTTAAAATCTCACCCAGTCTGCTTAACTGCCGAAGGAGAAGTAACGATTGAAATGGAGAAAATCCTTCAGCAAATGCCTGACAACCAAGGCGTCAAAGCGGACAAAGTATTAGAAATTAACTACAGCCACGAAGTATTCAACTCTCTTAAACAAACGTTTGATCAAGACAAAGAAACGTTTAAGCTGTATACAAATTTACTCTATAACCAAGCGCTTCTTATCGAAGGTCTTCCAATTGAGGATCCAGTAGCGTTCACGAATGATGTGAGTAAGTTAATGAAGTAGGTTTGATTAAGTGATGATTAATTTGCACGAAGTTTTCCCTCGGTTTGAGGGGAGGCTTCGTGTTTTTTGTGGTGTGGGTTTTCGGCCTTGTAAACTAAACTGTGTAAGTAAGAGTGCGTACGACTTTTACTTCGCAGTTTAGTTTTTTATTGTTAAGATAAATTCATATGGTTGGAGGAGGATGGGTATGGTGAAAAAGGATCGAAATGCTAAAGCGAGTGAGTTGGCAAAACAGATACTAGAGACGTATGAGCCTGAATCCGTTCAAGATATGCAGGAAGCCCTTAAAGATATCTTTGGTCCAATGTTTGAATCTATGCTAAAAGGCGAGATGAATCACCATCTAGGTTACCAATCTAACAGTAAAGAAGAGAAAGAATCACTAAACAGAAGAAATGGTTATGGGAAAAAGACGCTTCAAACGAGCTCTGGTGAACTGGACATTCAAGTGCCACGTGATCGAGACGGATCATTTGAACCTCTTCTTGTCCCAAAGCGTAAAAAGAATCTCTCTGAGATGGAGGATAAGGTAATCTCGATGTACGCGAGAGGTATGTCACAACGTGATATCTCCTCTACAATTGAGGAGATCTATGGCTTTTCCATCTCTCACGAGATGGTCTCAGACATCACAGACAGTGTGATGCCAGATCTTGAAGAGTGGCAGTTCCGTCCACTTCAAAGCTGTTATTCATTTCTGTTTGTAGACTGTATGTATACCACCATTCGTAACCACCACGAGACGAGAAAGTATGCCGTTTATACGATTCTCGGTTATACACTTGAAGGTAAAAAAGAGATTTTAGGTTTGTGGCTAAATGAAACAGAAAGTAAACACAAATGGATGCAGATCTTCGATGAGATTAAGTCCCGAGGTGTCGAAGACATCTTCTTTATTTCAATGGATGGTGTCAGTGGATTAGAAGAAGGCGCTAAAGCCGTCTTCCCAGAGGTCGTGGTCCAGCGTTGTATTGTTCATTTAATACGCAACTCTGTCCGTTATGTACCTTATAAAGACTATCGTGCTTTCACTAAATCTCTTAAAACCGTTTATGGTGCTCCAAATTTGAAAGCTTGCCGAAAAGCCTTTGATGAGTTTGAGAAGCAATGGACACAATACCCAGGCGCTATTGATGTCTGGAGAAGAAACCTTCAACACGTTGAACAGCTTTTTGATTATGGCAGTGCGATTCGAAGAATCATGTACACCACCAACGCGGTCGAAAGTGTTCACTCCAGCTTTAGAAAAGTCACTAAAAAAGGAGCATTCCCCCATGAGAATGCTTTATTAAAACTACTCTTTTTACGGATTAGAGAATTAGAAGTGAAATGGGCAACTGGCTTCGTTCCTAACTGGGCCCAAGTATTAAATCAGCTATTGATCAATGAAAGCCTACAGACTAGGGCTGCCAAGTACCTGGAGTAAGAAACTTACACAGTTTATTTGACAAACCCGGGTTTTCCGCTCACTCCATTCGGTTTTCCTCTCACTAAATTTTCTCACCTTTCACTCCCTCTCCCTCTCCCTCCTCATCTCAAATCACTTCCCACCATCACCACCCCTCCGCTATACTTATACTCATCTAAGGAGGCGAATCCGCATGCAAACTAACTCCATTCTTGCTCTCAAACAAATTGCTGCACTTAGTATCGATTACCTGATCGTTCGTACATCGTGGCTTCTATACACCTTTTTTGCTCCAGAGCCACCAATCCAAATAGAGATTCCATTAGTATCCGCGGGTTTCATCATCGTTTGGCTACTCATCCCTACCTTGACTAAGCAAACCCTCGGTGAACGAATCCTTCTCTTATACCCTACTCGTTTTGAGAAAATAACGCCGTACGTCGTAAAATTTGTATTAGTATTCTCGCCTTGGCTATTAAGCCGTCTATTGGCTGAATCTACTCATATTGGTGCAACTGTTCTAACAACCGTTCTCTTAGTTCTTTTCTTTATACACGTATTAATCACGTTCATTCACCCTCAAAAAGTACACCTTTACTATTACAGCCTCGCAGGCTTTAGTATTAAATAGTCGAACGATATTTTGTTTAATCAACAGCTGCATATAGAGAGCGTCTGCATTTTTAGCTCCGCGACGTGCATTTCCTCTATGCTGGTGTGCATTCTCTCTCGCGCTGTCTGCATGTAGACGTTCTTTGCACGTAAAAAGAAGGAACCGAGTATAAACATCGGTCCCTTCTTCATTACTAAAAGCTACTTATCAATTTCCATTGCCACGGCCGTTTCCATTCCCGTTACCATTTCCATTACCGTTGCCATTACCATTTCCATTTCCATTTCCATTGCCGTTCCCGTTCCCATTTCCGTTATTGCCTGGCTGACGGCGTTCGATAGAAATTGTCTCAACGGTTGTATTACCAGCTAAATCAACAAGCTCTAATTCGAACGTGTTTTGACCTGGCGCAAGAGTGAATTTCAGGTCAAGTTGCTCTGAGATACTTCTCTTCTCGTATGGAGCATCGAAATTATTGTAGAATACTTCATCTCCATCAACATAAAACCTGAGATCGTCAAAGTTATCTGAAATCGTGATTGGAAGTGTCACTTCAGACGTGTTTCGATTCACACGCTCTTTGTACTTCCCAACCTCAATTACCGGTGCTGTCGTATCCACGATAAACTGACGACTAATAGAGTTCTCCCGACCGTCCGCTGTCTTAGCGACAAACTGGAAGCGATGTACCTCGTCCTCAAGAGAGAACGTCTGGTTAAATGTGTGATAACCCTCTTCCTCATCAAATGACGTCGCAACATCAACGCCGCCAACCGTAAAGCTAGACAGGTTCGTTGCATTTTCGATACGACCACTCACGATAATCTCGCTAGTCGCATACGCCGCTAATAAGTCCGGAGTATCAATGTAAATTTGAGGGAATCCCGTCTCAACTGGGCCAGGCTCCGTCGCATCCACAACCTCCGACACGTTCTCAGCAAAGTCAACCGCTCTTACCGACACATTCTCCGCGTCCACTGCCACTGCTCCTGCTTCTGGGCTAACCACTTCGACAGTTTCCCCATCAACAAGTACTTCGACATACGCGACCCCAACGCCGACATCACTTACATCAAAGAGTAATTCTTCGCCATCAAAGGTTACTTGACTAAATTCTGGTGCTACCGTGTCTACGTAAATTGGTAGCTTGTAGCTCTGGAAATCAGCACCATCAAATGCAATTTGGCTACGTACCTCAATGAAGTACTGGCCATCCGCCACCGGTTGATTACGTACAGTACCATCCCACGTAGCAGCTCTCACAGGAGTAGCCTGTGCACCCGCTCCACGGTCGAAGAAGTTTTTACGCACATTTTCTTCCGTACGAATTCGGCGAAGTTGCTCGCCTTGCTCGTCTAAGACGTTGTACTCCACCACTCGCGCATTACGCAAGAAGGAGACAACTGGGAAGATTGATGTCTCAGCTGGATTGAACGCTTGAAGATTAGCTTGGTACGCTTCATTAATTGGATCAAAGCCTACATAGAAGCTATCCGCAGAACGAACAAGTCCTGTTTGCTGATAGAACGTTACCCCAAGTGGCTCATAGAGACCTGGATCAACAACAGGTGCTGCATTCCAATCTCCGTTAAAGCCTACATAAGGTACGCTTAGTGATGGATACGTATCGGTTACGTCATGTAACTCAACGAACCCTTCTGCAAAGTACCCATTCGGGAATAATTCGCTTGCTGGCTGATAGCCAACACCTAGGTGATATGCCTCTGCATTTGTTAAATCAAGAGATACAGATACTGTCGCTGAGCCATTTGCTGGTACGACAACCGTGTCAGCTGCAGAGCCATCAACACTTACTGCAACGTCCGCATTCTCAAGAGCCGCACTACCGTTATTAATAAAGAATCCACTGTCACCCATTGTTGTTTGTAACGAAAGGTCTAGCTCATATTCAATCGCTTCATCAGCTGTGTTCGAAACAGTTAGATCGAAGCTTGCTTGATTTTGGAACTCTTTCAGTGCAACTTTTGCTTGGTCTGTTGATGCATCAACGACGTACGCTGGCGTAGATGCTGCTGCATACAGATTCATTTCTCCTGCACCTTGTCGGCGTGGGGAATAGAACGCATCGTCGCGACCGATTGTATCAAGCTTTGGTTCTGCTGTATTCATCAATAGTTTCTGTACAAACTCCGAACGATTGAGTCCAGTAAAGCCAAATTCTTCGTCCACTCGCTCCATAATTAGAGCTGCCCCACCTGCTACGTGCGGTGCTGCCATGGACGTACCGCTCTTCACACCATACTCTCCTTCTTCTAATGTGGAGTAAATTTGTCCACCTGGAGCTGTGATTTCTGGCTTAAACTCAAGCTCAGGAGTCAATCCCCATGAAGAGAAATCAGACATTTGACCAGCAGTTGGATTCGCTACTGCCTCTGGTGCTTCGTCAAAGAAGATCGTCACTGTCTCACCTGCTTCTAGTAGAGACACTAACGTAAGACCATCTTCTTGTGTGATCGATAAGTGTGGAATCGTAATGGCTCCATCAGAAGCCATGTTAATTCGTCCTGGTGCATTATCATAAATAATACTTGCAACTGCGCCATTTGCTTGCGCATTCAACGTCTTATCCACAAATGGAATTTCTCCACGAGAAATCAATGCAATTTTTCCTTCTACATCGACACCTTCAAACTCAGCTGGCGTTCCGAAGCCAACGTGTACCACGTCTGCCCCATTTTCGCCAAATACATTCGTTGGGTTAGCCTGTGAGAATGATCCATAACCAACAAGCTCTGTTGTAGAATCAGCCTCAGCACGCAGTACCTCTGATTGAAGCATCGTGTTTTCACTCGATGCAACCGAGATAGACGCTGGCGATACTGATGGCGCGCCAACTAATCCAACATCTGGATTTTGTAGGAATGGAGAAAGATATCCATTACCGAAGAGCGCCGAGTTACCAGCTGAAATCGATACGATAACGCCGTTCTCTTTCGCACGCTGTACAGCCTGTGCTTCTGGGCTATTTGGATTTGTAAATCCAGCCGTAGAGCCTAAGCTAAGGTTTAATACATCTACGCCTAGCTTTAATGCGTCATCCATTGCTTTTACATAAATATCTCCGTAAGTCGTTGGGATATTTGGGTCGTTACCAAATACTTTCAAGCCTAAAATTTGTGCTTCTGGAGCAATTCCGCGTACTCCACGGTTCTCCGGATCGCCGTTTGCACCTGCAGTACCTGCTACGTGCATCCCGTGATCACTTGCTCCTGGTGCAATGTCCTGAATAATGTTATTTTGATCCATGTAGTTCCAACCGTAAGGTACCTTCTCTGTGAAATAAGAACCTGGTAAGTCCGCTGCTACTACATCTTCTTCCGTGATGGCTTGTTCAACACCCTCACTTAATACGAAGTCTTGGTGAGCAGGATCAACACCGGAATCCACGATTCCAATAACCATGCCTTCTCCGTAATATCCATAGTCTTCACGCGTCTTAATCGCTTCTACGATTTCCGCGCCATAGTTTGTATCTGGAAGCGCCTCTGGACGCTCATATTCGTTAACAAGTTCTACAGTTTTAACTCCAGGAATAGATTCGAGCTTTTGCGCTTCTTCAAACGTTAGCTCTGCACTAAATCCATTAGCTACAACCGTTACTTCTTCTAAAAAGTCTATATCGATCTGTCTTGTTTCGATTTGCTCTTTCGCTTTGCGCTGACTTTGCTCAACGTTTGCTCGTGCATTACGTCTCTCAGCGGCAGGTAGATCCTCAAGCTTAACACCTCGACGTGTTGCTCTTTCTACCTCTGGCTCTTCTTCAAGCTCGATAAACACCCGAACTCTCTCATCGGGATTAACATCAAAGCTCTCTAACCCATATTGCTTTTGCTCTGTTAGTTGTTGCCCCATATTTGGATTCGCCGCTACCGTTCCGAATGACGAAAATAGTAGTAATAGCGAAAGCAAAATTAGCGTGAATCCCTTCCATCCTCTACTCATGTGATCGCTCCCCTTAAATTAGTTACCCCTGCTAGTTTCACAGAAAGCAGTTTAAAAGTATAATGCTTTCAGATTGTTGTCAATTGCGAGAATATAACTAAAGTTATACGTAGGTGATAAGTCGATACTCCTATTAACCTAGTTTGATAATATTTCGACATAATGTTACAAAGTGGTGAATCCTGGTAGAATGTGTATTTCTCTATATAGAATCTGGCATTTTTCATGTTTTTTAGAAAAGCGTTGGCGAACGGTGAAGATTTACTTCGAGGGTCGAAGAACTCATTTTTGTCTCATTTAGACAGGGGTTTTCTAAGACTTATCCCACATTTTATTAGGCTACAGGCGTAATTGAATGAAAATTCACTATATTAGAGGTGTTTCGAGTAACGAAGATACTGGTAAACTGAGTCTAATTAACTAATTCAGAGGATTCACTTTTGAATATAGGATAAAAGTATGTGAGAGGTTATTTTACAGCAAATGGATAAAGAAGGGTGTATATACACTTCTAGCAGGGATAGATTACTAGTAAGGGTTTCGATATTGGTCGGTGTTGTGATTTCTTATTGCTCGCACGCTTTTCACTATTGCCCGCACAGCCTCCACTATTGACCGCGATCAACTCTAATAAACAAAAAACCTTCACCTATAAAAAAGTGAAGGTCTGTGCTACTTATTCAAGTGTGTAAGCTTCCATATATCCTTCGTCTCCATCAGATGACTCAACTAAAAACCATGGTGCTGATTTACTGATTTGATTACGTCCAGAAAAGTGCGAATCCTCAGGAAGTACGACATCTAGCAAAGTGACAACGTCTCCTTGTTCTACTTGAGATACTTCTGCATACTCATCAGATGGTCGATCATGAAGTCTCGCTCCATTTTCAACGACAACTAGTTCCTCGCCTTCCTCTAGCGTGTACCTACTCTGTCCGAGCGTGTCAAGAGTAAGGACGTCTGTTTCAAAACGAAGCAAATAGTTCTCATCATAGTTTAAGTCTTCAAGACTAATCGTGATCGGCGATAAAGAGATATTAGGATTAAAATCTCGTATGGACTGGAAGACACGTTCCTGATAAGCATCCTGATTACGTTCACCAGTCGCACGAATGATTGGGCTATTAGCATGAACTAGTCCGTTATAGGCCATCACAGGGAAATACCAGTATTCAATATCGCGCCAATCTGCGTTAGCAATTGTCGGAAGTGTACTACCTGCCATAGCAGCTTTATCTAATAAAATCTCAATGCCAATATCAATGTTATACGAAATATCTGTCTTAAGTCTGTCTGTATCATAGCCAGTATCGGTCACCTGCATAATACCTATCCCATTATCAAAGCTTATGAGTGGCTCCCCGTCTTCAAATTGGCGCCAACGAGATTCCCGATAGGCGACCGCTTTTACTACTTCCGGTGGGACATTATTCTCAAGAGCTTTATCAGTTAACAGTTGATTAATCTCTGAGTAAGAGGGATTTGTAAGACCAACTTCCTGCTCTACAGAGGTTGTAGTGGAAGGCGTGGTTTCAAAAAAATCAGCAAACATTGCTGAAAAAAGAAGTACCCCAAATATAAATAACACTGTCGCGAGCACTACCTTAGCCATTCTTCAAGTCTTCCCTTCATATCAATGTAAAGGTAGTGTATCACACTTGCATGACGCAAACAGCTCTTACGATTATTTCACAGAATTAACCCATCCTTTGCGTATTAAGGAAACAACGAGGTCGGTGCGATCCTTTGCTTCGCAACGTTTAATTAACTTACTTATGTAACTGTTTACTGTAGTCGTGTTCAAATAAAGCATTTTTGCAATCGTCGTTGTATCTTTTCCATCCAAAAGCAGTTGAAGGATGTCTCTTTCGCTTTGAGACATTCTTACAGGCACGCGTGTATAATCTAGTTCAAATCGACTGATTGGTTCTCGACGCTTGTACTGCTTCATTAAAAAGGTAGAGACTTGTGAATACAGACCTGAATCTAGAATAAACGAGCCGTTTTCTAGTTCTTTCATGATTGTACTCATATTCGCTTCTAGATATGTAACTGATACGACTCCCTTAATAGCTGGGAAGTTTAATAGAGAAATAGATTCTTCCATTCGATCTGTATTCGTAACTAGTACGATACTCTTATCAAACCATTTAACCGTTGATGTTTGCTTAAAATGGGTTCGATACGTTGTGATTGGATCCTCTACATAAAAAAACATGATGTCATACTGATAAATATCCGGAATCCATTCCGCGTTAGAAACATGAAGATTAGATAGTTGAGGCAATTGCTGCATCGCTTGTTTAAAAATGTCTTCTTGCGGCGAATGAAATAGTATTTGTTTGCCCACTGTGTCCATAGGAATCATTTTGTCACCCTTTCCACATGTTACATTGTCCTTTATTTAGATTAATAGAATAGCAAGAATATTCCTAGATTGAAAAGCAACTTTGGTACTTTGTTATAGTGTAAATGCAACAATCAGTTCATTAAATTGGATAATAAAGGGTAGGTATGCATGTATACAGGTTCAATTATACGTGTAGTTAATGCCTTGTGACTAGACCTTCCCCATAATTAAAATGCATCACATAGCCACATTTTAAATAAAGGATAAAGGAAAATTTACTTTGACTCGATATCGTATTAATGTATCGATAACTATTTATAGTCAACACACGTTATGCATAATGGGCTTCATGACATAAAAAAGCACGCATACTGGTTCAGTATGCGTGCTTTTAGGAGATTTATCCTCCAATAATATATGCCTTTTCATTTCTCAATTCTTGCTCCATTTTTTCTACTAAGAAATAAAGATCATCTGTCCCATATCCCTCTAGTTCGCAATATTTAATATGGACTCTCGTAGATAGCTTTAGTCGAGTAGGCTGATCGGATAGTCTCATAGAATACGTATTCGTATTCTTAGGACGAATGAGATGTTCTCTAATTCTACCTTGTATCCCATCATTTTTAGGTGCAATCTCTCTATTACGTACTTTCCCTAAATAAAACGGCATATTTGCTAATTCTGTCTCATGCAAAGGGCCATATTCTTCTCGTAATACTCGTTGAGAAAGCTTTGGTACTCTTCCCGGGGTTTGATTCCAATCAAAAAGGAGCTCGTTGATCCATGGGGCTGGAGCAACGGTCCTGGCGTAGGAAGTGAGATCTAGGGAAACTAAATAAACCCCTGTTGAGGTAGGTAAGGAGTGGATAAAATCTTCAAGAAATAATTCATCCGTCAATTCGATCGTTTGATGCGTTTCTTCAAATCTTTCACGAACGTGCTGGACTTCTGACTCTACTAATCGTTCAATGTCGCGTTTTATCGACTCTCGCAATGTCGTAATCATTTATATTATCCCCCTGATAATGAACTGGTTTAGAAAGCAAAATTTATGTAATTTTAGTATACGCTTCAAGTATAGGACTATCAAGTAAAATTTGGGACTATTACTGATGGATTATTTTCACAATTGCATAAAAACCTTGTAAAAAATAGTAAGTCTCTTGTTTAAAGATGTCTATTCCTGGGTAAATCCAAATATTGAGAGTTACAAAAAATGACAAGGAGTGGACTTTATGGTAAAACGAGTGCTTACGGTTTTCTCTGTATTCATACTTTTGTTGTCCTTCACATTCATTGGCGAAACGACGGCTATATTTAATGATGAGGATACAACAACCCCAAATGAGACGGAAACAGCTGAACTCAACGTAGTTATCGACAACAAAGCTGACATCAATTTTTCTATTGATAACATGATTCCTGGAGACTTCCGCACTCAGACAATAACTGTTGCTAACACTGGCTCTGTTCCTTTCATCTTTGATGGCTACTTCTCGCGTGACGACACAACTGACAGTACTGTCCTTTGGGATGGTTCCAATGGTCTTTTTGCGACTATAGATGGTATTAGTGTTACGAACAATGGTGCTCCTTTATCTTTCTCTGAACAATCTAGTCAAATCTCTGATATTACCGAAACGACTGCTATTCCTTTCTTTGAATTAGCGCCCGGCGATTCAGTAGATCTATCCATCACACTTGCTTTACCAACAGAGGCAGATAATACGTATCAAAATCAAACAGAATCGTTTACCTTTACGATATATGCAGAACAATTAGCCGGAGGTGAAAGATAACTATGAGTAAAAACGTGAGATCCACTATGATGACATTACTAGTAAGCTTCCTTGCATTAGCTGCCATCGTTGCGTCAGTACTTGTCCTAAGCCCTCTTTCAGGCTCTGTCGTAATTAGTGATAGTATGGATAACTCCGTACCTAAATGGTCCATCGTTTTTACTAAACCCGTTACTCTTTCTCAGGTAGCTAGTGGTGATATCATTCTCTTTACTGACGCTGGTGTCGGACAAAACGTCCTTCACCGTGTGTTAGAAGTAGACGTGACTTCACAAACGATCAAGACGAAAGGTGATGCAAATACCTTAGTTGATCAGTATCCTGTCACTCCAGACCGATTAAATGGCGCGTACGTCACACATCTGCCTTATGTCGGATATGTCGTGAATCTCGTTCAACCTTATTTATATTTCCTTATACTACTGAGTCTCGCTAGCTTCGTTACAGTGTTGGCAATCCCCTCGCGTAAACAGAGGCCTGAAGTTAATGCGGTATCTTAAGTTTATTAGCTGTTTATTTATGATGCTTTTCGTATCTGCAACGATCTCGAGCGCTTCCTTTGAGGCTCGAGATTCTTTCCATATCCACGCTTCCACAGCAACTGATCCATTATTTTTCGTCAATTTGTTACCTGGAACAGCTGAGAATGAAACTACTCGAATTGCTACTGGAGAAAATCAGAGTTTAGCGCTTAATTATGGTAGGTTACCTAGCTCTATGATTGGCGTCCTACCTGCAAATGATTTTCCAAACACAGTTGTTCTACAAAATAAGTCAACGTCTTCAATAAGTGTGTCCGTTAAAGTAATAGCAACAAATACGGTTGGCTTATCTGACCTTGAAGATATCTATTTTATTTACAGAATGAATAGAATGAGCATGAGTAATGAAAGAACCTTTGTTTTTTCTCCTGATGAAACCATTATGATAAGCACATTCGTTTATAGAGGTCTATTAAGAGTAGGAGCTATACCAGGAATTACATACCCAAGTGGAACTTATACCGGGCATTTACTGATAACAATTGATAGTACGCTAGATCGCAGAATTCCCGTCACAGTAACACTTCCTTAAAATATCCATTATTGACATAGGAATATCTACCCCTCTACAAACCACTTTAAAACATCTTTTTTAGAAAAATCATCACGCTTTTCCTTTTTTCTTTGCAATCCTTTTTCATACCTCCTATTGATCGATCCCTCCATCTAAAATTACCTCATTGACCAATCTGGTCAATATACGATATACTCAAATTGACCATTTTGGTCAATGTACATTTCTTCTCCTACTCTTTTCCATACATCACGATCTTACACAGCTCAAAGGAGGGCATGACGATGCCATCAGAAAGCTTCACAAATCTCCCTGAAGAAAAGCAACATCGAATTATTAACGCAGCCATGAATGTATTTATTGAGGATGGGTTTGATAAAACATCCACTAATAGCATTGTAAAGGAGGCGCACATTTCAAAAGGATCCCTCTTCCACTATTTCGGTACAAAAAAAGACCTCTACCTTTATATTGTCGACCTATCTATCGAACAGACAAATGAGCTTTATGACCTTATTGACCTCAAAGAGCGTGACTTTTTTAAACGAATCGATAATATCGTAAAAGTAAAATACGATTACCAAAACAGGTATCCGCTTTTAAATGAATTTATTCTCGCTTCCTTGCGAGAGCAGTCGACTGAGGTCGCCCCAACGATTCAACCTATTTACGCAAAGATTACTCAGGATTCCCTAGCGATTACGTTCGAGAATATTGACTGGAGCTTATTTAAGCCAGAAATCGATCAACAAAAGGCAATGGAGATTATTCAATGGACGTTAGATGGACTCGGTAAAAAGCTTTTAGCAACCGCTGCTCCTATGACAGATTTGAGTGAAGAAGCGATTAAAGAGTGGAAGGAATATTCGAAGATTTTAAGAAGCAGCTTTTATACATCATCCAATTAGGAGGCTCCCCATGGAACTCATACACATTGACCAACTCACCAAAAAGTTTGGCACCTTTACTGCTCTGCAAGACGTTAGCTTCACGCTCAATAAAGGCGAAGTTCTCGGCTTTATCGGACCTAACGGTGCTGGTAAGTCAACAACGATTCGCTCTATATTAGGTATGACTAAGCCTACTTCTGGAACAATCTCGATATTTGGTCAAGACGCATTCAAAGATGCCGTCTCAATCCATAAACGTCTCGCATATGTGCCAGGAGACGTTCACCTCTGGCCTAACCTTACTGGAGGAGAAGTAATCGACCTCTTTATTAAACTCTCTGGTACCACCTCTTATGATAAAGAGAAACGCGATACTCTTATCGAACGTTTTAACTTTGATCCTACTAAAAAGTGTCGCACATACTCAAAGGGGAATCGCCAAAAAGTCGCGCTTATCGCCGCTTTTTCGACCAATGCAGATGTATATATCTTGGATGAGCCAACGTCCGGACTCGACCCACTAATGGAGAATGTGTTCCAAGACTGCGTTCGCGAGGTAAAGGCAGAGGGGAAAAGCGTCCTCCTCTCTAGCCACATTTTGTCTGAGGTAGAGAAGCTGTGCGATAGAGTAGCAATTATTCGCGAAGGACAGATCATTGAGGTTGGGTCACTCACAGATATGCGACACCTCACTCGCACGCACATGCTCGTGCAAACAGAGAAACCGCTACATCTTGAGGAACATCATTTCATCCATGATGTGGTTCAAACCGAGGAAGGCACCTCTTTCCAAGTCGACACGGATCACTTAGATGATGTTATAAAGCTTCTTAGCGCGTATGGCGTCAAAAAGCTTGAGAGCGCACCGCCAACGCTCGAAACACTCTTTATGCGCCACTATGAAACGAGTGATGAAGCATGAATGCGTACGTAGCTAATACGTGGCAGCTGACCAAATTCTTCTTAAAAACAGTCAAATTACGTGCGTTCATTTGGATCCTGTCAATTATCACGCTTACTGTCGCGACCCCACTCTCCTTCGTCGGCCTATACGATTCAGAGGCGGAGATTAACGCGATGGCCCAAACGATGGAGAACCCGGCGATGATCGCGATGCTTGGACCTGCCGACCTCAACAATTACACGATCGGCGTCATGACCGCCCATCAAATGCTGTTATTTACAGCCGTCGCAGTTGGTGCTATGAGCATTTTGCTCACCACCTTTTTGACTCGCGCTGACGAAGAGGATGGTCGTATGGAGCTCTTACACGCGCTATCGATCGGTCGTGCCGCTCCTCTTGTTGCGGCTATGATTGTCATGATTGCGATCAACGTGATCCTTGGCATCACAACTGCCGCCGGACTTTACGCCTTACAAATTGAGACGATGGGTCTCGAAGGCTCTCTTCTCTATGGGCTAGCCCTCACCGGCACTGGCCTTGTCTTCACAGGTATCACAGCAATATTCGCTCAAGTGTCAGAAAATACGAGAGGAACGTCCGGCATGGCGTTCGCCGTTCTTCTAACAAGCTATCTCGTCCGTGCTGTCACAGACATCAGTAACCCAGATTTATCTTGGGCTTCTCCTTTAGGCTGGGTGTCAAAAGCAGAAGCATACGCCGCTAATAACTGGCTCCCATTCATTTTAATGGTCTGCTTGTTCTTACTTGCTAGTAGCGCTTCCTTTGTATTCTATGTAAGAAGAGACTTAGGCCGTGGCATGATCGCGTCGCGCTCTGGTAAGTCTTACGGGTCTGCCCTTTTACGTAACCCACTTGGTCTCATAATCCGACTGCAGCGCACGTCATTTACCATTTGGATTCTCGTTCTCTTTGTCACAGGGGCATCCTACGGCTCAGTACTCGGCGACCTAGACGCTTTTTTTGCAGAGAATGAAGCATTCTCACAAATGCTAGCAGCTGAGGGCAGTCTTTCTCTTATTGAGGCATTCATGCCGATGTTAATCATCGTGCTGGTTCTTTTATCTGCTATTCCAACGATCATGTCGTTTAACCGGCTCCGCGGAGAAGAAAAAAAGGAGAGACTGGACCTATTGCTTGCTCGTCCCTTAGCACGGGTTAAGCTAATCCTGTCCTTTATTCTTGTCGCAGCCTTAACTGCCTTCTTTATGATGTCAGCCGCAGCATTAGGGCTTTATACTACAGGCAACGCGGTAGTCGAAGGAGGGCTAGCTCTTAGCACCATTTATGGAGCAACACTCGCCTACTATCCAGCAATGCTTGTATTAATCGGTTTAAGCGCCTTACTAGTCGGAGTTCTCCCTAAAGCAACCGCCTTTATCTGGGCCTTTCTCGCCTACACCTTTGTCGTTGCCTATTTAGGAGATATCTTTCAACTACCAGATTGGGCTGGCTACGCAACCCCATTCAGCTTTGTAGGCGACGTACCGTTGGAGTCCGTTTCAACCCTAACGCTCATCCTCATTTCTACTGTAGCCTTGCTCTTAGCAAGCGTTGGAATGTGGAGGTTTAAGGAGAGGGATATTTAAATAGGACAAATCCTGTAACTCTAAAGTCCCGTATCATGAGACGATGTCAAATTAGCATCAAATTAAGATGATACTTTGTAAAACAGACTCGCATTTAACTATTCCGATTCTTTTCCATGGTAAGGTATGCCTGTACAACATTTTCATACCAAGGGAGAGGATGACATGCAAAACAAAGCGAAAAAACTAACGAATGTGGTGGCTGCGGGAGCTTTACTCATCTCCGCCTCCTTTGCAACTATGCCAAGCGTAGCTGCAAATGAAGCAACGGTAGCTAATGAAGTTGGGGCAAACGAGGTTTACTATGAGTTTGCCAATGAGAGTACAATGGAAATATACTATGGAGAAAACATCGAACCAGAAGTGCGAGCAGATGGGACATTTTTAGTTGATCGCACAACTGGGGAATCAGAACAATTACCTGAAAGTACAACGGATCAAGAAGGAGATTTAGTTAACTTAAACTACACGATCGAAGACGACTATGTCGAAGTTCAAGTTATTGATCCATTAGCTGTTGCCGCTGGAGCAGGACCTGGAGAATTCACAACACAAAGCTGGCTTCAATGTTCTCTTGGCACTGCCGGAGGAGCAGGTGGCGGCGGTCTAGCTGGAGCAGGTGTAGGCAGCGCGGTTCCTGGAATTGGAACTGTCGCAGGCGCAGTTGTTGGAGGCGTATCTGGTGCAATGACCGGTGCAGCTGCAAGCTGCTTTAATTAAGGAGTGATGACATATGGCAACGCCGTTTCACTTTTCTAAACCAATCACAGCACTCTATCTAGTTGCAGGTTTCTTTTTGTTCGGGTTCTTTGCTATTTACATTGAGGCAAACATCTTGTTAAACCTATTAATATCAGGACCCGTTATTTTGATTGGCATTCTATCTTTAATCAATAATGCAAAACACAGTCCAACTTCCTAGTTGGGCTGTGTTTTTTTATCGTGCAAGTCTTAATTCTAATCTTTTATTCTTTTGAGCTTTCGACTTGCGCTTTTCTGAGGTGCTTCCTCAACTTATTCAATTGGTCAACGGTCACTTATCCAAAATCATCTTTTTAAACAAAATAAAAGCCTTTCACTAAAGAAAGACGCTTTTCTTGCTCATTTTTAAATCAAACGCAGAGCTGGCAGACCCGGAGGACATTCGGAGACAATCCATAGGGGAAAGAGGTCTTTGAGATCCCACAGGAGGCGATTAGGCTTAGGCGGTAGCCGCACCCTGCCGACGAGGAAGCTCAAAGACCGGCCCTATAGATGTCGGAGAGTGCCCGCAGGGCTGACAGCTCGGAGAGCAGATTTAAACTAGTTAGCACTTCATTAATCTAGCTCGAAGAGCTAGGCACTAAACTAGTCGGCACTTTAGCAATTGAAGCTCGAAGAGCTGAGTCATTTGCTCTTAAAACCAGTTGGGATCCAAGCAATCGAAGCTTTAGGAATTGCACAAAAAAGAAGCCAACCAGAAGGTCAGCCCCTACTTCTCTTTATGCTCATGCTTATAACGCCGAATTTCTTTTACGTCTCTCGTAAAATCCTTCGCAAAACGATAAGGCTTACTTATAATTCGTACCGGCAACTTAAATAAAAAGTTAGACAAATCCTGACGGTACTCCTCCGTAAACTGCTTTGGCTTGTTCGCAATACTTCTATACATATGCTTTCCGTACTCATGCATTAGATTACGATCAATCTCAATCGCACGCTCACACTCTAAACATCGAATATACGATATTTTATCCTGCACATACACGATTTCGTGAGGAGTCTCCTCCTTACAGTCGATGCAATAAAGATCGGCTTCTACATGATTAATGATCACGTACACCCTCTCCTTTCCCATCACAAGTAACAATGTATACCTTCATTTTACTAAAAATGCACGCCGTAGGCTCAGTAACAGCTCAGACTATCTACCAAGACCAAGCTTATCTCCATACTTCAACAGCTCGCGACCTGTCTCATCATCCGTAATTAACGTGTTAACTGCGCCATTTAATAGCCCTGCATGAATACTAATTGCTTTATCTACTCCCTGCACGATTGCGACCGTTTCAGGGATACGCTTCAAATCCTCCAAGGATAACGCAATAATCATATCGTTTAACGAATGATCTATCGGCTCTCCTTTCACATCATAAAAGCGAGAATTAATATCACCAACAGCACCAGAGTCAATAAGCGACTGGATATCATCTGATGATAAATACCCAATCTCCTCCATCGTCGAATTCACAGAAGGATTACCAAGACCTACAACCGCAATATCGACGTCTCTCCCCTCATCTAATACATGCGAGATATCATCAAACGAAAGGAGTTGCTCCTTAAGCTTCATATTTTCCATCATTGCAGGAGCGTATAAATAGCTACACGACGAGCTTAGCTTCTCCCCAAGCTTTAACGCAAGCATGTTCGAGTGGAGCTGTAAATGACTGCGTCCCATCCCTCCAATGAGCGGCACAACGTGGAGCGAGTCCTGACGCTCAAACGGATATTCCTCTACAAACGCGGCGACCGACTTGCCCCAGCTTACTCCAATCGACGATAAACTACCTGCCTTTTTAGAAATATGAGAGGCAGCAGCCTTTCCTAACGTCTTTCGTGTTAGCTCCTCATTTAAATCCTTATTAGGAACGATAATGACTTCGTTTAATCCGTACCTTTTTTCAAGCTGAAGCTCCACATCTACCGTGTGTGCATATTCATCCTTAATATAAATCTCTACAACCTTTGTTTCTCGTGCCTGTGTTAGTAGCTTTGAAATAATAGGTCGTGAGACACCAATAATTTTTGCGATCTGTGCTTGTGTCATGCCTTCAAAATAATAAAGCTTGGCGACCTTTACCATTGTCCGACGGTCGTCTGCTGTTTTACCCATAATCTTACTCACCTCCCAAACATCATACTAGACTTAGTGGTGAATTCCTAGGTGAAGAAAGCTATTTGCCGCTTCGAATATTGATTCTGATAGCGTTGGGTGTGGATGAACAAGCTTTGCAAGCTCTGTCACGGTTCCTTCAAGTTGCATATATGCCGTCGCTTCCGAAATCATGTCCGTAGCATGTGGAGCCACGATAACAACTCCAACAATCTCCCCGTATGTCTCTTCCGCAATAAGTTTGACAAATCCCTCTGTTATTCCTGCTGCGAGGGCTTTTCCGTTCGAACGAATTGGCGTTTTCACCGCTCGTACGGACATTCCACGACGTTCTGCCTCCTCTACCGTGATCCCGACACTCGCAATTTCTGGAAGGGTATATACGCAGCGCGGTACTTGGTCGTAGTCGATCTGTTCTTTTGTTCGTCCGCTTGCGTTGTTAGCCGCTATTAGTCCTTCTGCGCTTGCCGTGTGCGCAAGCGGCACTGTACCGTTGAGGTCGCCGATTGCATAGATTCCTTCTACCGATGTTTCTAAAAAAGTATTGGTTTGAATGGCTGTACCAGTCATCTCAAGCCCGAGATCCGCTACGGCTGATGTGTTTGGCTTACGGCCGGTGGCGAGTAGGAGTCGCTCGGCTGTGACGGTTGTGTTGTCGCTTAGGTGCACCGTCTGTCCGTCCACGCGCGTAACGGATGTTTCTGTGACGATGCGCACGCCTCGTTCTGTTAACAGCTTGGCCATGAGCTCGCTTGCATCTGGATCCTCGGTTGGCATAATGCGCGGGCCGAGCTCGACGACGGTGATGTCGACGCCAAGAGAGCTAAAAATCGTCGCAAATTCGATCCCGATGATCCCGCCACCGACAATGGTCATCGACGCGGGAAGCTCCTGAAGCGAGAAGATCGTGTCACTCGTATCATAGTCGCCGAGGCCTGGAATAGGTGGGATGACGGGAGTGGATCCCATGGCGAGGATGATGCTTTTCGCTTTAAATGTCTCGCCTGCCGCCTCGACAGTGTGTGTATCGCCGTCCTTGCCAGTGACGACAGCTCGCTCTCGGATGACATTTACGCCACTCTTTTTGAGCAAGTGCTGGACGCCATTTCGTAGCGTTTTCACAACATCCTCCTGCCGTTTTTGCATTACCGACCAGTCGATCTCAGGCTTCCCTACATGGATTCCAAATGCCGCAGCGTGCGCTAATTCATATAGCACCTCCGTGTGTCTAAGCAGTGTCTTAGACGGGATACATCCCGTGTTAAGACACGTCCCGCCAAGCTTCTCCGCCTCAAACAGCGTCACCCGCTGCCCGAAGCTACTCGCCCGAATCGCCGCCACATAGCCGCCCGGACCACCTCCAATCACAATCACATCCTGCTCGTGCATCCCTATTCCTCCCTTTATAAAAACAGCGTATACGGCTCTTCCAATGTGCGCTTTAGCGACTGACAAAACGCGGCAGCTGGCGCTCCATTCACTGCGCGATGGTCAAAGGATAAACTAAGCGTCGTGTATGGCACAGCGATTGGTTGTCCGTTTTGTAGCTGTAATTCCTCTCGTAGTCCGCCTACTCCTAAAATAGCGGTTTGTGGTTTATTAATAATTGGTGTAAAGCTTCTGATTCCATACATACCTAGGTTAGAGACGGTAAATGTGCCTCCTTTTAGTGTATCTGGTGATAGCTTGTTTGCTTTTGCCTGTTGCTGGATCTGTTTTGCCTCTAGTACGAGTTCTGTTACCGTTTTAGATGCTGCGTCTTTGATAACTGGCACTAATAATTGGTCCTCCACGGAGACGGCCATACCTAAGTGAACGTTCTCATATGTGGTGATGGTGTTGTTTTCTAATGTCGCATTTAAGCTTAAGTGTTTTGGTAGTGTTTTAGCGACTGCGTATAAGAAGAGCTCATTGTAGGATAGTCGTGCTCCTGTTGCTTCTTCTACGATTGGTAAGAGTTTTTTGCGTAGTGTGACGATCTCCGTCATATTGACATCAATCGTGAGCGTTACGTGTGGAATAGTTGTTGCACTCTCTAGCATGCGGTCGGCTGTGATTTTGCGAATGCCGGAGAGCTTCGTTGTTGAACTCTTAGTAGTGGCTGACACTTCTTCAGATGTTTGATGGATGCTCTTTTCAACGTCCTGCTTACGAACTTTTCCGTTGGCACCTGTTCCTTCTACTGTTTGTAAATCGAGGTCAGATGCATTAGCAATTTTAGCTGCGAGCGGTGTTGCTTTCACAGAAGTTGGTTCAAATGAGGCTTCGCCTTCTTCTTTTTTCGATGAAGTAACCGCATGGCCAGTACTTGGAGCCTGCTCTACATCCGCTTCCTGAATACGTCCATTCGGTCCGCTTCCTTCTATTAAAAAGAGATTAAGCTCTCGCTCTCTCGCAACACGACGTGCTGCTGGTGTAGCACGAACATGCCCATGTTCATTTACATCCGCTTTGTCGACGTTGTTGATGTCCTGTTTCTCTGCCGGTGCTTCATCGTCTTCCTCGTGTAGATCTTCCTCGTGCGTTGCGTTAGCACCTTCATTTGAATGAGTTTCGCCTTGAGTCGGTATCGCTTCACCCGGTTCTCCAATATAGCCAACCACTCCGTTTACAGGAATGGTGTCATCTGGCTCGGCGAGCTGTTTTAACAGGACGCCTTCTTCGTAAGCTTCTACTTCAATGTTAATTTTGTCTGTCATAATTTCAAATAGTGGATCGCCAATCTCGATTTCTTCGCCTTCCTCCACGAACCATTGGAGAAAGGTGCCCTCCTCCATCGTACTGCTCAGCTTTGGCATGAATATTTCTTTAGGCATGCAACTCTCTCCCCTTTTTGAAGGAAGCAGGTAGCGTATGTTTGACCGCTTCCACAATCGATTCCACAGATGGTACCGTTGCTTTTTCAAGCGTTGGATTATAAGGAATTGGAACCGCCTCCGCACCGAGTCTTCTAATCGGTGCATCTAAGAAGTCGAAGGCGTCACTCTCAGCAATCGTTGCGGCAATCTCTCCTCCGAAGCCGCCGCGCTTTACTGCTTCATGCGCGATGACGACTCGACCTGTTTTCTTTACAGAGTCAATAATCGTTTCTGTATCTAATGGGACAAGCGTCCGTGGATCAATAACCTCCACTTCAATGCCGTCTGCCGCTAATTTTTCAGCCGCTTCTAAGGCGCGATGCACCATGATTGCCGTCGCAACAATCGTGACGTCTTTCCCTTCTCGCTTCACATCTGCCTTGCCTAACGGAATCGAATATGGCTCCTCTGGCACATGTTCAGACGTTTTATATAAAAGCTTATGCTCGTAAAAAATGACTGGGTTTGGATCATCAATCGCCGCTTTTAATAATCCTTTCGCGTCCGCTGCAGATGATGGTTGCACTACCTTCAAGCCTGGAACATGCGCCATCCACGCCTCTAAGCTTTGTGAGTGTTGGGCAGCGGCTCCCGTACCAGATCCACTCGGCGTGCGGACAACTAACGGAACAGACCCTTTCCCGCCATACATATAGCGAATTTTTGCAGCTTGGTTCACTAAGTTATCCATCGCAATTGTAATAAAATCGGAGAACTGTAGCTCTAAAATTGGTCGCATTCCTGTTAACGCCGCACCAACGGCCGTCCCGGAAATCGCCGCCTCAGAGATCGGTGTATTGCGAATTCGTTCTGGACCAAACTCTTCGATCATGCCACGACTAACGCCAAATGCACCTCCATACACACCAATGTCCTCTCCAAGCATAAAGACATCCTCGTTCGCTCGCATTTCCTGACTAATTGCTTCTCTGACAGCTTCTAAATAGGTGATTTCTCTCATCCGTCATATCCTCCTTACGCGTCGGCGTACACGTCTTCAAGTAATGTATCAAGCCCTGGCTCCGGACTTTCCGTTGCAAAATCAACTGCACCCTCTACTTCTTGCTTCGCTTCTTGACGAACCTTGTCTAACTCTTCCTCCGTCGCCACCCCATGTTCAACCAGCGCCTCTTTCATCGCTTTAATCGGATCTCGATTACGCCACTCCTTCTCTTCTTCTCTCGTGCGATATTTTTTCGCATCGCTCTTCGAGTGACCCTTCCAGCGATACGTTTTACATTCAATTAAACTCGGACCGCCACCCTCTCTTGCTAAATCCACAGCCTCTTTCACATCCGTCATGACAGAAAAGATGTCGTTACCGTCCGTTACTTTGCCTGGGATTCCGTAGCTCTCTGCACGCGTTGCCACATGCTCCACGTTCATCATATCCTTCACAGAACCCGACATACCGTACTGGTTATTTTCACAAATAAAGACGACAGGTAGCTTCCATACAGATGCTAAGTTAAGAGCCTCGTGGAAGCTCCCTTCATTAGTAGCCCCATCTCCAAAGAAGCAAAGCACCACGTAGCCCTCTTGCTTCATTTGAGAAGTAAGTGCCGCGCCAGTTGCAATGGCGAAGCCTCCACCAACAATGCCATTAGCTCCTAAGTTTCCTTTATCTAGATCGGCGATATGCATCGATCCTCCCTTGCCTTTGCAATATCCTGTCGTTCGACCAAACAACTCTGCCATCATTCGATCTACTTCGGCACCCTTTGCAATACAGTGACCGTGACCTCTGTGCGTGCTCGTGATTTTATCCTTTTCTTCTAATACTGCGCACGCGCCGACTGCGGATGCTTCTTGTCCTACTGCTAAATGAGTCGTTCCGTGAATGAGTCCTTTTGCAAAAAACTCATCTACCTTTTCGTCAAAAAAACGTACGAGCCACATTTGCTTGTAATACGTTTTATATGCCTCTTTAGAAATGAAATCAGGAAGTGCTTGCCTCATGATCGTGCCCCCTTATCAAATGTTCTTTATTGTTACATTTGTAATTATCGTAGTGCGTGTGAGATGATATGTCAAGTTAGAATTTTCAGAAAAATACTATTGACAAGTCAATGAAAGCGTTTTATATTGACAATAGTAACACATTCGAACATTTGTAAATTATTTCGCGAAGGGGGCGACGTCGTGATTGCATGGGGATGGTTCTTCATCATCTTTGCAGGAATTTGGGTACTGCAGTTTTTCATGGCTCACTATCAAATGAAAAACTATCAGCTAACGATGAGGGAGCTTAGTACACGTGATTCTGGCTACTTAGGTGTTGGTGTCCAAAAAAGAAGATTCGGTAAGGGAATTGTCACAATCGTTGTGAGTGACGTAGATGGCACGATCGTCGAAGCAAGAAAGATGGAAGGTGTTACTGTGTTCTCTAGATTTAAGGCTTATCAAGACATTGTCGGAAAAAACATCCATGAGGTCAAAGGTTCCATTAACGATGCGCAGACGCTATCGTCAGTGGAAATGGCCGTGCAGAAGATTAACGAGCAAAAGATTTAATTAACTGAAAAAGGAAGGTGAAGGAGCATGGATTTCGTTGTAAATCTCGCAGAAGGATTCATTGGTATGTTTCAGCAGGGTGGAGAAACGTTTGTTGGTCTTGTAACTGGGATCATTCCTCTACTCATCACACTTATCACAGCCGTAAACGCCTTTATTAAATTTGTCGGAGAAGAACGAATCACGCGCTTTGCGCAAAAATTGACGAAATATTTCTTCTTACGCTACACGCTTTTTCCTATTCTCGCCGTTTTCTTTTTAACAAACCCGATGGCGTACACCTTCGGACGCTTCCTACCTGAGAAGCAAAAGCCCGCTTTTTATGACTCTGCCGTATCATTTGTACACCCGATTACAGGACTCTTTCCACACGCAAACCCTGCCGAGCTTTTCGTCTTCACGGGTATTGCCGCTGGACTGACTACGCTTGGCCTGTCACTTGGACCACTAGCTGTTATGTATTTCTTAACTGGTATTATCGTTATCTTAATTCGTGGTGTTGTAACGGAGCTAATTACTGTCAGTATGATGAAGCGTCAAGGCATGCTCGATGACTCAGAAAAGAAGCTAGGATAAGGGGGGACTAATCATGACAAACTTTCGTGCTGTAAAAATTACTAAAGGCTCTGGTGGCTGGGGCGGACCGCTTACGATCCTCCCTAATGAGAAGAAAAAATACGTTGTTTCTGTAACTGGAGGTGGAATTCATCCTGTCGCGCAAGACCTTGCAGATAAAACTGGCGCTACTGCAATCGATGGGTTCACGGATAGCGTGCCTTATGACGAAATGGCTGCGGCTGTTATTGACTGTGGCGGTACCGCTCGCTGTGGCATTTATCCAAAGCATGATGTCATGACGATCAATCTTCACGGCACAAGCCCAGCAGGTCCACTCGCTCAGTTTATTAAGGAGACAAACTTTGTATCTGGTGTCCGTGAGAAG
This sequence comes from Paenalkalicoccus suaedae, assembly GCF_006965545.2. Lineage (NCBI taxonomy): Bacteria > Bacillati > Bacillota > Bacilli > Caryophanales > Bacillaceae > Paenalkalicoccus > Paenalkalicoccus suaedae. The sequence continues at coordinate 3,126,401 of NZ_CP041372.2, forward strand.
GATATTAACTCTGTTGATGCGTCTGAGGCGGCTGCTGATCCGTCGATCACTCAAGCTGCAAGTGGTAAGACCGCAACTGAAATTAAAAACGAAGCACGTCAAAAAGCATCGACGATGTATAAAGAGCCACGTAAGGCCGGCTTCATTGAGCGCTTCGGTCGTGGCATGGGTAACGTCGTTAGCGTCTTTTACCAAGCCGGTCGTGAAACAATTGAGACCGTTATTAAAAACATCCTTCCTTTCATGGCATTCGTATCGATGCTGATCGGGATTATTCTCTACACAGGTATTGGAGACTTTATCGCAAACGTCGTAACGCCACTCGCAGGAAATATCGTTGGTCTTTTAATCTTATCTGTTATCATCTCGCTCCCAATTCTCTCCCCACTACTTGGACCTGGTGCCGTTATTGCACAGGTTGTAGGGGTACTTGTCGGGGTGGAAATTGGACGTGGAAATATTCCGCCAGAACTCGCATTACCAGCACTTTTTGCGATCAACCCACAAGTTGGAGCAGACTTTGTGCCAGTAGGCTTAACACTTGGTGAAGCGAAGCCAGAGACGATTCAAGTCGGTGTGCCTGCCGTCCTCTTCTCCCGTGTTATCACTGGTCCAATCGCCGTTGTGATTGCCTACTTCTTAAGCTTTTTTATCTATCAATAAGCACTTCCCGCGGGGTGGCCCTCTGCTACCCTGCGGAAAAATAGATTTTTAAAGGAGTTTCTCATGATGACAAAACTACATTCAACCGTTACAAGCATTGGAGCCGAGTGCGAGCTCTTTTTACAGGAAAAAATGATGATCCTCTTCCACGAGGATGTACCAAAAGAATTAAAGGAGATCGCCGTCGTTCATAATAATCGCGACATAAAGGATGATGTTGCCGCTGGGGACTTCCTTGTTATTGGCGACGAACGCTATGAAATTCTATTTGTTGGTTCGAAAGCAAACGAGACGCTTCGTGAATTAGGTCACGCGACATTTTTCTTCAACGGAGAATCAAGCTCTGATCTACCAGGAAATATTTGTTTAGAAGATAAAGCATTTGCGCTACCAAAAGAGAATGAAGAAATTAAAATTATTGCAGTTTAGAAGGGACGTTTTCGTATGCTAGGAATGAATCGCAGACTACAAAAATTAGAGGAATCGGGTAAGCCAATTCAGGTGGCCCTCATTGGTGCAGGTCAAATGGGAAAAGGAATGATGTCGCAAATTGAGGGGATGAAAGGCATGAAGGTCTCTCTCACAGCAGACATCAATCTGCAAAATGTCCATGATGGCTACCATAAGGCTGGTGTCGCGGCAGACTCGATTAAAGAAGCAAGCGAAGCAACGGAGGCCAATGACATCATTACGTCTGGCGGCTACGTCGCCACGTCTCATGCATCCCTCGCTTACGAAACAGATGCCATCGACGTTGTCGTAGATGCAACAGGCGTACCAAATTTAGGCGCCGAGCTCGCTTGGAATACGATCCAACACGGCAAGCACATCGTCATGCTTAACGTGGAGGCTGATATTACAGTTGGCGCTATTTTATATAAAGAAGCACTTGATAAAGGCGTGGTTTATACGGGCTCTGCCGGTGATGAACCAGGTGCTGTCATGGAGCTATACGACTTTGCAGATGCGCTTGGCTTTGATGTTGTCGCACTTGGTAAAGGCAAAAACAACCCATTAAACTTAGAGTCCAACCCAGATATCGCCCGCGACGAAGCGATTCGCAAAGGCGCAAATCCAAAAATGCTTGCCTCCTTCCAAGATGGTACTAAAACAATGGTGGAAATGAATGCTGTCGCAAACGCAACTGGCTACGTGCCAGACCAGCCTGGGATGCATGGACATGTCGGCACGGTGAAGGACCTCCCTTCTATTTTCCGTAAAGTAGAGGATGGAGGAAAGATCTCGAAGCACGGCATCGTTGATTACGTGAACGGCGTTGCGCCAGGTGTATTTGCGATCGTGACATCCGACAAGCCAGAAGTAAAGCACGAGCTGACATACTTGAGCATGGGTGAAGGACCTCACTACGTCCTCTATCGTCCATATCATTTAACGAGTCTCGAGACTCCACTATCTGTCGCAAAGGCGTTTATTGATCGAGAGCCAACTATCGCCCCTTACGCTGGCTTAATTGGCGAAACGGTGACAGTCGCAAAGCGCGACTTGAAGGCTGGAGAATATCTCGACGGTATCGGGGAATTCACAGTGTATGGGAAGCTCTATGAGTATGAAGAGGCGAAGTCGATGAATGCGTTACCGATTGGGCTTGTGCATCGCGCTGTGCGTATGAAGAATGATGTTGCAAAAGGTTCTGTGATTACGTATGCGGATGTGGAGGCGGAGAAGGATACGTTTATTTGGGATTTGCGTGCGAAGCAGGATGAGATGTTTTAGCATCTTGAGCTCTTCGAGCTAAGATGACTAAGTGCTAACTAGCTAAGTGCAGCCCTTCGGGCTAGAGGACTAAGAGCCATCTAGTTTCGTTCAAGTGCTTCAGCTCTTCGAGCTTCAATTGCTTAAGTGCCTAACAGTTTAAATCTGCACTCCGAGCTGTCAGCCCTCCAGACACTCTACGACATCCATAGGGCCGGTCTTTGAGCTTCCTCGTCGGCATGGTGCGGCTGTCGCCTTACCATAAACGCCTCCTGTGGGATCTCAAAAACCTCTTCTCCCTATGGATTGTCTCCGAGTGTCTTCTGGGTCTGCCAGCTCTGCGTTTGATTTAAAAAGTGCATAAGTAAAGAGCCTTCCTTGGTTGGAAGGCTCTTTGTTGTGAGGCTTTATGGTTCAGATGAGTGCCACTGTGAAAATCAGATTTTTATGCCTAATAGATAATAAATCAATCACTAGTACTTATAAACTCAGTTGCATTTATAAAAAGCTAGGCAACGATCTTTCGCCTAGTAATGAAACTAAAGGGACAGGGTTCGAAAGATTTAGAACAGTTACCTTCGATTCTTCGGAGCGTCTGACGGCGACTCAGGCAGGAGCACTTAGCGTTTCCGAGAATCCTTTCACACGGCCGCTGGCCGTGTGAAATAGTCGAGGTAGCCCTGCCGAACGCGTCCGTCAGTAAGCGCAGGAAAATCGAAGATTCGACCCTTAACTTATTTGAAAATGTTAACCGTACGCGGAGCTTCAAATTGCACAACAGCTCCTAGCTCTTCACTGACAAACCTGATCGGCACAAAGGTGACTCCGTTAACGATAACTGGCGCTTGGCGGAGCGTTTTTTGTGTGCCGTTTACTCGTCCGTAAATGGAGCCTTCCGTTAATCGGATAGTGTCTTCACCAAGCTCGATCGTGATCGAGCGGTCTGCCTGCTTCCACGTCACGTTGGCGCCAAAGGATTCGCTTATAAATCGCAGAGGGACAAGCGTGCTTCCATTACGGACAAAGGGCTTCTGTAGGAGCTGTGATGTGGTTTTCCCCGTATAAGCCCTATCGGATCCTACATACAGCACGAGCTGGTCATCGCGGAAGGTTGCTCTGTCCTGGCCTCGCGTGATGGTTGCTCGCTCGCGGCCGGCGACGCGACCTTGGCTGTCGAAGACGATTGCTTCGAGTGTGTTGGCGCCGTCTCGTAGGTGACCTCTGCGGATGTCGATGTTGTAAGGATAAGTGGTTGTGCTACTGAGATCGCCGCCGTTGAGTCGATACGCGACGCGGCTGACGTATGGGTCATAGGTTTTGGCGTGCGTCGAGACGGTGATGGTGTCATGGACGATTGTGCCGTCGAGTGCGCTTACGAATGGGCTTGCTGTCTCTTCCTTCGCGTGGGGGCCGTTCACGACATCTGTGAGAAAATACTCGTCGGCGATCACGCGTCTATATGTGTTAATGATTGCCTGGTTAACTGTAAGGCTGTAGTTGTTCAGGCGGCGTTCGTTTGGTACATTTCTAGCAGAAAAGGTATCGACGCTAAACCAGTTAACAGCTTTGACGTTTGGATAGCGTAGCTTGAGTCCTTGGTAAAAGCTTTTAAGACGCATCTGTCCGAAGCGCGTCATGTCTTGATTGCCGACACTTGTGTGGTGGCTTGCTGCGAACTCTGCGATCATCATCGGCTTGCGGTGTGCGTACGTGTCATAAATGATGTCGATGCGGTCTAATGGATCGCGTCTGATTGCTGGTTGATTGGCGTTACCGTTTAGGTACGGCGTTGAATAAACGTTAATGCCGACCCAGTCTACTGCTGCATCTCCTGGATAATACTCATGCATAGAGTGTGCTGGCGATGCGCTCGGTGACCAGACCATCGCAACGTTTGGTGCTTCCTCTGACATGACGCGTGAAACGAGTCGGAAGCTGTTAATATATTGTTGCGGATTACCGTGCCATGGCACCCACGATCCATTGAATTCAGAGGCGAATCGAAGGAAAACTGGTACTTCGGCTGCTTTCGCATCGCGTGCGAATTGGCGGAGGTAGGCGTCGTCTTTGACTGCGTTTAGTCCTTGCAGTGGCTCAAGCGCAATTTGTATAGCTCCTCCCTGCGCTTTAACACGCTCCGCGAACTGTTTTGGAAAGCCGTCGCCATAGCGATGATAGTCAAAGTACATGGAGTGTTGCTTATTCATCATGTAGTTGAAGTCATTATAATGCGTTCCTTGTACGTTGCGGATTTGATCAGCTTCAATATAAGCGCCGAAGTACATGCCGCTTGAAGGTTCGTAGAGTGCGCTGCCGCTTGTTGCTTGCCCGGTTTCTGTAACGTAAAGGCCGATCTCGGTGTTGAGTTCGTCAGCGAGGTTTTTGACGGCGTTGTATGTGTTGATGTCGCCCATGCGTTGGAATACGTCGGCAGACTTGTAGTAAGCGTCGGCTGCCTTTTGATAGTTCCCAAGTCCCTCATGAGCTTGGCCTAGTGAACGATATGTGCTGGCGTGCTGATCGATGCGCAGTGCGCGCTCGAAGTGAGTCACAGCCTGTGAATATTGCCCTGCTTTCAGTGCATTGTTTCCTTGCGAAACGTGTGGCCATGATGATGCTTCAGCGGTCTGTGGTAGTGTTAAAATTGGTAAAACGAGTAGTAGTGCGAGAAAAATAATGATGCGACGCTTCATTCTATGTACCTCCTTCGAAATATCTATTTTCAGTATACAGGAAATGGGTATTGGGGGTGGTGATTTTTTTGGGTGGGTGCTGGCTATTTTTGTGATATTGGCGGGTGTGTTTGGTAATTTGAATTCTGTGTTTAGTTTCTCGTCGTTTTGCGAGTTTCGTGTTTGGTAACTCGGATTCTGTGTTTGGTTTCTCGAGGATGAGCTCAAATCTATGTCTCTAGCATTCAATAAGTCATCTGCAAACTTTAAAAATAGCGGGACGAAAATTCGTCCCGCTCATTAACAAACTACTTAATTATTGTAATCAATCGTTGCACTAACTTCGCCTTCTACTTCTTCGTAGATAACTTCGTCGTTTTCAATTGGTGTTGCTTCGGTGCCTTCGTTGTTATGGTAGTCTTCGTAACTAACCATGTTGAACGTAAAGGTTTGGTCAGGAGGTAAAACAACGTCGATATCAGGGAAATTAATATCAAGTGTTACCTCGCCAGTGTATCCATGTTGTAAAAAGCCTGTCCATAAATAACCCATATAGCCTAAGCTTCGCTTAAAAGTATTACTTTCATTTTCTGATGAAATTGTTATTTCTACGTCCGCATAATACCGTTCATTTTCTAAATCAAAACTTATGTCATCAAGATGATTATTAAAAGAATCTACAACTCGAAGATTTAGAATTTCTGCTAGATTAGTTCCTGGAATAATATCCATACCCTCTTCATATAGGTCTGAATAATTTAATTCAAATGCTGTATCCATTAATATTGCTTTTAAACCATCATTGATGGCTGGAGTCATATTAACATAATATGTTTCATTTCTAGAAGGATGCTTGGCTTGTAGAGATACAGTACGAATTATTGCATCTTCATCTATTAAAAGGGCTTGCGAATCCTCAAAATTGTTGTGAAAATTAATAAATGAAGTATAGAAATAATCTATACCATATCTAGTATAGTCTAAGAAAGCATAATTTAGGCTCCAACTTAGTCCATCTGCAATGGTTGATTTATCAAAACGGATGTCAACGTCTTTTAAATTCTCTGGATTTACAATGAATTGAGTAAATTCATCATTAATCAGTTGGTTCCTATTATGGGAGAGGAACCATTTATCTTCAATACGACCTTCAATATTAGAAAAATACGAGCCATGAGGAATATATAAAGGTTGATCTGATGTTACTCCCACTGAGAAGTTGAAAGGAGTTCCGCCTGAACGTGTGTAACTTTTCCCTAAACTTACATAGTATTCTGTAAAATCTTCTGTAACATCAAATGTAACTTGAGAGTAATCATTGCCTTCTCTAGTTAATTCGATATCAACACCATTTTTAAACTCTTCGACAGTAAATGTACCGTCATATATAGTCGAAGAAGTATTGGTGAAATAATAAATAGTATGAACATCATCTAAATAAGCTAATCTGTTATGGCTTATTTCATGCCCATCAAATGAAGCATTTTCCCAAAAACCATATTCTAAAAATTCTCCTTCTTCATCTAAATATACGAAAGTCGTTCCATAATAGCGGACTTCCTCTTCATCTAGTAACTTTAAAGTCACTCGGCCCTCAGTCCACTCATCTTCCTTCGGCTCCCACCATAATGGATTATAAGCTTTAAGGAATTCTTCGCGTGCTTGTGTTAGCTCATTTTTTAATTCCTCGATACGCTCAGCAGACATTTCAGCGGCATCAACTTCTTCTCTTGCATCTTCTACGAGTTTTTTGAAGTAGTCATATGCATTTTCCTCGAACTGTCCCGGATTATTACCACGTGTTGAACGGTTGAGTAGCCTCTCTTGTTCACGGACATGCGAGCGAATGTCGCGGAATGAGTCATCTAAAAATACTCTACCATTACTAAAATCACGAATACCTTTTAAGACAATATCAGTTTCCGTATCAACCTCGATTTGAGATAAAGTTTCTAAGTCTAACTCGTTTGCTTTATTCACCACTTCAGCAAAAACATTATAAACCTCAACTGGATACTTTCCATTCGTATTCCCTTGATTCTTTAAATTATTAGTTAAATGTACTCCGGCAACTCTTAAGTAGTGGTTAAAAGCAACTTTGTCCACAACACTATTAAAGCTTAACCCTGTGCTTGAAGACGAAATACTCATTGTTTCTATCTCTTCATCTACATTTATGATAGAAGATACTGTCGGAGCATCCTCACCTTCACGGTAGTTTGCATTAGTAATTAATTCTTCTTCATCAATAAATACCTTAACTTCACTAACCCTAGCCATAAATGTATTAATATTTTTTGTTACATAAACTTCACTAGGTGCCTCTATAACTACTTCTTTCGCCTGTGCATCCATATATAGAGTAGCTTCAGACGTATGGCGAACAAGACCTGTTAATAATCCATCACCTGTGAATTTAATATCGTCTTCAGCGTCAATAATTACTTCTCCATTCAAATCTGTTCCAGCCTCAAGGTTAACACTATTGTCTCCCCCGCCACTAAACGTGTGCACACTCGTAGAAGTATCTTGAACAGCATTTAGCGTAATGTTAGTAACGTTAGCACCAACAGTAATGTCTCCTACCTCACTATCTGTGATGTTTGCATTGTTCCCTTCAACTTCTAAATCATAGTAAACTTCTGCATTAGTCAACGAGACATCATTTCCTGTAATCATTACCGAGTTAGCATGAACATTACTAATGTCAGAATTACCTTTGATTGAGATGCTTGTAAATGAACTTCCGCCAAAATCAACATTCACATCTTCAGCAACTTCTACATTTGTGTATGATCGAGCCGGTTCACCTTCGTAATCAAAACTAGCTGACACAAAAATCGTAGATAGCGCGTCGTTAGCTAAAGCTGTGCCAAAACCTTCAGCGTTCGATACTGTAGCAGCTGTTCCACCTTCAGAAAGCTCAATGCCTTCTTGTACAACACTAACAGTCTGCGTTACTGGTTGATCAAATCCTTCTACAAAACCTTCAAAAACCTCAATCCCTGGTTCGTCAAATCTAATAGATCTATTTCTCCAGTTTATTGAAACTGACTCACTAGTTTCATCAGACAGTTGAGCAATAGCCGTTTCTGGGAATTCATGTGTTTCTCCAACATTGACTTCAACGGTTGCATTTTCTCCAAGACTAACGCTCACAATCGTTGGCTCAGAAACTTCTTCCTCTTCTTCTTCTGGATCTTCCGGCGTCACTATGGGCCCTGGTCCAACAGGTCCAGGACTCCACCCATCCCCTGGTGGTGCTGGCGTTACTTCTTCTTCTTCCTCTTCCTCATCTACTTGCTCGTCGTCATTTTCTTCCTCGTTGCCCGGTAGCTCATCCTCTGGATCTTCTTCGTCTTCGATAGGCTCTTCAGCTTCGATTTCTTCGACTGTCTCGATTGAGCGAGTTAGCATGAGTGAGAATGCGAGTCGTGTTAGTTCATCTGATGCTCCGAAGCGGTATCCGTCGCCGTGCGGCATTCCAAGAAGTACGCCCCATGATTGTAGGATTTTCACTGCTTCAATGTGAGAAACATGAATCGTATCTTCATCGACAAATTCAGTTGTTTCTCCGTTTAGTTCTAGATTAAATGTGCGCACAATAACAGACACCATTTCTTGTCTGGAGATCACGTCTCCCATATGTAAGTTGCCATTGTAGCCTTTAAAAATGCCTGCTTCAATTACAGCTGCGATTTCTACTGCACTACGGTGGTTTGGATCTATGTCGTTAAATTGCGATAGTGTGTTTACTACATCCGTTGCTCCTTCAAGCTCTAATGCGCGGTACATCATTAGCGCTGCTTGTTCACGTGTGATCGACGCGTGTGGTCTAAATGTGTTATCTGGGAAACCATTGATGATTCCTGCTTCAACAAGTTTTTCAATAACCTCTAGATTCTCTCCTTCGAGATCAATGTCTGTGAAACTATGAGCATGCTCATTAGCGAAAACAGCACCTGGAGCCACTGATGCTACCATAGTAGCACTTAATGATGCGGCTAAAAACTTACGATACGATTTTGGTTGATACATACGTGATATTCCTCCCATAAATACAAATATTTTGTTAGGTTTGCCGCATTTAGCGCTTAAGAAGCAATCCTTTATAACTATTTTATGGGATGCAACTACCTAAAATCAAACATTTTTTTAGTAAATTGGATATTTTTATCACATCATATACAATGCTAGAGTAAAACCCTGATTTTGGATAGCATTTGTATATCTGATCCATTATAATCAGGTCTCCGTTCTCTTTTTGCCAGATTTTCACTTTATACCGTGATTATATTTAACTAAACAAAGGAGCCAATTCACTTTTATGATAGGTATTAATTCTTAGGATAGCAAAAAGCCCAGACATCTTTCGTCTGGGCTTCTCATCTATTTTAAGGGGGAAATAGATACATAGGATTTAACTCGATTTTCTATCAATAATTAGTGGGCAATCATCTCATGTGCGATGTCGTGGCCGTCCATGTCAGCTGGATAGTAGGTTGGCCAGTTTGTTACTTCGTCTAGTAGCGCGTCACGATCGTCGCCCCAGTAGAGGTGGAAGTGGTGAGCGTCTGTTGGGTAGATGCTGTGGTCGCTGAACTGAATGAATGCTGGCATGTCTTCGTCTCCATCTTGCTTTTCAAAGATAAAGCGTACGCCGCGGTTGCCCGCTTCATACTCGAGGATTTCATATCCATCGTAGCTATATGTAGCCGTGTATTCGCCTTCGTCGGACGTGAATGTGAACGAGTCTTCTGTGATCGTCATATAATCGACGTCTGTTTCGTAGCCGATTTCATAGTACTCTTTGTACTCCTCAGCCGTCATGGAATCGCTCTCGCTCGCCTTGTGCTCCATGACTTCATCTAATTCTCCAGAAACAAGGTAAGGATAGACAGACTGCCATTCACCTTCCCAATCGGATAATTCACGGTCTTCAATTTGATCATCTTCGAAATAGCCGCTGTAAATTGCTTGCTCTTCTTCACTTAGCTCATGCCCGTGCGCGTGGTCGTGGTCATGATCGTGGTCATCGTTATGATTATGATCATGGTCATGGTCGTGGTCATCGTTATGATTGTGATCATCGTTATGGTCGTGATTATGATCATTGTTATGATCGTGATTGTGCTCTTCTTCCTCTACATTCGTATCGTTCTCTGCAACAGGCTCATTCTCAGTATTCATGTTGTTAGCCTCTTCTGTTGCAACGTTCGTTGTGTTTGCTTCGTTTCCTGACGTTTCGTCATTAGAATTACAAGCCGCTAAAAGCAAAGCAGCAGTCATCGCAGAACCGATAAGCATTGTCTGTTTTTTCATGTGTATAAGCTCCTTTTGTAAATAGTAATCGTTACGATTTATGACTATACGCCTTATTCACAGAAACGTCAAGCAAGTCTATGAATAAAAGTAATATGCCTATTTTCTTGTAAACTCTCTATCTAAAGTCGCGTTAGGTGCTAGTTGCTTAGAGAGTAATGCATGAAGACGATTAATATGAAAGGGCACCTTCTTTAAGGATTTGATAGCATGGCAGTTAGCAACCAGGATCTTCGTATTTTTCTAGAAAAGAATGTACCGTACTCATGTTTTATGTACTGCACTCAAAAGTTAGTGAACCCTCACCTTCTATTCTGTCTTTAACTTTTCACCCTGCAACAAACTCTTCCATTTTCCAACAACTAGGCGTATAGTAAAAACCAACAACTTCATTAAAGGTGGCATACACAATGAAAGAAATCGCAATCGGCATACTGGCCTCCATGTTTTTTGCTGTCACATTCATTTTGAACCGCTCGATGGAACTAAGTGGCGGCAGCTTTCTGTGGAGCTCGTCCCTACGCTTTTTATTTATGATCCCTTTCTTACTTTTACTTGTCCTATTCAGACGTAACCTCAGCCAAATCTTCACTGAAATAAAAAAAGCACCGTTATCATGGCTCGGCTGGAGCTTCGTTGGCTTTGTGCTCTTTTATGTACCTCTTACATATGCAGCAGCTTATGGACCTGGCTGGCTCATAGCCGGAACGTGGCAGCTGACGATCGTTGCCGGGATTCTGATCGGCCCGATTTTCCTCAAGCAAAAGCTTGCCGTGCAGTCGCTTATGCTCTCGCTCATTATATTTGCCGGCGTTGTGCTGATTCAGTGGCAGCACGCGGATGGTCTGCAACTCTCGATGCTTGCAGGAATTTTGCCAGTTGTTTTGGCTGCATTTGCTTATCCGCTTGGCAACCGCAAAATGATGGAGCTCGTTGACGGGCGCCTTGACACGTTTCAGCGCATACTTGGCATGACGCTTATGACGACACCGTTTTGGCTACTTCTTGCCGGAGCTGGTCTCGTAACCGTTGGCCCACCGCCCGCGAGTCAAGTGCTTCAAGCCTTTATCGTCGGCGTTTCGTCTGGCGTTATCGCAACGACGCTGTTCTTCATCGCAACCGATCGTGTTCGCGGCGATAGCGAACGACTCGGAGCCGTCGAGGCAACGCAGTCGACCCAGGTGATTTTCGTTATGGTCGGCGAAGTCCTTCTCCTCTCTACCCGACTCCCAAGCGGCATCGCGATACTCGGTCTTCTGCTGATTATGATAGGCATGACCTTACACAGCTTTTTGTCGAGAAAATCGGGTCGCACTGCTCCAATTATGGCAACAAAAAAAGCCCGCTAAGGGGCTTTTTTTGTTTATCGATTATTTTAGAACGCCTTCTGGAACGGGCCATTTCTCTTGTTCAAAGGCCATCGTCCAGAACTGATGCTCAAGCTGTGTACTAATGAGGAAGTGCTCCATCATACGAGAACGCTCCGCTGGTCCAGCCGCTTCTGCACAAGCATCTATTTTCTGTTTAAACGTTTCTGTAATCAAACTAACGTCTTTGTCTCCATAAAACGTAATCCAGTCATAAAATGGATGGTCGGTTGTTGGATTGATTTCGTTCATCAGATTGCGCCCGATCTCCCAGTACGTCCACGGACATGGAGCAAGCGCTGCTAATGTTTCGCCCAAAGAGCCTGTAGTGGCTGCTTGAAGCATGTGGCGCGTGTAGTGATGAGCGGTCGGCGCGAGCGCGGCCTTCTGCAGGTCTTCATAGCTTACGCCGGCGACCTCGCAAAAATTGTTGTGCGGATGAATCTCGTCGTTAAGCACAAACGAGATTTGATCGCGGAAGAAAATCATGTCCTCGCGGTTCTCACACTTCGAAATAGCGAGTCCATAAATGCGGCAAAATGTCGTGAGGTACTCAAAATCCTGCTTCACGTAGTGAATTAGTGCTTCTTTCGGCACGTCGCCATTCGCAATGCCTCGCACGAACGGATGCTCCATAATTGCATCAAAAATTGGCGCTGCTTCCTGTCGTAACTGATCCGAAAAATTCATCTTCGTATTCCTCCTTTTTAATTGGAGAATACCACTAGTAGTCCTTTCGGTTGGATAGAACGCTAAAGATAAGGAAAGGCGAGGCGAGGTGTATCAAGTGCCGAGCTGTTTGACAAGCACGTTTTGTTAACGCGTCCATTTTAATCAACAACAGGCTCCTACGTCACCACGAAAAAGAAGCGCAGCCTCTCTTCTCGCGATCACGGGAAAGAGAGGCTGCGCCATAGCACGACCTAACCACTTTCCTCCGCTGGTACCAACCAGATCAGGTTCAAAGGGTCCAACGCAAACGCGTCGTCTCAGCCGGCTTTCGGCTCCCCTAGTGGATATTCTATGTCCATCATACATAATAAGTGGAAATGTTGCAACTATTTACCTTGGATGGTGAGGGGGGATTTGGTTTAAGCTAGCGTCGCGTTAACTTGCGCAGTTCACCCTCCAACTTGCGCGGTTCTTTCCGCGTTACGCAGTTCACCTGCTTTTTCGCGCGGTTGACCCTTACTTTCACGCGATCGGCGCCTTAACTTACGCAATTCTCCCTTCAACTTGCGCGGTTTTTTCCGCGTTACGCAGTTCGACTGCTTTTTCGCGCGATTGACCCCTACTTTCACGCGATCGACGCTTCAACTTACGCAGTTCGCCCTTTAACTTGCGCGGTTTTTTCCACGTTACGCAGTTCGACTGGTTTTTCGCGCGGTTGACCTCTACTTTCACGCGATTGACGCTTTAACTTACGCAGTTCGCCCTTCAACTTGCGCGGTTTTTTCCACGTTACGCAGTTCCATTGGTTTTTCACGCGGTTGACCCTTACTTTCACGCGATCGGCGCTTCAACTTACGCAGTTCGCCCTTCAACTTGCGCGGTTTTTTTCGCGTTACGCAGTTCACCTGCTTTTTCGCGCGGTTGACCCTTACTTTCGCGCGATCGGCGCTTCAACTTACGCAATTCTCCCTCCAACTTGCGCGGTTTTTTCCGCGTTACGCAGTTCGACTGCTTTTTCGCGCGGTTGACCCTTACTTTCACGCGATCGGCGCTTCAACTTACGCAATTCTCCCTCCAACTTGCGCAATCCTTTCGCCGTCGTGCCTCCTCCCCCTAAACCAGCACAAATAAGAGCCCGTGAACACTCTCGTTCACGGGCTCCATCTACCTATACCCTCTACTCCGCTCCTGGCACTTCTAGCACACAGACGCTAAAGTATTCCTTTTCGTCAGAGAGAATTTCCCTCACTGTAAATCCTGCTGCGACAGCGAGTTCGTGGATGTCGGACTCGTCAAACTTGTACGAGTTTTCCGTATGAATGAGCTCGCCCTCACTAAACTGAATGCCAGCGCCTAAGCCCTGCATGTCTTGATCCGACCTGACCTTCAAATGCATCTCGATTCTGCCTTTGCGCTTGTTATAGAAAGCTACATGTGAAAAAGCTGATTCATCTAGCTTCGCACCTGTTTCTCTATTTAAACGGGCAATGACATTTTTATTGAATGCAGCTGTTACTCCGGCGGAGTCGTCGTAGGCTGCTTCGACGACGGACACATCTTTTTTACGGTCGACACCGAGTAAAAATAAGTCGCCTGCATGTAGCATGTGACGGCTGTTTGCTAAAAATGCTTTTGCCTCATCTGGTTCAAAGTTACCAATCGTAGAGCCTGGGAAGAACACGACCCGCTTTTCTGACTGAGAAGGTGGTAGGGTGATTGGTAGCGTGTAGTCTGCCGAGACGCCGGTTACGCGAATTGCTGGGAAGTCTAGGCTTAGCTGTTGCACGGTTTGGGCCAGGAATTCCTCTGAGATGTCGATTGGAATGTACGTGTTGACGTTCGATAGGTGCTCGAGTAAAATTCGCGTTTTTGCGCTACTGCCACTTCCGTACTCGATCAGTGTCACCGGACGATCCATGTATGACGCGAGTTTTGGTAGCGATGCCTCCAGAATGCTCGCTTCCGTGCGCGTTTGATAATATTCAGGTAGCGCGGTGATCGCTTCAAATAACGCTGATCCGCGCTCATCATAAAAGTATTTCGCCGAGATGGTTTTCGGCTCAGACATTAAGCCTTGGAGCATGCCGTGTTGACTTACCTTTTCTATTCTCATACATCATCCGCCAATCTAAAGCCGCTAAACTGCCAGCGCATTTGTGGGTAGAAAAAATTGCGATACGTCGGTCTAATATGGGACAGCGGTGTTACACAGGAGCCCCCGCGTAGCACTAACTGGTTGGACATAAATTTGGCATTGTACTCGCCTAAAGCACCTTCTAATGGCTTGCTTCTCGGGTAGGCCGTGTATGGACTTTGTGTCCATTCCCATACATCACCATATGCCTTTTCAAACATTTTGCCACTGTAAAGGGACGTTGGAGCGAGCACCATATCCTCCATAAAGTTGCCTTCGATGACCTCGTTTGCTAGCGCATGCTCCCACTCCGATTCCGTCGGCAACCTTCTTCCTGCCCAACGCGCATAAGCATCTGCTTCATAGAAACTCACGTGACAGACTGGCGCATCTGGGTCAATATCGACCGTTCCGCCTAACGTAAACATCATCCAGCTAGTGTCTTGTCTCATCCAATAAAGGGGATGCTTCCACCCTTCATCCTGAACCGTTTGAAAACCATCAGACAACCATAGCTCAGCGCGTTCGTAGCCTCCATCTTCAATAAATGCCATAAACTCTCCATTTGTAACGGGACGATTAGCGAGCTTAAACGCATGTAAAAACGTGCGGTGACGCGGCTCCTCATTATCAAACGCAAACCCGTCTCCACTATGTCCAACCTCTGTCATCCCCTCTTCAAAAGTATGGAATGTAAGGGCTGGTGCTTCACCCATTTTTTCTGAAGATTCAGGTAAAAAAGCTGGTGGCACTGGGTTATGCGAGAAGTTATAGAGCAGATCCATTAAAATCAGCTCCTGATGCTGTTGCTCGTGCTGAAGACCAATCTCAAGTACCTCAAGAAGCTTCGGATCGAGCTGATCAGGATCTTGAGAGAGCAATTCCTTCATATGGGTGTCAACATGCTTTCGGTACGCCATCGTCTCATTCACAGTCGGACGCGAGATGAGCCCACGCTCAGACTGCGGATGCGGATTACCGATGCGCTTGTAATACGAATTAAATAGATACAAAAATACCTCGTTATAATGCTCGTAGCTATCTATGTATGCCTCGAGGATAAATTTTTCGAAAAACCACGTGGTGTGGGCTAAATGCCACTTGGTCGGGCTGACATGCGTTGCTGCTTGCAATAAAAAATCTTCAATCTCTAGGTTTTCCACTAGCTTATGAGAGTATCCACGAACGTCCATGTAACGTTGCAACAGCTTTTGGCTATTCTTAACCTGCATATCTGATCCCTGCTTTCTTATTTGATTTATTCGTAAATCGACTAAGGCCTTCGAATGGACAACTGGTACTTTATTGCAGACTTTTACGAACTACAACAAAGCTCGTCTCCTCCCCATTTGCTAATTTCTCCCTGTATATTTACCCCATTCTCAAATTATGTAATCACATTATTTAGAAAATATGTAGGCAATGTGATGAAGCTGTAAATTCTCAGGTAGGTAATCTTACAGACTGATTAACTTATGGTATCGTTCTTCCTTGATGGGGCATACATCTTTTTTGGCATTGTTCTATTTCGATGCGGCATACTTATACTCACTTGCGATATATTTCCCCACTACAAAAAAGCCCACCTCCTCTAAATAGAAGGTGAACCGATCCTTATCATTACCGTAACTAAAGAAGGTGCCGCCGTACGCATTACCTCACTCACAGCACGCATTTGGTTTTATTCACATGATTTATACTTCACGCAGTGCACATTATTACTCAAGTATAGAGCCTATTCTTAAAGAAAAGCGAGGCAACGCCCTTTCGCCTCGTAGCCACAAAAAAGAGGAAGGTTTTACTAACAATAATTCGTAACCGTAGGAGCCCCGTAGCGGCGTTTGCGTACTACCAGTGGTAGCACTTTCGCGCAGCGAAAATCCTTTCGAACGGCCATTGGTTTGGCCGTTCGAAATAGTTGAGCAAACAACCACCGGTAGTTGCAAACGACGCGTAGGGGCACCGAAAGGTGACCGCACTTGACCTTGGTCTTGACCTCACTCACTTGACCTTAATCTCTTGACCTACAAAATACCCTCACTCTAAACCTCCACCGTCTCCCCTGACCGCAACCGAAGCGTCGCCTGCGCCGCCGCCAACCGCGCCGTCGGCACCCGGTATGGCGAACAACTCACATAGTCAAGCCCAACACGCTCACAGAAATCAATCGACTCCGGATCGCCACCGTGCTCCCCACAAATACCAGCCTTTAAACCAGGCTTCGACCCACGACCAAGCTCCACGCCCTGCCGAACTAAGCGACCAACGCCATCCTCATCAATATGCACAAACGGATTACGAGGCAACGTCTCCCGCTCCACATACTGCGTCAAAAACTTCCCTTCCGCATCATCACGACTATAGCCAAACGTCGTCTGCGTCAAATCGTTCGTCCCGAAGGAGAAAAAGTCCGCCTCAGCCGCAATCACATCCGCTGTAATAGCCGCACGCGGCACCTCAATCATCGTCCCGACCGTATACGTCAGCGTCACACCCTGATCCGCCTCCACACGCGCCGCCTCTTCTTCCACAACCGCACGCATCGCCGCAAGCTCATTCACATGACCAACAAGTGGAATCATCACCTCAGGCACAGCGCCAGATCGCACCGCCGCCTTAAAAATCGCACGAGCCTGCATCGCGTAAATCTCAGGATGCGTCATCCCTAAACGACAGCCACGGTGACCAAGCATCGGATTCTTCTCCTCAAGCTCCGACACAAGCGACAATAACCGCCGCTTCTCCGTCAGCTCCGCCGGATGTTCACCCGTAATCCCAAGCTCCGTCACCCGCACAATCAATTCCTCCTTGTCTGGGAGAAACTCGTGTAACGGTGGATCCAATAAGCGAATCGTAACAGGACGACCTCCCATCTCCTCGAATAATCCAAAAAAGTCCTCTTCCTGCATAGGTTCCAAACGTTGCAAGGCCGCCTCGCGCTCCGTCATCGTTTTGGCAAAAATCATCTCGCGGACAACTGGAATTCGGTCAGCCTCCATAAACATATGCTCCGTCCGACAAAGGCCGATGCCTTCTGCTCCAAACTCAACTGCACGTTTTGCATCTAGTGGCTGATCCGCATTTGCGCGAACCATCATGCGACGGACGTCATCGGCCCACGTTAACAGTTCGTTAAATTCATCCGATAACTCTGGCATCACCATCGGCGCCTCGCCGATGTAGACCTCCCCGGTGCCTCCGTCAAGCGTGATGATCGTACCTTCCACTAACGTTTCTCCCGCGACAGAGAGAGTATTCTCGCCGACGTTTAACTCCTCACAACCGCAGACGCACGCTTTGCCCATGCCGCGAGCGACTACCGCCGCGTGGCTCGTCATGCCGCCTCGAGTCGTGAGCACGGCCTCGGCCGCGATGATCCCGTGAATGTCATCAGGCGTCGTCTCTGGGCGGACGAGGATCACGCGCTCGCCATCGGCCGCTCGCTTCGCCGCATCGTCAGCGGAAAAGACGATTGCGCCACTCGCAGCGCCCGGTGACGCCGGTAATCCCTTTGCAAACACATCGCGGTCAACGGAATCATCAATGCGCGCATGGAGCAGTTTGTCCACTTGGTCCGCGTCTACGCGTAGAAGCGCTTCTTCACGGGTCAGAATACCCTCGCGTACCATTTCAACGGCAATACGAACACCAGCTGCGGCCGTACGCTTGCCATTTCGCGTTTGTAGCAGGTAAAGCTTGCCATCTTCTACAGTAAACTCAATGTCCTGCATATCACGGTAGTGCGCTTCAAGGCGTTCGCATGTCTCCTTAAATTGAGCGAACACGTCCGGCATCGCAGACGCAAGCTCCGCGATCGGATTCGGCGTGCGAATACCCGCTACAACGTCCTCTCCCTGTGCGTTAACGAGGTATTCGCCGTATAATGTCGCCTCTCCTGTTGATGGATTGCGCGTAAATGCTACTCCCGTTCCGGACGTGTCTCCCATGTTGCCGAAGACCATCGACTGAATGTTGACGGCCGTTCCAAGCGTATGTGGAATGTGGTGCACACGGCGATAAATCATCGCTCGGTCGTTGTACCACGAGCGGAACACAGCGGCAACCGCTAGCATAAGCTGCTCGTGTGGATCCTCTGGGAAAGGCTGTTTATGTTTTTTCTGTACGATAAGCTTGAAGGTTTGGATGAGCTCCTTCCAGTCGTCGGCCGTGAGCTCTGGATCCGTTTTATAGCCCTTCTGCTCGCGGTAATGCTCAAGCTCGCGTTCAAAGTAAAACATGTCAACGCCGAGCACGACATCGGAGAACATTTGCAAAAAGCGACGGTAGCAGTCGTAAGCAAACCGCGGATTCCCCGTCTGCTCGGCAAACGCACGCGCCGTGTCATCGTTCATGCCGAGATTTAGCACAGTATCCATCATCCCCGGCATCGACACAACCGCCCCTGACCGGACAGAAACAAACAGTGGATTCGTGTTGTCACCAAGTCTTTTACCGGTTTTAGCTTCGAGCTCTGCGAGTGCTGTTAGCGTCTGTTCGCGGATGGTGTCAGGTAGTTTGCGTCCTGCCGCATCGTATTGCAGACAGGCCTCCGTTGTTATCGTAAATCCAGGCGGTACAGGTAGCCCAATCCGCGTCATCTCAGCGAGGTTGGCGCCCTTTCCTCCGGCGAGTTCCTTTGTCACCTTTGTCGTTGTAGCGAAGTCAAACACGAATTGCGTTGTCATAGTCGGATTCCCCTTTCCATATTCACCATGTCTACAATGTACTCCGCTGTTTCCTCAACAGCTCGATTTGTCACGTCAATCGTCGGGCAGCCGACGCGTTTCATAATCGTTTCCGCATAGGTCATCTCCTCTAAAATGCGTTCAAAGCTCGCATATGTGCCAGTCGATGGTGCTCCCATGGACTTCATTCGCGTTGTGCGGATTTGCTTAAGCTTATCTGGTGATAGCGTCAGCCCAATGCATCGTCCGCGTGGGAGGTCGAAGAGGCTTTTCGGTACCGCCACTTCAGGTACCAGCGGCACGTTCGCCACCTTCCACTGTTTATGCGCGAGGTACATGGAGAGGGGCGTTTTCGACGTGCGTGAGACGCCTATGAGTACAAGATCCGCCTGCTTGATGCCTTCTTCGACTCGCTTCGCATCATCATATTTCACCGCAAACTCTACGGCTTCCATTCGCTTAAAATAGTCCTCATCTAGCCGTCGCATTCGGCCCGGCTCTGCGCGCGGCGCTTCTTGGACCGTATCTTGGATCAGCGTCATCATCGGTGTGATCAAGTCGACCATTTGCACGTCATGCGCCTCCTGGAGCCGTGTCACCTGCACGAGTAACTCCGGCAGGACAAAGGTATAAGCAATGATTGCTCCCTTTTTTGCTGCAGAAACAACGATGCGCTCGAGCATATCGATATCCGTTACAAATGAATACCGTTCAATCGTTACCGCCGCACGAAACTGCGTAAGTGCCGCCTGCACAAGCCGATCAGCCGTTTCCCCAACAGAATCAGATACTACAAACACGCAATGAGCCACGCCAATTCACCTCTTTTTTGTTATTATGTCATACTATTAAAATAAAGTATGTCACATTAAAAAGCAAGGGGAATTTTCTGAATTTATTGCAAGGTTTAAGAGCGCTTTCTTTATGTAAGTGTGTTTAACTTCTCTGGGTTTTCTGCAAAGTGTGTTCACGTTCTCCGAGAATGTGTTCAACTTCTCCCGATTTTCAGCAAAGTGTGTTCACGTTCTCTAATAATGTGTTCAACTTACTAAATAACAGTCCATCTCTGTCTTGTCCATGTGCACTGTCCGCGACTCATGGACCTACTTAATTGCCCAACTGCCATTCTACGAAGACCCCGCGCGGCGGTAGCACATGGCAACTTTTGCTCTGACATTTTGTAGGTGCGTTCATCTTCTTTGGGTTTTCTGTAAAGTGTGTTCACGTTCTCCAATAATGTGTTCAACATCTTCTCCAAGTAGCACCTCCAACAAATGTCCATAATAAAAAGCCTCTCACCTAGGTAAGAGACTTCAACGAATAATATACTTTCTTCCGGCTTAACGAAGTCGGTTCACTTATATCCTTTAAGAGTTTTAAACAAGTTCCTTTCTTCAACCCCAACCACCGACACGCCTCTTTACACGTGATCACATTGCCAAACAGTAACTGGTAATCACGAAGCACCTCCTTATGCATGTCCTTATCCACATGCCCACAAGACTTACAGCACCAGCGGTCTCTCAACCTCTCCACATGCCAAGACTTGCACGAGCTACAGTAGACGCCACCTCGGATGTACTCGCTCTCTATCGCATACCACTCCACTAAATCCACATACGGCTCCTTGCAAGCACCCGCAATTTTCATAGCTAACCGCTTCTGATCTACTGCCTCTAACCGCAGTTTTCTTTCTACTAAAGCAAGACGATTCAACACAAATGGCAACTTATCCGCTCGCACTAAGCCATCAATCAAGTCTCCGCCTTGCACAATAGAAGCTCTATTCACCAATACGACGAACCCATGTACCTCGATTTTCTGAGGAAAATGCTTGGCGAGCCACTCACGTAAAAGCAGCTGCTGTCGCTCAAGCTGGGACATCGGGTAGCGGAGAGCACGCGGCTCCTCCTTGCTACGATGTTGCACGAGCTGTCCGAGCTCGTCGCAAAAATCGAGCCTGCCACTAAAATTTTTCACTTCTAGAATAACGATCATGTTGCTATACACAATCAGCGTATCGATCTCAAAAACGTGCTCGTTTACTTGTAAACGAACCTGGTGCAGTATGTAGTGTTCGGCCGGGCGCAGCAAGCTTAGCTGGAAGTCGAGCGACTCCTCGCCAGCAAATCCCGCTTTGGCGTTGTCGTAGTCCTGTTGGACCTGCCATACAAGCGGGTGCCGCACCTCAAGCCTTCTAATAAGAGCATCGAAATGTCGAAAAGATACGGGCGTTTTCCGTGGCTTAATAACCAACGCAGCACCTCCCATAGCTATTTCCATTACCTTACACTAAAAACACACGTTCGTCTATTTATAAACTTTCTCAGGTAGAAAAAAAACGTAAATGCAGTTTCGTAATGATTTCCCCCACATCGCAGAAAGCACATCGCAACGTTTGCACTTCGTCGCTCTCCTGTGTTTGGTAACTATGCTTTTTTCGCGTTTTGTGTTTGCTAACTGCGATTTGGTGTTTGGTTTCTCGCCTTTTTACGTATTCCGTGTTTGATAACTTCAATTCTGTGTTTGGTTTCTCCAAACAATTAAAAAAGACGCACAAATTATTCGTACCCTACTCACGCTCCGTCAGCCGATCCAATTCCTCCATCATCGAATCCCGATTTTCTACATTAGCATCATAAAGAGATCCATAGAATTCCTCGCCAATGTCATAAGACACACTTGCTCTCTCTTCTCTCAAAGCATGCAAATCAGACGCTAAAGACTGATCAACGATTTCATTTGCAATTAAATAGTCAATAACAAACCTCATCGTGATTCTTTCATCTTGAGAAGTAACGCGCCACTCTCCTCGTTCTTCTAAAATCTCCGTAGCCTGTTCGCCGCGCATAGTTTCTACCTCTTGGCGAGCTTCCGCTTCAAAGCTCATCCAAGCCTGCGCGATCTCCACATTCCGATCCAGCTCCGCGATCAACTGCGCCTGATCATTGGCTGTCGCAAACGAGCTCGATGCTGCACGTGCCATATCTCGAAGCTGCCCCTGTTCATTCGCCGGCACGTCGAATCCGATAATCGAAATGATCGGCGTCACGTTTAACTCGCTCAGCTCCTCAATCGCCGCAACCGGATCGCCGCCGCATGTGTCCATGCCGTCACTCACGACGACGATCATATTCGTCGCATCCTCCGCGGCATTGCGGTAATCCTCACTTGTTGTTTCAATCGCGTGCGCAAGCGGCGTCCAGCCATTCGCCTCAACGCTCCCTAGCGCATCCGCAAACGCGTCCGCTTCATACGGCTGTAAATCATACACGCGATCAATCGTGCCACAAGACAGCTCTGGATCCTCTCCAATATGTCCATAAACGCGAAGCGCCACATTCGCCTCCTCTGGCAGCTCCGACACAAAGCCATCAATTGCGTCCTGCGCGATCGACATCTTGTCCGTGCCATCCAGTTCCTCTTGCATACTGCCACTCGCGTCTAACAAGATTTCCACATTCAGCTCCGCAAGCTCAGGCCCTAGCTCTCCATCCTCATTCGGCGTCAAAAAGCTAATCTGCTCCCAGCGATTTGCGAGCAAGCGAGGATCCGGATAGGACGGGGCCACAAGCGTTCCTAGGTGCGTGATATATGCCAACAGCTCCTCCTCAGACGCATCCTCCCGAAGCTCCGGCAACGACGCCAACACATCCGAAAATTCCTCCGACTCCTGCGGATCCATCCCAGCAAACTCCCCCGGCGGGAACGCCAGCACCTCCTCCATCGAAGATGGAATATACGGTACCCCAGGATCTTCAAGCGTCATTTCTTCTCTATTAACCTCATTAGAAACTTCCTCCACCTCGTCCGGCTCATTCGCCGGCTCCGATGCAATCTCCTCGTTAGTCGTTTCCTCTATCGTTGCCTCTTCACTATTATTGGAGCAGGCTCCAATAAGGAGTAGCATGCTTGATCCGCTGATAAGCAGTGACTTCTTCATGATGATTCCCCTCCGATTGTAAATCTGGTTTACGGCTTACCTATAGTTTTAATGCCTTCTTCTATGTGTTTTTACCTTACATATGGTTCTTGCGTTCAACTTCTCCACTTTTCTCGCAAAGTGTATTCACGTTCTCGAATAATGTGTTCAACATCTCACGAATTTCCGCAACATGCGTTTACTTTCTTCCATTATGCATTCAACTTCCACTATGTCGAAAAGCTAGGCGATCTAAGATCGCCTAGCTTCTATTAAGGTGCTTCGTTTCGCAGACGCTCCATGTGCTGGCGCTTCAAAATAGGTAGCACGAAGGCTACCACTACAGGTACCACGGGAAAGCTTTCATCCTCTAAAAACAAGAATACAAGTAGACCAATTGGTACAGCGAATCCGTACAATACAATATATAAAAATAGATAAATACGATTCCAGCGTTTGATTTTCTTGTCCATCTGTCCATCAGTCCTTAAATTGAGAGTTCTTCCGACCATTTTTTCATAAATAGGGTGAGTAATAGTACGAAGAATGGTAGAAAGATCATGTTTAGTAATATCGATGTTCCTGCTACGGCGAGGTAGCTATCGGTCACGGTTTGAATACCGAGAGATGCAAGAAGAGAGAGTAAGATCTCAACAAATCCTACAAATAAAATGACTCCAAGTAACCGAAAGAATCGTTTTTTGCCTATTAATAGGCCAGCTCCAAATGCTCGGCGTACGGTTTGGCCTCTAATGATCGTGATATATGGGACTGCAAACGCAAATGTAAGAATAATAATTCCTGGAATGATAAAGAAAAGAATGCCTGTCATAATCGCGACGGTAAATAAAATCGAAAATAAGTAAAGGGGGAGCCCCTTCTCAACGAAGGTTAGTAGTGCTCGTCGTAGAAGTTTTTCCTCGCCTTCTATCTCATTGTGAAAGAAAGAAATAAAAGGTATTTGAGCTAAAAGAAAGAAGAAAATCATCAAAAAGGCGTTTGTCCCATCAACAACAAACTCCTGTCCAGGTGTCGCTGAAAAGACATATAAATAGTTTGTTAAAAACATGTGTAGCAATAAAAGAGGGAGGACTATGAGAATACTTAATAGCATAATGCGCCCTATATTTTTAGAGTAAATACTAGTAGATTCTGAGAATACGTTCATCAGCATGCGCTCCTTTGCGCCTAAAATTGTTGTTCGATTGGGCTCCAGTTTATATAATCGATAAACGGTACGACTGGACCATAGCCTTCATCTGTCACAAACCGCTCCTCTTCTCCGATCAATTCATCAAAAATGAGAGACTCCATTCTTGATGAGGCAACTACCTCGATCTGTTGCCTTTCTCTAAAGAATGTAATAGAGCCATCACGTGTGGAACCGTTGTTTGCTTCGATTAATGCTCTTGCAGCTTGCACGGATTCAGGAATCGCTGCCAACACATACTCCGAGATGATTTCCTCTAACTCGTCGTTGCCACCACGTAGTTCATTGCTTATGACTTCATTTAAAGCAGCTCGAGACTTTTCAGCTGGACTCCGGTCTCTAGAATCCTCTTCTGCTCGATCCGTAATGCGCTCGCGTAGTGACTTTGTTTCACCCAAATCGATGGTTAAGGTGGGGTCTACATCTATCTCGAGCTCAAGCTCCATCAATGCCTGCTCATCATACTCATCAATGGCGTCATTAACGGCTTCGTAAATGACGGCTGTTGCTGCGATCCCGGCCTGCTCAGCGCTTGACGACGCATTACCCTTGACGAGCAGGGCGTTTGCAAAGCTAAATACGATCAAGAACAATGTAATCATGGCTCCAGTAGCCGCCACAGTTAAGAGCGTCATGTTGCCTCGTTCGTTGCGAATCATTGCATCACTCTCCCTGTGACCGTGCGTTCAATGGGGATTGAGGTGCTGTAGCCGAGTACTTGTCTCGGAAGTAAGGAAACTTGAAAATCCGCTTGGACGGTAGCAGTAAACTCTCCACCGCTTCCGCCTCCAGAGATCCCTACGCTTCCTGACACATGCTTATTCGTATCGAGCATACGCTGCGCTTCCTGCTGAGCTAGTCCAACATCGTTAGTCGCGGCGTACACCTTCGCAGCATCATTTGCTGCAGCCTGTGTATTGTACACAGCAAATCCAGCGACAAAGAATTGCCATATGACGACTAGTAGCATGAGTAAAAGTGGCACCATCGCAATAAACTCGATTGAGGCAGATCCCCTTTCTGACAGTCGTTTTTTCATCGTCATCTTCTCCTCACATAGATCGTTCTTTAATTACGAATTAACGCTTCAGACTTATTTCTTAACATGCGAACATTCTCATCTCTTGCTTCTAAAAGCTCTTCCACACGAGCTTCATAGGATTGCTGTTTTAATGGAGGATAGTCTCCCTCTATAGAATCTATTGACTTTTTCAAAGTGCCCTCATTTGATTTTGTCGTAGCATCTGAAAGTACTTTGTGAGCTAATATATATGACTGTTTCTCCTCCTCATTAGACGAGCGATCTTTATAAGTAGAAATTATTTGACAAAGCTCCCTAGCATCATGTATTACTCGATAGATTCCTAAAGACTGCCTGTATACAATTTCTTTAAATTTCCGTTCATACTGGTCTGCAAGATTCCCATCTGTTTCAGTTAAAGTACCCGTTTCCTGTACAACTTTCCTGTCTAACTCAATAATTTCATCTCGTAGCCCAACTAATTCTTTTTGTAGATTAACTTGATTAATAAATGCGTTTTGAACCGTTTTAATCAAGTCTTTTGAGTCATCTAAAGCATATAGTTGTTCTAAAACATTGATCATTTCATGAGCAGCGCTTTGAGACTTTTGTGCCATTTGATCTAAACTTGCGAAATTAATCATGCAAGAGTCATACATGTGAACTCGACGAGCAATTTGCTTCGCTTGATCATTTTTAATCACATTTTCAGACTGATCCACTACTAATGCATCTGTTGGATTACCCATGCGCGCGTATTGGATATACCAGAATAACTCTCCATTCTCTTCTATCTTATATGGAAAAACGCTGTAAGACTCCAATAACTTTTTATACTTTTTAGCTACCTTCATACGTTATCCTCTCCCAAAAAACGACTTCGTACCTTCCCATAAGTTCTTTACTCCATCTGTTACTTTGTTCTTTGTATCCGCTACAGAGTTCCAGACCTTTTTAGCATCTTGCGCAATTTTTTCTCGATTTCTCCACATCTTAACTACACCCGCACTTGCAGATAAAAGAGCTCCAGTTGCTATTAACCCTGCACCTATTGCCTGTCCACCAGGTATTGCTAATGCGATGGTACCAGCTCCCATTAAGGCACTACCTGAACTTCCTATTCCTCCCAGGGTATCTCCCTCAGAAAAACTCTGTATAGCATCGTATGTACCGAAGCCAAGTCCTAAAGCACCGCCCACAACGCCTAAACTACTTACTGCTTTAAACGCACCTGTCGAACTAGCAGTTGAAGCTCCATTTGATAATGTAGTAGCTACTGCACCTCTAGCGTTATCAACCGGTCTTAAATAATTATACAGCTCATTAAATCTTTGCGCTCCTGTCTGGAGGGTTTGAGCGTGCGATACTGTATCGAATCCAGCACTAATTGCTGCGTTATCATTAGTAACTAATGTTTTAAACGTTGCTTGCATGAGTCCTTGACTAATATCACCACGTGTAAAGCTTTCTGAATCCATGGTGCTTATAACACCACCAGCCAGATCCTTCACAACAAACTTCGTCCAGTCATACTCTGTTTCTGGGAGTCCAACCGTATAATAGCCTTCTCCCTCAAATGTCGCCCATTCACCAGTGATTGGATTCCAGCTAGGTGTTGCACCATTCTGTTGGGCAGGAAGTGGGCTGCTTGGACCAACACTTGGGCCTTGTTGGTGCCATGGGCTATTGTTCCATGGAGTTCCTGAACCTGGAGTTCCATTCCACATTCCACCATCACCTGGTGTACCAGTCCAAGGACCACCCGTTCCTCCTTGACCATTCCATGGATCTCCGTTCCATGTTCCGCCTGTTCCACCTTGGCCATTCCATGGATCTCCGTTCCACGTTCCGCCTGTTCCACCTTGGCCATTCCATGGATCTCCGTTCCACGTTCCGCCTGTTCCACCTTGACCATTCCATGGATCTCCGTTCCACGTTCCGCCTGATCCGCCTTGACCGTTCCACGGATTACCATTCCATGAATCGCCTGTTCCACCTTGACCATTCCATGAATTGCCGCTCCACGAATTACCTTGTTGCGGTGAATCCCCCTGCCAGTCGTTACCTGTCCAGTCATCACCTTGCCAGTCATTCCCCTGCCAATCATGACCTTGCCATGGTGTACCCTGCCATTCATTTCCTTGCCATGGACTTCCTTGCCAATCATTTCCTTGCCATGGACTCACAGCAATTGTGATCAGTGGAAAGCCAAGCTGCATAATAATAAAGATACTTGCTATAACAAGAGCTAGCCAAGATCGGTTTTGATTTTTCATTTACGTCCCCTCCGCACATTTTTTCGCAAGAATACTGACTTTCTTAAGCACTGGCTTTCGCTTCAACCTTCACAACTAAAAACAATCTGATTACTAAAAGAATGAAAGAAATTCCTACTCTATCAAATTAGTTATTATCCTTCTGATCAATAAGTTCATCGAGTTCCTCTAACAATCTATCCCGATTTTCTATATTGGCATCGTATAGAGCCCCATAGACTTCTTCACCGATATCGTAGGCAGCACTTGCTCGATCACTAACTAAATGTCTCATATCTGAATAATGCGCCTGGTCAATTTTCCCTTCTTCCATGAGATAGTCGATCACAGTAAACATATGGCCATTTTCTTCTTGTGTTTTACCACGCCATTCATTTCGTTCTTGTAAGACATCGCCATTCTGATCAATTCTAGCTTGTTCAATCTCTCGGAAAGATTCTATTTCAAACATGGTCCATGCCTGCGCAATTTCCAAATTTCGATCTAGTTCCGCGATCAACTGCGATTGGTCGTCTGCAGTAGCAAATGAACTTGAAGCTGCACGAGCCATATCTCTTAACTGACCTTGTTCATCAGCCGGCACATCAAATCCGATAATCGAAATAATCGGTGTGACATTGAGTTCACTTAATTCCTCCACTGCAGCTACAGGATCTCCGCCACACGTATCCATTCCATCGCTTACAACGACAATCATATTCGTCGCATCCTCTGAACCTTGCCGGTAATCGTCACTCGTAGTTTCAATAGCATGCGCAAGAGGTGTCCAGCCATTTGCTTCAACGCTCCCTAACGCATCCGTGAAAGCACCCTCTTCATATGGCTGCAAGTCATAGACGCGATCGATCGTTGCACACGAGAGCTCCGAGTCTTCTCCTATATGACCGTAAACGCGTAATGCCACATTCGCCTCCTCAGGCAACTCAGACACAAAACCATCGATTGCCTCTTTCGCAATCGTCATCTTATCCGTCCCCTCGAGCTCGTCGCGCATGCTCCCGCTTGCATCAAGAAGAATCTCTACATTTAGCTCTGCTACTTCAGGTCCAAGCTCCCCATCTTCATTCGGTGCCAAAAAGCTAAGCTGATCCCAACGGTTTGCTAAAAGCCTGGGATCTGGATAAGCCGGTGCCACAAGCGTCGCTAAATGTGTGACATAGGTCTCTAAATCTTCCGCTGACGCCTCCTCTGAAAGTTCTGGCATAGTGCTTAGCACTTCCGCAAAGTCCTCTGACTCGTTCGGATCTACTCCTTCAAACTCTCCAGCTGGAAAATTTAGCACCTCTTCCATCGTTGTAGGAATATACGGCACGCCTGGATCTTCAAATGATAGCTCCACTTCGTTTTCTTCAGGCTGATTAGAAACATCTTCGATCTCATTCGGTTCATTAGGCTCATTCCCCAACTCCGATGAAATGTCGTTATTATCTAATGTTACCTGCTCGTTTACTTCACTATTGTCAGAACACGCCCCTACTAATAAAAGTAAGCCAGTAGCGCTTAAAGCTAATGATTTATTCATGAATGTTGCCTCCAGTTGTCATAGTGATCGAAGCTTTTTAAGTCTTAGGAAAAAAAGAGCTTCTCTCTTTCCTTCCTAAGACCCTCCCCAAAATGGGGAAAGTCGTACGTTTCTGCTTAACCGATACCTTCAACAAAGGAGATTAGCCGATCTTTAATTGCTTCTCCAAACTCTGTGTCTCCAGCAAAAACAGTTGAAATCATCCCTACTACAATTACAATTACAGCAGCAATTCCGATCCACTCTAAGGACTGTGATCCTTTTTCGTTCTGCAAATGGCTAACAGCCTCAATGTACATCTCTCTAAGTTTTTTCATGTGTAACTCCTCCTTGAATGTAATATCATATTTGAACGCCCACTCTGTAGACGGACCTTCCAACTTTACAGCATATCTAAAATCGAATTTTCGCCAAAGAACATGTTTAATATCATGAGTCCGGCAATCAATAGAATGACCGATGGTGCGACTAAAAAAGTGGTAATCAGAGTGATTTTAGGAGAGGCTTTCGCGGCCTTCTCCTTTACTTGCTCTTTTCTAATCGTGCGTAAATCCTCTGCCTGATGCTTAAACGTCGTCGCTACTGGGACACCAAGCTTCATCCCTTGCATTAAGGATTTAATCAACGATTGAAATTCGGGATTATCATTCCTGTTTAAAAGCTCTCTATATGCCTGCTCTCGTGGTACTCCTAGCTCAATCTCTTGATTGAATCTAGCAAACTCTTCTTGGAGCGGACCATCGAAATAGGTAACTACTTCTTTTAATGTTTGGTCCAGTCCTCCTCCGGTTTGAAGGGTTACACTTACCGTGTCCAAAAAATCTGGTAGATCATAGCGAAGCTGCTCCTGTCTTGTTTTCGCCACATTCTTAAGCCAAAGGATTGTCCCTAAATAACCTGCTAGTGGGAGGAAAACAATACTGTATATCGCAAATGGGAATCCAATTAATAAGAGAATGAACCCAGTAAATAATCCAAAGAAAAAGAAAAACATCTTTAAGCCTTGAAGCTTTTCTACTGTCATCTTCTTCGATAGTCCAGCACGTCTTAACAACTGTTCGATATCATGAGGTTCACTAAAGAAGTTGACGCGCTGCCCAATTCCAGAGAAATCATCCGCATAAAGCGCGATTCTAGCCATGACTCGCTCGGATAGCTTTCCTTTTGATTCTTTCTGCTCCGTTGCTCCAATTAGCTCTCTAACGTGTGATACCTTCTCCATCTTTGCAACTCGAAACGTGTAATATTCTTTAAGTCCAATCGCTAAGCAAAGTAACGTTAATATGACAGTAAATATCGCTAATGCATCCATGTTGTCACCTCCAAATGTGCGCTTAAACGCGTATGTCTGTCACCTTGCGAATAAGGAAGAAGGTGGCAATTGTGCATACAAGAAATATGGTCACGAGTATTCCTCCCACTAACGTAAAGATAGGCTCTAGGAACCCATCAACAATCGTATTCATGACAAACACGATAAAAATCGGCATCAATGGAAGAATCCATGCGATATATTTTTGTTCCGCAGTCATCGTTTTAATCGTTTGTTGCAAAATCTTTCTCTCTTCAAGCGTCATCGACATCTCTTCTAATACCTCTGATAAATTACCGCCTGCACGCTTTTGAATTTGTAAGGTAGCGATAAAGAGCTTAAAGTCTCTGGAATCCACTCTGTCTTGCAACTTGATTAGCGCTCGGTCAAAATCGACTCCCAAACGCATCTCTTGAGAAACACGGGCAAACTCTTCACTTGCAGGATAGTTCATCTCCCGTGCGACAAGATCAATTCCCTGCTGAATCGTCATACCAGATCTCGTTGCATTAGAGAGCATGCGGCAAATTTCGGCAAGCTGCTGATTTAATTGATCCTGATACTTGTTTTTGCGGAGCGAAAACAGAATGATCTGCATCACCCATAAAAGCGCCCCTGCAATCACGAGCGATAAAAGCAAAGAAGAGCCAAGAACATTCGCAATCACAAGTGTTAACGCCATTGCTCCAACGATTAGCATGCCGTAAAACTCGGAGGGAGTCAGTCCAATATTTGCTTTACGAAGCTTTGCTTCCATTTTTTTCGCATACTTAGATTGGTCAAACCGATCTCCAAGCAGGACGATGGCACTTTTACGTTTACCCGTTGCAGTAAACCAAGTTGTTACTTTGCGTTTCCAAAGCTTCTTTTGTGCTCGGAAATCTAATAGGTACATCATGCCAATCAAAAATAGGATGACGCTTGCTCCGACTAAAAAGGCGCCTGTCATGTGACCTCCTCCTTTGTCTCAAATAGCGTCGGCTCTATTTTCTGTCCGAAGCGATTTAAGCGATCTAACACAGCAGGCACATAGCCAGTAGGACGATGCTCGCCTAAAACGCGCCCCTCTTCGGAGACTCCTGTGCGCTCAAAAGTGAAGATATCGTGAATGACCATGCGACCGTCTTGCTCTGCCACCTCACTAATAGCGGTAATGAGACGCCTTCCATCAGAGAGTCGCATCCCTTGGATAATGATCTCAACGGCTCCTGCAATGTACTCGCGGATAACGGTAGAAGGCAAGTCCATTCCGGCCATAATAACCATTCCTTCGATACGACTCAGCGCATCTCGAGCGGAGTTAGCGTGGACGGTCGTCAGCGAGCCTTCGTGACCCGTATTCATGGCTTGAAGCATGTCAAACGCCTCGGCACCACGAACCTCTCCGACAATAATGCGATCAGGACGCATACGGAGTGCGTTTTTAACAAGCTGACGAATTGTAATCTCCCCTCGCCCTTCGACGTTAGGAGGGCGGGCCTCCATACCTACTACATCGCCACGATTTAAGTTGAGCTCGGCAGAGTCCTCAATGGTAATAACGCGTTCTCCTTCTGGAATCGCTTGAGCTAGCGCATTCAAAAGCGTTGTTTTACCGCTTCCTGTCCCTCCCGAAATAACCGTGTTGATTTTAGAGCGAATAAGAGCCGTTAAGAAGGTACGCATGTCTTCTGTCATGGAACTGCCTTGAATGAGATCATCTAACGTAAATGGCTCCTTCCTAAATTTACGAATAGAAAGCAGTGTCCCGTTTAAACTCACAGGTGGAATCACGGCATTCACACGACTGCCATCAGCAAGCCTTGCATCAACCATCGGTGAACTTTCATCAATTCGACGTCCAATCGGAGCTACAATGCGATCAATAATGTGTCTTAAGTGCTCCTCATTGCGAAAGGTTAAGTTAATCTGCTGCAATCGACCATTCTTCTCAATCGAGACATGATCTGGTCCATTAATTAATATCTCCGTAATCGTATCGTCCTTTAAGAGAGATTCGAGAGGTCCAAAACCTACTGATTCATCGATTATTCTCGTTAATAGCTGTTCTTTTTTATGACGAGTAACAATAACCTTCTCTTCGTTCATAAACTGCGTAATGAAGCGCTCAATGGCAAGGCGCATCTCCCGCTGGCTTAAGTTTGTTAAATGCTCTAAGTTGGCTTCTTGAAGGAGTCTCGTCTTATAGTGATCGACAAGCTGATTTAAGTAGCTATCTTCATTAGCGCTGTAGGTAGCAGTATCCTGACTCTTTCGTTCTTCGCGCTTAAAAAGCGACATCTACATCTCCTCCTCTCTATTTCAAAAAGGCTCGCACCCATTTCCGAATATCCTTTGCAGCTCCAGGTAGCTTCTTTTCTTCCTGCGACTTATGCATGGGCTCACTTACGTTGACATGCGACTGCACACCCTTCACGTCTAATCGCACCTCAAGCGCAATTGGATACGTCAGCAAAGACTGCAAATCTGACTTATTTAATTCATTGTCTCGACTAACCTTATTTAAGAAAAATTCGAGACGCTCTTCTCGCTTGATAGAAAGCTGATCAAACAGATTTTCGACACGCTGAAAGGTTCGAATTGATGGTGTATCAGGCGTGAGAACGTAATAAATCTTGTCTGACTCCTCCATGGCAGTGTACGTCGACACGTTCATGCCATGCGGAAGATCTAAAATAACAAAGTCATAGCTTCGTCTTGCAGTCCGTATAAGCTTGGAAATAAATCGCTCTGTTACTTCCTCCGCAAACTCTGCATCACATGGACTAAGTAGCATATCGAGCTTGGAGCGCTTCTCATATTCCAGCACGTGCTGAATATGCGTTTCGTTCAGTTCGTCAACGACTGGAAGGAGGTCGGCTAATGAGCGATTGCTCTCAAGACCAAAGAACGTTTCCGCACCTCCATATTGCATATTTAAATCGATAAAGAGCACGCGAGCCGTGGACTCTAGCTTTAGGGTTTGAGCAAATGAGAGAGAAAGTAGCGTTGTTCCGCTCCCGCCTTTTCCGCTAAAAAAGGAAAACACCTTTCCTTTCCCGCGCTTAAATGCTTGGATTGTAGACGCCGATTCTTCTTGTGATTGAATCGTAGTGAGTAGTGCAGGTAATTTATGACGGAGACTATCTAGCTCCTGAGGGTATAAATAATATTCATCCGCGCCCGCTCTAATCACGTCGCGCAGACCATTAAAATCTTCTTCTAGTCCAAGAAAAATGATGTAAGGAATATTGTAGTCAGATGCGATCGTTTGAATCGTCTCCGCACCACTAACTGCTTGGTTATCTGCAACGAGCAAAATGTCCGGAGTACGTTTGTCGATTTCGACAATCGCTTCTTTTTTTGCCACTAAGTTAACGGCGAATGCTTCTTCACTTAGCTTCAAAGCTTCTTGTCCCATTTCTATATCGTCGCTTACTATTAGCATGTATAAAGGTTCCATGTCGGGTTCACCTAGCTCTCATTTTGTGTCGTCTCGTTGTTTTGTTCGGTTGAATCAGTTGGTTCTGTTTCGGCTGGTTCTGTTGTTTCGCCTCGTTCGGCAGGCACTTCCTCTGTTGATTCATTTTGATCAGCTGATTCCTCTACTTGGTTACCTTCTTCGTTAGGTGTTGCTTCTGGTTCTTCTATAATTGCTTCCTCCGATTCGTCCACTACCTCATCTGGTGACACCGGCGCTTCCGATGAACCTGCGGTAGATCTGATGATACGAAGCTGGTCTGCGTAGTTTTGTCTATGGATAAATGCTTGCGCTTGCTCGATGGTCATTTCAAGTTGCACCCCTTGGAATTCCCCACCTGATGTAGCAACTCTTGCTACAAGTACATCCTCCATAAAAAGAGTCGTCGCAGCCTCTCCACTAAACGTATCGGATACAATAATATCGACGAGATCCATGGCATCTAACTGTTGGTCAAACACCACATTGTTCCCAGCCATCACGGTGATCAATCGATCATTTTGTTCCTGTGTATCATCAAATTCCTTTAGCATATTTTGCGTTAAGAGATCCCCTTCGGAGAGTGGGACTAACGCAACCTTCTGCCTCAGATCATCAACATTCGTAATATGAGAATCCGTTACAAAGCGATTCGGGATCGCCTGCACACTCACATCCTCAGGCCTGATGAGCTCACGAGAGAATATATCTTGCCCGGCGACAAACACTTCCGTCATGCCTCCAAGCTCTTCATTCATTTGACTAACCTTCTGTAAATAAACAAATCCCGCTCCAATCGCTAATAAAAATGCGAGCGATAAAAATATCATTGCTTTTCTTTTCGAATCCAGCATGGCTATCCTCTCTCTTTCGTCCAACTACATATCCACTTGAGGAAACGAGGGAAAGCTTGTTAGGGGTAAGATTGTGAATCTTCCTGTAACTTCTTCGAGACCCGGTGGAATAACATGTATCATCATAGCAAGATCTTCCACTAATTTTGAGCTATTCGACAAAACCTTTACGAAAAAAGCGACAAATTTCCCCCTCTAATACTTCTTTAGGATAGCAATCTCGAAAACTGTCAAAAATCATTGTGTCTATTTTGTGACTATACTCACATGTAATATCTTGTGTTTTTTATATTTGCACCGACAAAATTCGACAAAATGATAGTTTGTGTTCATTCGAATTTTCTTGTTCGACAAACAGATAAGTTGACAAGCACATACCCACATAAGTATTGAATGTCTTTATTAATTGGACTGTCCGCACTGAATGGACGAAATCGTTGCGAGGTGTTAGCACATAGCAACTTTTGCTCGTTCCTCTATATGATTGCGTGTCACTTCTCTTAAGTTTTGACAGATTGCGTGTCGCTTCTTGCGAATTGCGCGTCGCTACTCGTGATTTTCTTCAAATTGCATTTCACTTCTCCAACATTGCGCCTCACTTCTCTCCGAAGCACCTAGAACTGTCCTTCTAACACGCAAAATAACCAAGTGAGTAGCTCTCACTTGGTTGTCTTCTAAATCGGCCACATATCACGAGGATTTAACTCATACACCCCGTCCTGCCTAAACATGAAGTGCGACATAATAAATTCCCGGCGCACCGTCGCATAATCATCGTAAAACTGCTTAATGTGCTCATTTACCTCGCGCTCCTCATACGCACGACCCTGCTCCAACCCTCGTAACATATACTCAAGCAGCATCAATCGCTTCTTGCGCTGCGCCGGCAACTGCGTCAGCCTACCTGATCCATCGGTAAAGTTTGCGACCACCTTCGACTTTTCATCCCCGACAACAAATTCTGGCTCGGACAAATTCAAAATTGCCGAGGACATACGTGCCAGCCGATCCTCTTCTAGGTGAAAATAGATCGTATTTTTGTCTCGTCTCTGTGAGACAAGACCAATCTCGCGTAGCTTTGTCATATGATGAGTAATCGTTGGAGCCTTTAACCCGAGCTTCCCTGCTAGAGCCTGTCCGTGAAGCGGCCCCTTTTTAAGTAACGCTAAAATACGTAAGCGCGTTTTATCTCCTAACGTTTTGTGAAACGCAACTAAACGATCCAATTGCATATTAACAACCCCTTTCATCTAATTAGATATTAAACTAATTAGATACAATTGTAAAGTCGTTTATTTTTACAAAGAAAAGGAAATACACATACCAATGGAGGGGTTATATGTCGAAAAAATGGATGGCAGGAAGTGTTGCGTTGTTTCTCCCACTAGTAGCTTGTAGTTCGCCGGAAGAGGATATAGAGGCGCTTGGGGAGGAGTATGATATTTCGTATTCGCCTGTTGGTGAATCGACTGATCTTGGGGAGGATGCGCCTGTTCTTACCTATGAGGAGGTCGAGGAGTTGTTTGCAACGCTCCGAATGTCGATTGATGATGGATCTGTAGATCCTGAGAACTTTGGGGTGACCACCACGCCAGAGTTGAGAGAGCCCGTTAGTGCCTCCGATTCATCTGGTGCTCACACAGCTTCTATTGAAGAGTTTTATGAGGGGGAGGAGACAACCTATTTCGGTCGTCATGTCTCGTTTGTTTATGAAATCGAGGATCCAGAAGGCGATTTCACAGCTGAAAATATTGAACTCAGCGATATTTCATCCTATCCTTCCAGCAGAGGTATGTCTCTTGAATGGACGGAAAATGTGTTAGCCGAATTTTATAATGAAGAGTCTGGCGAGATCATTTTTCATGCGAGCGGGGAATGGTTCGCTCACTTTATCTATGATGACCAAGAATATACCGTGTTAGAGCTAGATGCTTGGGAGATTCCACTGGATCTTGAGGAGCTTTTACCGTCTTAATCCCCTTTTATTGGGGATTTTTTCGCGCAAAAAAAGACCACCCTCATCGGATAGCCTTTATTAAGTATGTTGCTTTGTTTACATCACGTTCCCCTCAGCCGGAATTGGCTGTGCCTTTAGCATTTTTGCTAGGTGAAGCGTGTTGTACGCGAGCATTTTTACATGTGATTTTGTGAAGTCGTTTTCCTTACCGCCTTCGATGTATGATGGTCCTGGACCTGCTTCACCAACCCAATACGCATCTACGTTAGGTGGGATGACAAATCCGATATGTGAAAGTCCGTATAGAATAGAGGCTGCTGCGTGCTTCGCGCCATCCTCGTTACCAGTAACGACAACACCCGCTACTTTATTGTAGTAGATCGCTTGACCTTTATCGTTCGTTTCACTACTACTTCCGTATAGTCGCTCGATAGCAAGTGTCGCTAAACTGCTCTTTTCGCCAAGCCATAGAGGGGTGCCGATGATAACGATATCTGCGGCTTCAATTCGCTCAAAAATTTGTGGCCACTCATCCTCCTCGCCCATGTCCTCTGCGATTCCGAATGCAATATTATAGTCTGCGAGCCGGATCATCTCCGTCTCCGCTCCCTCATTCTCCAGTAGTTCTAGCACTTCTGCCGATAAAACCTCCGTGTTGGATTCCTCGCCAGACGACTTTAATGATGCATTTAACACAACTGCTTTAATAGCTGACATTGGTCATCCTCCTCTCGATTGTACTGCTACAGATACCCCCTTTTTGAGAAAATTAACAGGTTTTGTATAACTAATTTATAATAAAATGAAACTATTTTTTAAACCTGTTTATTTGGACCTTGGTGCGTTTTAGGTTGTCACTCCTCGGGTAATTGATAATTGTTACCAAAATATAGGGAGTGACAATGATGACAACATTTAAATTAAATGAACAAGTACCAGACTTCACATTACCATCTGTAACAGGAGAGCAAATCACATTTTCTGACACAAAAGGATCGGATGAGTGGCAACTAATCATTTACTTCCGCGGATCATGGTGTCCTGTGTGTCAGGAGGAGCTTGAGGATATTGAATCAAGCATAAGCTACTTTGAGAAGCACAACATTCGGGTGACGGCTATCTCGCACGACAATAAGAATGACCTGCAGAAACTAATTGATGACAAAGGACTATCCTTTTCTATATTAATGGATGAGGACTATAGCTTTTTAGAAGCTTACGGCGTCCATCGCCATACGAATGATGCCCCATATGAGGATCACGGAGATCACGGCGAGCCTGCTTATTTCTTAACAGACGAAAACGGAAAGCTACTTTATCAGCAACGTCAAACGAGTCCATTTGGACGGCCGCACGTGAATGAGCTGCGTAAAATTATTAAGTACATTCGTAAAAATTTAACATAACATTATGACGGTCAGGCGATCAAACATTGCCTGACTTTTTTGTGGGGAGGAACCGTGCATGTGGTAAAAAATTGAACGCATTATCCGAGAACGTGAACGCTTTTCGCAAAAATCCCCACGAAACGGAACACGCCTTCAAAAAGTAAGTTAACTCCCAACCATTAACTTCCACCCTATCCCCAATATGAACGTTTTTTAATGAACGTGACCGCAATATGAACAGAATGTTAGTTTTATTAAGAATCTCTCCTCTACTAACATGAGACTTCAAATCTTTGTTACGGTTATACAAAAAAAGGAGTCCTACCTGTGTCACCTTCTACAAACTCTGCAACTTATTCTCCTAAACGTGACGTCATTATCATGGCTACTGCTACTGCTATTTCACTATTTGGGGACGCGATGATGTACATCGTGCTACCGCTTATGTGGCAGGAAATCGGTCTGACCGCACTTTGGCAAATTGGTGTCCTCTTATCTGTAAATCGAATTATTCGACTACCTCTAAACCCACTTGTAGCTTGGCTTTACCAGTACATTAGCTACAAGCACGGATTTTACATTGCCATGGCACTAGCAACTGTGACGACACTTGCCTATGGCTTTTCCTTTGGATTTGTTTGGCTGCTCACTGCTCGCATCCTTTGGGGTGTTGCGTGGACATTCTTAAAACTCGGAGCCTACCTCGCCATCCCTACACTTGCGTCGAGCGAGGATCGCGGTTATTTATTTGGTTTACATAAAGGCATCACTCGCACGGGCGCATTATTAGGTACCCTGATCGGTGCCATTCTCCTTGACCAAATTGGCCTAATGCCAGTCATGATAGGCTTTGCTGTAGCTAGTGCCGCAACCTTTATTCTCCTACCGTTTATGTCGAATGTACGACTAACTATCCCATCTAAGGAGGAAAAGCGGGTCGAAGTCTCGTACGCACAATTATTACGCATGCGTTTTATTGTTTCTCTATTAGTAAGCGCAATGGCTTTGACGATCGTGTTTGATGGCGTCTTAAAATCGACGCTCACCTATTTACTCGACGGACATATGACCGAAGGATTGATGATTGGAGCCCTTCTCATAGGAGTCGCCACAATGGGCAGCTTGTTGCAGTCTGTCAGAGTGCTTTGGGAAGGCTTTTTATCACCAGCGCTTGGCAAAATGGCGGATAGAAGTCGATCGCCTAAAACCCTATTCGCAGCAAGCTTTCTCCTAACAGGACTACTACTTATAGTGCTACCACTCCCTATCCCACTGGTCATATTTATTTTAGTCGTACTACTCATCCAACTACTTGCTACTGCATTAGAAGTGTTTAACTTAGCCATTGCTGCGGAGGCATCGGAGCAAACCTCCCGTGTACGGATGATGACCTCGTTTTCTGTCGCGCAGGATTTAGGGGCTGCGATTGGACCACTCGCGGGATATATCGCTGCCGAATGGTTTGGGATGCAGGCGCTTTATGCCGGGATCGGTGCGTTGTTTATTATTTGTGGTATCTATTGGTTACGTACCTCTGATTCCTTAGCTCAAGCAAATATTCATTATGTTGAAAGATATGTTAAATAACGCTATCAATTCATAATTCATTCATATACTGAACATTTGTTCACAAAACCCTTACACAATTAAACATTAGATTAATAGTTCCTTAATACCCCCCGTATATGATGAGACCTGTAAACAAAATGTATAGGGAGGCAACAACACGATGAAAAAGCTTTTGGGTGGAACACTTGCAGCTGCGGCTGCGATGACGTTAGTAGCATGTGGGACAGACAACAACAGTGAAGTAAACGAACTAGGCGCAGAGACTGCTGAAGCATCAAACGGTTCAGAAGATCGTTCGGATTGGCCAGAAGAATTTATCTTTGGACTTCTTCCTGTAGAGGATCAGGCTGAGCTAACTAATCGCTACGAGCCGATGATCGAGTACTTAGAAGATTATTTAGATGTTGACGTGACGCTTTACAATGCGACAAACTACACAGCATTAATTGAAGCAATGGCAAATGGACACCTTCATGCTTCCACATTCGGACCTTTCTCTTATTTAGTAGCAGCAGAACGCGCAAATGGTGAACCTTTTGCTATTCCTGTAAGTGAAGAGGGTGGTACGGAGGACGACATTTATTACACAGCTCAAATGATTACGCTTGATGAGCATGGAATCGATTCATTAGAAGACATCGAGGGGCGTTCTCTAGCATATGCGGATCCAGCTTCCACATCGGGACACCTATTCCCTAAGGCTATGCTCATTAACGAAATCGGCTTAACAATGGATAATGTCGATCAGTTCCCATCTGACGTTGTCTTCTCTGGTAGCCACGAAGCGTCTTTATACTCTGTACTAAACGGAGATGTAGAAGCGGCTGGCGTATGTAGCACATGTATCGAGCGTGTATTTGACCGAGTGAATGATCATGAGAATTTTGATCAGCTGAATATTTTTCATGAGTCTGAGCCAATCCCTGGTGGACCATATGTCATCCAAGGTGATCTTCCACAATCCTTTAAGGACGCTGTTCAACAGGCATTCCTTGATATGTCCGAAGACGAAAAAGGACGTGAATTCCTTGAAGAGAGCGGTTATTTAGGTGGTTACTTCCAAGTTGACCCCGCTGTTTATCAGGTTGTTCAAGATACAGCTGAAGCTCTTAACTTAAGTCCGGAAGAATTACTAGAGTAGCAGATATGCAAGAGCCATGCTGCATCGGTCTTTGATGCAGCATTTCTTTTTTCAATCGGTGAGACAAATTTGTGGTGGAAAGGGTGTTTATGATGGGTCAAACGACTATGTCAGCTGTTACGGATCGACCAGAGGAAGTGTCTGATGCGGTTTTACAACTAAAAGATGTAGAGATGACGTTCCCGGACGGCACGCAGGCGCTTAGGGGCATTTCGCTTACGATCAAAAAGGGGGAGCTTGTGTCTATTATCGGTCCTAGTGGGGCTGGAAAGAGTACGTTTATGCGTTCGTTAAATCGGTTAAATACGCCGACTGCTGGGTCTATTGTGTTTGAGGGGCAGGATGTGATGCGTGCTCGCGGTAAGGAACTTCGCGAGATTCGTCGCCGAATTGGGATGGTGTTCCAGCATTTCAACTTAATTAAGCGGTCGCAGACGTATCATAATGTGTTGCACGGG
Source organism: Paenalkalicoccus suaedae (assembly GCF_006965545.2). Classification (NCBI taxonomy): domain Bacteria; kingdom Bacillati; phylum Bacillota; class Bacilli; order Caryophanales; family Bacillaceae; genus Paenalkalicoccus; species Paenalkalicoccus suaedae. The sequence goes on from NZ_CP041372.2 coordinate 3,167,698, forward strand.
CGTTTAGGCTATATGCCGACGTTGAAGGGTAGCTTTGGTCGTTTTTCGAAGGAGGATACGGAGAAGGCATTTGAGGTGCTTCGTCGTGTTGGTCTAGAGGAGCATATGTTCAAACGTGCAGATGAGCTTTCAGGTGGTCAGCAACAGCGCGTTGGGATTGCTCGCGCTATTATTCAGGAGCCTTCTTTACTGCTCGCGGATGAGCCAATCGCAAGTCTTGATCCTTCTTCGTCTGAAAATGTGATGAACTACTTAAAACAAGTGTGTGAGGAAGACGGGCTGACGTCTATTGTTAACCTTCACCAAGTGGATTTTGCGAAAAAGTTTGCTCACCGTATTATCGGAATTAAAGCGGGTGAGGTCGTATTTGATGGGGCTCCGAGAGAGCTTACGGATGGCATTATTGACTACCTATACTATAAAAAATAAGGGGGCGTATCCAAGTGGAATCTCTTGCTCGGGAGCTGAAGGTTAAAACAGAGGAACAGAGTCCTTCTATTGATTATTACGCGGAGCTATCAAGGCGTAAAAAATATGTCATGAAGTCTCACCTTGTCATATGGAGTATTTTATTGCTTTTAGTTGGATGGAGCTGGTACGGGACAGGTTTTAGTTTGTCTATTTTATACTACGGACCAATCAGTATGACAGGATTTATTGTGGAGAATTTACTTCGTCCAGATTTTACTGCTATTCCTCAATATTTAAGTCCGGCGATCATGACGATCTATATGAGTTTTGCTGGGATGGTGCTGTCTGTTATCGCCTCGTTATTTTTTGCGTTTATGTCTGCATCGAATACAACTCCTCATAAGTCCATTGCCTTTATGAGTCGCTCTATTGTTGCCTTCTTGCGTGCTGTGCCTGCGCTTATTTTAGGGATGGTGCTTGTCGTTGCTTTCGGTTTAGGGACACTTGCTGGAACGCTTGCGCTAGCGATCTCTGGTATTGGTATTTTAGGTCGGGCGTTTGCGGATGTGATTGAGGAGATTGATGAGAAACAGGTCGATGCCGTTCGTGCAACTGGTGCTAACTGGTTTCAAATCATGGGGCAGGCGGTTTGGCCACAGTTTAAGTCTGGCTTTGTAGCATGGTCCTTGTACAAAATGGACTTAAATATTCGCGAGGCTGCTGTACTTGGGTTAATTGGAGCTGGTGGTATTGGATATGCTCTGCAAGGGAACTTAAACTTGTTCCAATATGATCGAGCAGTCGTTGGAATTCTCATGATCTTTGGTCTCATTCTTGCTGTTGAGTTTGCGACGGCTAAAATAAGGGAGCGGATTATCTAATGCACACGCACTATAAGCGATCTACTCGCTACATTTATATCAGCTTGTTTCTCCTCTTTTTCGTTTTCAGTTTATTGCAGGTAGGCATCATTGATCCTGTTATTTTTGATGCATTTGGTCGCGTTCAGCATATTTTAGGAATTATGGTCCCACCAACGTTAAACGAGCCTATTGATGTGTTTGGTGCAGCAGTGGAATCGTTACAAATTGCTGTTATGGGCACGCTTTGGGGCATCATTTTTTCCATCGTGCTTGCTATGCTCGCAGCTAAAAATCTTGCTCCACATATCTCTATCAGCTATGCGGTTAAAGGATTCGCCGCTTTCGTACGCGCCGTGCCAGCACTGATTTGGGCATTGCTATTTATTATCGCAGTAGGTCTCGGTCCAACTCCCGGTATTTTAGCTCTTGCAGTCAATAGCATCGGCATGCTCGTGAAGGTTTACGCGGAGGCAATCGAAGAAATTGATATGGGCATTATCGATGGACTAAAGGCAACAGGTGCTTCTAAAGTACAAATTATTATGCAAGGTATTATTCCAAGTATTATGAGCATATTTATCTCTTGGTCTGTTTTCCGCTTTGATATTAATATTCGATACTCGGCTGTGTTAGGTGTAGTTGGAGCCGGTGGGATCGGTTGGGAGCTTGTTCGCGCCTCACGCGTTATGGCCTACGATCAAGTTCTCGGAGTGACGCTTGTGATTTTTGCTATGGTGTTGTCGGCAGAGCTACTTACTCGCTATTTACAGAAACGAGCAGACACAGCGAACCTTCGCGCTGCTCAGTAAAACGGAAGGAGGCACGATCATGCATCGACATTTGCTTGTATCAGACCTTGACGGCACGCTTTTAAATGAATATGGGAATGTGACTGATGCGACAGTAGAAGCGGTGCGAGCACTGCGAGACGCTGGTCACTATTTTACTGTTGCAACTGGTCGCAGTCCCATGATGACGAAGCCTATTTTAGAGAAGCTCGAGATTGACTTACCTGTCATTACGTATAATGGCGCTTGCCTCTATGACCCACGAAGCGATCGTCCCATTTTTACTCGCACTTACTCGAGTGAGTCCAGTAAGGAGCTTCTTCACTATTTGCGAGAAAAGGAGTATCATTTCCACGTGCTTGCAGATGGGGCATTTCATGTAGATGAAGGCACGATTACTCGCTATGAATGGTACCGCTCCAACAAGGACTTTCACATTCATGTCTTATCGCCCGCTTCTCCTCTTCATTCCATTGCTAAAACAACGGTAATGGTGGAGGAAAAGGAGTTGTTACCCGTTTGGAACGAGCTTGTTCAAGCTTTTCCACGGTGGTCAATTTACGCAAGCAGTCCACAGACGATCGATATCCATGCAGCCAATACGAGTAAAGGAAGAACGCTCGAGCATTTGACGAGAGAACTGAAGGTACCGATGAAGCAGACGATCACATTTGGTAACTATTATAATGATATCGACATGCTGCAAGTGGCAGACTTAGGTATTGCGGTCAAAAACGCGCCTCCTGCAGTAAAGGTCGAAGCTGATTTGCTCATTGATTCTCACGAGAATAACGCGGTTGCAAACTTCATGAACCTTTATTTTAAGCTTCCTCAGGCTACGTAGTAAGAATGTTAAAAAGCAGGACCTCCTTGTGGAGAGCCTGCTTTTTTGTGTTCGTTATTCTGCTAATACGACCTGCTGGAAGAACTGCTCGTACGTCTCTTCTGTATGTCCACCTACGATGCGTTGGACTTCCTGTCCGTCCTCAAAGTGAATAACAGTCGGTGTCCCTTCAATTCCGTACGTGCCCCACTCATCGCCGAATTCTAGCGCGTTAAAGAGTTCTAGGTCGACGCCCATCTCTTCTGCCTTTGGAATGAGATAAGGCGACACTTCGTTACAGATTGCACACTGACCACTGTAAAAGTAAACAGTTGCCTCCCCATTTTCCTCTAGACGCTGCTCAAGCTCAGTCGGTAGAATGATATTTTGGTAGAGTGGATCATCGAGCTGTGCGATTGTCTCCTGCTCGAGCGTGTCTAAGCCGAACGGGTTCCCCTCCGCTGCCTGTTGATTTTGCTGTGATGTTACAACTGTGAGCGCGATAAATATCGCGACAATAATACCACCGAATAGAAGTATTTTCTTCATAATTAGTTTGGCTCCTTTGATAGCTTAATCACATAAACTAGCAGAATGATAATTAGTATAAATGCCGTTAACGCTAAGAATGGAATTGTAATAAATCCAGCATAGTTTATGTACTGCGCATTACATGGCACGATCCCGCAGATGTTGCTCGTCTCTTGGAGTGCCGGTACTTTTTGTAGCAAATAGTGATACGTGGATATCCCTGCTCCGATAACCGCAAGCGGTAGTGCATAGTAGGCCTGCGTCGCGTCCTTTTTCACCGTCGCAATCGCGAGTGTGATCGCCATCGGATACATAAAAATCCGCTGTGCCCAGCACAACTCACAAGGAATAAATCCTCTTATTTCAGAAAAAAATAGAGAGCCTAATGTTGCAATAAACGCAACGCCCCAGCTTGCCGTAAGAAGCAATTCAATACGCTTTTGGTTGTCCCCCATCTACATCACCCAAATTGATCATAGCTAATCTACTGACGAAAGTAAAGTGACGAAATTGTGTGATGGGAGTGGTAGATTTGGAGTTGTACTGAATTTAGGTGGGGGTGCTGAATTTGTATGCCGTTGTGACTAAATGCCGAGAGGTGGTGCTGAAATCGGAGTGCCCTGTGACAAAATGCTTGGGGTTTGTGCAAAATTGCGAGCATGTTGTGCAAATTATCCAGAAAAAGGATGAATAAACTGCCGTGCTGCGCGGGAATACCTGGGGTTAATCGCGTTGAGTGGCAGTTGATTCGATTGGTTTATGGGATGGATAAAGTGGGTGCAGCGTTTGAGCTGTGATAACTCGTATGGAATTTGTGATAACTGCTTCTCGGTTTGTGATAACTGAGCCTGGTTCTGTGATTACTGCTCCTCGTTTTGTGATAACTCAACCTGATTTTGTCATAACCTCTCGCCACTTTGTCATTACCGCCAACCTCCCCACACCAAAAAGCCCGGCGTCTATCTTACGACGTCGCCGGACTGGTTCTGTATGAATTGTGTTACGTCTGCTACCGTGTAGTCGCTTTGGTCGCCGCGGACGAAGTGGTTGAGGACGCTGTAGGCGACCGCAAACTCAATGATAGTATTAGCATCTATCCCATCTCCACCGCTCATTCCATGCAATACCCCTGCGGCAAAGCTATCACCGCCACCAATACGGTCGATGACATCAAACGCTACTGTTTCCCCAGCAACTAACTCGGTACCATCATAAAAGTAGCCGCGGAGCTCATGGCGGTTGTTACCAACGATCTCACGCTTCGTGGACGCACACGATGCTACGCCATATTCATCGCGTAAACGATCATAATAGGCCTTTAACTGCTCCTCATATGTCTCACCCTCTGCCTCCCACTTAAACAACCATGCAAAGTCCTTCCACCCTGCAAAACAGTGATCTACATAAGGCAACACGTCTAAATAAGCGGCGCCTGCCTCTTCCGCGGACCATAGCTTACTTCGGTAGTTACAATCGAAGCTCACCTTTACTTCATGTGCATGCGCCTCCTGCATCGCCACCTTCACAAACGTATGTAGCTCATTTGAGAGCGCACACGTGATACCGGAAACGTGAAACCAGTCGACATCCGCAAACAACCCCGCCCAATCAACATCCACAGACGCGAGCTCCAATACCGAAGAGTGCGCGCGATCATAGACGACAGAACTTGCCTTTAACGAGTATCCTTCTTCTATATAATACGCCCCAATACGTGAACCGCCCTCGTAAATCCAATCTACGTGGACGCCCGCTCGTTGCAGGTGTTGTTTCATCCCGTGGGCTAACGGATTTCCGGAGGGGAGTGCAGTCACGTAGCGGACGTCGTGGCCGAGGTGGCTTAGCCCGATAGCGACGTTTGCTTCGGCTCCTCCGAAGTAGGCGTTAAACGTAGAGGCTTGCGAGAGTTTGCCCCGATCAGGCGTTTGCAGGCGCATGAGCATCTCGCCTAAGGTTACGACTCGTGCCATGCTACGCCCCCCTTAGCTTCTGGACGAATTTAGCGGCTTCGGCCTCGACGGCGTCAAAATCGGCTGTCTTTGCGCCCTTCGTGATCTCGCCACCGACCCCGACCATGACTGCGCCTGCATCGATCCACTCGTTCATGTTATCCAGATTAATGCCGCCTGTTGGCATGATGTTCATGTGTGGGAGCGGGCCTTTGACGTTACGAATGAATTCGGGAGAAAATTGTTGGCCAGGGAATAATTTAACGATTTGCGCACCGTATTCTGTTGCGGTGAGCATTTCGGTAATCGTCATACAGCCCGGTAAATAAGGGATGTGATAGCGATTGCAGAGCTTCGCTGTCGCTTCGTCAAACCCTGGGCTGACGATAAACTGTGCGCCAGCGAGGATGGCCGTGCGGGCGGTCTCTGCGTCAAGAACTGTTCCCGCTCCGACCATCGCATCGTCGTACGATTTCACGAGGCGCTTCATGACCTCATCCGCTCCCGGTACCGTAAATGTGACTTCTAACACGCGGATGCCGCCTCGGTAGCAGGCTGCGGCAGTTTGCTCCGCTTCGTCTACTGTGTTGCCTCGTACAACAACAGCGAGTTTATGAGCTGCCATTTCGTTTAATATCGTAAGCATTTGCATGCGTTCATTCCTCCTTCTTCTATCATTTAACCTACACGCCTGAATAGGCAGAGAATCCGCCGTCCACAGGTACAACGATCCCGTTTACGAAGCTTGACGATTCATCAACAAGCCAGAGCAGCGTACCGAGCAGCTCTTCTGCCTCTCCAAAGCGCCCTTGTGGTGTTTGGCTTAAAATTTTCTCAGCGCGCTCCGTGTAGGATCCGTCTTCGTTCATCAACAGCTTTTCATTCTGTGCCGTTAAGAAAAAACCTGGCGCAATCGCGTTTACGCGAATGCCGACGTCCGCAAAGTACGTGGAGAGCCACTGCGTAAAGTTACTAATAGCAGCTTTCGCTCCGCTATAGGCTGGGATTTTTGTGAGTGGACGAAACGCGTTCATCGAGGAAATATTAATAATCGTTGCGCCTTTCTTCCCTACCATGTCTTTTGCAAACACTTGCGTAGGCAGGAGCGTTCCAATAAAGTTTAGGCGAAACAGCCACTCCACGGCATCGGGATCTAAATCGAAGAACGTTTGAGCGTCGCCTTTATTTAAGCTATCCATCGTCATCTTTTCTTCTGATGTAGTTGCCTTCGGATCATTGCCTCCTGCTCCATTGATTAAAATGTCACAGCTCCCATATAGCTCAGTGATTTCCTGCTTAACCTGCTCGAGCTTTTGTACATCGAGTACATCGACGATAAATCCGCTCGCTTCAAAGCCCGCTTCACGAATCTCACGCACAATTTCTTCGTTCGCTTCCTTGCGCCGTGACAGGATCGCCACTTTAGCGCCAAGCTCGGCTAATGCCTTACACATGACGGATCCAAGTACGCCGGAGCCACCAGTTATGACAACGACTTTATCCTTTACGTTTACGTGAAATGGAACTGTCATGAACTCACCCCTAACCCTCTTGCTGTGTGGATGATACCGTTCAAATAGGTTGCGCCAAGTGCACGATCGTATAGACCGTAGCCTGGGCGTCCTGTTTCTCCCCAAATCATGCGACCGTGGTCAGGACGAATTGGTCCCGTATAGCCATCAGCAACGAGCTTTTGAATCACGCCGATCATGTCGAGGGAGCCTGCGTTAATAGAGTGCGCTGTCTCTTGAAAGGACTTCTCGCCTGTCCACTTGACGTTGCGCGCGTGGACAAAGTGAATGCGCCCTTTAGCCACTTCGATAATTTCGATTAAATCATTGTCCGGATTCGCTCCGTACGATCCTGTACAGAATGTAATCCCGTTATGCACGTCATCGACCGCTGACAGCATGCGACGCACACTATCAACATTTTTCATCATGCGAGGAAGTCCAAAAATGCCCCATGGTGGATCATCAGGGTGAATGGCCATGAATACACCTTCCTCCGCAGCAACTGGAATAACACGCTCTAAGAAGTAGATGAGGTTGTCCATGAGCTGATCCTCTGTGATGGAGCGATATTGATTCATAATCGATTGAAGCGCATCCGTTTGATAGGATAAATCCCAGCCTGGTAGCGTCAATTCCCCACTTAGTGGATCCAAGTTTGTGACCGTTGCTTCGTCGTATTTAAGCGAGTTCGATCCGTCCGGTAGCGATGCGTCAAGCTCTGACCGCGTCCAGTCAAACACAGGCATAAAGTTATAGCAAACCGTTTTCACACCTGCTTTCGCCAAGTTTCGAATCGTCTCATTATAATTGTCAATCCACTGATCTCGTGAATCTAACCCCATCTTAATTTCCTCATGGACAGGCACACTCTCGATTACATTTAAACGCATGCCGTGCGCCTCGATTTCCCCCTTGAGCTTTGTGATGCGCGCAACCGGCCACACCTCTCCTGCGGGTATATCGTAAATCGCGGATACAATCCCCTCCATGTCTGGAATTTGTCTGATCTGCTCAAGCGTGACTGGATCGTCCTCTCCGTACCAGCGAAAGCTCATCTCCATCCTTCTCACTCCTATCGTTATCGTAAAATCGTCTCTTTTGTCAGCTGAAAATAGTGTTTAGCGTTGTGATAACAAATTCCTTCGACATACTCGGTTAAAAGCTCTTGATCGTTTGGAATTTTGCCTTCCACAACCCACGTTCCGAGCAAGTCACAAAGGATGCGACGGAAGTATTCATGTCGCGTAAACGACAGCATACTGCGTGAATCAGTGAGCATACCCACAAAGTGACGCAGAAGCCCAACGTTCGCTAACGTCTTCATTTGGTCAAGCATTCCATCGTGATGGTCGTTAAACCACCAAGCCGTTCCGACCTGTACTTTGCCAGGAACGCCTTCCTCCTGGAAGTTGCCGGCTGTTGCTGCTAAGATCACATTGTCACGAGGATTAAGCGTGTACAGAATTGTTTTAGGCAGTGTACCACTGCTAGCTAATGAATCTAAGAAGGCGTTTAATGGCTTTGCAAGCGGTGCATCTCCAATCGCATCAAAGCCTGCATCACGACCTATCGTATGAAGCTTTGCTGTGAAATTATTGCGAAGCGGTCCAATGTGTAGTTGCATGACCCAACCTTCTCGTTCGTAAAGCATCGCTAGTTGCTGGAGCGTGACGGTTTTAAATTTACGAACGTCGCTTTCAGTCAGGCTCGCGCCTTTAAGTCGCGCGTCAAAAATCGTTGCTACCTCTTCTTCTGTTGCCTGCTCGTAAACCATCTCGTTTATGCCGTGATCCGATGCCTTGCACCCACTCTCTGAGAAGAACGCCACCCGATTTTCTAACGCAGCAAGAAGATCGTGATAGGTGTTGATTGTTACGCCAGAAGCCTTGGCAAGTCGCTCTATCCAATCGATGAACGTGTCGGCCTCAATCGCGAGTCCCACGTCCGGGCGGAAGGAAGGAGCGACAGTAACCGCGTAGCCCTCCTCCTGTAGCTTACGATGGTAGGAAAGATCGTCGGTCGGATCATCGGTCGTCCCAACAAACTCCACGCGCTGCATCTCGAGCATGCGCCGAGCCGACAGCTCGCCACTTTGAACGCAAGTGTTCGTGTGATTGAACACATCCTCCGCCGTGCGTTCAGATAGTAGCCCTTTGTAATCAAAGAAACGAGTTAATTCAAGATGCGTCCAGTGGTACAGAGGATTGCCGAGCGTATTCGGTACCGTGCGCGCCCATGCCTGGAACTTCTCCTCATCAGGGGCATCACCAGTAATGAATCGCTCCGCTTCGCCATTCGCACGCATCGCACGCCACTTATAGTGATCACCACCGAGCCAAAGCTCCGTGATCGACGCGTAGCTCTTATCCTCATAAATCTCCTTCGCACTCAAATGATTATGATAATCGATAATCGGTAAATCCTTCGCCACCTCATGGTACAAGCGACGCGCCACCTCATTCGACAGTAAAAAATCGTCTGTAATCACGTGTGTCACTCCTTCGAAAAGTAGTTTTATAAAAACGCTTTCAATTGTTTTTAATTATACTACTTAGTTGATTCAATTAACAAACTATATTCATTTATTTGGTATAACGGGAGCTTTTTGATTTCTTATATTCGTTTATTGCACGTAAGTTAGTCGATCTTCCCCTGAAAAATTTACGTTTTATAGTAAAAATCATCAATCGCAGTCCAACGTTTACGGAGCTCATGCGCAGCATTTTTAGGCTTACGCTCTCTTGTGAAAACGCCCTTTTTATTTCCATTTACCCGGCGAACGTTTTGGCTTGTAGCGAAGTCTGCAAAGTTCCAAACATGCTCCCCAATAAAGGTTGGTACTTGATCAAAGACTTCATGATTGATTTTTAAGTAGTCCGATTGATATTCTTCCGTAAACATCGTTGGCACGATTTCGTGATAACCAGCAATCGTATCAGCACCATACTCTGTCATCATCATTGGCTTTCCGGGGCAACGCTTTTCCCAGGCAGCTAATTCAGCAGCTAACCTTACTTTGGCAACATCCAGTTCTCCACTATTTTCATACCAGCCATAGTAGCGATTGAATCCTAGTACATCAATCAAATCAGCTATTTTATCAAGCTCTGGCGTGGACTTAATAAATGTAACAATCATAACTGGTCGCGACTGAGGATCACGCTCTCTCGTAAGCTCCACTAAAGGTTTAAAGTATTCGTAAGCACCTTCCTCTTCCGTAGCCGCTTCGTTTGCAACTGACCACATGACGACACACGCATGATTTTTATCGCGAGCTATCATGTCATTAAGCACATCTTTATGATGATCAAATGTTTTTATACGACTCCATGTGCTGTCTTCTTTCGTAAAACCACCAGAAGCTGCTGAAAAGTTTAAGTGGACGCCAACTGCTGGCGTTTCGTCAATGACTACAATGCCTTCACGATCGGCAAGACGCATGAGCTCTTCTGAGTAAGGGTAATGTGCCGTCCTAAACGAATTTGCCCCCATCCACTTCATTAACCTGAGATCCATCACATTAACAGCTTCGTTAAAGCCACGCCCCGCAATCGGAGAATCCTCATGCTTTCCAAAGCCTTTAAAATAGAACGGTTTATCATTAATGAGAAACTTGCCATCCCGTACTTCTACTGATCGAAATCCAATAGGCTCCTCGTACGTATCGATAAGCTGCTCGCCCTTCATGATAGTGGCTTTAAATGTATATAAATAAGCGTTAAGTGGTTCCCACCGACGTAGATCACTTACCGACATCTCACCCTGTAATCCCTCTCCTGTCGCAACGTTCTTTCCTTCTTCATCGATCAGTTGCGCCACTACAAGATAGTCTTCTTCCACTGACTCTAATACGGTTGAAACACGGTAAGAAAGGAGACCTCCATCAGTCGTAACCTGTGGTACAAGCTCGATATCTTTTATATAGGAACGAGGTGTCGTATAGAGCTTGATCGGTCGTTGTAAGCCTGCATAATTAAAAAAGTCAAAGTTCGGCATGTTACGAACAACTTTCCCAATACCCTCGACTTCCTCTTCTTCATAAACTCCAACAGGAAGTGTCGAATCATCGATAATATTATTAACAACGATCGTAATACGACGTTTAGCCTTCTCGCTATCAGATGAGAGCTCCACTTCAAACGGTAAGAAGCCGCCCTTATGCTCTGCAACAAAAACGCCATCTACATAAACACTAGCTTTATGAGTAGCTGCTCCAATACGCAGAACTAGTCGTTCATTTTTATAAACCTTGGGAATGGTTATTTCGGTTTCATACCATACATCTCCCACATGATTCTTAATTTCACCGCTCACACCTATATCATTAAACGAGGCTGGGACTGCCATTGGTATGGTATCTGTTAGTTTTTGTTCAAACCATTTGTCTTTTAATCCTCGACCGTCATCAAGCTTAAACTCCCAAATTCCACCTAAATTTAGTACGCCTCTTGTCTCCGTAAAAATAGGATATAGCATTCGAACTCTCCTTTTTATTCAACTAAAAATTATCGTTTTAAACGTTTCCTATTACGTTTATCGCTGTATCGTTTTATACTGACTTGGAGTTGCTCCGTAATATTTCTTAAATACCTTTAAAAAATAGCTTTTGCTCTCAAAACCGAGCATGTCTGAAATTGATTCCACCGTTTCCTGCGAATGATCCATGAGTTCTTTTGCACGTTCGATCTTTGTTTTATTGACAAAGTCGATAAACGTCATCTCTGTTTGTTGCTTAAACAACCTACTAAAGTAGCTCGGGTTTAAGTGCAGATGCTCCGAGACATCCTTTAACGTAATCTTCTTATCTAGATGTAACATGACATACTTTTTTGCTTTCACAATTTCTGGCTTAGATGAATGACGATGAATATCTTTTACCATCTCGGCAGCCTTGGCTATTGCATTCTTTAAGATTTCATATAGTCTCCACATTGTCTTAACGTGAAGAACCTCATTAGATTCATTTTCTAATCGGAATACTTCCTTGTCTTCTTGCATCATTTGAATCGTTCGTTCGATGTCTAAAAGGAAGCTGTGCGCCCAATTCCTCACTTGTTTTGCTGAAAATTGATTTGCATTTATAATCGCATATTGAATCTCTAGCCATGAGTGAAGCTTCTGGTTGTCTTCTAGTAACAACAATTCTTTAAGCTCACTATTCGTATGACGTAATTGCTCAAAAATGGTAGCGCCTAACGAAGAGGAAGACTTTCTTTCATCTATTTCACCTTGCTTTAAATAAAAGCGCTGTTCTTCAGCTTGTTGTAGGGTAGCTAACTCTAACGAGACTTCATGAGGGAATACGCAATGTTGTCCAATAATGGCGGATATAGTTACATTCATAAAAGTATTTAAATTATCACTAATTCGTTGAAGTAGCACTTTTTTAGAGATCGTTATCTCGTCAAAAAATAGATAAAATTTGTCCTCTTTATCAAATAAACAGAACCCTTTTCCGTACTGATTGATCGTTTCCATCACAATATTTTCTACAGAGAATGCATAAGAATCATCTGTAAGTAGCGCCTCATAGGAATCAACAAATGCAAGTACTGGAGTGCAGTGAGTCATGGACAGGTCCAAATTCAAATCCGCTTTGTGCTTTTGAATCCAATCATTCACTATCGCTGGAGGCTTTCGCATGAGATGGTCAAGCAGCCTACCACGAAGCACAGTGAGGTTCTCTTTCACAAGAAAGCGGATATTGGAAAGTTCCCTATCTTTCTGTTTCTTCTTGTCCATCTCATCTTTTAATCTAGATACGATATCGGTAATCATCGTCGTATCCATTTTCTCTTTCAAGACATATTCAAATGAATTAAGCTTGATCGCCTGATGTGCATAATCAAATTCATCGTAACAAGTTAGAAAGATTGAATGGATTCCTTCCCGATGCTGTTTTGCCTCTTTAATGAGTGAAATCCCATCTAGTCTAGGCATACCAATGTCGGTCATGATAACATCGACATGTGATTTTTTTACAACCTCTAAAGCTTTATCACCATCCTCGAACACACCAATTACTTCATATCCTAGGCTTTGCCAAGGAACCATTGTCTTTAAAAATTCCAGTACGTAGTAGTCATCATCAACAAGAATGATTTTGTACATATGCTAAGCCTCCCTTTTAATCGGAATGGAAATAGTAATTGCTGTGCCGCCTTCTTTTCGATTGTCGATCGATACGCGTAGCTCTTCTCCATACATGAATTGAAGCCGTTGATACACGTTCTTAATACCAATCCCAGTGAAGGAGCGCCTTTGTTGATTATTCTCTTCTGTTTGTGTGATACCTAACAAATTATGATGAATCAGAGCTAAATCCTCTTTGGCAAACCCTTTCCCGTCATCCATGACTCGAATCACCATATCTGCCTCACGAAGCTCTGAATCAATCATGATCGTGCCACTTTTATCATCAAATCCGTGATTAATCGAATTCTCAATCAGCGGCTGTAGTAAAAATCGTGGGACAAAGATGGCTAACGTATCGTTCTCAAGATGCTTTACGAGTTTAATGTTTGATTTACTTCTAAAGTTCATCAAATCTAGATAGTGCTCTACAAGTTCTATTTCTTCTTTAAGTGAAACAAATTCATTACTTCGATTAATTGTCATCCGTAAAAGAAGCGATAAAGATTGAATAAGTTTTGCACTTTCTTTATCTCCGTTAAGCATAATTTTTAGTCGTAGCGAATTTAGTATATTGAATAGAAAGTGAGGATTAACTTGCGCTTGTAATAGTTCAAGCTCTGCTTTCCGTTTATTTTTCTCTACACGTTTTACTTGCAAAATCATGTCCTCTACCATATCAAGTGTTAGATCAAAAGACTCTCCTAGCTGTTCGATATCTTTTGTACCTTTAATTCCTGACCGGACCTTTAAATTTCCTTTCTTTACTTCCTTAATCACACGATTCAATCTTGCGAGTGGATGTGTCATCACGCGAATCATAAAAATAAGGAGTACAAGGAATACAAGGAAGAAAAATAGTAAAAAGCTAAGGACATTCCCTGTCACCGCTTGAATATTGCTAGTAGCTGAATCTACAGGCACGAGACTGACTAACCGCCAACTCCCGTATGAGAACGGCTTTTGCACCATTAAATAGTCTTTTCGTTGCTCCGTAAAAACAGTAGATATATGACCTTCATCTAGAGCTTCGGCGTATAAAAATGGCGTCATCGTCGCTCTGTTCTCACTATGAGAGATAACAAGCCCATCCGAATCAACAACAAAAAGCTCTTGGTCTGGATAAATGGTAGCTTCACTTAGAAGGGTTTGAATTGGCTCTTCGCGCATACTAATGTTTAGCAACGCATTAGCACGTTCTGATAAATTAATCACTCGAGAGATCGATATCACATATGGATAGCTCGACTGCTGATTCGTCACATAGTTCTCATGGACGCCTACCCAGTCCACATTAAAATAGTCATTGTTTCTTTTTTGTTCAAACGCGTCTATCCAGTTAGATGCTAAGGACTCCTCCATCTGATAGTTTGTGTAGATAAATCCGTTCTGAAGTACGATCGTGATATAGGCGGGCGAGAGTAGATTGACCACATCTTCCATTGTCCGTGTTATTTCAAGGTGATCTAACGCATTTAATTCTCTCGTAATAGTACCTGTTTCACTTCTAATCAAATTGCGATTTAATACAGACTTCGTCTCATCGCTAAACGTTAAGAAGTTTGATAAATATAAAAAATCATTTACATAGGTTGTTGCTTGAATATCAAGCGTGTTCAGAGTATTTTGCGATTGCGCAACAGCCTGGTCCATTAAATCACTTTGAATACGAACATTCATTAAAATGAACGACAAAATAATAGGTAATAAAATACAAATGATGGAGGAAAGAATAATCCTACTTCGTAATGATAAATCTCTCCATGATCGTGTTGTTATCTCCATCACTTGCACCCCATTTTTATAGTAGATGATCGACCTTTTTTAAATGTCGAAATTTAGACTATTTTCAGTCTACCTACTATTCACCTTACGTTGTTTAAAAGAAAGGGGCAATAGAATAATTTCCCTTGCCCCAGCATTCGTTCCTTTAATTGTTTGCATCAATTGTTCGTTGTACTTCTTGTGTAGCATTCTCAAGCGTCGTCTCAATATCTTGATCACCTAGTAGATAGCGTTGTACCTCAGTACCATAAGCTGAGTAAACTTCGCCCATGTAGCTTGGGGGTAAGAACTGCTCAGATTCTTCTCCTGTTTCTAATACGTGCAAGAGCGATTCAATGTGAATGGCTTCTGGATTGTCTGTTGTGCTAGCAAGATTTGTAACAACCTCTTCTAAATCAGTCTGTCTCCAAGCAGGAATCGATTTATTTTGCTCAAGCATTCCTTCTGTTGACATCCACCTAATAAATTCATATGCTGCTTCTTTATTCTCTGATTGATTACCAATAGCTATGCTATCTGATGATGCATATCGATACTGTGGATCGTCTGCATTTTCTTTTGGCCATGGCGCCCAAGCTATTGGGAATTCCGCGCTATGCCCACCCCACTCTGTTACCATAAAGCTTGGGATTGGAACCATACTTGCACTTCCTTGGAAAAATTGCTGACGATAGTTTAAGTCCTGAGAAATAACATTAGCAAACGGCTCTGACGATTGGTCAACTTGCTCTAAGTCATAGCGTAGTTGCAGGGATGCCTCAATAGCCGGATCTTCCATATTAGAGCTACCGTCTTCTTGAATTAATAGGTTGTTACTTTCTTTACTAAGTAAATACGTCACGTTCCAAATAGTATCCCACGTATGGAAATAGGAACCATATCTCCCGTCTTCCGTTAGCGCACTTGCATACTCTCGGTAGTCATCCCACGTCCAATCAGTCGGGATCTCAAGACCCGCTTCATCTAAGTGATCTTTATTCATCATGACAAGGTACGTGTTGTACTTCATAGGCAATCCAAAATAGTTCCCTTCGTCATCAGAAGGAGTTGCCCCCATATTGTATTCTTCGTCAATATCAATTCCTTCTTCTTCAAAGTATTCATTTAAAGGAGCAAACATCCCAAGTGACGCTCGTCTAGATAAATCCTGTGAACTAGACAACATGATTAAATCAAGTTCTTCACCAGACGAAGCCAATAAATCTAACTGCTGGTAGTAATCACGCGCATCCATATTTTCGACCAACGTATTCATATTGATTGTTACATTAGGATTCGCTTCTTCATATGCTTCAATTGTTGCTTGCCAGTTACCATTCTCTTCGTTAATCCATGTATAAAGGTTTAGCTCTACTTGCTCTTCGCTTTCGGTCGCGCCATTAGCCTCTCCCTCAGCTGGAGCGTTTCCCTCATTGTCTCCACCACCGCAACCAGCTACTACTAATGTTAGTGCCGCCATCCATGTTAGGTGTAAACTCTTTTTCATACTTGTCATTTAGAACCCCTCCGTTATGTTTATTTTACCCCTTAACTCCACCTAATGAGATGCCATCGATCACTTGTTTTTGACCAATAATAAATACGATTAGTAATGGAATAATTGAGGATACTGCCGCTGCCATCATCAACGAATAGATGGCGCCATGTGAATCAGCGAATTGATAAATACCGATTTGGATCGTATAAAGCTCCTCTGATCGTAAGAAAATCAGTGGATTTTGGTAGTCATTCCATGTCCATATAAATCGTAAAATGGAATACGTAGCTAGTGCTGGAACGACAAGTGGTAAAGCAATTTTAAAGAAAATTCGGAATTCTCCCGCGCCGTCAATCTTAGCTGATTCAATAATAGAGTCATTAATAGATAAGAAGAATTGTCTCAACATGAAGGTTCCGAATGCACTAAAACTATTGAGTAAAATCAGTCCTAAGTGCGAATCTACTAATCCAACTGAAGAAAATAGTAAGTACTGCGGCACCACAATTGCTTGAGGTGGAATCATATAGGTTAATAACACGAGCATGAAGAGTAAATCTCGCCCTTTAAACGTCATCTTTGCAAACGCATATGCTGCTAGACACGAAAAGGCTGTTGATACAAATGTTGTTAAGAGCGTGACTTTAATAGAATTCCAATAGTATAAAGCAAATGAGCTACGACCAAACCAAACTTCTCGATAATTCTCTACTGCATTCCAAGTTTGAGGAATCCACTCAATCGGATAAGTTAATACATCACCTTCCGGTTTAAACGAGGAGGACAACATCCAAACAAACGGAAGTAAAAATAAAATTCCTAATACAGCCATTCCGGCGGTAACTAATAACTTGTGCACAGTTGCTTTTTTTATCTGCTTACTCACGTCATCTCCTCCTTTCTAGTAGTTGACCCATTTCTTCTGACCAATCCACTGTAAGTACGTTATGATTACAAGAATTAAGAATAAGATAACGGCGATCGATGACGCATAGCCTGTTCGTAATTCTTCAAAACCCTGCTGATATAAATAAAGAACAGGAATATTTGTGGAGTTTGCTGGACCTCCGTCTGTTAATACTTTTATTAAGTCAAACACCTTAAACGAGTTTACTAATCCTTGAATGAGAAGTAAAAAAGTGACTGGTGTTACGAGTGGTACAGTGATTTTTCTAAACTTATAAAACGCAGATGCTCCATCTACTTCAGCCGCTTCATAAAGCTCTTGAGGGATATTTTGAAGTGCTGCTAAATAAAGCACTAACTGCAGTCCAATTTGTGTCCATATAATAATGATCATAACTGAAGGTAGAGACCAGGTAGTTGAAGCAATCCATCCTGGTACATTCTCAAATCCTACAGATAGTAAAAATTGATTAATTGGCCCATCCGAAGGGTGGAAAAGCACTCGGAAAATCAGGGCTACCGCTACTGTACTTGAGATGTAAGGCATAAAATAAATAACCTTAAAAGCATCCTTACCAAATACATACTTATTAATAATAACTGCAAGGACTAGCGATAAATAAAGTCCTATTGGAACGACAGTCAGTAAAATTAAGTTATTACGAAGACCTCTTAAAAAGATGGAATCTTGAAATAAGGTGACGAAATTTGAAAGACCTATAAAGTTAGCTCCATCAAAGCCAGTTATCAGATTCCAGTCGGTCAAGCTTAAAACAAACGATGCTACAATTGGATAAAAAATGATAATGATACTTCCGATCATCATAGGTGCGACGAATAGATAACCAGAAGCATTATGCTTTCCTTTTTTTCTCTTCTTCGGTTTGTTACCGCTTTCATTTGTTTGGTCTATTGTTGCCTTCACAATAGCTCACCTCCCTTATGAGCTAATTATACGTGTATAAATTTCAGCTAAACAACGCACTATCTTTACTTGTTAGGTAATATTTTTACCACTTACACAAGGAGGATTGTTGTCATCCACTTTTGCCACGTATACTGACATTACAATATTGTAAGCACTTACAATTCTTAATCAATCTATTTATACATTTGGAAAATAAGTGTTGGAGTATTTTTAGAATTTAGCGTAAAGGGGAGTTTTATAATGAAGCAAAATGGATTTACTGCCTTCTTTTACACCTTTTCAGACTGGTTTGCAAAAATTGTTTACCTAAACATACTATGGATCTTTTTTACGTTTGCGGGATTCATTATCTTTAGTATTTCCCCTGCAACAATCGCATTATTTGCGGTGATAAGACAGCTACTTATCGAGAAAGATAGCTTCTCGATCACCAAAAAGTTTTGGCACGTATTTAAAGGAGAATTCTTTAAGGCAAATGGTATCGGTATTTGTTTAACAATCGTAGCAACTTCTCTCGCTCTATATTTACAGCTTTTCATGACTACTGAAAATACGCTACTTCAAGCACTTTATTACCCAATGTTGATGGTAGCAATATTATTAGGACTAACAATCCTTTATTTTATCCCGTCCTACATTCACTACAATCATAAACTAGTACCAACTTTCAAAAATGCCTGTTTAGTCATGATAGTTAGTCCTCTAAACACCTTTACCATGGCCTCAAGTGTTTTTGTTATTGCGTTTGTGTCATTACTATTTCCTATTCTGATTGTATTCTTTAGCGTCAGCCTGTTTGCTCTCTTTGTAATGATGACCGCACTTCGTACCTTTAGACAAGTAGAGCTAAAGAAAGGCGTTGCACCATCACATACCACTAAAACCTTACATTCAGAAGCGTGAGTGTATAGGGCAATGAATTAGGAGTGTGGCCGAGTTTACGCTAAATTGCGAGGGTATTGTACACATAGAGCCGTTTATTTTTCCACAAAAAGGGTATTCCATTCATAGACTAGATAATGACAGGAGGTGCCCTTTTTGACGACGCAACGTGTATCAGTCGGTGAATATACGCTCGCTTTCGTGACATCAACCCTATTTGCATTAGGTGTCGCCACCGGAGCCACCATCAGTCAAATCAATTGGTATATGCCCGAAGGCGTAGAATGGCTCTACCTTATCGGAGAATTCGCGCTACGATTCGCGATTGCATTCTTTGTGTGGAAACTCGTGTCATTCCTCATCCTCAAACTGTTTAGAAAAACGATCGCACCAGAAGCAAAACAGAAAATGAATCTATCCAAGTAACGAGAGAGCGCTAAGTAGCTCTCTTTTTTGCGTTTATGGAGAGGTGACTGAACTGCCGTGCTGCGCGGAGAGGGCTGGATTTGGTCGCGCTGAGTGGCCGTTGATTCGCTTGGTATCAGGGTGGATCAGGCCGGTGCAGAGTATATGGCACGGGCAATCGCTAGGGCGGTGGTTATAATTACTTTCTTCGATTTTGTCATAACTGCATGGCATTTTGTCATAACCTTCGGCTGTTTTGTCATAACTACTCAGCATTCTGTCATAACTGCACCCGATTCTGTAATAACTCATCCGATTACATGATAATCACACTCCCCCTCATCATAATCCTCCCCCAACACCGACCAAAATCTGTCATAATGAATAGGCAATCACTTACATAAGGAGGCTTACATGATGGAACTTTGGGACATTTACGATGCACACCGTAATAAAACTGGCCGACAGATCGAGCGTGGTGCAGACTTCAAACCAGGTGACTATCACCTCGTTGTGCATGTCGCTATCTTTAATGATAACAACGAAATGCTGATTCAGCAGCGCCAGCAAAATCGCGATAATTGGCCTTCGTTGTGGGATATCTCGATGGGCGGAAGCGCACTTGCCGGCGAGACGAGCCAACAGGCTGCCGAGCGAGAATTATTCGAGGAGCTCGGTATTCGTCTCTCCTTTAAGAATAGACGACCAACGCTGACCGCTAACTTTGATCGTGGCTTCGATGACTTTTACGTGATCAACTATCCCGTCCAAATTGAGGATCTGCCACTCCCAACAGACGAGGTGCAGCGCGCTCGCTTCGCTACCTGCGACGACATTTTAGAGTTGATCGAGCAAGGCATCTTTCTGCCTCATAGCGAAGCGTTCATTCGACTGCTCTTTGCCACTAAAACCGATACAGGTATGCACAATTGGAAGAACTTCCGCTAATGTTTCTCCCCAAAAAAGAATAGTTGATTCAGCCACAAAGAGCCTTTATGATAGAGGCACCCCACTTAAGGAGGCTTGATGATGATGATGCTTCACGGGAGGCTTCGGTAGTTCGCTCACCTACGCACATTCTAATTAGGGAGCGATTGATATGGATAAACAGGAGATTATTGAATTAGCGGCTCGACATGAGCTCGCAATTAAGGATACGGTAAAAATTAATGAATCTGGCGTTGATTTTCGCGTTGCGCACGTGGAGGATCTTGATGGCGCGCGGTGGATCTTACGGATTCCGCGTCAGAAGGAGTCGATGCGTCATGCAGCGAAGGAGAAGCACGCGCTCGATTTAATGGCACAGCATGTAGACGTTGAGGTGCCAGAGTGGACGATTTTCTCACCTGAGCTGATCGCGTATAAGCAGCTTTCTGGTGTACCAGCAGCGACAATTGATATGGAGATTCAAGGCTATGTCTGGGCGCTGGATGAAAAAAATGTGTCCGATGCATTTTACAATTCGCTCGGCAGAGCACTCGCCGACTTGCACAGCGTCGACACGACGCCATTTGAACAGGCTAGCATGGAGAAGGTTGCGCCAGCTGATTTACAAGCCTCTATGAAGGCTCGTATAGAAAAGGTAAAGGAGCACTTTGTTATTGATGACGAGCTCTGGAATCGTTGGCAGCGCTGGATTCAAGATGATGCGCTTTGGCCAACGTTCGTCGGTTTGACACACGGGGATCTGCATCCAGGTCACATTCTAATTAATGAGAATGCCGAGGTAACGGGTATGATTGATTGGACAGAGGTTGCCATAACGGATGTGGCGATCGACTTCGTCGCTCACTACCAGCTATTTGGTCGAGATGGTCTCGAGAAGCTAGTTGCAGCATACGTTGCGGCTGGCGGACGCACGTGGCCAAACATGATCGAACACATCATTGCTCACGACGCAAAGCGTGCGCTCGTTGTAGCAGAATACGCCCTTGTATCAGGACTTTCGGATATGCGTTCGATGGCTGAAAGCATGTTAAAAGGCGAGATGTAAATGAGGAAGGACCGCCCATCACCTGGGCGGTCCTTGTTTGGTTTGGCATAATATCCAATAATACAGGAATACTGATTCTTTTTTCTTATTTATGTACTATTTTTGCGTAAAAGAGGTATAATTAACCTATGAAAAAAGAATCAGAAGGAGACATGATTGATGGGAATATTTTCGTTCCGCACAGCCCCTGTTACTCGCTTTGAACCTACGTTGTCTTATGCAGAAGGAAGCAGAATTCGTCTTGAAAGCAGTCAACTCACGGAGCGTCTGCGCTATATGAATGTGACGAAAGAAAAGCTTGCACTGCTTCAGGAAGTGAAGCCTTACATTCTTGAGATCAAAGACGATTTTCTAGATCTTGTTCTTGAACACGTTTACACGGTGGAGGAACTTCGTCAAATCGCAGAGGAGCATTCTACTCGGCAAAGGCTGAAGGATGTGTTTGCTATGTACCTGGCAACGCTATTTGAAGGCACCATCGATGAAAAATATGTTCAGGTGCGGCAGCGGATCGGTGCAACGCATAAAGGCGCTGACCTTCCTGTGGCCTGGTTTCTCGCCACTTATCAGGCATTCAACAGCCTGCTCATCCCGCAGATCGTTTCTCGCTATATTAATGACGCGGAGAAGCTCTCCGATATCTTAGTATCGATTACCGACGTGATGAATTTTGACTCCCAGCTCGTTGTGGAAACGTACCTGAACAGTAAAATGGATGAGCTGAATGCCATTCATCAGGAGCAGCAGAACCTCCAGCAGGAGCTCGGTGCCCTCAGTCAGGAACTTGCAGCGATGGTGGATGAAAACGAAGCCTCACTCGGAGAAACGGCTTCGCGGGCGGAAAAGATGGGAGCGGCTACCGGAAGCACCATGGAGCGGAGCCAGAACGTCCTCGCGCTCACGAAGCAAAGCGGCGAGAATATTGAAAAGATGACGGGCTCTTTCGGAGTGCTTCGTGAACAGGTCAATGCCAGCACTGGCATGGTGGAGGAAATGCAGCGCATCTCAAAAAGCATTTCCGAAATGACAGGACAGATCGAAAATATTGCTGAACAGACTAATCTTCTGGCACTGAATGCGTCCATAGAAGCGGCGCGTGCCGGTGAGGCCGGAAAAGGATTTGCTGTCGTAGCAGATGAAGTAAGGAAACTGGCCGAAAATTCGAAGACGATCACGCAGTCGATCATTGCTCTCGCTTTGGAAAGCACCACTAATACGGATCAACTCGTCACCTCTCTTGAAACGATGAATCGAGCCACAGTAGAATCTGATGAGAATATGGTGAACGTCAAATCGAGTTTCTCCAGTGTACGAGATGAAATGAAGAGCTACAGCAGTCTTTTTCAGTCGAATAAAGAGGAAGTGGATCAAATTGTTTCATCAGTCCGTGAGCTCGCAGACTCGACGACAAACTTATCCAATGTTTCCAATCAGCTACTGATGAAGGGCCAGACGATGTCTGCTGGCTAGGACGATCGATGAATCAAACAGAAACTTGGCTGAAGCGCAGTGCAATCAGCTTTTTTCAGTCAAGTGCACGTGCACGCAGATCCTATGAGGTTTAGTCCAAAGAAAAAAGCCTGTAAGAAGAGTTGTCTTCCTACAGGCTTCGTTCGCTTATGGATTTTGGGTGGGAGTGCTTTCCTAGCTCATTTTTACATATAAAAGGCATTGCTGTCGGTCGCGATTCGCTTAAGGCGCTGGATGATCGCTGGCATTTTGTAAGTGCGTTAACATTCTTGGATAATGCATTCATCTTCTCCAACAATGCGTCCAACTTCTCTCAAAAGGTCCTTCCCACATACACAGTCCACCATTTAAGGACTCCTCAATTGCCCAACTGCCATTTTATAAAGCACCAACGGAGTATAAGCACACGTTAGCATTGATTCCTGCATTTAAATGAAAGCCATTGTTTAGCCAATCGGCACTACTTCAACACGAATCTTTTTACATTTATTTAAAACTTTCACCGTCTTTTCTACGTTTACTAATCCACTAGAGTCTGTTTGCAAATAGTCCTCTATAATTGCAATTGTTACAACTTTACCTTGCCGAATAGATTTAGGTCTTTTAAGCTTAAGCAGTAACTCTGTATTGAGTAATGTCTTTGAGTACTCTCTCGTGCTCACTTCAGGATTTTTCTCTGTATTTATTTTGATGCAAAGTCGGTCCTCTTGAAGTAAATAGTAGTGATCCAAACCTTTTACATGCCACCAAAAATCCCAAAATTCACAGCCAAAATCTAATGTTCTTTGAACTCACCTTTAGCTTTACTCACGTACCTTTCTAGCTGATTCGAATAATTCTTTATAAAGGTTTTGTCCTCAATTACAATCAAGTATGCGCATTTATGATGACTGATACATCAATATAGTTATATTGTTTTAATAACAATTTCTTCAATGTTCAATAAAGTGTATTCATGTAAGCTAAATATCTCTCTTAAGAAATCTGATGCCGCGCTATGTAAATCGGGCTCTTGGACGAAAATATTTTGAGTACTCATAATTTATATTTCTATTTAATTTCCAATTATCTATCGACCGTTATACGATTAGTATCTATTAGAATACTATCCTGAAGCGTTTCATTAGTATCAAAATAAACGGTGTCACCTAAGTGTAAATCATTAACATTCAGTTTTTCACTATTTAAGTCAATTAAATCAATATCATTTGAATATTCAATATAAATTATAATTTGCGTAGAAGTTCGTTCTGCTCCTTCTGACTCCGCTAGGTCGTCTAGGTAATCCGAAATATCAATAGTAAGTTTATTCTCACTAATGCCAAGATAGGTACCTGTTATAGTATTCGAACCATTAATTTCATTATTATTTTCCTCCTCACTGTTATTTAGCATTACTGTGTTGTAATTATTTGAATCATTATCCCCACATGCACTAAATAAAGATAACATAACTATAAACAAGAGAGTTTTATACATAATATCACCTCCTCCTTTCTAGACGCTTTTTGACTAAAGCTAGTTACAAATAATAGTAATTTAACCTTTTTTCGATTAGGCTTTATTTAAATAACTCAGTTTTCAAGCATCCGAGAATCTTTTTTGGCGCTCTCCACGCGCCAAAATAGTCGACCTTGCCAAACACGTACGCCAGAAATCGAAGGAGAACCGAAAGTTTTTGCACCTGAACTCACTCTTTTGACCTCAATCTCTTAACCTCTCCCTTAAACAAACGTTTAATTAACCCCAAAAAGTTGCCGGGAGCAAACACTTTTCTGCCCTCCCAACTAGTTTAGCAACGGCTAAAAAGGTTGCTATAGACCCACTCGACTTCTGCTTGCTATACTTTTTTAGCACGTACGAAACGAATAGGTGGAGATAAACGTGGAAGAGAAATATAGCAATCTCAAACAGAGCGAACGAGGCGCGATCATAAGCCTCCTTGCCTACTTACTACTCGCTAGTTTAAAAGTAACAATTGGTATATATGCTGGCTCCATCGCGCTTCGTGCGGATGGTTTTAACAACGTTACGGACATTGTCGTGTCGATCGCCGTGCTCATCGGTCTCCGAGTTTCTCAAAAGCCGCCAGATAGTGATCATCCATACGGCCACTGGAAGGCAGAGTCGATCGCTGCGCTCGTTGCATCGTTTATCATTATGGTCGTCGGGCTACAGGTGCTCGTCGATGCCGGCCGCTCCTTCCTCACGCCGACAACAGAGGCGCCAAACGCCATCGCAGCAGTTGTTGGCGCGCTTGGTTTTGTCGTCATGATCGGCGTGTATCTCTACAATCGCGCCCTAGCCAAGCGCACGAAAAGCCGCGCAGTGGACTCCGTTGCGAAGGACAACCTCTCCGATGCGCTCGTGAGTGCTGGTGCGACGCTTGGAATTATCGGATCGCAGTTTGGTCTCTACTGGCTTGACCCCCTACTCGCGATTCTCGTCGGCCTCATCATCTGCCACACCGCCTGGGGCATCTTCCGCAGTACCTCCCATGCCCTTACTGATGGGGTCGAAAATCAGGAGCTGACGCGCGTTGTTTCAACCGTGAATCACGTAGATGATGTCGTCAATGTGAAAGATGTGAAAGCTCGCTATTATGGAAGTAGCCTTGTCGTCGATTTGGTCATAGAGGTGAACAGTTCGTATTCTTTTAAAGAGGTCCATGACGTCTCGACTAACGTTGAGGAACTTATAAAGAGGAAGCACCATGTCCTAGACGTGCACGTTCACGCGGAGCCTATTGAGGTTTAGCCCAAAGAAAAAAAGCCTGTAAGAAGAATGGTCTTCCTACAGGCTTCGATCGTTTATGGATTTTGGGTGGAGCGCTTGCCAAGCTCGTTTTCTAGCATGTAGAAGGCGTTGCTGTCCGTCTCGATTCGCTTGAGGCGCTGGATGATGGCATCAAACGACGCTTCTTCCTCGACCTGCTCTTCGATAAACCAGTTTAAGAATGTCATTGTCGCGTGCTCACGCTCGTCTAGCGCTCTGTCGGCTAGCTTATAGATGCGCTTTGTGACTTCTTTCTCATGCGCAAGTGACTGCTCAAACGCGTCTAACACGGAGGCAAAGTCTGTCTTCGGCTGCGGAATATCCGCGATCACTGCCTCTTGCCCTAAGTCGTTTATAAAGGTATAAAACTTCATCGCATGCTGGCGTTCTTCCTCTGCTTGCGCTAAAAAGAACGTAGCGAAGCCGTCCAAGCTCTCCTTCGAGCAGTAGGCAGCAGCCGCTAAATAGGCATGCCCGGAGTAAAATTCGTAATTCATCTGTTTGTTAAGCTCTGTGACTAATTCCTTGCTAATCATGTTCGCGTACCCTCCTAAGATTTTTTTGGGGAGAAAATAGAGTTACACGCTGTTGCAATGGATATGATAATCACTCTCTATTATATACCAACTAAGAGGGAAATACATTGGCTAACTATGTGTGTAGTTGAGAATGATTATCAATATCACTGCAAACTTAGTTTATTATATGGAGAATGTTCTGTCAAGTAGTGTGGTGGATTTTTTGTTTGTTGATTTAAGTAGATGCGGTTTAATTTCATGAAGCTGCGTTTTACTTCTATTACTTTTCGACTTACTTCTCACAAAATGCGTGTTACTTTCACGTCGTTCCGCATTACTTCTTTCATTATTCGCTCTACTTCTCCACATTTCTTCATTACTTCTTTTTTACACATTACTTGAACCAACTTCCGTGCTGTTACTAGCCCGTTCCGCGTTCGTTCTAGCAATTTCCGCCTTCCTTCTCCCATTTTTCGATCCACTTCTTTTTCGGTCTTTAAAGCGAGGCAACGACCTAACGCCTCGTAAACCCAAACTATAAGGAGGAAGATGAACAATCTATATACCGTAACCGTAGGTGCCTCGGAGCGGCGTTTGCGTACTACTGGTGGTAGCCCTTTCGCGCAGCGAAAATCCTTTCGAACGGCCATTGGTTTGGCCGATCGAAATAGTTGAGCCAGCAACCACCTGTAGTTGCAAACGACGCGCAGGGGCACCGAAAGGTGACCGCACTTGACCTTGATCTTGACATTGACCTTGACCTTAAAAAGCATTACCTCCATCAAAAAAAACCAGACCCCATCAATCAGAGGTCCGGCTCCTACATATAATCCGCTCTATTTCTTCCTATCTAACTTAAACCGGAACTCCTGCTCCACTTCCGGCTTCAACAAGTACTCGTCATAAACAGGCGAGCCCCAGCTGTCATCACCACCAACGCCCATTTGCATCGCGCTTACTGTAACAACCGAGTAGTGGACTGGCGGTAGCTCGAAGGCATGATACGCATTCTCGAGCTCGAGCGCCGTGTACGGAATCACATTACAGGATACCGCTTCGCTCTCGCCACCTTTAACAGAGGACACGACAAATCCTTCTCCACGCTTATCCGTTACCGAAAGCTCGCGCACGCCCGTACGATTGCCCGTTTCCTGCGGCATCAAGTACGGTGCTACATTTCCAACTACCGTATTAGAAAAACGTCCTAACCGCGCTCCGCCTTGACGGTCCACATAATTTTCCGCCGGGCCATTCGCGAACCAATCAAGCTCGCTAAAGTCTGCGCTCGTTTTAAACGTCAAACCAAACTGAGGCATGACAGGCAGTCCTTCTGCGCCGGAATAATGAGCCGTTACGTCAATCGCGCCATCACCGAAGACTTCGTATGTCACGCGAACCTTTACGTCACGCAAGCTCGTAAATCCATACGTGAACGTCACCGCATAGCTCGAATCACGCTTCTCCGCTTCAAAACCGACAACCTCGCGTGAGAACGTCGCCGCGTACCATGCGCTTGATGTGCGGTGCTGGCCACGTCCTAAATCGTTGTCCACCGTCGCACGCCAGAACGTTGGGAATGGTGGCAATTCAATTACCTCACGTCCTCCGTAGTTAATCGATACAATGCTACCCATTGCTTTTGAAAAAATCACGTGGAAGTCATCGCCGTGGACGCCAATATTGACGTCACCCTCTGCTATACGCACGCGATCAAACGGAGCTCGCACCACTTTCTCTGCCTCCACAGCAAAAACGTGCTCTCCGTATGCTACTTCAAATAACTCCTCCGACCATAGCGTCGCCTCACGTTTATGAGCCGTCACAGTTACCGAATAAACACCTGCCTCTGCCATCACTTCACTCGGAACTCCCAGCTCAACCGAACTTCCCTCTAAAGGACCAACAGTTGGTACCAAAAGTTCCTCTTCATACACCGCATACCCATCGCACTCTACTCGTACCTTAAACGTAAAATCATCGGTAGAAGTAAATAGGTAGTCGTTACGAAGCGTTACCGTTTTTTCTGTCACGTGAAGCTTGAGGCTTTGGTATAAGTATTTGACCTCTTGGATTTTAGGTGTGAGCGTGCGGTCGGCAAAGACGATGCCGTTGCCGCAGAAGTGATAGTCGGTTGGGCGGTCGCCGAAATCGCCGCCGTAGGCTAAAAACCGCTCCCCGTAACGATCCTTCTTGTAAAGCGCCTGGTCAATATAGTCCCAAATAAAGCCACCCTGATACATGTCGTAGCGATCCTCAAGGTCGGTGTACTTCTCCATACCGCCGAGGGAATTCCCCATCGCGTGCATGTACTCGCAGCTAATGTATGGCTTTGTTGGCGAGTCCTCTAAATACGCAACGATATCCGCAGGCTTCGCGTACATACGGCTCTCCATGTCACTCGTGTGACCAAGCTCAGGCACATAAAACACGCCTTCGTAGTGAACGAGACGATCTGGATCAACGGATTTAAAGTACTCACTCGCAGCCAAAATAACCTCACCCGCATAGGACTCGTTGCCACACGACCAAATCAGAATGGATGGATGATTTTTGTGACTTTCATACATGGACGCAGCACGATCCAGCACCGCTTCCTTCCACTCTGGCTTATCACCAGGTACGTTCCACGATGGCTCTACTTGACCAAGCTTTTGCCACGAACCGTGCGACTCTAGGTTCATCTCATCGATCACGTACAATCCATACTCATCACACAGCTTGTACCACGCGTGCTGGTTTGGATAATGGGAGGCGCGCACCGCATTAATGTTGTGCTGCTTCATCGTTTGGATATCCCAAAGCATATCCTCCATCGTCACCGAACGCCCGCGCTCTGGATTAAACTCGTGACGGTTTACCCCTTTAAACACGATGCGCTTCCCATTAAGATGCATCACCTTATCGATCATTTCAAAGCGTTTAAATCCAGCCTTCATCGGAATAACCTCGACCGTCTTCCCATTAACCATGACCTCTGCCATCACTCGGTACAATGCCGGCTTCTCCGCGCTCCATTTCTCTGGAGCCTCCACCGGAATTTTCACGTGAAACGCAGAGTCATGCTTCTCGCCATCAGCCTCAGCAATCGTATCACCAGCAGGATCTAAAACCGTCACCCGCAGTGCCGAGCCTTCAGCTAATACCTTCCAACTTGAGAAAATACCCGTAAGCTCTCCGTCCTGATAGTCCTCATCCAACGTAGCCGTTAGATGGACATCCGTCATATGTACAGCTGGCGTATGTGTAAGATACACATCTCTAAAAATACCGGAGAAGCGCCAAAAATCCTGATCCTCGAGCCAGCTTGCTGAGCTTCGCTGATACACTTCTACTGCTAGTTTGTTCACGCCATCAACTAGTAACTCCGTCACATCAAAATGAGCAGGTGTAAAGCTGTCCTCGCTGTATCCAACGAATTCACCGTTCAGCCACACATAAAAAGCAGTCTCCACGCCATCAAAGGTGAGGATCGTTTCCCCTTTATTTTCTCCCGAAGAATGGGTAAAGGTTTTGACGTAGCTCCCCACTGGGTTATGCGTCTCGGATACCTCGGGCGGACGCAGATACTCAACGCCATCCCACGGATACATCGTATTCACGTACTGAGGGCGGCCGTAGCCTTGGAGCTGGATATGACCGGGCACCGTAATCTGATCCCAGCCAGCAGTCGGATAGTCTACCTCAAAAAAGGTTGCCGGGCGGCTCGTTGGATTTGTCGTGTAGTGGAAACGCCAGCTACCGTTGAGCGATTGGCGCAGACGCATCTCTCCCTCGGAGATCGCCTCCTCGTATGTCTCATAAAAGCTATGGTCCGAATGCGCAGGCAGGCGGTTTACCGCAAATACTTCTGGGTCCGCAAGCCATGTAAGAGTTGGTTTAGTCGTCACAATGATCGTCCCTTCCTGTTTCATAAATCTGCTTTCGGAGAGGTCAGACCCCTCCGAAAGCGTTTACTTGATTGATCCCATCATACCAGCAACAAAGTGCTTTTGCATGAAAAAGAAGATAACAGCCGTTGGAATCGTGGCAATAACAATCGCGAGCATAATCACGCCATAGTCTGGTGAGTAACTTGATCCAAGATTAGAAATGAGTAGTGGTATCGTTTGATTACCTGGCGACTGGAGCACCACAAGTGGCCATAAATAGTTATTCCAGCTTGCCATAAACGTAATGATCGCCGCTGCTGCATAGGTTGTTTTCATCGTTGGCGCATAAATACGGAGAAAAATACCGAACTCCGACAAGCCATCCATTCTTCCCGCTTCAATCATTTCGCGTGGGAACATCTTCGTGCTTTGGCGGAAGAAGAAGATAAGGAATGCTGTCGCAACAGTAGGTAGCATGACCGCTGGCAACGTATCAATCCCGATGAACGGAATCACGGACGAAATTGATGCAAACATACGGAATAAAGGCACCATAAGCGCTGCAAATGGAATCATCATCGAGAGAAGTAAAATAGTAAAGACAATATCCTTCTTTTTACTACGATATACTTCAAATCCGTAGCCCGCTAAGGAGCCGATAAAGAGAGCAAGCACGGTTGTACCAACTGCAATAATTGCGGAGTTCATCAAGGCAGGTACAAGGTTGACTTGATTGAGTAGGTTCTGCAGATTTTCAAAGATATGCGTGCCAGGGAAAATCCGACCGCGCGTCACATCAACCGATCTATTCGTCGCACTAACAATCATCCAAATGAAAGGAAAGATCGATACTAAAGAAATAATCGTTAACGCTGTATACATCGCACCCATTTTTAATTTAGTCATTTTTGTCACCTACCAGTTTAAATTGTAAGATCGAGAAGAAGACAATTAATACAACAATGGCATAGGAGACAGTTGCTGCATATCCAAAGTTAGGCGTGTACTCAAAGGAGAGGTTATAGATGTACTGCGAAATGGTTAAAGTCGCATTCCCTGGTCCACCACCTGTAATATTCATGACTTCATCAAAGAGCTGAAGCGTTCCGATTGTTGAGATGATCGTGGTAAATAAAATGATTGGCTTCAGCATCGGAATCGTAATCTTAATGAACGACTGAAACGCATTCGCCCCATCAATCTTTGCTGCTTCGTAAATCGATTTATCAATATTCTGCAGAGCGGATAGATAAAAGATCATGTTATATCCTGTCCATCTCCATGTGATTGCGATAATAATAAGAACCTTCGCCCAGAACGGATCCGTCAGCCATTGAATAGGCGCCTGCAGAATCCCAGTGTTTAATAGCGCCATATTAACAAGACCATCTGACGCAAATAAGTATTTAAAGATGACCGAGTAGGCAACAAGAGATGTCACACACGGCAAGAAGATAGCGGTACGAAACCAGCCGCGGAATTTAAGCTTATCGTTATTTAACATGACGGAGATGATCAGTGCGAAGAAAATCATCACAGGTACTTGTACGAGTAAATAAATAACCGTATTCGTTAAGGCAGTAAGGAACGTTGGGTCACTAAATAACCTTACGTAGTTGGCAAATCCAACAAACTCTAGGTTTGTCCCAGCACCTGATTGGAACGAAAGCAGGAGCGATTGGAACATGGGGTAAAAGTAAAAGACTGTAATAAGGATGGCTGCAACGGCAATAAACATCCAGCCCGTTAAGGCATTCTTTGTTTTGTAAGACATGAGCTTCTTTTTAGGCTCTTTTGGTGGCACCGCTTGAAGCGTCGCCTCTTGTGTTTCCACTTTTCGTAATGGTTCCATTATCGTCACTCCTAAGGGTTAATAACAGAAAAGAGCGTCGGAACGGTGCCGAATAGGTGTCTAGTTCACATCTACTCTGGCGCAACACATGTTCACGAGGCTCTTTCCAATTCCTACTATGAGGCTTCCATTTAGTTTAAGCGTGCTTCCGCTTCTTTTTGTGCATCAGCAAGTACATCATCAATATCCTTACCGTTTAAGTAGTTTTGCATTTCTACAGCAAGCACGTCCTCAATGGAATACGTGTGTAACCCAAAGTTTACTTGTGGAATTTGTTCCGACCACTCCGCGAAGTCCGAGATAATCTGCTGGCCACCAAAGAACTCATCCTCTAGCTGATACGCGTCGCTTGATGCTGCAGGCAGATAAGTACCTAGTGCTCCAACCTCTGTAATCAGCTCCTCATACAGCGCTTCACTTGAGCCGAATGTCTCAGATAAGAATTCAGCTGCCGTTTCTTTCCCATCTACGTTTAAGACATACCATGAGCTACCGCCAAGGTTAGACGCGTTAACCGCATCATCTGCTCCAGGGAGCTTAGGGAAAGGTAGTACTGTCCAGTTACCAGACTGAGATTCTTCTGCGCGCACAGATGGCGTGATCCAGTTACCTGTTGGTACGGATGCAACCTCTCCACTGTTAAATGCCGCTAAGTATTGGCTCCAGTCTGAAATTGGCTTACCAAGCTCTTCATCGACAAGCGTTTTGTAAATTTCAAACGCCATCTTTAAGTCTTCGTTATTCTCCAAGTTTGGCGTCGCGCCATCCTCTTCTAAATACCAGCTACCCGCTGTTTGAATCATCATGCGAATTTGCCCTAAGTCGTTCGGGTCAACTGTTAACAGTTGCTTGCCAGTCGCTTCTTTAATATCGCGACCGATTTCAATATACTCATTCCAGTCTAGATCCTGTAGATCAGCTGGATCATAGCCTGCTTCTTCTAAATAATCTGTACGAATGTATAGTCCAGTTACTCCAGTATCAAAAGGCATCGCATAATGCTCATCCTCAAGACTCGTTGGCGCAATTTTATATGATGCAAAGTCCTCTTCGTTGAAGAAATCTGTTAGAGGGAAAAAGGCATCTGGATATGCCTGTAAAAAGCTTTGTGCACGGTAATCTTCAATCAACGCGATATTCGGTAGTCCACTACCAGTACCAGCACTTAACCCTGTATTTAACTTTTGAATAATATCATCCTGTGCAAATTCATTAATCATCACTTCTACGTCAGGATTAATCTCCGCGTATTCTTCTTTTGCAATCTCAAGTGCCGCGATATTAAAGTTTGGATCCCATGCCCATACCTCAATCGAATCAGCCGACGCGTCGCCACCCTCATTGCCAGTGGACTCTTCTGCACCGTTTGCTCCATCATTCCCACAAGCCGCGAGTAAAACTGTCGCGGTTAAACCAGCTGCAACTAGATACTTTTTCATGATAATCCCCCTTGGATTCATTCATATTTGTAAGCGCTTCACTTACTGTAAGCTAAGATTATCATTCTCTCTTACTCGCCCGTTAGGAATAATTCAATGCAGACTTGGAATATCTTCACCCCTTTTTGTAAGCGCTTTTTTTATGACTAGTACTATCTTTAGCTTTTAGGAAAATATTAAGGTGCAGGAGGAGATTGTTGCTGATCCTGCCCTTCTAAAACGCCGAGCTCAATCCGAACACGCGTCCCTTCCTGTGGCTCACTCGTTAGCTGTACGCCAAAGCTGTCACCATAAATAAGCTGAATCCGTTCATGCACATTGCGAATACCAACACCCGAGAACTGCTGGCGCTTTTGACGCTTCTCTGGGAACGCACTATCCTTTTGAAGCACCATCCCATCCCCATTATCCATCACCTCTGCAAACAGCTTGTTGGCTTCTTTCCAGACCATCACATTAATCGTGCCAGACTTTTTCTCATTAAAGCCATGGAAAAACGCATTTTCGACAAACGGCTGTAAAAAGAGCTTAGGCACAGGAATCTCCTTGCAATCGTCCGCAATAAAATAGTTCACAGTCACGCGCTCGCCGTAGCGCCTGTGATTAATAAACACGTAGTGCTTCAAGTTATCAATCTCCTGATTCACCGTGTTCATCTCATTGACGTTCGCGATCGTATTTTGTAAAAGCGAGATCAGCGAGGTGATCGTCGCCGCCGCTTCCTCCTTACTCCCCTGCGAGATCATAAACTTTACTGAGGTAAGGGTGTTATACAAAAAGTGCGGATTAATTTGTTGCTGTAAGCTCTCAAGCTCGGCATTTCGCTTCTGCTTTTGCGTCGTCACCAGCTGATCCACATACGCATGCAACTCATCAAGCATATGATTAAACGCGAGACCAATTTGCTTCGTCTCATACGTGCCAACAACCGACACCTTCTGATCAAACTCATACTTCGACGTATCCCCGATTTGTGTGACTAAACGCGAGAGTGCCCCCGTCCATCTGCGGGAAAAAATATAAATAATCAGTATCGCAACGAGCGCAATCGCCCCTGATGTGAAGATGATACGACTGCGATCAATAACACCTTCTGTTACGACACTTCTATCGATTGTGTTGACGATATGCATATCAAACGCAGGAATTTCCTCTTGCACGATAATATGCTCTTCCCCTAAGAATTCAGCGTTTACGTAGTCCGCTCCATTCATTCCTCGAACGTGCTGCAACAGCTCAATCGACTGGGTCCCAATTAATTCTGTGCGATTACTAGATACGATGATCCCAGATTGATCAAGCATAAACACATCGTTACCAGGGCTTGTAAAGCGAGAGTAAAACTCGCGAAAGTCCTCTTCTCGAATCGTCAAATAGACCGCACCATAAATCACGCCCGTAATGCGGTCCATGATTTGTGTCGAGGCAACAATCAGCTGCTCGCGAGGCTCATTCTCTGATTCAATATAGTCATAGTGCATGCGACGTGGCTCCTCACGACGATTTTCGATCATCCCTTGAAGCTGCAGACTCTGCTCCGTGTCTTCCCAAAGTGGACGACCGGTTGAGAGCGTCACGCCATTTACCCCCGTTACTCGTAGCGTCACTTCGTATGGGTCAAGCGTCGTTTTAACCGCCTCGAGCCTATTGTAGAGATCATAATACACATTCATCATGTCACTATTTGATTGAGCCTGCGAAAGCATGTTACGCATATTGACGCTGTTTTGCAGCTGATTCGAGGTCCTTATCACCGAGTAGTTATAAGAATCAAGCGTACCTGTAATCTGATTTAACACCTTTTCGTTCGTAATACTAAACGTATCAATAAATAACGACTCGGCCATGCGAATCGTTTGATACGTCGTCGCGAGCGTGACCGATACGACGATGACAACTGTTAAGACAAACAGCTTCCAAAACAAACTTTGCTCTCGTAGCTTTTGCTTCATCGTTTTCATTTCTCTTGTCCCTTTAGCAGATAATCACGTCGATATTGACTTGGCGACACACCTGTATCTTTTTTAAAGACTTTGCAGTAATAACTGTGATCCGAGTACCCAACCTCATGACTAATCTCTGCAATCGGCATGCCTGAGTGCTTGAGTAGCTTTTTCGATTCCTCTATTCGGATCGACGTCAAATACTCGCTAAATCCTTCTTTATTGTGCGCCGAAAAATAACTCGACAAATACGATGGATGAAAATGAAAGTGACTCGCAAGCTCTTTTAAACTAAGTGGTTCCATATAATGCTCCGCGATATAATCCTGCAGGAGCTTCATATTCGTGTCATGCGTATCCTTCGTACGCACGCCTGGCGTCACTTTTTGCAGGAAAACGGTTAATGCCTCCGTTGCCCGCTCAGCCGTCTCGGCTTCGTTAATTGCCGTCATATATGTGTATTTCTCCTTCTCAATTGTTTCCCCCGCAGCAGGTTGGGCGTGTAGGATGATAGCCGTCGTAAAGATCATGTGCGTAAGGAACGTGCGGAATTCATTCGGTCCGAGCTGTGGCGTTTGCATCATCGCCTGCACGTGTGTGATCAACCCCTCCGCCGCCTCCTGATAGCGCTGCTCGCGGAGCTTGAGCATATAGGCATCCACGTCAAACTCCTCGTGACCTTGCGTCAAATCAAGCTCCCCAGCAACCACCACTCGTTTTTGAGGAAAATAGAAATGAACCTGCTTCATGCATGCTTCAAGCTGCGACGCTGCCTGCGCAAGCTCCATAGGGTTTGTCATAACACGACTACACACCACGGTGCGAGTCGGTAATTCCGCCACAACTGAACGTTGCAACGCCTCCCTATCATTTGCCTGTAGCAGATGAAGGGTATCTCCATCCTTTAATTGGAGGCTCATATGAATGGTCCTGCTAGTGTCTAAGCCGTTTACTAGTTGGTCCATAGGCGACGTAGTACTTTGTTCTTTCCTACTTTCGCGCATAAGTAAAAAAGCCTCATATGGGAATGCCTCTTGAAATAAACCGCTTTCAAAATCAGCATCTGTTGCAAAACCTAGGAGGATCTTCTCGAGCAACGCCTGCGTTCGAGCAGCATGGGTTTGTCCTTCATCCATGACGCTTGGCTGCACACGTTCTGCCGCCACGGTTAAGACATCCAATAATGTCTTTGGTTCGAGCTTTGGCTTTAAAATATAGTCCACCACGCCAAGCTGAAACGTGGCGCGAACGTAGTCAAATTCTCCGTAGCTACTGAGTACAATCATCTGAATCGCTGGATAGTCGCGCTTTACGCGCTTCGTTAATTCTTCGCCGTCCATAATGGGCATGACGATATCTGTGACGATAATGTGTGGATCAATGTCCTCGATCATGTTGAGCGCTTCCTGTCCGTTCGAGGCCTCGCCTGCGATCGTGAATCCTTTCTCTTCCCAGTTAAAATAGTGCTTGATGCCTTGTCTAATAAGGTGTTCGTCGTCTACGACCATCACTCGTAAGAGTCCGTTTGTGCTCATGTATGTCACCGTCCCGTTTGAGTTGTAGATTGGTTTTGTGAGGAATTAATAAAGTTTACTAAAGTTTTGAGGAAAAAACTAGGTAGGGCTTTTTGAGAATCTTCGATTCTCCTGCGCTACCGGCTGGTGCTTTCCTGAGGAGCTTGGCGGGCTTTTTGCCCGTCCAGAGGCCGTGCAAAAGGATTTTCGCTGCGCGAAAGGGCTCCTCTAGGAGACACCAGCCTTCGCTCCGGAGAATCGAAGGTAACGGTTCTTTATTAGCACGAACACTTTATTAAAAACATTACTAGGCAATAGATCGTTGCCTAGCTATTAAAGCACCTCTTGCTCACGGTACATTTCTTTTGTGTATGTACATAAATTTCTTATACGGTACATAAATCTCGCATAGCGTACATTTAATAGAGAAAGTAGCCCCCAACGTACATTCATTCCGAATACGGTACATTTATTTTTTATACGGTACATAAAACTTGAGTACGGTACATTCATCTCAAATGCGGTACATAAAAAAATCCCCATTGCCAAAATGCCACTTATCTAAAACAATCTTTTCAAACAAAGAAGAGCTTTCCCATTGAGGAAGGCTCTTTTCTATGAACTCTTTAAATCAAACGCAGAGCTGGCAGACCCGGAGGACATTCGGAGACAATCCATAGGGGAAAGAGGTTTTTGAGATCCCACAGGAGGCGCATAGGGGAAGGCGGCAGCCGCGCCCTGCAGGGCGAGGAAGCTCAAAGACCGGCCCTATGGATGTCGTAGAGTGTCCGGAGGGCTGACAGCTCGAAGTGCAGATTTAAACTAGTTAGTACTTAATCAACCTAGCCCGAAGGGCTGCTCTTAAAATAGTTAGCACTTAAGCAACTAAAGCTCAGAGAGCTGAAGCACTTGAACGTAGCTAGTTAGCTCTTTATCAACTTAGCTCATAGAGCTGAAACAAACCACACCTAAATAGTAAACTTCGTCACCTCTTGCTTTAACTCATCAGCAAGCGTGCTCAGCATTTCCGATGACGACGATACTTCTTCCATCGAAGCTAGCTGCTCTTCCGTTGCAGCAGCAATAGATTCAGAGGATTTAGCCGTTGTTTGTGACAACGACTTGGATGTTGCCAACGTTTCGAGCAGTTGTGCTCGTGACGCATCCATCTCCTGTGTCGCACTTTTGAGAGAGTCGAATTGAGTGATCATTGTCGTTACTTGCTCACGAATATCACCGAACGTGGAGCGAGCATGGTCAATCGTTGTGATCCCCTCTGAGATGGCCTGATTATTCGCATCCATCTCTTGCTTTGCTTGATTAGCTTCGACTTGGATGTCTTTTAATTTCCCTGCAACTTCATCCACAGACTGACCTGATTGTTCCGCTAACTTGCGGACTTCATCAGCGACCACGGCAAATCCTTTTCCTTGCTCGCCAGCCCGCGCTGCTTCGATTGCTGCGTTCAACGCAAGCAGATTCGTTTGCTCAGAGATTGCTGTGATAAGGCTCAACACTTCCCCAATTTCTGCTGCCTTATCTACTAGAGACGTCAGTCGTACGTCTAAGTCGCTTGCACGCTTGTCAATTTCACGAATTTTCGAGACGCCTTCCTCGATGTTTTTCTCTCCGTCCGTTGCATATTCGTTTAATCGCACCGATGTCTCATCTGCTTGAAAAACATTAGTTGTAATGTTAGAAAAACCTTGCTGTAAGCTAGCTACAGCTTGTTCCATATTCTCCATACTGTTCACTTGCTCGTCTGCATATTCCGCAATTTGTTGAATGGATTCGGTAATATGCTCAGTGGCTTTTGTTGTTTCATCCGAAGAAGCTGAAAGCTCGGTTGATGATGCTAATACTTCATCAGAAGATTCATTCACACGTGATAAAAGTGCTTGGAGATTCGAACGCATTTTCTCATAGCCGCTTTGAAGTGATCCGATCTCGTCGTTCGCTGAAGTTGCGATCGAAACGGTAAAATCTCCGGCACCAACTGCCTGCATAGCCTGTGCGACAGTTAAAAGACGCTTTTTAATTCGCTTGCCAAACAGATAAGCCGTTACAACACCAAGAATTGTGATAATAAGTAACGCAATCGCAAATGTTGTAATCATAGATGAAATGACGCTATCGACGTATTCCTGTGTCGCTCCAACGAACCATATTCCAATTATATCGTTATCTGCATTTAATATAGGACGATAAGCCGACTGAATCAGACTGCCTGCTACATCTGCCTCCCCATAATAATTTTCTCCATTTTGGAGAACGGTTTGGTTAACAGAGTCAGACACCTGCGTTCCGACAGCACGCCCCCCATCCACTTGCACGTTCGTTGCAACACGTGTATCCATTGCAAAAATAGTGACAAGCCCGTCTGTTAAGCCTGCTATATCATCGACGATGTCAAAGTTATCATTAATCACGACATCACCTTTCGTCAGTTGTCCATCGCTATACTCCCAACCTCCTGGATACCGCGCGTCCATATAGGCATATGTTAAATCCAAATCCGTTCTAGCTTTTTGCACAGCCGTTTCTTTGACTCCTTCTGAAACTTGAAAGAAAGTGACAGCCCCAATCGTGATAGCAACAATAAGTAAAATAGTACTGACAATACCAGTCAGTTTCGAACCGATACTCCAACCCTTAAATATGTTCATCCACATGTTTCCTCCTATGAGTTATTCACATTGATTATAGGGAGTAATAGTATTAAAGTCTAGCTTTTTTTATTAATTTTATGTGAATTTAGAACTATTATATTGTGATACTAATAGGATATATATGATTAATGTCTTATATAATACTTTGAATCTTCGGTTCTCTTACGCTCCCACTTAACGCTTTTCTTAGTCAAGGAGTCAGCTCTCCGAAGACCTTCCGACATTAGCAGGATCAGGCCCTAGCTTTAAGAAAACTTTAGAAGAATCTGGTGTCAAACTTACTAACTGTACATAAAATCTGGTATACGGTGCATTCTTCTTTCATACGGTACATAAATTTTCTATAAGGTACATTCTCTCTCCACACGGTACATAAAAGCCTCAGTTACCTAAAAGCCACTTAACTTAATCCATAAAACCATAAGAAAAGAGCCTCTCCATATTGGAAAGACCCTAATCTTATTCACTTTTTAAATCAAGAGCAAGCTTACCGACCCGGAGGACATTCGGAGACAATCCATAGGGGAAAGAGGTTTTTGAAATCCCGCAGGAGGCGATTAGGAGGAGACGATAGTCGACTCCTGCTGACGAGGAAGCTCAAAGACCGGCTCTATGGATGTCGTAGAGTGTCCGGAGGGCTGACAGCTCGGAGAGCAGATTTAAACTAGTTTGCACTTAATCAATCTAGCTCGGAGAGCTAGGCACTAGTTTAGTTTGCACTTAATCAATTAAGCCCAAAGGGCTGCTCTTAAAACTAGTTAGCTCTTATCTAAAACAACGTAATCAGCAGTCCCGCAATCAACAGGATAACCGCCCCACCTAAACGAGAAGCAATCTGTGCGAAAGGCATCAACTGCATACGCTTAGCTGCAGATAGTACGGCTACGTCACCTGTACCACCCATGTTTGCCATACATAGCCCTGCCGTAATACTAGATTCAATTGGATAGAAACCAACTAGACGACCGATGACACCTGCACCAATCATCGCACCTGCTACTACTGCAAAGACGATCAATACATATTGAAGTGTTAATGCGTTTAGCACCGCTCCAAGATCCGTGTACGCTACGCCGATACCGAATAGAAGTGCGAGCGTAAACGCTTTTGCAACAAATTGGTACCACTGGCTTGCGCCTTCGACAATAGATTCAGGAATGAGATTCATAATTTTCACCGCTGCAACAAGAATGATCATGATCGCATACGGGTGAATGGGAACAACAGCACCGATTAAGTGTCCGAGTGTAAAGAATAGTAGTGCCGCTAACACACCAACGCCAAGCTTTTGCAAATTAAACGTAGACGTCGTCTTTGTTTCCTCAAAGCCATCCATTAAGACGCCATTACCAGACAAGGATGGGACGCGCTTGCCTAGCTTATCGAGCATGCTCGCGAAGACGATCGCAAACACGTTACCGAGCGCTAAGGCTGGTACTAAGATCGAGATATAATAGCTCGCTGGCTGACCGAGGAAATCGGAGTAGATCTGTGCCATTGGGACAGCACCTGCTCCCATTCCGCCCCCCATAATTGGAAGCGTGATAACTAAGACAGCATCCTGAATCGAGAAGCCAACTAGTTGACCAATCAGTGCTGCTAGTAAAGCCGCTCCGATAATCGCACCGAAGATTGGGGCGAAGTAGCGAAGTCCGATTTTAACGAGCATTTGAGAGTTCATGCCGAGAATACTACCTGTAATAAGGGCTGCAATATAAAAATCTAAGAAGCCGCCCGTTGTCATGAATCCGTCAACCTGCTCGACAACCGGCTGTGGTAGAATTCCGCTGTACACAAGGTACGCTGATCCGAAGATGGCGACGATCGCGCCACCACCAAGGTAACCTTTGACGATCGGTGTACGATCACCGATCCAGCCGAGCGCTTCACCTAATACCATCATGACAAGTAAGCTACCGATCATTCCTGTTGGGAGCGTCTCTGTGAAGATCGACGCGATCGTTAACGCAAGCACAATTCCAAACACGGGAAGGGGAATATGAAAGACGGACACCTTCCCCTTCTTTTCTTCCTGCTTTACCTCAGGCTCTGGGGCTACCTCAAACTTACGCTCCTCGTGCTTTTTAGCTGCTTCCATCCTTCATTCCTCCTTCGTATTTGTGTACTTCCGCTTCCACCGCGTCTGCCACGACATCCGCTACCTTCTGCTCCAATGATCCAGGGATAATATACCACGCCGCAAGCTCGTCATCCGTGATGAGTGACGCGATTGCTTCCGCTGCCGCAAGCTTCATATCGACCGTGATATCCGTTGCCCCTGAGCGTATTGCGCCCTTAAAGATTCCCGGGAATGCCAGGAGATTATTGACTTGGTTGGGGAAATCGGAGCGACCAGTTGCCACAACTTCGGCACCTGCACGAAGGGCATCATTTGGATAGATTTCTGGGACCGGATTCGCGAGAGCGAAGACGATCGCTCGCTCTGCCATCCGCTTCACCTGCATAGGACGAAGCGCGTTTGGACCGGATACGCCAATAAAGACATCTGCTCCTTCAATCACGTCATTGAGTGTTCCGCGCTTGTTATCGACATTCGTCCAGATAGCCATTTCTTTTTGGCTACTGTTCAACCACTCTTCACCTTCTGCGACGATTCCTTCTAAACTAACAAGCGTAATATCGGTAAAGCCTGCGCTCAGCAGTAGTCTTGCGATAGAGATACCAGCAGCGCCGGCTCCGTTAATAACAATCTTCGTCTTCTCACGCGTGCGTCCTGTGAGCTTTAGCGCATTGATTAGTCCTGCAAGAACGACGATCGCTGTACCATGCTGATCATCGTGAAACACTGGGATATCTAGCTCTCGTTTTAGTCTTGCTTCAATCTCAAAGCATCGTGGTGCAGAGATGTCCTCTAGATTTATCCCAGCGAACGTAGGGGCCATGGCTTTGATGATGCTGATTAACTTTTCGGGATCCTTTTCGTCTAGGCAGATCGGAAAGGCGTTGAGTCCGCTGAAGGCTTTGAAGAGCATGCATTTGCCTTCCATGACGGGCATGGCTGCCTTCGGGCCGATGTCGCCGAGTCCGAGGACTGCTGTGCCGTCAGTGATGACGCCGATCATGCTACCGCGCGCTGTGAGGTCGTTCATGCGCTCTGGCTCCGCCTCGATTGCCTTACATACTTCTGCAACTCCTGGTGTGTAAACGAGACTCAAATCCTCTTCGTTCCGAATCTCGACTCGGTTTGTGACTTCTATCTTTCCTTTGAGTTGTTCGTGTAGTTTTACTGCTCTGCTTTCGTATCGATCTATTGCCATATCTAAATTCCTCCTAAGAAACCGCTTTCAGTTTGTGATTGACCTAACTGTAACCGATTGCAAAGAGGGTGACTAGTTAATGAAAATTAAGAATGTGTTTTGTAAATAAAAAAAGCAGTTTTACTAATTTAATCAAGTGCTAACTAGTTAAGTGCCTTAGCTCTCCGAGCTATATTTATTAAGTGCCAACTATTTTCAAGAGCAGCCCTTCGGGCTAGATTGATTAAGGGCTAACTTGTTTAAATCTGCTCTTCAAGCCGTCAGCCCTCCGAACACTCTACGACATCCATAGGGCCGGCCTTTGAGCTTCCTCGTCGGCAGGAGTCGACTGTCGTCTCCTCCTAAGCGCCTCCTGTGGGATCTCAAAAACCTCTTTCCCCTATGGATTGTCTCCGAATGTCCTCCGGGTCTGCCAGCTCTTCGTTTGATTTAAAAAGAGCATAAGAAAAGAGCCTTCCTCTTGTGGGAAAGCCCTTCTTTGTTTAAATATATGGTTTTAGATAAGTGGCAGTTTGGCAATTGAGATTTTTATGTACCGGATTTGAGATTAATGTACCGTACTCAAGTTTTATGTACCGTATAAAAAATAAATGTACCGTATTCAGAATAAATGTACGTTGAGCGCCAATTAATCTACTAAATGTACGCTATGGGAAGTTTATGTACCATATACGAGATTTATGTACCGTGAGCAAGAGGTGCTCTTAAAGCTAGGCAACGCCCTTTCGCCTAGTAATGTAATTAAAAAAGTGTTCGTGCTAGTAAAGAACCGTTACCTTCGATTCTCCGGAGCGAAGGCTGGTGTCTCCTAGAGGAGCCTTTTCGCGCAGCGAAAATCCTTTTGCACGGCCTCTGGACGGGCAAAATAGTTGAGCAAGCACCTCAGGAAAGCGCCAGCCGGGAGCGTAGGAGAATCGAAGATTCTGCCTTTGAACTTATCACTTGAACTTAACCCTCAAACGCAACCGCTCCACCTGCTCCTCATCCACCAAAAACAAATGCTGCGGCCTGCCGACACTCCCATACGTCAGCCTCTCGCTGAT
The DNA here is from genome assembly GCF_006965545.2 of Paenalkalicoccus suaedae. NCBI lineage: Bacteria > Bacillati > Bacillota > Bacilli > Caryophanales > Bacillaceae > Paenalkalicoccus > Paenalkalicoccus suaedae. The sequence continues at coordinate 3,211,455 of NZ_CP041372.2, forward strand.
GTAGCCTTCCTCCGCTAAATACTTCAAATACTTCCGTACCGTTACCCGCGAGATCGCAATCTTCTCCGCGACCTCCTCTGTTGAGAAAGACGATGCGTCTAGCGCCACAACGCCTTCAATCACACGCAACAGCGTCGTGTCAGATAAGCCTTTTGGTAGCTCCTCGCGCATGTCGTCTTTGGACTGGGGGAACCACTCATCGTCTAGACGCGCTTGATCAATTTCTTCGTGCTCGTCGTACATGCGCTTACGTTGCTTATGTTTGTACAACGCCTCCTGAAATCGATCGAAGTCAAACGGCTTCATAATATAGTCCACCGCTCCTAAATGCATTGCTCGCTTCACCGATGCCATATCAGACGCCGCCGTGATGAGGATTACGTCCCCATCCCATTCGCTCTCTGTCCGCAATTGTTGTAAGAGCGCCAATCCATTTTCTGTCCCGATGTAGATGTCTAAAAGGAGTAGGTCGACGCGCTTGTCCGCGAGCACGCGCGATGCCTCCTTGAACGAATGCGCCACGCCGACCGACGCAAATCCGTCGACCTTTTGCACGTACATCTCGTTTAGCCTCGCCACCATCGGATCATCATCTAAAATTAACACATGAATCATGCCTCATCCTCCTCCTCGTATGGAATCGTCGCCGTCATCGTCGTCCCACGCCCGCGACTCGTATCAATCGTAATCGTCCCGCCAAGCGCCTGAATCGTCGACAGCACCAGATGCATCCCATAGCCACGATCCGCGCCCTTCGTCGAGAACCCCTTCTCAAACAGCCGCTCCTGCACCTCATCCGAGAGCCCAGGCCCGTTATCCGAGATCTGAATCATAAGCTCCCTATTTTTGTGAGAAACAAGGGTAGACACGCTACGCACCTCTTGATTGTAAACAGCCTCTGCCGCGTTATCAATCAGATTCCCTGCGATTGTAATGAAGGCGTGGTTCAGCGCGCGATCCTTCGGAATCGGTATCTCTGTTTCACAGCGTACGTGGAAGTCGACCTGCTTCTCTCTCATATAGCTATATTTCCCGTGCATAAATCCTACTAATACAGGGTCTTTAAATGCTTGAAGACCGACTTCTCCATTCGGTTGCTCGAGCTTCGTGAGCTCGCTTACGTAGTCGCGGAGCTCCTCATATGATTCATTGTGGAGCATGCCTGTTATGACGTGGAGCTTGTTCTTCATTTCGTGCGACTGCGCTCGGAGCGCTTCGCTGTAAAGCTTGACCCCGGTTAGTTGCTCCGCAAGTGCGTTCACCTCTGTCTTATCCCGAAAAGTGGAGATCGCACCTACGATCTCGTTCCCTAAGACGAGTGGCACCCGGTTGATCAGTAACGTCAGCTGGTTCAGTTGCATCTCTTGGTCGAGCTCCGCCTCCCCGGTTTCTATCACGCGAAAAAGTCCGGTCTCAGGTAAGAGGTCGACGGCCTTCATGCCGACTGGCTCGGCGTCGATTCCGGCGCGGGTGAAGAGCGTGCGGGCGGCTTCGTTGACGAGCGTGATGGTGCCGGCGTGGTCGACGGCGATGATGCCTTCGCGCACGGATTCGAGCATGCGGTTGCGTTCCTCAAAGGTGCGAGCAATGTCGCGTGGCTCCTGTCCGTGGAGGATGCGGCGCACGTACGACGCGATGAGCACGGCGCCGGTGATGCCAACGGCGAGTCCGACGAGCGAGCTTGTTAAGATGATGAGGTGGTTCGCGGTGAGCTGCTCCTCAATGAACTCCATGGAGTCTCCGACGGACACAGCACCTATTTGTTCGCCGGTTGGCGCATAGATTGGCGCGAACGATCTCAAGGAGACAGTGAGCGTTCCCTCGGCCTGGGAGCTGTATGTTTCGCCGCGTAGCGCGGGCCCTTCGTCTCCGCCGACGAACGTCTCCCCGATGAGCTCCACTGTAGGGTGAGAAAATCGAGTTGAATTCATATCCATGACGACGACAAACAACACGCCAGACGTCTCGCGCACGCGCTCGGCGTATGCTTGAATCGTGTCGACGTCACCTTGTTGCAGTCCCTCAATCACGCGCTCCTCCTGCGCCACAATCTGCGCGAGCGTCTGTCCCTTCCGCTCCTGTTCGGCCAAAATGTTGTCGCCAACAAACTGGTTGATGAGTAGGTCAGTAAGTAGTAGCGAGATGCCGACGACAAAGACGACGAGTAAAATAAGCCCGGCGCGCAGGGAGATGCGGCGGCGTGGTCGTTTAGGTGGGACAGTTGGTGGTGCTGGTGTGGTGGCTGCTGGCGCTGTCATATTGGTCCTCCTTTTAGTGGCTGGCAGTTGGGTAAAATAGTCTTTTGCACGGCGCATTATGTATACGGTTAAGTGTAGCGTATTTTGGTGCGGTCCGGGAGGGCGGGTTTTGATTATCCGAAAACGGGGCTCGATTATCCGTTTTTGCCCGGTGATTATCCGAAAACAGGCCTCCATTATCCACTTTTACCCGGTGATTATCCGAAAATTGTCCTCGATTATCCGTTTTTACCCGGTGATTATCCGGAAACGGGGCTCGATTATCCGCTTTTGCTTGGTGATTATCCGTTTTGAGTAGCATGGCTGTTAGCAATTGGAATTTTTATGGTTTTAATGATGGGAAAGAGGGTTAGTAAAACTATAGAATGTTTGTTAAAAGATAGTTAGTTTCACCTTTTTCCCTATAAAGGAATGTGGGTTACTTAATAATGATGTCGACTCTATTTTCTATCAAAAAGATTGGAGATGATGGGTAATGCTTTGGGTTGGACTGATCATTTTGGCGCTGGCGATATATTTGGGGATGAAGTATGAGTTCAAGTCGTTGTTTTTGATGAATCGGGTGTTTACGAGAGGCGCGAGCAGTTTGGGGCATGAGAAGAGCTCGTTTGTGGAGTGTCCCTCGTGTAAAAGCAGGGTGAAACGTGCGGACCCAGTATACTGTTCGGCGTGTAATAAGTATTTTTAGGCATGCTGATCGTGATTAGACGTTTAGTAAGGTGAGAGATTTATGTGAATGAAGAGCCATTCTGTTTAAAAAGACGAAGGTTGCGTGTCCAGATGGTGTTTCGTTTTACTCACAGGTAAAAGAGGTAGCGTAATGAAGTTGCTACCTCTCGCATGGCTAATAAGGACGTCATTTTTCATTCCGCTTCTCCACAAACTCGTTAAACTTCTTCAAGATTTCATTTTCTTCTCTTAATCTAGCGATCTCTTTTTCTTGAGCGCGGATTTTTTTCATCTCACTATCGTACTCTAGATCTGCTTTTCCCGCGGCTTGGACTCCATCTCGAAATTCTTGAACCCACTTTAAAATTACCTTCTCTGATACACCGATTTCTTTGCCTACTTCTGCCGGGGATTCTTTATCAAATATCACGCGAGCTGCTATGTCCACCTTCACCTTTTTATCTCTGTGTTTTTTCATTTACGTAACTAGCCCCTTTTAAATGATTACTTCATCTCTGAAGTTTCTATTCAGCAATTTTCTTCAATTAGCGGTCATTTAAAATTGAAATGAGATCATAATGATAGAATCGTTTGTAGCGCTTGCGGTCGTCTTCGTAAATCATTCTGCGGTCTACTAATTCACGCAGGGCCTTACGCACAGTTGATAAGGCAAGTCCCGTCCCTTCAGACAATTGCTCAACATTAGCAATAGGTCTTTTAAACATAGCGCCCCAGATTTGTTTATGCGAGTCCTTGACGAGTTCATTCTTGCCGCTATTATATAACTCCTCAGCTGCGTCTAGTTTACTGTATTGCCTAGATGCCATTTTTTCAGCTGCTTGTAGGAAAAACAGGAGCCAACTCTTCCAGTCAGGCGGATCTAACCGAATACCATTTAGCATGGCATAGTATTTAAATTTCTCTTTCTCTAATTCTTCACTTAAGAAAAATAAAGGAGAGTCTATTACTTCCTCTTTTAACAAGTAAAGCACAATTAAAATTCTCCCAAGGCGTCCATTTCCATCTAGGAACGGATGGATAGATTCAAACTGAGCATGAATAATACCAGCCTTAATTAGTGGATGTATATCATCTTTTATATTTATATAAGGGTGACCATTGATTTCACGCTCTAAATTTGCCATTAACGCATTTACCTCTTGAGGCTCAGGTGGAATGTACGTAGCATCTTTTAAGTGTTTAGTAGGTCCAATGAAGTTCTGTATTTTTCTATAGGAACCAGACGCTGCAGTAGAACCTCTAGCATCCTTCATTAACATCTCATGCAATTGCCGGATAAGTCGTTCGGTGATTGGATTTCCTGCACTTACTAAATCTACTCCCATTTCTAATGCAGCTTGATAATTCCGCACCTCAACGCGCTCCGAATTCATAGATTGTTCCACTTTATCTTCAAGCATTTCACTAAACGTTACTTGAGTACCCTCTATTCTAGTAGATTGCACCGATTCCTGCAGGGTCATGAGCTGGATAAATGATTCATTAACAAGTGAATAATGCAATTTTTGCTTAAGCTTCTCAATTTCCGCCGTTGCGTGAACGACCTTTTTATAGAAAAGTAGCTCCGTCTCCGAATCAAATGTTAATGGTAGCATCGGTAGTTTATGTGGCTGCTTCACCTTAATCACCTCTTCCTATACAGTATACTGTAATTATAGTAATTCGTATACGTAACGATATTATCAGTGTAATAAATATCGTTAGATGGTGAGTGATTATAAAGAAAGAGTTGAATTGCTTCTTTAAGCATAACTAAATATGGAGCTCTCACCCTAGTTTCCTCCCAACAAACCCCGCAGAGACTGGCTCTAATTGTGCCTCCCGCGCCCAGACAGAGAGTTGTCCGATATGGTGGATCTCGTGGGCGATTAGGTGAGCGTAGATCGCACTTCGTGAATACATGGCGTTATCCCAAGGAACGTCTACTAAGTGCTGCGACTCTCGGTCCATATCGTCATGTAAATAGGATTGAAGCTCAGACTGAAGGCTGTCGGATAGAGCTTTTACTGCTTCGATTGTTTGGAAGCTAGAGGCTTCGATTGGTCGATCCTCTTTGTCGTGAATTGCGCAAAACCAGCTGTATTCGACGTCAATTATATGTATGAGTGTTGCTAAAATGCTTCCTACTCCGCCTGTACGGTGTTTGAGGAGCTCCTCGCATGGCAATTGCTCGCATAGCGCAAACCACTCCTCTCTTACCTGCCAATTATAGAGGAATAATGATTTCATCTCTCGCTCTCCTCCTCGTCATCATAAAACGCCATATGTGGCTTATCCTGCTTATAATACTCGAGCCGATCCTGCAACGTCCCGGTGTGGAACTCAAACTTGTGCCCGTCCAAATCTGTAAAGTAGACCGATTTTTTATCGCGCTCATCGCGTGGTCGTGAATCCAATATGTTCACACCTAGCGATTCAAGCTTTTGATATAGCTGATCAAAGTCCGCTTCCTCTACGGAGAACGCCGTGTGCGTATACGACTTGTGAATCTCCGTTCGCGGAATCCTTGGCTCCTCATTTAGCGCCAGCCACAGCCCGTTCACATCAAAATACGCAGTCGTCCGCCCCTTTACGAGCAGCTTTGCGTCAAAGACTTGCTCATAAAATCGTACCGACTCTTCAAGATTCTTCACAGAAAACAACAGATGATTGATCCCCTTTATCAAGCCCCTTCCACTCCTCTCAAAAACGCTTCTACCTCACGTCTCGAATGCAAAATAACCACTCGCTTTTCATTCTCAAGCTTCTGCAACCGCCCTTTAATTTGCGGTCGTTTGTTTTTCTTAAATCCCCAAACAAATCTTAGGAATTCAAGCGTAAGCTGTTCTTTATTGCCCTCGCGCATGTCCGGCCGCGAGCGATTGTGGTAGTGAATACGTCGCTTGACGATGCGAGTCATGCAGAGCCAGCGCGGCAGGTCGAGAAAAATAATAGTGTCAGCTGCTTGAAGACGGAGCTCCATCGTGAACCCATAGTTTCCGTCGATAATCCACCCATCTGGCGAAGCGAGTAGCTCTAGCTGAATCTGTTTTTGCTCCTCTCGCGACACAAGCTCCCAATTCGGTCGCCACATCAGCGTGTCCAAATGCACGACCTCAAGCCCTATCGCCCTCCCTAAACGGCGCGCGAACGTGGATTTACCAGCGCCTCCTGAGCCTACAATAGCAATCCGCTCCATGTGCATCCCCCCTCTTATTAATTTACATTATAAAGCATTTTTGGACGTGATATCTAGTCGAAACTCATGCTATGATAAGGATAACGTTTTTAAGGAGGCCCCCACTATGAATTTGAAAAAACAACAGCTTTTACAGCATTATGAAAGCTCCATACGCTTTGTACAATCACTCCAATCTGTCTCCGAGCAATCTTGGCGTAAACCTGTTGCACCAGAAAAATGGACAGTAGCAGAAGTATTAGCTCACCTCATTCCATGGGATGAATTCGTTACAACGAAACGACTTCCGTTCTTATTCACTACAGGCGCTTTACCAAAAGGACCTCTTGCAAACGAAGTTAACGAAAAAGCTGCCGCTAAAGCAAGAGTCGTTTCTAAACAAGAGATAATCGAAGTCTTTGTCACATCCCGTCAAACTTTAATAGCAGACGTACAGAGCATCCCCGATGACAAGTGGCAACAAACCTTTTATATCGGAGAAACAGAGCTAACCCTCTTTACCTATCTAAATGGCTTAGCCAAACACGATCTTCATCACTTTGAACAAATTCGAGGTGCGCTCAACTATCAATAAAAAGAATGTTAAGTTGCCCAACTGCCATGCTACAAAGCCCCGCACGTGGCAACATCTGGCACTGTAGTAACCTTATCTATCTCAACCTACCTAATTCGTCCTCTCAATAAAGACAGTCCACCTCACATGCACGCCCACCACCTAATCCATTTACAATTTTGCACAAAATCGTTGCTTTTTAGCACAACATCATCTGAATTTAGCACGACCGCCTCCGAATTTAGCACCCCTCACCACCTTGTCCAAAAAAGCGAGGCAACGCCCGTCCGCCTCGTACGTTAAACAAAAAATGAAGGACGAAGCATCATGTATTAACCGTAGCCGCAGGTGCCTCGAAGCGACGGGGCGGACTCCTAGAGGGGAACTCGCGTAGGTGAAAATCCTTTTGCACGTCCCCTGGACGGGCAAAATAGTTGAACTAGCGCCTCAGGAAAGACGCCCCATAGCGCAGGGGCTTCGAAGGTGACCGCACTTGACCTTGACCTTGACCTTGACCTTGATCATGGTCTTTTCCTTCCCTAAAAATCACCACACACAAAAAGCACCCCCGCATCACACGAGGGCGCCACCAAAAACTAAACTACGCTTCCTTCTTCTCTAACAAATCATTAATCTCATTTTTATACAGATCCGACTTACCACCAAACACAGCTTGGATGTTCTTATCGTACTTCATTACGCCGGCTGCACCAAGTTCCTTCAAACGAGGCTCGTCGATCTCTTTCGGATCGTTTACCGTTACGCGAAGTCGCGTGAAGCATGCGTCGACGTAGTCAATATTCTCTTCGCCTCCGAGTGCCTCTAAAATCTCCGCTGCTGTTTCCTGATAGCCACCACTCTTGTTCGCGCCTTTTTCCTTCTTTTCATTAAAATCGCTACGCGTAAAGAGCTTGTTCTCCTGACCACCGCGGCCTGGTGTGGCAAGATCCCACTTCTTGATTGAATAGGAGAAAATCACGTAGTAGATGACGAAGAAGATCGCGCCGAGTACAAGGTTCATCCACCAGTTGTTCGTTCCAGGAATTGCGTTGACTAAAATAAAGTCAATGAATCCGGAGCCACCAGCCCAACCGAGCTGGACGTCTAACATATATGTTACAGCAAAGCTAATACCAGCAAGTACTGCGTGAATTACGAATAGAAGTGGCGCAACAAATAGGAACGTGAACTCAATTGGCTCAGTAATTCCAGTTAAGAATGCCGTACCAGCAGCTGCGATAAGCATTCCTTTTACAACTGGACGGTTTTTCTTATCGGCTGCACGGTACATAGCAAGCGCAGCACCTAACAGACCAAACATGATAACTGGGAATTTACCAGCCATAAAGCGACCTGCTGTAACGTCAACACCTTCAGCAATCTGCGCTAAGAAAATATACTGGTCACCTGAAACAAGCTGACCGGCTACTTCTTGCGTACCACCAAGTGACGTCCATAGGAAAGGTGCGTACCAAATATGATGGAGTCCTGTTGGAATTAAGACTCGCTCTAAAAACCCGTAAAGCCCAACGTACATCGGGTTCGTAGAATCTGAAGCTATTACATTTGCCATTGCGTCAATTCCTGTTTGAATTGGGGGCCAAACAAGCATGACAGCAAACGCAAGTATAATAGATACAAATACCATCACAATACCTACGGATCGATCACCAGCAAAGAATCCTAAGACTTCAGGTGGCTGGAATCGTCTAAATTTGTTATAAACAAATACGGCAACTAAACCAACAATAATACCACCAAGCACGCCTGTTTCAAGCGTCGGAATACCTAATGCCATGCCGTACTCACCAGCGTCAGCAGCCATTTCAGGGGTTAAGCCTAAGACGAGTGAAATCGTTTGATTCATAATGATATAACCAAGTAAAGCCGCGAGTGCTGCAATACCAGACCCGCCGGTCAATCCTATGGCGACACCAACTGCAAAAATAACGGGCAAGTTTTCAAAAATACTAAGACCAATTGCAGACATCCCAGATCCAATCGCCGTTGCTGTATCTCCCTGAAGTGCAGGAATAAAGTCAGCTAGCGGTCCTGTTAAAGCAGCTCCAATACCGAGCAGAATACCAGCTGCCGGGAGCAAGGCGACAGGTACCATCAATGACTTACCAAACTTCTGAAGTAATGCAAAATTCATCGCTGTTTCCCCTCCATTTTTAAAGCGCTATCATCTATCTTTTTTAGAAAGGCAGGAGCGTACTCCTGCCTTCTGCTCCCTATGCCTGTAAAGCAGCCACTTGTCTTTTAAGCTCTGGCCAGTAGCCTGCGTTTGCTTCGATTAAATCGTCTAATATCGCACGTGCCTTCGGTGCATCAACAACCGTTCGATTTAACGTTAATGCTTGAAGGAGCTTTTGATAGCTCTTCTCGTACCAACCGTCTACCACAAGCTTCTCAAAGGCTAACTGCCCTTCCATTAAGCCTTTTTCAAACGTTGGAATCTGTCCAACAGCTAATGGCTTTGGTCCGTCACTCGTTAGTACAGCCGGCACCTCTACCATCGCATCGTCCTGAATGTTGGAGATTGCCCCATTGTTTTCTGTAATAACAATGAATGTCTCGCGGTTGTTATAGAGAAGTGATGCGGCAACGCGAATCATGTAACATCCGTGAATATCGACTTCAAGCTCCACGCCTTCTGTCGAATTATTCGCCGCAATCTGATCAGCAAGCCCGTGCACACGCTTCTCGCGACCGTTAATCACCTGACGCGCACGAGTGTTGTCGACAGACTCCTTATTGACCATGTCCTCCGGGTAGAGGTAGTACTGGAGGTACGTGTTTGGCAGGTAATCCGGGAAATCATTTAGCATCTTCTCGACCTGTTTAAACGTGTTGATCCAAGACGGATCGTTCGCAATCTCCGAGTCCTCTGGGAGGAAACCTTTTTGCGTAATGGCCTGCTTCAGTTCATCGGTTAACTTATTTCCTTCTTTATCAAAGATATTTGTAAACCAACCAAAGTGGTTAAGTCCGAAGTATTCCGGCACTAAATCCCAAATCTCACGGTTCAGCATCTTCGCGTAGCTCACCATAATCGCAGCCGGCATATCGCAAATGTTTAATAGACGTTTATCGTCCGGGAACTCGCGACGTAACGCTTCCGCCACAATCGCCGCAGGATTCGTGTAGTTCAAAATCCAGGCGTCCGGCGCGTAGTAACGAATATCGTTAATTAGCGTAATCATATCTCCGATCGAGCGTAGCCCGTAAGCCATACCACCCGGTCCACACGTCTCCTGGCCAACGACCCCGTGCTTCAGCGGAATCTTCTCGTCTTGCTCACGCATTGCTAATCCGCCCGTTCTTATTTGGACGAAAACCACATCTGCGTCCTTGAATGCATCTTCTTTATTTGTTGTCGCTCTAAATGAGTTTAGTTCTGGGTATTTCTCACGTAAAATCACTTCCGCAGCCTGAGCGATTTGACTTTGGCGCTCTTCATTCGTGTCATAAAATACAACGTTGTTTAATGGTAGATGACGCTTCTCTTCAATCAAGCTCATGATCATCCCGATGGTATATGTGCTTCCACCGCCGACAATAACTAGATTTTGCTTTTTCATGATTATCACCCTTTTATTTATGTCTTATTTGTATAATACAAATTTAATACAATATAGATTTCATGTCAAGGAAACGTTTGCAGTTTTCTAATATTTTAGTAGAATATAGGCATACAAACGTTTAGGAGGTGTAGCGAGTGGGCCCATTATACAAACAAATTGCAAACAAAATGAAACAAGAAATCATTCAAGGAAACTGGAAAGAAGGTATGTCGATTCCCACCGAAGCCTCGTTGTGCGAGACATTTAACGCAAGTCGTGTAACTGTAAGACAGGCAATCAAGACACTAGTTGACGAGAACTTATTATATAAAGTACAAGGAAGCGGGACATATGTAAGTGAGCGAATGGTGTCACATGATATTTACCGTTTGAAGGGTTTTACCGAGGAAATGGGGGAGCTCTCTAAAAAGACGAAGTCAAAAATCATTACCTTTTCCATGCAAGAACCACCGGACTTCATTCAACATATATTAAATTTGTCTGAAGACGAGCATGTTTTTTTTATTCGACGACTGCGCCTTGTTGATGATATTCCACTAGTTGTTGAAGACACATATTTACCTGTTAGCCTCTTCCCTGATCTATCTTATGAAATCATGCTTGGCTCAAAATACGATTATATAGAGAAAAAGAAGGGATTCAAAATCAGCAGTAGCCACCAGCAGGTGCTTCCAATCATGCCGTCCGAGTCGATCCGCGAGCTCCTAAGATTGGAGGAGGGCCTTCCCATTTTAAAAGTTGAGCTATCGTCGATGTTTACTGATGAGACGGTGTTTGAGTATACGGAGCTATACTTTAAGAGTGATGAGTATAAATTTACGATAACGGCTACAAGGAATGGTTGATAAGTCTTTAACTTGAGGATTAAATGTTCTAAGTTTAGGTGTAGATTCACCTTTAAGGTAACGTTTTTACCCTTTTCTTCGCCTCTTAATTAAGCACTTTAACAATCTTTTTTAAGCGAATTAATCTTTTCATGAATAGAAGGAGGCTTTTTTATGACTATTTTAGAGGAACATTTTTTGACAGACTCGCTTCACGAGTCCTTTTCTTGGCGCAGTGAACCATCGTCGTGGAAGGTAGATACGGTGGCTAATCAGCTCGTGTTATATACGGATAAGGAGACCGATTACTGGCAGAAGACGCACTATGGTTTTCAGGCGGATAACGGACATTTTCTCCACATTACGACCTCAAAAAACTTCCGCATGACGACGCGAGTGAAGATGGTACCGAACGCGAAGTATGATCAAGCGGGCCTGATGATTCGCGTGTCTGCAGACGTGTGGGTGAAGGCGTCACTTGAATTCATTCAGGAAGGCCACAGTAAACTTGGTGCTGTAGTCACAAACCGCGGCTACTCCGATTGGTCAACCCAGCACGTCGAGGCGCCCGCCGAGCCGGAGCTCTTTTATCGTATGTCGCGCATTGGCGAAAATGTGTATGTAGATGTATCCTGGGACGGCGAAAACTGGCAACAAATCCGCATCGCCCATCTCGAGATTGGTGAGGACGACGCTTCTGTAATGGCAGGCCTCTACGCGTGTAGTCCCCAGGGAGAAAACCAAGTTGTTCGCTTCGACTATTTAGTAATTGAAGAGCTACCAAACGATCCGGCAGTAGCGTATCTGTGAGGAAGTTGGGGATTGCGTACGCAAATTAGAAAAAGCGTACGCAGAACGCTAATTGCGCACGCGGTGTGATTTTCACCGCGTTTTCAACCTCCTTTCACCCACGTTATGAAGCATCCCTTATTACCATACCCTCCCAACTATATGTTTCCTTATCCTGTCTTTAGGTTATAAGAAATATATACAAAGGAGGGTTTCTTGATGGCTACTGCTACTCTGAACTCGCTTAAAAATTCACTTTACGTTTTTTCTATAATACTGATTGTGGGCGCGCTCGCGCTTTTAATACTTCATCCTGAGACTTCGACTAGCTTTGCGCCTGCGCTACTTATTCTCATGAGTCTAACGTCGACGTTTTGCGCGCACCTAATTGGCAGAAAACTCGGCTATGAGTTTTCTTAATGTGTTACGATATTTTCTCCGAAGAAAGGTTGAGATTTGATGAGAATGATTCATGCTCTTGGCGTGCTGACTTTGCCTGCGATCCTTGCTGGGTGTGGCTCGGCGGAGGAGGAAGATGCCTATGACGGGCCTGCGCTGAGCTTTGGGATTGTGGGTGATGAGCCTGATATTCGAGAAAATCAGGTGGAGTTTACGCCGGTTAACTTAGAAAATGTGCATGGGGAGGCGCCGAATGATTTTGACGGTATCCTTGTGATGGAGGAGCATCTCGCCGAAGCTGCTGAGCCAGAATATGTGGCGATGTATCCGGACATGCAGACTCCGATCTTCTTTGTTGGCACGGAAGCCGGCATTCTTCCGTTTGTTGATTTAAATAATCCGATCGGCTACGAGGAGACGGTGCGCCGCGCACGCGATGAATCGATCCATATTGCTGGTTTTGTGCCAGATTATCCTGTCGACGGTGCGGAGGAAGAGACGCTTTTAACGCTCACGTTTGGCTATCCTATTGCGAACAACGAACTGCAAACAGATAATCCTGAATATAGTTACTCCGAATTGTTCCGATTCATATCGGAGCATTAAGAAGCCGCCAGCGACGTTGGGAGTCGCTGGCGGTTATTGTAGGCGGTGTGATTTATTTATCGGCTGCCGTTATTAGCGGAGGGGCTGTCATAATTATTTGCTGAAAAGTCATTATTGTATGTAGATCTGTCATTATTCAGTTGGGAAATGTCATTATTATTAGCTCGATTGTCATTATTTCTGGCGATTTTGTCATAATTGTTTAGCGGTTTGTCATAACTTTCGTCCAATTTGTCATTACCTTCACCCAAACTGTCATTACCGCTCCTCTGCTCCAACAAAGCCCTTAAACTCTCTCAACCATCGTCCCATTTTAGCCGTCACTAACTCACGCTACCACATTTCCATCGCTGCGTTCAAGCGACTTCGACTATTTTTCTCCAGCTCACGAAGAAGGTAATTCCGCTCTACCTCGGCCTCAGAGCATTCTAGACTGCTCAGCTCATCGCGGTGGCACTCGACCTGAGAGTTCATAGTTGCTGCGATCCATCGATGAAAGTCCTCATACTCGCCGATAATCTGCTCGGATGCGCGTTCACGCTCGACCGTTTGTGACTGTATGGGGACAGTCATTGCCATAAGATAATGAGGGTCGCGCTCCGAATCCTCCGTGTCCATTATTAAACAATCCTCTGTCTCATCAACGCCTACCATCCCTGTCTCTACATCCCACATTCCAACCGCGACACGTGGGAACCCTACCACAAATTCCTCGTCGTGCCCTTTTATGCGTGCACCAACCAGATTAAGCGCAGCATTACTCGTCCCATTAAATATCATTCCATCTCGCCCCCTAGAGGTTTTCCTAATAAATACACTGCAAATCCCCCGAATTAGCAAGATGCATTTACCATAATACCGTCATAATACCACAATCATCCATGATAGAAAATTCTAAATTTTTGTTTCGTACCATGTTTCGTTCGACAAAAATATGGTGTGGAATCCAGCCTATCACTTTCCACCATTCACGGTCTCCTCTCCCACGGTGTTAGCGCCCAACAACAGTTACGTCATCTCTAGTTTTAATCGCTTTAATCACACCGCTACTGATTTCTGCATGCGTGAGCCATCTTGAATGGGTGTCTTCTAATATGAAGCCTAGCTGTACTTGTTGGTATCTACAAGTTGGCGGTGTGTTTATCGTTGCTCGGATGGCGTCTAGGTTGGAACTGCTGCCGACTACATGGACGAGCCTGTATGGCTGACCTTGAACGAGATGGTCCTCGACCTGTTGGAGGACTGCTTCTGGATTGGAATGAATCCATGCAACTACTAAGTCAGCGGTTCCACTAGATTTTCTCACCGAAGTAAGGGTTTGGGTGAGCTTGGTCGTATCATTATAGTCGACGAGATGTGTGCACAGGGTGTCTGGCGGCGCGGTGCGCTTGAGGGTGTCGGCGCGATCCTTGTTGCGGCAGATGACGGTGACGCGATAGCCGGTGCGGGCAAGCCAAAGGGAGACCTCGGCCATCATGCCGGTGCCTCCGATGACGAGTGCGTGCTGGGGCTTGTTTGGTTGATTCGGCGTTGCCATCAGTCTCTCACCGCCCGAATGATTTGGAGTCCGTCGGATGCTCGCGCTTTGGCCCAGCGCGGGTAGGCCATTGGTGTTGCGGTTAGGATGAGCATGACTGCTGCTATGAGGAAAAATCCGTTTGCTATATTCATCCAAAAGTTGCCTTCCGGTGTGATCGTAACGATGTACCAAAGCAGTCCTGTGAGGACGAGCGTCATGAGTGGTCCGCCCGCGTATGCAACGATTCGTTGCGCTTTTGTGAGCGTGGTGTCCCACTGGACGGATCCTTCGTATGAGAGGATCAGGTGGAAGTGAATTCTTCCGATGGAGAATGTACGCGTATTTTGCTCTGTTGCCGGTCCAAGATAGACTCGCGCCTCAGATTTTGATGTTAGTACAACTCCTAGTGCATGCCCGATTTGGTGGAAAAGGACGAGGAACGGTACGGCAATTAAAGAAAAGATAGCTACAAACATTACGTAGAGCACCTCGATTTCGTTGAGTTTGCTTTATTGTAACACAAATCCCAATTAAATGGATGTACGGATTGGTTTACGTTTGCTATGGTGGGGAGAGATGATGGGGAGGGGGCGAGTTGAGGGGGCTTATTGCGTGGGTTTGTGCTTCTATTGCGTGAAAGTCTGCTTGAATCGCGCGAGTTTTTGCTTCAATCGCGTAACTTCAATTTAATCGCGCAAGTTGACCGCTCGACTGCGCAGATTTTCGCTTCCATTGCGTGAAAGTCTGCTTGAATCGCGCGAGTTTTACCTTCAATCGCGTAACTTCAATTTAATCGCGCAAGTTGACCGCTCGACTGCGCAGATTTCCGCCTCCATCGCGCGAAAATCTACTCGAATCGCGCGAGTTTTACCCTCAACTGCGTAACGTCATTTTAATCGCGCAAGTTGACGGTTCAACTGCGCACATTTTCGCTTCGATCGCGCGAAAATCACCCCGAATCGCGCGACTTTCACCCTCAACTGCGTAACGTCATTTTAATCGCGCAAATTGAGCCATTTACTGCGCGAGTTCACGCCTCCATCGCGCGAAAATCACCCCGAATCGCGCGACTTTCACCCTCAACTGCGTAACGTCATTTTAATCGCGCAAGTTGACGGCTCGACTGCGCAGATTTCCGCTTCCATTGCGTAAAAATCACACCGAACCGCGCGACTTTCACCTTCAATCGCGTAACTTCAATTTAATCGCGCAAGTTGACGGCCCGACTGCGCAGATTTCCGCTTCCATCGCGCGAAAATCTCCCCGAACCGCGCGACTTTCACCCACAATCGCCCAACCTCACTCCCCCTAGCTAATTCCAATTCTCCGGCCTTCCACTGCGCTCACTCACTCCTTCTAAAAACTCCTCCGACAACGTGAACACGTCATCATCGTAATTAATTCCCAATGTATAGTCCTCTACCGTTCTCAACGTATCGCCACTTTCGCCAACCTGACGTTCCTGAATCCGATACGATGTCTCTTGGTCAAACCAATATTCGTAGCGTTCGCCTTCATCGCTGAAAACAACGTGATTTGCTGCGCGACCATTGACCATCGTTTCTCGAGCAAGGGTCAATTCAGAGGTTGCTAAGTGAACACTCAGCTCTGCGGCAAGATCGCTTTGCGCTAAGCGATCCTCGTAAGGGAGCTCCTCTTCAAACTGGTAGTAGGCATTTTGTGTGTCGTTATACACCGTCACGCCTTTACCATCATAAATGACCATCCGCGTTAAGCCTTGCGAGCCTGAATAGGCATCTTCTCGATAACTAATTCCATCGTCTGTCTCTACGTACCACGTGGCAAAAATGCTCGTATGACCGCCCGGAATTGTCGTTGCAATCCTCTCATAATACGAGTCCGTCTCCCCGTGGCGCTCAATAGCGTCACGCACCATCGCCTCCCCCGGATCCGAATCATCATTAATATTTCCACACGCGACAACGAATGCCGACATAGCAAGTACACTTAGTAGTACACGACTGTTTTTCATCATCATCCTCCTAAGGAATGTTTATCCATTTCTCCTCCTATTCCCTAAACTCTCTCCCAGTAAAACGCCATCCGCCCTATCGTCCAGCCGTAAATTAAGCTATACTTTTACTATATATTGGTTTTAGAGAGGGGTTCTTTTCTATGAGGAAAATAGGATTACTTACTGTCAGCACGTTAGCCGTTATCACCGGCTTTTTCCTCCTTCAATCGGAGTCTCGAGAACAGATCTCGAGCGGAGCCGAAGCACAAAACGATGTAACTAATGAGGTGACAAACGACACCACCCATACCGAAGCAAAGGACACAACGGACACAGAGGTGGAGGACATTGAACCGCTTTCTTCTCAAGAAGAGATTGAAGCGACCATGGAGGACGCGATGTCTTGGCTAACGATTCAGAGCTACGATCTTGGGCTACCTTACTTGGAGGCTGTGCTCGAGGCAGACCCTGAGCATGAGGAGGCATTGATGTTGGCGGGCTACGCTAGCTTTATGTTGCATGAATTTGAGGACTCACGTGATTACTTTGAGCGTCAGTCAGATCCGAGTGTTTTTGAGTACAAGGCGCTGGCGGAGCTGAGCTATTTATTAGATGATTTGGAAGGTGCGGCGGCTTACGCTGATGAAATGGCGCTGGCGCATGAGGCGACGGAGTACGATTCCGTCCTTCCTGAGGGCGCTCACCGTGCATGGATCGAGGAATTTCCAAGCTTTATACATGTGGCAAAAAGTGACTGGACGCTAAGTGAGCTCGACGAACTCATGAATCTATTTTATGCACCGCTTCAGATGGAGCTATTTTCAACTGCATTAAACAACTCGAATGAAGAAGATACGCTAAGCGCGAAAACGTATGAGGTCCTTGGTGAATATATGGCGATTGCTAATAACTTTGAAGATGCTACAATCGTGGCTCAAACTTACGTAGAGCGTTTTAATGAAAACGAGTCTCCTTTTTATATCGAAGAAGCGCAAGTAGCAATGGATGTGTATTCGTGGCAAGCCTATGTAGAAACGGGTGAAGAGGGAACAACTGCTACAGTCATAGGAGAAGCTTGGCACGAATTTTATCATGGCGATCGAGAGCAAGCCTTTGAGCTACTTGAAGCAGAAATCACTGGAGAAAATGGTTTTAATCATTATGATGTCGTAAGGATTGTATATGCGCTCTTTATGATTAACATCGCGGCAGAGGACACGGACCAAATTCAGTATTATTATGAGTTATTCACAGAGCATCCAGAAATCGAAGGTATCAATATAGATCACTATAGTTTATACCCTTCACTTGAACGCACATATCGTTTATGGAATGAGGGCCTGGAGTAACTAGTTGGTATAACAGTCCGCAAAGGAGATCTTTACATGAAAAAAGTATTATTAACACTTGGAATCGTAGTAGCCGTTATCACCGGCTTTTTCCTCCTTCAATCGGAGTCTCGAGAACAGATCTCGAGCGGAGCCGAAGCACAAAACGACATAACTAATGAGGTGACAAACGACATAACTAATGAGGTGACAAACGACATCACCCATACCGAAGCAAACGAAACAACGGACACAGAGGTGGAGGACATCGAACCTCTTTCTTCTCAAGAAATAGAATCTCAGGTCGATCGTGCACTCGAAGTCATTGCGTATAAGGATTTCGAATCTGTCATCGAGATACTCGAGCCAGTCTTAGCAGCCGATGAAAATCATCAGCTAGCCAACGAATTGATGGGGCACGCACTGTTTTTTGTTGATGATTATGAACAAGCTCTCGTGCATTTCGAGCGGTTGGAGGAGCGTTCGTTAAATCTGGTAAAGGCGATGGCGGAGCTTAGCTATTTGTCTGGTGACGTAGAGAAAGCGAGTGGCTACGCGGATACTGCGGAAGCGGAGTTTAACGCCATTATGGAGGGCGAAGGATTTGAGAGTCGAGGCATTGAAGCTGTCAACAGCATCTGGGTGTCAGCCTTCCCTGCACTCATTAGCGAAGGACTTTCTCTCGAAGATATGATAGATGTCATCGGTATTTTTGAGGCTCCGACGCGTCTCGTGCTGTTTGAGGAATTAGCCGCCGACACGAGTAACTACCACGTCATTGGAGAGCGGGGCTTTATCGACATGGCGATGCTCGAGGCCTCTCGTCATGATTTCGTCGCAGCTAAGCGCCTCATGGAGCAGTTTCACGACTTCGCTCAGGTCGATTCACCCCTTCTCTACATCGACTTTCTCTCTTGGGCTTCTGGAGAAAATAACGGGACGACGCACACCTATTTAGGCGAGGCATGGAACGAGTTTTGGAACGGCGACCGTGAGCTTGCTATCCAATCACTTGAAGAAAAATTAGTAGAAGATGATGACTTGTATGGTTTTCCTATTAACGTAGATCTCCACGTACACGCGCTATTCTTTATGAATCTATTAGATGAAAATACGGAAGCAACGGAAGCCTACTACGTAAAATATACAGAGGAAATGGAAGACCAGCAGATCGATTACACTAGTTGGTATAATTTACAGCCATCCGTGCACCTAGCATATGAAGAATGGCAGAGATAAGACGTGAGTGCGTAATATGGGGTCGATTCCTACCGTCTCCACCAGATTGCGTGTACCTTTTTCAAAATGAGCTTTTAAATTAGTAGTAATATGTATCAGAATCTAGCTACAATTTTTAAACGAAGGTGGTTATAATTTAATGAACCAACGCTCGATACTTATTTACGCTGTCACTTTTACTATAGTTACTATTCTATTGCTCGTCTTTTTTGGAGATAGTTTATAGGAGACGGAGCTTGGGGGATGACGAGGTAATTGGTCATACTCTGATGCACGTTTCACATAGTGTTTAAACCTATGTGAATAAATCGGCAGGGGCTCGCGAGCCTCTGCCGATCTTTGTTTATCAACCGCTTAGAGCGTTTAGTAGATTGTGATAACTGAACTCGATTCTGTGATAACTGCCCGGCATTCTGTGATAACTGCCCGGCATTCTGTGATAACTCAGCCCAATTTCGTGATAACTGCTCGGCATTCTGTGATAACTCAACCTGATTTCGTGATAACTGCCCGGCATTCTGTGATAACTCAGCCCAATTTCGTGATAACTGTCCGGCATTCTGTGATAACTCAACCTGATTTCGTGATAACTGCATGCCACTTTGTCATAACCTCTCACCATATTGTCATAACCTCTCACCACATTGTCATAACCTCTCACCACATTGTCATAACCTCTCACCACATTGTCATAACCGCCCACCACATTGTCATAACCGCTCACCCAAGCTACCCTTACTGTTACCCCCGCTCCCACTCCATCATCACTTCTACCTCACCTGTGGCTTCGTCTACACTCTCGCTCACCTCAACGAAGCCTTCGCGCTTGTAGAACGCCCTCGCGCGGACGTTTTTCCTATAAACACGCAGCACAAGCTTATCATGCTCCACCTTTACATAATCGAGCAAGCGCCGACCGACGCCTCTCGACTGATGCGTAGCATCTACAAAAATGCCTGCGATATACGAATCGCTCAAGCCAATAAAGCCAGCTATGACCCTATTTTCCTCCCAGACAAAGATGGTTGCCTCGGGCAGCATCTCGCGTACGGCGTCGAGATTGCCCCGCCAGTAGCTCTCGGGCACGAAGTCGTGTGCGCGCACATTTGTCTCGAGCCATAGCTCGGCGATGCGCGGTAGATCAGCGGTATTAAACGGTCGTAGCATCATGCTCCCACTCCTCCCTAAGTAGCCCCATCCGAATCGAATCGTAGTACTCGGCATTATAGTAGCGACACTTCCGCAGCCGCGCCTCCATCGTCATCCCAAGCTTCTCGCCAACCTTGACCATGCGATAGTTGCCAGACCACGTCGTGTAGCCGACACGCACAAGCGGCATTGTCGCAAACAAATGCTCAATCCAAAGCTTGAGCGCACGCGTACCATAGCCCCCGCTCCAATACGCCGAATCGTAAATCCCAATCCCCATCTCCAGCCAACGCGACGGCTCGTGCTCCCAGTAGTAGCTCACCGTCCCGATGATTTTATCCGAGACCTCAATGAGCCAATAATCTTCTTGGTTAACGAGAGTATGCTGTTTCTCCATATACGTTTCAAACGGTATAGCTTTGTGCGCAAAATAAGGCGCATCCCACTTCTTCCATTCCGGATTCTCGTCCCGATACGTAAGTGCCCAAAGCGCAGGCAAATCCTGCTCCGTGACAGGACGGATTGTAAGTTCGTTGTCTTGTATCATGTATGTCAGTCCTTTCAGGATGGTGCTTCCAATAACTAGGATAACATACAAGCAAAATAACGCACTGCCTGTTTCAGCAGCGCGCTTTGATTTAGGTCAGATCTAGGTGAATCGGCGTGTTGGGAAGAGCGTCTCGGGTGGATGGGTTGTAATCGCGCAAGTTGAACGCCTTACTGCGCAGATTTCCGTCTCCACCGCGCGAAAATCACCCCGAATCGCGCGACTTTCGCCTTCTACTGCGTAACTTTATTTTAATCGCGCAAGTTGATGGCTTAACTGCGCACGTTCTCACCTTAATCGCGTGAAAATCACCCCGAACCGCGTGACTTTTACCCTCAACTGCGTAACTTTATTTTAATCGCGCAAGTTGAACCCTTAACTGCGCATGTTCACACCTTAATCGCGTGAAAATCACCCCGAATCGCGCGACTTTTACCCTCAACTGCGTAACTTTATTTTAATCGCGCAAGTTGATGGCTTAACTGCGCACGTTCTCACCTCCATCGCGCGAAAATCACCCCGAATCGCGCGACTTTTACCCTCAACTGCGTAACGTCAATTTAATCGCGCAAGTTGATGGCCCGACTGCGCAGGTTTCCGCCTCCATCGCGCGAAAATCACCCCGAATCGCGTGACTTTCACCCTCAATCGCGTAACCTCCATTTAATCGCGCAACACCCCATTAACTCTCCCTACTTACTCCGTATAAAACTGTGAAATGTCTGTCTCAATCATTTCTACGGATTCTTCAAGCGCCTCTTCCACATTTTCACCCGTTGAAATAAATTCGAGGGCGTCGGCCATTGGATCCCAAACTGCGGAGAGGGCTGGCAGTGGGATGAATGGCTCCGCGCGCTCAAGCTGCGTGGCGAAGCCTGTTAACAACGGATCGTTCTGGAATTCTTCACTCTCTAACAGCGCTGAATTCGCCGGCATTTCGCCCGTTGCGCGGTAAAATTCCGCTAACGATTCCTCCGACGTCAGGTGAATCGCAAGTTGCGTTGCCTCCTCTGGATAGTCGGAGTACTCGGACAACATCCAGCCCTTCGTACCTAAAAACGTGCGCGGATACTCACCGTTATCGAGCTGCGGTAGTGGCGCCGTTGCTAAACTATCGCCAAGCGACTCCTCTAGCTCTCGAAGCGCCCACGGTCCGTTAATAATCGCCGCAACGTTACCGTCCGTAAACAGCCCCTGCGCAATATCGTTATTTACCCCGACCATCAAATAGCCGTTCTCATACCAACGCTGGAACATCTCGCCTGCCTGAATCGCGCCATCATTCGCTAAACCGACGTCCGTCTGATCGTAGACCCCTTCTTCTTCTGCGAAAATATAAGCTCCATATCCCGCCATAAAGGGGAACGAAAAATAGAAATCGGTCGCAGGATATAAGAAGCCAAACTGATCGTTAGAAGGATCCGTCATGTCAGCCGCAATTGCTTCAAGCTCCTCCATCGTCTCCGGCGCCTCTGGAATAACGTCCTGATTATAGTACATCGCCAACGTTTCGACCACGGCAGGAAGCCCGTAAAGCTCGCCCTGATAGCTAAGCGCCTCCGTCGAACCCTCCGAATACTGCGCCAAAATCTCCTCATCAACCTCCATCGGTTGCACGAGCCCCGTCAGCGCTAAATTACCTACGCCAGGCTGATAAAACAAGTCGGGACCGCGCCCAGACGGTCCATCAAGCGAAATCGACTGCTCCTGCTCATCCATCGCAAACGGTACGACCTCAACCTCAATTCCTGTCTCCTCCGTAAATCCCGCCGCAAGCGCCGCCACATGCTCCTCATCATCATCGTTCGCCCAAATCAGCAGTTGCCGAGGCTCACCGTCCGCCGCCTCACTCGCACCGTTTGTTCCTTCGTCCCCGCCATTACTACACGCCGCGAGCACGCTCGCCGACATCAAACTCACTACTACCGTCCACTTTTTCATATCCATTCTCCTCCTCATTATGTGTGTAAATCCGTGACGCGCCAAAGCCATGTAACCAACTCCGACCACCACCTCCCTCAAAAGGTTAAGCGCTTAACTTAACCCTTAAATTTTTTTACGTTAAATCATGTATTCGCTTTTTTTAAAACGCTTTCTTTTATTCGTTTAAAAATTGGGTGGTACATGGTGTCCCCACCCGTTAGTAACTATAGCTTTCTCGTTGATTCTCTTTCCACCAGCTCGACTGGTAACACAACCGTATTGTGACCATGACTTTCTTCTTCAATAGATGCAATAACAAGCTCCGCCGCTGTACGTCCTTTTGTAAAAATATCCTGACGAACCGTCGTTAACGGAGGTGTAATGTATTCACTTATAATCAAATCGTCAAATCCAATGACCGAATAGTCGTCCGGCACGCTTTTACCAAGCTTCTTCAGCTCGTTGATGACACCGATTGCGAGCACATCTGAAACGGTGACGATACCGGTCGGCGCAGGATCCGCGGTAACGATCCGGTTTACGAGCGCAGGTTGCTCAAACTTTACGTCATACGATTCAAACACGAGGTCTTCATCAAAAGCGATGCCACTCTCCGAAAGTGCGCGCCTATATCCATTCATACGATGCAGATCGACTGGCGATGTTTGCAAATTAGTAGGCACGAAAGCGACCTTGGTATGGCCGAGCTCAATCAAATGCTTGGTCGCAAGATATCCGCCGCGCTCATCCTGGATGCGCACGTTGTTGTAATTGGCCGCTTCCTTCGCATACGTGTCGATGAGCACGAGCGGCACGTCAAGCTGAATGAGCTCTTCATAGAGGTTCTCGGGTAGCTCGCCGATATAAATCAGGCCATCGAGGTTGCGCTTTTTGACCCAGCCTTTCACATCCTCAGGCTCGGCGACGCCGCTGATCATGGTGTCATAGTTATTTTTGCGCGAGATGACTTCGATGCCGCTCACGAACTCGTTGTAATAAATATTCTTTTTAAACATGGCTGCGGGCGAATCCCCTAGCATCGGGATCAAGATGCCGATGAGGTTCGATTTGCGTCGCGACAGGCTCACGGCGGACGAATCGGGATAATAGTTTAGCTCTCTAATTGACTCAAAAACCTTCTCCTTCGTCTTATCCGACACCTTTTTAACGCCATTCAGCACATAGGACACCGTCGCAATCGACACATTCGCATGCGTCGCCACATCCTGCATAGTAGGCTTTTTACTCATCTCGTCTCTCCCTCTAGTGGGGTTTGTGTGGTGCAGTTGCTGGAGAAATGTCGCGCGTGCTCCAGCAGTTTGGGAAGCACATTGTTAACTGTTTTGTGTAGTTATGTTAAGCGCTTAACTACCTGTATATGCTCACTATCCTACCCTAAGAGGAGAAGCTACGTCAATATGTATTTTGGGGGAGAGGAAATTGCGTACACAGAGCCCAAATTGCGTTCGCTCGCCCCGCTTTAGAAAGAACTTCAGGTTGCTGGCACCTATTCACTTGCCATTTTTATCTATTTTGCCATGATGACTTTGATATAATAGGATCAATCGCAACACTATATCGAAACCATTCCATAATAAGTGCTTCTAGGAGGACGCCTATGAAACAATTATCTGCATATACCATTTATTTTCTGCTCGTTATCGCCGCTACTGCAGTTGCCCAATTCATGCTTTTTATTTATATCTCATCTGGACAATTCCGGGCAGCTGACGGCCCTCCATTTGACTACACGCCTACCGGAATGCTTATAGAGAGCGTTGCTATCCCTGTTGGAATTGCCGTTTTATTATACGCAGCCTTCTTAATTTATAAGAAATCCGCCAAGCATTACAACGTGCATGTGTCCACAAGCGTCGGCGTAATTGCGACTATCATAAGCGGCGTATATCTAATTTGGCATGCTGTTTCCTATATGTTTTTATAGAAAACAAGTTTACTAGTATATCATTCTGCATCCCTTCAGACGATAAAACTTCCTACAAAAAAGAGGACCCCTAATCTGGGATCCTCCTCCATCAAAATACCTAGCATATATGTGTCTAACAAAAAGTAAAAATTAGCTTAGCGACCCTAATGCTTTAATAAATGCGACCCCTTGATAAGCTAGGATGCTGAGACTCGTCACGCCCATCGTACCCATCAAAACGTAGCGAATTACATGCAATGAAATCATAATCACTCAACTCCTTTCTTCCTAATATACTCCTGTCTAGGAATTAAGCAATCGAACTATTATGTAAAATTCTGGTCAACCGTTTACATGTCAAAGGACATAGGCATATGATTAAATTATCGTATGTATCACAAAAGTTAACGCGCCTCTATTCATATAAAAAACCCTCATGCAAATGAATCAGCACGAGGGCTTTTGCCATTGATTTATTCTCGGACTAGCTCTAGTTCTACTGGAATAAAGTCTTCCACATCTTCATCTTGAAGGAACGCTAGCGCCGTCTCAAGCGCTTGTTCCCCAATTAAAGTTGGCTGTTGCGCAACTGTTCCAGCTAAGCGACCTGCCTCTACCGCTGCCACAGCATCATCCGTTGCGTCAAAGCCTACAATAACTAGTTCGTCCATACCTGAAGCTTCTGCAGCTTCTAATGCACCTAATGCCATTTCATCGTTGTGTGCGAATACACCGACTATATCGGGATTACTCTGTAAAATGTTCTCCATAACATTTAGACCTTCAGCTCTGTTAAAGTTAGCTGTCTGAGAGGATACAACAGATAAAGCATCCGTCGCAATATTATTAAATCCCTCTCCACGTTCACGCGCAGCAGATGATCCTGGAATGCCCTCAATTTCAGCTACTTCTGCACCTTCGCCTAATAGTTCAACTAAAAGATCTCCAGCCATTTCTCCGCCTGCTACGTTGTCAGAAGCAATATGACTGACAACGTCACCACCATCTGCTCCACGGTCAACTGTGATAACAGGGATTCCTGCATCGTTTGCAGATGAAACTGCCGTAACGACAGAGGATGAATCGGTTGGATTAATTAAAATAACATCTACGCCTTGCTGAATTAAATCTTCCACATCATTCACCTGTTTAGCGTCATCGTCCTGTGCATCAACCATGATTATTTCGATTCCTAGCTCTTCTGCCTTCGCTTCAGCACCCTCTTGTAAAGTGACAAAGAACGGGTTATTGAGCGTTGAAATAGAGAATCCGACCGTATAATCTGCGTCTCCTGAATCGTTTCCAGCTGCGTTGTTGCTCGTATTATCCGTGTCTTCGTTAGCATTGCCTCCGCTGCCTGGCGCTTCTGTTGAACACGCTAATAAAAACATCCCTACTACTGCAAACATCACCCATACAAGTACCTTTTTCATGTCTACTTCTCCCCTTTTAAGCAGTTTTTTTGCGGTCTAAAAGAACGGCTAATAGAATGACGCTTCCTTTCACGACTTGTTGGAAAAATGAGCTGACTCCAAGCAAGTTTAAACCGTTATTCAAGACACCTATGATTAAGGCACCTATTAAAGTGCCGACAATCCACCCACGTCCACCAGTTAAACTCGTTCCACCTAGTACTACTGCTGCAATAGCATCTAACTCATACATCGTTCCAGCCGTTGGCTGTGCAGAGTTTAAACGAGATGTTAATATGATTCCTGCAAGCGCAGACAAAAATCCAGTTAAAGAATAGACGTAAATTTTAATGCGATCCGCCTTAATCCCTGATAGAATTGCTGCTTCCTCATTACCACCCACCGCATAGACACGGCGTCCAAACGTTGTTTTCTTCAGAATGAGATAAAGCACTAGAAAGCTCATTAGCATTGTTACAGCTGGAACAGGAATACCGAAGAAGTATCCGCGGCCTAGCATTTCAAATAAAGTAGATTCTCCTAAACCTGACACAGGACGACCATCTGTAAATACGAGAGTAAGACCACGGTAAATCGTCATTGTGGCAAGTGTCGCAATAAACGGAGCCACTTTTCCTTTTGAAATGATTAGTCCATTAATAGCACCTAATATGGCTCCGACTAAAAGTCCGACCATCATAGCTAAAATTGGATCAACACCTGCCGCCATTAACGTGGCTGTCACCGCACCAGAAAAGGCTAGAATTGCACCAACTGATAAATCAATACCTCCAGTAAGAATGACAAAGGTCATCCCAAATGCAATTAGTGCATTAATAGAAACTTGTCGTAATACGTTTAAAACGTTAGATAAGGACAAAAAACTTGGATTTAGAATAGTGATGACGGTTACAATTAAGAATAATCCAATGAATGGTCCTATCGTTGCAAGTAACGATTTCATCTGTTTACTGCTTAACATGCTTATCTCCTCCTGTCGCATAGTGCATGATTCCTTCTTCTGACAGCTCATCTCTTTCTAGCGTCTTTATTAGTCTGCCTTCGTGCATCACAGCAACTCTACTACTAAGACCGATAATCTCAGGTAGTTCTGACGACACCATAATAATCGCTACACCAGCTTTAGCAAGTTCATTCATAATCATATAAATCTCTTTTTTCGCTCCAACGTCCACTCCTCGAGTTGGTTCATCTAATATAAGAATGCGCGGATTGAGTCCTAACCACTTTGCTATAACGACTTTCTGCTGATTCCCGCCACTTAGCGATTTTGCCGTTTGGTTTGGACCAGCCAGCCTAACTCCTAATTTTTTAACAAGTCTATGATAAAGCTCCATTTCTTTTTCATTAGATATCCAACCATTCTTTGATATAGAAGAAAAGTTAGTGATGTTTAAGTTATCTTTGATCGAGAAGTCTACAATTAATCCTTTTGTTTTTCGATCCTCTGAAACAAACCCCATTTGCTGGCGAATACCGTCAAGTGGCGTTTTTATAGAGGTGATATTTCCATCAATCGCAATCTCGCCACTGTCAGCTCTTCGGTAGCCAAAGATCGTCTCAACTAACTCTGATCTTCCGGCTCCCATTAGACCAGAAATCCCTAAAATTTCTCCTTCTCTTACAAATAGACTCGCTCCCTCGAACTCTCCTTGTCGAGTCAGCTCTTTAACCTCAAGCTTTGTATTGCCAGGAGTAAGGTCATAATCTGGGAATCTTCCTCCGAGTTCACGTCCCACCATCATTTTCACTATCTCGTCAAAACTTGTTTCCGATATAACTTTTGTTCCTACGTACTCACCGTCTCGCAAAATAGTGATTCGTTGGCATAAAGAGAATATTTCTTCCATTCGGTGAGAGATATAAATAAACGAAACTCCTTTATTCTGTAAGTCACGCACCGTTTTAAACAGAGTAGATATCTCTTTTCCTGTTAAAGCAGCTGTCGGTTCATCCATAATAATGATGTCAGCATTCGTCAGTAAAGACTTAGCAATTTCAATGATTTGTTGTTTTCCAACAGACAAGTTACCAGCACGCTCCGTAGCTTTGACATCTAAACCAAGCTCTCTAAGTTTCTCTTCTGCTTGACGATTCATCTGTTTTGTTTTAAGCCACCCAAAACGTCCCACAGTTTGCTCATTGCCTAAAAATAAATTCTCTGCAACTGTTAATTCTGGCAATATATTAAGCTCTTGATGAATAACTGCTATACCATCTAATTCTGCATCTTTTGGGTGTTTATAGGTAACCTCTTTTCCTTTTACCGATACGGTTCCATTGTCACGCTGATGAATGCCAGTAAGAATTTTTACAAGTGTCGATTTACCCGCACCATTCTCGCCCATTAGTGCATGAATCTCACCTTTTTTTAAGGAAAATTGCACATCTTTCAGCACTTGGTTGCCAGTAAAGGACTTATCGATATGTTGCATATCAATAACCATCTTTACACCCCTTTCAAAAAATAACGCCAGATTGAAGGATGACATTTGCATATGGTGTTGTTTCACCTGTTCGAATAATTGCTTTTACATGCTTTAATTGCAACTTAAAATCCTCATGTGTAACATAGTCAACCTTTATATCAGTTCCGAGCTTTATTCGAAGGTCATCATGTACATACACATTCTTTGTTTTAATTTCTTCAGCCAGTATTATTTTTTCCACAACCATATCATTCGTTATTTCATTTAGCACATCCAAAAATGATGGAATTCCTTGCTTCAATGACAGATCAATGCATAGCACGTTAGGTGGTATCGGCAAGCCGCAGTCCGCTATAACGAGCTGATCTGTATGCCCCATCTTCGCTAAAACCCCTGCTATATCTCGGTTCAAGATTCCTTGCTTTTTCATGTCACATTCTCCTCATTCATTCGGATAAATGATTCTACTGATTCTCGTGAAGGCATTCCAGTTTGCGCTCCTAATTGTTGAATACTTAATGCAGCTGCCGCATTAGCGAAGCGAATTGCCTCTTTTAATGTTGCTCCTTCAGCGACTTTAACGGCAAAAGCTCCATTAAATGTATCTCCAGCGCCAGTTGTATCTAGCGGATTTACTTGAAAGCCTAATACTTTAATTTTTTCACCAGAGGTATAGTAGGCAGCGCCCTGTGAACCTAACGTAATAATTAATTTATCAGTGAGTGTGTCATTAAGTTCAAAAAGCTGCTTATATTCTGTCTCATTAGGTGTTAAATAAGTTGCTTTTTCTAAGGTCTGGAGTGGTAAAGACTGAGCAGGTGCAGGATTAATGATAACTGGTACTTTCCCGTGACAGCGGTCTAAAATATACTCAACTGTTTGCACCGGAATTTCTAGCTGCACAATGACAATGTCATTCGCTAAAATGCTAGCTAAATGACGATCAATATAGTCTGGGGTTACATGTGCATTCGCGCCTTGATGAACAATGATTCGATTATCGTGATCGGAGACAATGATTGTAGCAACTCCAGAATTTATATGTGTAACCGGTTCCACATTATCAATATTTACATGATCATGCTTTAATGCGTCGAGTAGAACATTACCAAACGCATCGTCACCCACACATCCAAACATGCTAACTGATGCCCCTAACCTTGCTGCGGCAACAGCTTGATTAGCACCTTTTCCACCTGGAAAGGTTTTAAAGGAGTCTCCAAGCACAGTTTCACCTTGCTTTGGGAAGTTTGTTGTCTCTGTCACCATATCCATATTGATACTACCAATTACAGCAATCGTAGATTTACTCATGTGATACCTCCAAATTCTTCGTTGTTTCTCTCACAACTAGTTTAGTCTCAAGCTTATAGTGATACGTATCAAGTCTTGTTTTCTCGACTTGCTTAATTAAAAGTCTAGTTGCTAATGCACCCATATCATAAATTGGTTGCTTCACTGTAGTAAGAGCAGGCGTTAACATGGTTCCCATAGGAATACCATCAAAACCAATCACATTCAAGTTCTCTGGAATCAAACGTCCTACAGAATGAGCAGCCTTCATTACTCCTGCGGCCGCAACATCACTACTGGCAAAAATACCATCTATATTAGGATGATTACGCAATAATTCTTCTGCTACTTCGCGAGATCGATCTAGATGAAAATCAGCGTTCACAACGATATATGGAACGTTAAACTTTTCAGCTGTCTCAACGAACCCCTCATACCGATCATCTGCAGGCCCAACTCCTATCGGCCCTCGAATATGCGCAAGATACTTACATCCATTCGCTATTAAGTGTTCTGTAGCCATTTCTCCGCCCTTCTTATTATCAGAAAAGACAGAAGGGGTTTTATCATCGATCACACGGTCTAAGGCTACAATCGGAATATTCAACTTGCTATAATCTTCGTCTGACAAGCTAGAGGTTGTTAAGATAATTCCATCTATATATTTTTGCTTTAATGCATGTAGATATTGTTTCTCTTTTTTAACTTCCTCATCTGTATTACATAAAACAACCGTATATCCGTAAATGTTAGCCACATCTTCTATGGCTCTAGCTAGTTCAGGAAAGAAGGGGTTTGTGATATCTGGAACGACGAGCCCAATCATGCTAGAAGATTTATTATTTAGTGTCCTTGCAACAGAGTTAGGCTCGTAGTTTAAAGACGCAATAGCTGACATGACAGCCTTCTCTGATTCCTTACTCACATAACCTTTTTTGTTAAGCACGCGAGAAACTGTTGCGACAGATACTCCAGCACTTTTAGCAACATCTCTAATCGTCGCCATGATAACCCCTCCTTTCTTGTGAAGATGATATGTACTAGCATGTGTAACCGGTTACACATCAAACTAAAAAAATTTGATAACTGGATTATATCTGATATGAAAGCGTTTTACAATAACTAATTTAAAAATTCATTTTGCCACCTTTATACTAAAGTTTGTTATCTCAAGATTTAAATAATCCTGTAGTCTAGTATTAACGTTTAATATCCTACTACCACATCCTAACACGGGACCCACCCAAAAAATCGCCTACCCCCCTGGCGATGTCAGTGCTATCATGGACATACGGATTTTGTAAGTGACAAATACAGAGATTGAGGTGGAGAGATGAACAGATCGAGGATGCTCCCTGCGCTATTTTTGCTCGCGCCGTTGGTTATGACGGCCTGCGGGACAGAAACACCGGAGGATATGCAAAACGCAAACGACGTCAACGTAGCTCCGAACGAAGAAATCGAAAGCGAAGCTTCTGCATCAGAGAATGACGAGGTTTCTCAAGAGAACGAGGTTGAAGAGACTTCTAATGAAGCAACACACACAGAGAACGAAATAAATGAAGCAAACGAACCTGTTGAGGAAGAAGCCGCTGACTCATCCAACGAAGACATTCAGATCGCGAGCGCGACAGAAGACTTAGGCTCGTTAAGCGTCCACTTTATTGATGTAGGACAGGCTGATGCCACGTTGTTTGAATTCGACGAGGCGACGATTCTATTCGATACTGGCGATTACAGTCGCAATGATGTGGTCAATTATTTACATGCCAATGATATCGAAGAAATCGACATTCTAATTGGCAGTCACCCACACGCGGATCACATCGGTCAGATGGACACCATTTTAAACGAATTCGATGTATCGGAAGTATGGATGTCCGGTGCCACAGCTACGTCTCAAACGTTTGAACGTGTCTTAGATGCGATCGAGACGACTGGGGTCGATTACTACGAGCCGCGCGCAGGTGATATTTTTGACGTCGGACCGCTAGTTGTGGAGATTGTCCACCCTGTTTCTGCCTTGAATGATTTAAATGATGACTCTATCTCTGCCACGTTTACGTACGGCGACATTACCTTCCTGCTTACTGGTGACGCGGAGCAGAATGCGGAGCAAATGATGGTGAATAGTGGCTATGATATTAGTGCGGACGTGCTTCAGCTTGGTCACCACGGCTCAAATACGTCCACAACCGAGGGCTTTTTATCTGCCGTGTCCCCGAGCATTGCCATTGTTTCTGCTGGCGAAAATAATTCATACGGTCACCCGCATGAAGAGGTCGTCACGCGCGTGGAGCAGGCAGGCATTGATCTATACGGCACCCACGTGCACGGCACGGTTATCGTAGAAACGGATGGTCAAGAGATGAATGTCTTAACAAGCGCGGACGGCACGGTTTCGCCTTCATCATCGGGAGGATCTAGCGGCGGAGCTACGCCAGCGGACGACCCAGATCCAGTTGAAGAAGAGCCTGTGGAAGAGCCCGCAACGGATCTCACTCCAAGTGGCTGTATCGATATTAACAGCGCGTCGTTCGACGAACTGCAGGGAATTATCCACATCGGTCCTGAGCGGGCCGAGGAACTGATATCGCTCCGTCCATTCAACTCCGTCGATGACCTTACTCGCGTAAACGGCATCGCCGCTGGTAGACTTGGCGATATTGTCGCCGAGGGCGCAGCCTGTGCAGGAGGTTCATCATGAAAAAATTAGGTGTGATCGATCGTATAGAAGACGGACAGCACGCTGTCATTCTCGTTGAGTCTGAGCAGCTCCAATTCAATGTTCTTCGCGAAGACCTCCCAGCAGGTGCAGAGGAAGGTACCTGGATAACGTTTGACGCGGTGGACGGGGTCGTTAGTAATATAGAGCTAGACTCCGCCAAAACGCACGAGCAGACAGAGCGCATCGAGAACAAACTAGGACGAATACGTAAGAAAAGTAGTGGCAGTAAGTTTAAAAGAAGATGATAGCTATAGAACAAGCCCAGCCAGGAGATTCTCTCTCAGGCTGGGCTTGTTTGTGTAGAAGTATTAGAGATAGAGTTGCTAAGTGCCGTGCTGTGAGGAGCGTTGGCGGACGGTTGTTTGATCGGGTTCTGGTTCGGGCTGGTAGATATGTTGAGGACTTCTAAATTTGGTTATATGGTAACTGAGCCTCGTTTCTGGATTATCGATCTCCGTTTTCGGATAATGATCGACTGCTTCCGGATTATCGATCTCCGTTTTCGGATAATGATCAACTGTTTCCGGATTATCGATCACCGTTTTCGGATAATGATCGGCTGTTTCCGGATTATCGATCACCGTTTTCGGATAATGATCGGCTGTTTCCGGATTATCGATCACCGTTTTCGGATAATGATCAACTGTTTCCGGATTATCGAACCCCGTTTCTGGATAATGATCGACTGTTTTCGGATAATGAACACCCGTTTTCGGATAATGATCAACTGTTTCCGGATTATCGAACCATCTATCCGGATAACCGCACTACCGCACCGCACCCCATCCCCATCAGCACAACACCCCAACCTACCCCACACGCACCTTCACAAATTTCCGCTTCCCAACCTGCACGATCATCTCGTCCGTTACTTCAACGCGCGCTTTATCATCCTCTACCTTCACACCGTTAATCCGAACGCCACCGTTCGCAATCATACGACTTGCCTCACTATTCGAATGGAACAAATTCAGCTGCGTTAGCAACACTAACACACGCACACTGTTTCCTGCGCCCGACGATTTTTTCTCACCGACGCCAGCAGCTTCAAAATCAAACACGACTTCATCCATAAAATCAGGCAACGCGCCCTTTTGGAAGACCGCGATAAAATCGTCCTCGGCCTTACGCGCAGCCTCCTCGTCGTGGTACATCCGCACAATCGTCTTCGCCAAACGCATCTTGCCATCGCGCGGATGCAACGCCCCAGACGCCAAGTCTGCCTTGACCTTCTCGACCTCATCCACCGACAAATCCGTCACCAGCTCAAAGTATTTGCCCATCAGCTCATCCGGAATCGACATCGCCTTCCCGTACATGTCGCGCGGCGCCTCGTCGATGCCGATGTAGTTATTCTTCGACTTCGACATCTTCTCCACACCGTCAAGCCCCTCTAAAAGCGGCATCAGTAGCGCCACCTGCTTCGGCTCGCCAAACTTCTCCTGGTAGTGGCGCCCCATCAGAATATTGAAATGCTGATCCGTGCCGCCAAGCTCAATATCATTCTTTAGGACGACCGAATCGTACCCCTGCATCAATGGGTAGAAAAATTCGTGGAGCGAAATTGGCTTACCGAGCGCCGTCCGCTCCTCGAAATCGTCACGCTCCATCAAGCGCGCCACCGTAATTTTACCTGCAAGCTGAATCACGTCCTCAAACGACAGCGTGCGCAACCACTTTGAATTGTAGTGAAGCTCCACCTTCTCCATGTCGAGCACCTTGCCAAACTGCTCAAAGTACGTCTTCGCATTGTGCTCCACTTCCTCGTCCGTCAACGCGCGACGCGCCACAGACTTACCAGTTGGATCCCCAATCTTACCCGTAAAATCACCAATTAACAGCTGAATAATGTGACCGTTGTCCTGAAATTGACGCATCTTTTTTAGCACCACCGTATGTCCAAGATGGACATCAGGCGCAGATGGATCCAAGCCTAGCTTAATCTTGAGAGGGCGCCCCTCTAAAACCGACTGGGCTACCTTCAGCTCCAGTTCCTCCGACGGGATCACCTCTTGGGCACCGTGCGCGTACAATCGCACCTGCCGCTTCACTTCAAGACGTTGCTCCTCGTTTAATTGCTCCAACACATTTTGACCCATAATAGTATCCCTCCATAATAAAATATAAAAAGGCTATCAACCTCGCGAAGGGACGTGCGCACACGCGGTACCACCCTTCTTGAAGTCAATAGCCTTCCAACTCTGCGACTAACGGCTCGCTAACCGGCCTGCGCTACTCACGCTGGCAGCTCAAGGAGTGTAATTCGGTTCACCTGTGTATCGGTTCGCAGCACCCACCGACTCTCTGCAACAGGGAGATGACACCTACTTCGCTTCCTCTCAATGCTATTCTTATATAGTTGATTATTCCATATTCACAATCACACGACGCATCAGCGACGCAACAAGCCTCTGCTCATCTCCGGTGAGGCCGGACGCAATCTCTTTTTCTCCTTGATGAAACCGCGGATACAGCTCCCTCATCAAGTCCTTGCCAGCATCCGTTAAAAGCAGGTGCGTGATTCTGCGATCTCGCGCGTCCGTCTCTCTAACAAGTAGCCGTTTGCGCTCAAGCGTTTTCGTGATGTTACTCACAGTCGCCTTCGACACCCCGGTAAGCTCCGCCAGTCTCTTCGTTTCGACGGACTCCCAAATCCAAAGATCGTACAGCATCGAAAACGCTGTCCACGACAGCCCATGCTCTGCGAGCACCTCGCGCTCCATCTTGTTGCGCAACCCCTGCGCCACCTTATATATCGACGTCACCATGGCGATGGCATCGCCATCCAGTGACTCCACCGGTAGCTCCGAAAGCCTATTAACAGCCTCGCGCTCTTCCTCAAGCAACGCACCTTCATCCGTGAACGAATAAATAGACACCACCACCTTGGATTAGTTTAAGCTTAGATTGTTTCATAAGTTGATCGTTATTTCGTCGATCGTTAGCTATGAAACGATATTAACAGAGGAGTAAAAATAAAGCAAGAGGGAAGTTTTTGAGCAAGCGGATGATGGAGGGCTGGTTCTGGTTAATTGAGTGACGTTTCCGGTTAATTAGAGCTCCGTTCCGGTTTATTGAGCCTCTGTTTCGGTTAATTACAGCTCCTTTCCGGTTAATCACAGCTCTTTTCCGGTTTATCGACCTTCGGTTTCGGTTAATCAAGCAACGTCTCCGGTTAATTTAACAACCTTACGAGCATGCGAATAAGTGCCACTTATCAAAACCGACTAAACTCTATCCGAAGTAATGGTTTTCGGTTAACCGCACCCCACCTCCAAAGAACCAACATGTAAAGACTAATACCTCACACTTTTTTGATATCAATTGATAGCATTTTTATTTCAGTTGTGACATAATACTCTTATCCAGTAATGTTGGGGGTGTCGCCTTGCATAGTAGTTCCATTCAAGAGGTCAATGCATTCCTTAAAGAAATGAGAAAGGTTATTATGCTGCCAAGACAGTTTAGAATGGAACCTAGAACGTTTGATGGATTGGCTGCACTTGGATTAACAATTCCTCAAGCCAAAAAAGAGATTCAAACACTTAAATTTGTCCACTATGATCGCGGTCCTACACCTGATAAGATTGGCGATGATACATCTATTTGGGAATTTGGAAAACCAATAGATGATGACATTGTCTACATCAAACTGAAACTTCACCCAAAACGAGGTTGTATTTGCTTGTCCTTTAAACCTTCAACAGGACCTTTTACACTTCCATATAGAAATTTGTAGTTGCAGAGAAGATAGCCTAATAAGCTGTCTTCATAAAGAAATAGAGAGGGTGAACAAGATGACTAATAAACTAGATCAACACTCGTTAAATGAATTCTGCGACACGTGTAATGATTTTATGCCAACAACCATTGTCCATTCAGAAGAAACATATAAAGTTCGCGGTAAAGAAATTTCTATACTAGCTTCCGTTCGCATTTGCACAACGTGTAAAACGAGCATTTTTGACGAGGATCTTGATTCTGTCAACTTAGAGAAAGCCTACGATTTGTTTCGCCAAGAAGAGAACTATCTATCTGCTAAAGAGATTGTTGCCATTAGACAGTCCTATCGTTTATCACAACGAGGTTTTGCCGCACTTCTTGGGTGGGGTCCAGCAACTGTTGCTAGATATGAAAGTGGATCGATCCCATCCAAGTCTCATCACACCAGTTTACGTCAGGCAAAGGACGATCCTACCTACCTCCGCGACTTATATGCGCGTAATCAACATGCATTAGGAAGGCTCGATCAACAGCGATTTGAGTCAACTCGCCAAAAGCCTTACATCGATGATGAAAAGGACACAATTGAACTACTGACAAAAAAATATTCCCCCGTGGCCGTCAATCAGGAATATACTGGCTACACAGATTTTAATTTTAATAAGCTCTCAACAATTATTTTATACATGACAAGCCACATTCCTAAAGTTTCTAAAACGAAGCTCATGAAACTCCTTTTTTATTCAGATTTTAAGAGCTATCAAAAATACGGGCTCTCCATCACCGGTATCGCCTATCAGCATTTCCCCTACGGCCCGGTGCCCTATCACCACTTGCTCATGCTCGATGCACTGACAGAAAATCACGTCGTACACTTACAACCATTCGACAACTTTGAAGGTGAATTTATCGAACCTAATCAACAATACGATTTATCCTTACTAGATAAGGAAGAGATCGAGACAATCCAAGAGGTCATCGATCACTTTCACTCCTTCAACGCGTCCACTATCTCGGACTATTCACATGAAGAAGATGCTTATAAACAAACCAGGAATGGAGAGTTCATCCCTTATGAATATGGGGAGACGATGAGGGAGTTTGGTGAGGACGGGAAGTAATAGTTAAGCACATGAAAAAGAGCCTTCTGGGCTCTTTTCATGTGCTATAAAGTTGTTATAACGATCATTAGCTCTTGTTCCCACTCTCACACCACATAATTAACATAAGCGAACACAGGCATTATTACAACAATCGCTTACAGTTGCAACGACTTAATAAAGCTCGTGGGACTGTGGTTCGTATACTTTTTAAACACCGTCGTAAAGTACTTGTAATCACTGTAACCGACGCTTTGTGCGATAGAGTAAATGTGATCTTCACCGTTTCGCATTTGCTCGATACTTTTTTGAATACGGACTTTGTTGATATATTGACTTAGCGTTTGGTTCATCTCTTTTTTAAACTTTCCATGAAGATAGGTCGGGCTTTTATCGATATGGTCAGCTAGTTCTTGAACCGTCAGTTTTTCCGCAAAATTCTCATCAATAAAATCTAACACTCGCTTAATTGAATTAGAAATAGAGGAAGGTTTTGCGTCATTTGCAAAAAACCACTCCGCTTTCTCGCTCTTCTTCCCTACTGATCCACTTTCATCCAAATGAGTGACTGCCTTTTTTAAAGTAGCTGAGAGCTCCTCATGGTTTAAAGGCTTTAACAAATAATCAAATGCTCCAAGCTTCATCGCTTGCTTCGCATAGTCAAACTCATCATAACTACTTAAGATAATCGAGAGTTGATTCGTCCTATACTTACACGTTTCTAGGAGCTCAATACCAGTCATATTTGGCATACGAATATCCGTAATTACTATATCAGGTTGTACCTGCTCGCCTCGAGTCCATCGCTTGCCTCCCCTACAATACAGCAATCGTGACTATGCCAGTCAAAGGTTAACACAAGTCCTCGTCTTATAATCCGTTCATCCTCAACAAGCAACACCTTTTTCATTGTTATCCTACACTCCTCTCGTGCGTAAGAATCAGCGGCATCTCGAATGAAACGCGAAGCCCTCCGTTATTTACTGCTACATCCAAGCCTTTATTATCTGGGAAAAGTAGTTGAATGCGCCTATGCACATTGTAAAGACCTAACCCAATCTCCGAACTGTTTTCATCCTGTAATTCTTTAGTTAACAAATCGACTTTCTCAAAAGTACATGTTTTACCGTTATCTATTACCGTGCATAAAAGCTGATTTTGTTTTAATCGCATTTGTACATGTATTTGAAGTGCTTCACCTTTAGGATCTGCGTGCTTTATTGCGTTTTCAACTAGTGGTTGAATAAGAAGACGAGGCAGAAGAATAACATGCTGATGTAGTTGGAGCATAGGATCGACTTCAACTACATAATGAAGGGAATCTTCAAACCTCAGTTGATGCAAGTCAATGTAATGCTGTAGCTGGTTCAGTTCATCTACCAAAAGAACCTCTTGATCGCTCTTCTGCACACTATAACGAAGTAGCTTTGAGAGGGCTAGGATGCTTTTTTCCGCATTTTTAGGCTCAATTAAAATCGAATAGCGAATCGATTCTAACACGTTAAATACAAAGTGGGGATTAAACTGCAACTCTAAATGCTTAATTTCTGATTCGCGCTGACGTTTAGAGAGCTCCTCCTTCTCTCTAATTAACTGCTTAATTTCATCTAACATGTCATTGAATTGTCCGGCTAAGACATTCATTTCCTCTTCGTCAGAGGATTTCAAGTAGTAATCATTACTACCGATTTTGAACTGATTGATAGATTCCGTCATATTGTTAATACTCTCTGTAAGCTTGTCTGATAGCTTAGAAGACAACACTCGTAGCACGATAAAAATGAACAAAGATAAAACTAAAAAGAAGCCTGTAATAATCGCAAGTGTACTAGAATATTGTTGTACAGGATTAAGCGTGTAAACGGATAATGCTGATCCAGGTATCTGCTCTTTTGCTTGAACAAAATCATTATCTCTTATTTGCACGTTCATTCCCTCTTCAACATCTGGCCGATACTTATTTAAAAAGTCTCGGACCGAATTGTTGCTTGTTGCAATAATCGTATCGTATGGATCCGTAATCACTGATAAATTGACCGGGTGTTGAAAAAGTAATGTAAGAAAATCTTCTTCGTGCAGTAAGTAAAAAACATATCCCTTCTCTTCATTCTCGTCAACGATTTGTGCTCCATACAAGTACGAGCTAAGTCTGCCATTATGATAAGGAATTTGATTAACGCGATTAATAACAGGCGACTCCTGTCGGTCAAGTAATCGCTTAGATGTCAAAAAGTAATCAGCGAGATCTGGTGCTAGCTGATCCACATCAATCGCATTGGATAGAACAAGTGACTCATTTTTATCGAATAAGAAAAAGTCACTTTGAATGATTTGTTGCGTATTAAACTCATAGAAAGCTTGAAAGAGTGAAGACTCTCCCTGCATAAAATCAAGGTAATCAATTACAATGGCACTTTGTGCTGTCTCTTCGATAAACTGTGCGTAAGACTCATGCATCTCACTTAAATCTGCAGCTAACGCTTGCCCAGCCTCTTCTGTTTGCCTGATCAGGATTTGAGAGGAATTGAAGTAAAAAAAGGCAGACACTGCCACAGCTACTATGAGCAATGGAATCAGCGTGTAGCGCATAAACGCCTTACGGACTTTTTCCTTTAAACTAGTAGTCTGTGGCATCTGTCTGCCTCCTTACCTGTGTAGGTTCTTCTTCTGATCATATCATAAGGTTACTAAGGAAGAATCCTTCATTTTTATCCAACTCTTAAATGGCAACTTCTCTTTTCCCAGTTACTTTGAAGAATACGAGAAGAGATAGAACTGTTACGATGGTTAAAATCGTAGAGAGTGCGGCAGCTGTTCCGTAGCTCCCTCGAAGTACTTCGGTATAAATAGCAATACTCATTGTACGCGTCGCACCAGTGTAAAGAATGATGGATGTACTAAGCTCACTAAAGATGTTGATCCAGCTTAAAATACTACCCGCAATAATACCTGATGCCATCATAGGAAGCGTTATTTTTACAAATGTCTTTAAGTTCGAGGCACCTAAGCTTATAGAGGCTTCCTCTACAGATTTACTAATTTGATTTAAAATAGCGGCACTTGACCGTATGGTATATGGCAGTCTACGAATCGCAAAGGA
Source organism: Paenalkalicoccus suaedae (assembly GCF_006965545.2). Lineage (NCBI taxonomy): Bacteria > Bacillati > Bacillota > Bacilli > Caryophanales > Bacillaceae > Paenalkalicoccus > Paenalkalicoccus suaedae. Next base: position 3,251,752 of record NZ_CP041372.2, read on the forward strand.
AATAATCATAATAAATGCCGTACCACCAAGTAAGATTGGTCCACTATTAAACGATGCTAATAACGCAATACCTAAGATTGAGCCCGGGACGATAAATGGGAACATACTGACTGTATCAAGTGTATCGTTTATTTTATTCGGTCGGCGTACTGTCAAGTAGGCGATAAATACAGACATAATCACGATGATGACCATGGCAGCAATAGCTAACATAAACGTAATTTGAATACTGCTACCAAGTCGATCAAATGACATAAAGTAACTATCTAGCGAAAATCGTTGTACAAACACCGTTCCACTTGTTTCTAAAAACGAGGTATAAATCACGTAAATCCTCGGCAGAAGCGCAATAGCGGTAACACCATAGACAAAGGTGTGGGCCACAATATTCGCTACTCCAGTTGAATTCTTTGCTTCGATTGGTTTTAACGCACTCATCGTAAAGGACTTCTTTTTAGAAATGTACTTTTGTAAAAGGAAGACAAGGGAAGCAATGATGACTACAATGACACTAATCGCAGCTGCAAATCCTGCGTCTCCACCAACTTCACTAATGAACTCATTAAAGATTAATACAGGAATTGTTCGATATCCTTCTCCAATTAGCATTGGTGTACCAAAATCAGAGAGTGCTCGCATGAAAACGAGAAGGGAGCCAGCAAGGAGTGTCGGAATGATGAGTGGGACAATAATTTTGTACATCTTTTGCAATCCAGTACACTGCATGCTCTCTGCAGCTTCAATGAGCGAGTTATCAACACTTCTTAAAGCTCCTAATGTGTAAATGTACACAAGTGGAAATAATTGAAGAACTAGAACAAGGGAAATTCCAGTAAATCCATAAATATCAGGAACTGGGATACCTAATGTATTTTGAAAGAAATTTGTGATGACTCCGTTTCTCCCTAAAAGAAGAATCCATGAGTATGCTCCTATAAACGGTGGTGACACAGAGGAGATGATAATGAGTGTCGTAACGAGTATAGCGCCTTTAATTTTAACGGTCGTCATAATATATGCAAGCGGGACAGCCACTAAGGCTGATATAGCTGTAACTGCAATTGTCACCTTAAAGCTGTTCCAAAGTGCCTCCATATAATATGCGCTAGAGAAGAAATCGGAGAAGTAACGTAGCGAAAAGCTACCTGATCCCGGGTCTTGCACACTCGTAATTAATAAGGAGAATAACGGATACAAGAGAAACAATGCATATACGCTAAAAATAACGATGGTCATCGTCGACCAAATATCTCGATTTGATTTAGATTGCAACATTATTCACCTCACTCTGCACCTCACCTGCTGCGTCATTTTTCACACCCTCAGTCAAATTGACAGATCCATCTTCATTAAAAACGTTCACTTTGGCTTGATTTAGCTTTAAATAGACGACGGAACCTTCAGGAATCAATGTATCAATGTCAGACTCTTGAATCACCTCCACAGTCTCTCCGCTCTCAAGTTCGATAAAGTAATTCGTGTTAAGACCTAAGAACGAGCTACGTTGTACTTTCCCTTTTAAGCCATTCGTATCGCTCGTAAAAAGGAATTCCTCTGGGCGAACACAAACCTGTACATTTGTTTTTGTACTTTTTATGAGTTCTTGACGAATATTTGTTAATACAACGCGGTGTTTATCGTGTATGACGATTTCAGTTTTATCGTTTGTTGCAAACAGTGTTGCGTTAAGAATATTACTACGTCCAATAAAGCTTGAAACAAATAAGTTTGCAGGACGATGATAAATATTTTGTGGCGTACCAGCGTGTTGAATGTATCCATCCTTCATAACAGCAATCCTATCGGACACAGCCATTGCTTCTTCTTGATCATGCGTCACGTAAACGGTTGTAATTCCTACTTCTTTCTGGATTTTACGAATCGCATTTCGCAATTCTATCCGTAGCTTGGCATCTAGATTAGAGAGTGGTTCATCCATGAGTAAAACATCTGGATTAATAACAATAGCCCTTGCCAAGGCCACACGCTGTTGCTGTCCACCTGATAAATTCTCAGGCAATCGATCTTTAAATTTCTCAATTTGCACGATTCTTAAAATCTCATCGACTCGTCGCTCTATTTCTGCTTTTGGCGTCTTGCGATTCTCAAGTCCAAATGCAATGTTTTTCTTCACACTTAAATGGGGGAAAATAGCGTAGTTTTGAAACACCATACCGATGTTACGTTTACTTGGCTTTACGTCGTTCATCACCTTTTCATCAAACTTTATTTCTCCACCTTCGATACTATTAAAACCTGCGACCATTCGAAGCAAGGTCGTTTTTCCGCATCCAGAGGGTCCGAGAAGGGTAAAAAACTCCCCTTCTTTCACCTTGATCGAGAGACCAGGAATGACAGCCTGGTCTCCGTATTTTTTTACTACATGGTTAAAATCGATCGCAATGCTCATGCTGGGACACCCTCTCTACCTTTTTAGTTCGTGATGAATTGAATATAACGTTCTACAATTGCGTCTTTATTTTCAGTTACATAGTCTAGATCCTCAAAAAGAAGGTTGATATCTTCCATTGGTGTTAAGTGATCTGCTACAACAGCATCTTTATGAAGCGGTCTGTTATTCAAATTTTCACCGATCGTATTTTGAACTTCCTCAGAGAGAAGGAAATCAATAAATCTCTCTGCATTTGCTAAATTAGGTGCACCCTCAATGATAGAAGAAGCTGATGCTGCATAAACCGTTCCTTCAACAGGGTGAACGACTCTCACTGGTGCCACCTCTCCACGAATGTATCCAACAGCCGGATCCTCCCACGTCAAGCCCACAGTATATTCTCCATCAGCTACGCTGCGATGTACCGCTCCAGATCCACTTGAGATGCGCCCATCTAAGTTATCCACAAATTCTTCTACAAATGCCCATCCCTCTTCACTCTCATAGTCGCCACCAATTGCTAAAAGCATGTTTGTCACATGATTAAAAGCAGAACTTGAGCTTGCTGCATCCGTATGGGCAATCTTTCCTCTGAGCTCTGGGTTTAGTAAGTCGGCATACCCTTCGATTTGGATATCACCAATTAGATTTTCATTAACTAACAGGACGTTCCCATCTAATACGTACGATGTCACCTTACCTGTGTCGTTTTGATATTCTTCAATTAAGTTCGCGTCGTTCTCAGAGACATATTCATGAAAGAGATCCAAATTCTCTAAGTGAACTGATTCTGTCCCTCCAAAAATCACATCGCCGTATGGAGAGTTTTGCTCCGTCTCAATACGTCTCATCAGTTCGCCTGTCCCAGCACTGATTACTTCAACACGAATCCCTGTTTCCTCTTCAAAAAGTGGTACGATAGTAGAAATGAGCTCTTCACTGTTAGGTGAATATAGTACTAGCTCGTCTGATTCCGTCTGTCCCGACCCTTCTTCACTACACGCTGACAAACTGAGTAATACCGCCGCACTTGCTAAAACAACTCCTGAAAGCTTTTTCATAACATGTTTCCCCCTCAAACTTATTTTGTTATTACACTAAGTGTAGCGGTAATTAAAACGCTTACATATCCCAAAATCCTTCAACTTTATCAACTATTCTGCATTTTCACACTCCTTGCTTGTCTCGTCACAAAATACTCGGTACGCTAGAAGAAACGAAAGGTGGCGTCTAAAATGACAAAAGTTGATTTACATACTCACCATTATAGATGTGGGCATGCATCAGGAGATATACACGATTATATCGAAGCTGCTATTTCACAAGGCTTTGTACAAATTGGTATTACAGACCATAACCCCTTTTTTCACAAAGAAGAAGATGATGGCTTCCCGGGGATGGTGATGAAAAAGTCAGAGTTCTCCGCTTATATAGGTGCTATGAAGCAAGCCCAGGCTAAGTATGCGGATAAAATTGAGGTATTGCTAGGTGTCGAAGGAGATTATTTTGAAGGTCACACGGATGTGTATAAAAGTGCGTTTAAAGAGGCTGGATTAGACTACTACATCGGTGCCGTACACTACGTTAACGGAAAGCATATTTTTGATAAGACGCGTTGGAGCGATCCCTCAGTGGATGTTGAAAAAGAGCTACTAGATTATTACACGCTCACCTATCAAATGGTGGCAGAAGACTTCGGGGATATCGTCGCCCACATGGATGCCTTAAAGGCATTTGCACCTGCAATCTCTAGCAAACTTGTAGATGAAAAGTTAGATCAAATCATTCAATTAATCGGAGAAACGAAGAAAACGGTAGAGATCAACACGTCAGGATTAAGAAAATGCAAGGAGCTTTTTCCAAGCAAAGCGGTCATAAAGAAACTAGCAGAAAGTGGCGCAAGCTTCACATTCGGATCAGACAGCCACGATCCAAAGGAAGTCGGCTACGAATATGACTATGTAGCGGGAGTATTAAAGGGCGTCGGAGTAACAGAATGGGCTGTGTTTAGGCAAGGAAAGAGAGAATTTGTGGAGATTTAGGGAGGGTTGATAGATGGGAAAAGAAGAGCCGTGGGGCTCTTCTTTTTTAGTAAATATGGAAAGTCGAATAAAATTATTTAGCAAGCTAGATTTGTTTTAAAGAATCATTTATTGAATTAACAAAGTGCCAGATAGCACCTCGTCTTAACTGCATCTAACACATTAGTCTTATTTAATACGCGAAGGCCACTCTATTGAAGATCAACCTGATATTCTTCGCGCTAGTTAAGGTATTTCATACTTTTTAAGTTCTGCATGAAGCACAAATAGATTTTATGCTAAGGGTTATGTTCCGCATTCCGTTTTTATGTTCCTGATCCTCTTTTTATGTTCCCCATTCCATAGTTATGGACTTCCCCACACAGCTCCCGAACCAAATACCCGCACACCCCTAACAAAAAAAGGAAACCACATCACCACACCAAACGTATCTATATAAACTAAAGGAGATGAACATATATGAAGAAACTACTTATCCTTATCGCCTCAGCAATGATACTTACTGGCTGCTCCATTGAAACCGGCAAAGCCGATCCCGAAAAAGGCATTTTCTCTATAGATGTGAATGAAGAGAACGAATAAGCCAGGGGCATTATCCAGGTTTTTCTCTCTCAAAAAGAGCGCTAACCACTTACGGTCAGCGCTCTCTCCTCGATTATTCAATCTGTCGCTTTACCTACCTGCTCAACAACCACGTCTCCCTTTTCATCTAACAAAGGAGTCAACGCGCAACCTTGAGCCGTCCACGTATAAAGGTAGTTGACACCCGTCTCGCGATCCACCCAAATATAAATGATACCTTGGCCAGAATTTTGCACTAACCTCTCTTCAAATCGACTTTCTTCTTTTTTACGGAAAATAATGAATCACTCCTTCTCATTTTGACTCGCAAAAGTAGATACTTAATACCTTAGTTACGCTTGATCGCTCCTCAATGTTTCATCAATTGTATATATAGGGCGAGCAAATAGCAGACTAGTAGCTAAGATTTTTGATACACTAAGAGCAATCAGATAAAGAAAGGATGAATCACGCATGCAACTACCAGAAGTCGAAGCTCAAATGAACGAGCTAAAGGACGAATATATGCAGCTCCAAAACAATCTCGAGAAGCTAGAATCCATCGGCGGCGGCAACACGCAACCAATGGAGGCGCGCCTCAAAGAGATCGAAGCCGAGCTGACGGAGCTATATAAAAAGCGCGCGGAGTTGCGCGGGTACTAGGAAAAAGTGAACAATGCAAAAAGCAGTCGCAGATTGAGATGCGGCTGCTTTTTGCATATGGGAAGTTTAGAAAATCAGTTGGTTGGTCGGTTTGTCATAATTGATGGTTGAATTGTCATAATTCCTACCTAGACTGTCATTATTATTGGTTGGATTGTCATAATTACCGCTCAGGCTGTCATAATTATTGCTCAGTTTGTCATAATTAACTCTCGCATTCCGTCAGCCTACACTCGAACTATCCAATTAAAACAATATTGAATGCCAACTGCCAGCCACCACCTCGAGAAAGGATAACTGCACCTGATTTTCGGTTAATCGCACCTCGGTTTCGGTTAATCGCACCTCGGTTCCGGTTAATCACTCCTTGGTTCCGGTTAATCGACCTTCCCTTCCGTTTAATCGCACACCATCCCCCAACATTCCCCGTTACTCCTCACCCTTTTTCGGGTACTGGTACTATATAACCAATCGACATATCTGAGGGGACGTGAATTTTTGAAGCATTTACTAAGTACTTCCGCAACGATACTCGCATTTGCCGCGCTCGCTGCATGCTCCAATGACAACAACGGCGGCACAGACAGCGCTACTACCAATCAATCAGACGCAACAAATAACTCATCCACCGACAACAACACCGGCTCCCAACCCGAACAGGACGAAGAGGCCATCGAGGTGCTCGAGCAGGCCATTGCTACATACAGCGACATCGACAGCGCCTACCGCGAGCTCAATATTGACACGTCATCTGACTCTGACGAGGAGCAAAGCACTACTATGTTCGAAAAAACGTGGACGTTTGTGGACCGTAACGATATTTTCCACCGAACAGAGACAAGCTCAAACGAAATGGACTTCACCACATATCAGCTGACAGATATTGATGAGCCAGAATACTCCTTCCACTATATTTCGGGCGAAGACGAAGCAATTCGCTACGAGCCTGAAGCGCAAATTACGGAGGACACGCTTTGGTTCAACATGGATCTCGGCTCATTCGAGGCAATTCTCGAATCAGGCACGCTCCGCTACCTCGGTGAGGACGAAGTCAACGGCTATACGACTCACGTGATTGAGTCAGAGACAGACGGATCCACGGCCCGCCACTGGTTTGACCAGGATTCGTACGTAGAAATTCGGAGCGAAACAGCAAGCTTCGGCGATGAATTGACTGTTACGGAGGTAATCGCCTTCGCGCTCAACATCGACATGGATGAGGCTCTCTTCAGTCCGCCTGGTCACATGGAAATCATCGACGGCGATGTAGATGATGTCACAAGTAATATCACGGATCGCGATGAAGAGTCCCAAGATAATATGGACGAAAACGACTCCAACACGGACTCATTCAACGACCCGTCTAACAACGAGGACGACGATTTCTAATTCCCGTCGCCCCCTCTAATCCGCGCCATCATTTCTCGCGCTTCACGCACATATGCCTCCTTTTCCCCCGCGGAGAAGGAGCCCTGCGCGTGCGCCAAATCCACCGATTCGCCCACCGCGTCCGGCCGCACGTACACCCACGCACGCACGACCTCGCCCGCGACCCGCACATCCACCGCAACTCGCGCGTAAACCGGCACCTCCTCCCACCGGTCCGCCACCGCAAGCTCCGCGCCCGTAAGCCGCAGCACCGCTCCCTCGATCACCCCAATTCCTTTTTTGAGAAAATAGTAGCCATCCTCCCCCACATAGGCAGCATGTCCATCCAACACAGCCTCGCGCACCTCCACAACACGCCCAAACAACACACGCTGAACGTCTTCATCACGCAACGTCCCATAGCTAAAAAGCAGCTGTCCACCGCCATCTTGTTCGAACACCTTGTCAAAACTTTTGTTTAATTTGTCATTACTTTTACCCATCTTGTCATAACCTCCTTCCAAACTGTCATAACCGATGCTCACTTTGTCATAACCTCCAACCAAAATGTCATAACTGATGCCCACTTTGTCATAACCTCCAACCAAAATGTCATAACTGATGCCCACTTTGTCATAATCTCCATCCAAACGCCATTAATAAAACGGCTCTCCATTCACATAATCTCTATAAAACAACGCCCACCTCCGCACATCCAGCAGAAGATCTAGGTGAATCTAAGAGCCAGCCATCACCTCGCGAAGCTCCGTTCGTTTGTGATAACTGACTCCGATTTTGTGATAACTGCACCACATTTCCGGATACTCGTATTTCACCGCGCCTCACTTTCTCACATAATCTTACTATCATTAAAAGCGAGGCAACGACCTATCGCCTCGTGTCCCTCATCAATAAATAGGAAAAGGTTCATAACCCTTATTAACATCGTAACCACAGGTGTCCCGCTCTTGAACTTGACCTCATCCTCTATCCTAATCAAAAAAAGCCGACTGGCAACATTCCGTTACCAATCGACTAGATTTCACCTAAAAAATCTCATTAGTATAAGTACCGCCTAGACCGTACTATTTTTCTTCACTACTTAACGAATCCAACAGCTCCGATAGCTTAGGGTCATTCAAATAGCTTTCGATCGTAATAATGTTTTTATTAGGGTGTGCCATTTTAGCACGATCATATAAATTCTTGTGAACAACAATGATGTCAGAAGCATCAGGTGCATCTTCAATGCGATAGTGTTTTACTTCAATATCAGAGATGCCTTTCTTTTGGAGCTTCTTTCTAAACGTTGTAGCACCTAGTGCACTACTACCCGCTCCAGCGTCACATACGAAGGAAATCTTGTTTACCTTTGTTACATCTGTAGCTTCGTTAGACGCCGTGCCCATTAGTTGCTTTCCTTCTGCTTTCATAGCCTGTGATTTTTCTAGTGAGCTAGAGAAAGCAGCGTCATCCTCTTTACTTTTATCGAGCTTTAGAATAAATGCAGTGATGACAAAGGTAACAGCCGCTGCGATCACGACCCCTGCAATAATTCCAAGGAAATTACCTCTTGGAGTCAGTGCCAAATAGGAGAAGATAGAGCCTGGACTTGGTCCTGCAACAAGACCTGCATCAAAGAAGCTGAATACCGCAATACCTGACATACCACCAGCAATCATACCAATAATTGTTAACGGTTTCATTAACACATACGGGAAATATAGTTCGTGAATTCCACCGAAGAAGTGAATAATGATCGCGCCAGGAGCTGTTCTTCTTGCCACTTTTGCACCAAAGAATGTAAATGCAAGTAGTAATCCTAATCCAGGTCCTGGGTTAGATGCAACCGTAAAGAAGATGGACTGGCCTATTTGCAAGGATTCTTGCAAGCCTAATGGATAATAAATACCTTGGTCAATAACGTTATTTAAGAAGAGAACTTTTGCCGGTTCGTTAATAATTGAAAGCAAAGGTAGGAACCCTGTTGAAACAAGTGCTTGAATAGCCGCCGTCATACCTTCATTTGCCGTTTGAATAAGCGGACCGATGAACTGATACGAAATCATCATTAAGCCGAAGCCTAAAATACCAATAGAGAAATTGTTTACGATCATCTCAAATCCAGCTGGTACCTTATTTTCGATAAGCTGATCGAACTTTTTAATGATTAAACCACCAAGAGGTCCAATGATCATAGCACCTAAAAACATTGGAATATCGGAACCAATGATCAAACCAATTGCACCAATTGATCCCATGACAGCACCACGCTGCCCTGCAACCATTCGCCCACCTGTATAGGCTAATAACAATGGAAGTAAAAAGGTAATTGTCGGACCAACCATCTCAGCAAAATGCTCATTTGGCAACCAACCAGTCGGGATAAATAACGCGGTTAAAATTCCCCACGCTATGAATGCCCCGATGTTTGGCAACACCATATTGGTGAGGAAGCCACCCATGGCCTGGATCTTTGCTCGAATAGACGGCTTCTTATCTTCACCTTGCTGATACCCTTCAGCACTTGCCATATTGCTCAACTCCTTCGTTATTTTATTATTCAACCGATTCAATTAGCTCTAACACCTGCTCTTCCGTTGTACATTGCTTAAGTTGCTCCATTACATCATCATCAATGAGTAACGAGGATAAGTCGGAAATTAAGTCTAGGTGTCCATCACTATCTTCGGCAGCTAAGACGAATAGTACTTTGACCGCCTTGTCCTCGGGATACATGACGCTATCTTCTAGCTTCAGAAAGGAGATTCCCGTTTGTAATACACTACCTTGATTTTGCGCGTGAGGCATTGCGATTTCTGGTGCGATTACAATATAAGAGCCATTCTCTTCCACGTTCTGAATCATATCTCGTACATAATCTTCCGTAATATGTTTTTTTGTAAGTAGCGGTTCTGCAGCTACTTTGATCGATTCCTCCCATGTAGGGATGCCCTCTTTAAAGTGAATATTGCCTTTTAATAAGTCTTGTAACATAGCTAACTGCCTCCTTAAAATCTCTTCTTCATGATGATATACTATCAGCTATTTCTTTTAAAAACGTATATTCATTTAGGATACTCGTAAGAAGCTCCTTTTCTTCAATCTTACTGAACGTTCGCACCGCTTTTTCTATCCCATTGTCTCGGATAAAGTCTTGGAGCTTAGCGGATTCCTCGTCTTCTGGGACGTCGAATAAATATCCTGCTGCAATGGATTTTGCCAAAGATTTAACCGAATGGCCTACTTTAATTAGCGTTAGTGCCGGCGTGACAATTCGCTCATTCGCGCCTAACTTACGAATCGGAGCTCGACCGACGCGACTGACAGGATCCGACACGTTTGGATTGGTGAACCGTGTTAGCGTCACATCGACAAATTGATACAATTCCTCGATATCCTGTCCATGTTTGAGTGAGACATAGGTAGCAGCTTCACGCATGGCGCCCATGACAACAGTCTTTATATCGTCATTTTCTAGCGATTCTCGAATTGTCGTGTAGCCAATTAAATGTCCCAAATAGGCAGTCGTCGCATGTCCTTGATTAACAATATATAGCTTCCTGTCAATGTATGGCGCTAAGGATTTCGTATAGTGCACCCCTTTTAATGGAGCAAGTCCATCATCCATGCACGCAGATTCGTCAATAACCCACTCATAAAATGGCTCGACTAGCAGAATATCTCCGTCTTCACTCGTGCTTGATAATGCAAGCCGATCTACCGCTGTATTAGGGAACGAGGTAAAAGCTTCAAGCTCTTCTTTCTCTTTTTCAGAAACGTGTTTGTACACTTCTTCCTTCAGGATAGAACTCGCATTTATCGCGTTCTCATTCGCAAATACGTTCAGCTTCTTCTTGCCGGCTGCGCTCCGCTTCATAAGCCCTTCTGCAAGCACTGCAGCTATTTTGGTCAAATTATCAACGCCAACAGAAGTCGTAATCACATCCGCTCGTGCAATCGTATCAATGACATCCTGCTTTTGCGTGATACTGTTTAGAGCGTAAGCAGGCGCTACTTCTTGCTTACTCCGTGTCTTATCTAATAGCTCTATGTCATAGCTTCGTTTCGTATTAATCTGGTCAATGTGCAATTGGTTAACATCAACAAAGCAAAGATCATATCCATTTTTACTTAACACGTAGCCAATAAAGCCCTTCCCTATGTTACCAGCTCCAAAATGTAACGCTAACAAGGTAGATCCCCCTCTCCGATTTCGATCTTACTCTAAGTTTGCGTGGTATTCCCAAAGTTCCTTCATATTGATCTGATTTTCTTTAATCATCATGAGTGCTAATGTATCTCCTAACACTAATAAGCTTTGTTCAAATAAACTTGTCATGGGCTGAATAGATGGAATTTCGTTCGGTAAGTCCAGTTTCGTTTGAACAGGGATTCGCACAAATTCATCGGCAAATTCTCTCATGGAACTCTCAGGATTCGCTCCGATATGGACAACTCGCGCGTTGTGTTGCTTTGCCTTCTTTGCAATAATTAGTGGAAATGCCGTCTCCCCACTACCTGATCCAACAATTAAAAGGTCCTTCTCTGTAATTGCTGGCTCTGTGATCTGTCCAACAAGATACGTGTCGACACCAAGGTGCGCTAGTCTTTTCGCTACAGATTGTAAGGAGAGAAACACTCGTCCTACCCCAACAAAAAATACTTTGTTCGCCTTGTTAATTTCCTTAAGCAGTTTTTCTACTTCCTCTTCGCTCACACTCGCGAGCGTCGACTGAAGCTCTTGTGTAATCTCTTTTACAGATTCATGATAGTGAGTCACTTACTTTACCTCCTCGAATAGACCTTTTTTAATTTGCTCTTCCATTTCCTTTTTGTTTTCACTTAAGCTTTGTTTGGATGAAAATAGGCTCGTACTTCCCGCAACCAGGATATCCGCCCCTGCGTGAACGAGTTCCGGAATGGTATCAAACGATACGCGCCCATCTACTTCGATTTGTGTTTGCAGTCCTTTTTCGTCGATCATCTTTTTAAGGTCTTTCACCTTCTGCACGGCGTAAGGAACTTGCTTCTCGTTTTTATTCGTTGCAAATCCAGGGTTAATTAGCATAAGAACGACGGTGTCACAAAGTGGCAAGATATACTCAAGTTCTGTAAGCGGCGTTGCTGGATTTAATGCAACAGCCGTTTTAATTCCACTTTGCTTAATAAGCTGAACGTGACGATCTACGTGATCACTTGTTTCGATATGAAAGCTAATTTGATGAACATCAAGATCAATCATTTCCTGAATAAAGTACTCATTGTTCTTTGACATGATATGAACATCGAATTTCATGTTTGTGCGTGTTTTTAATTGTTTGATCGTATCTATGCCGAGTGGCATGCTTGGACTAAAATGACCATCGAGAATATCTACATGTAACAACTCAATCCCTAAGTCACTAATCTCTTTGACTCCAGCTTCTAAATTACAAAGATCTGCACACATGACGGAAGGTGCAATATCCACTTTCTTATTTTGCATTTTTATGCCTCCTTGTGCTTGTTTTTGCTTGTTTAACTTATTATAAGCGCTTCCATTTGATATGTAAAGTCTATATTTGCGCTTTTATGCGTTTTTATTGCGTGTTTCCTCCTAAAAGCACTTAAATTGTGCTAAAATATAGTTAGTTATTATTAGATAAAAGAGGTGTGATAAGCCGTGCTTAAACAGGAACGCCAGCAAAAGATTTTAGAGATATTAGAAGACGAGCATAAAATCATTGCAAGTGATTTAAGCCGAAGATTAACTGTATCAGAGGATACAATACGAAGAGACTTAAAAGAATTAGATAAACAGGGGCTCATCAAACGCGTTCATAGCGGAGCTCTCCGCATCGGACCTCCGGTTGTCGACTTTACAACAAGGCAGCAAATGTCTAATGAGATTAAAGTTAGCCTCGCAAAAAAAGCCATGGAATTAATCCATGACGACATGGTCTTGCTCATTGATGGCGGCACGACAAATCTGCAGTTTGTAAAAAATCTTCCATCAACATTGCGTGCAACCATAATCACTAACAGCCCTCCGATTGCAATGGCACTCGGAGACCGCGAAGATATTGAGGTCATTATGATAGGTGGCACGTTATTTAAACAATCTATGGTCAACCTAGGTATCGACACTGTCGAAGCATTAGATTCTATTCGCGCAGACCTCTATATAATGGGTGTTTATAATATTGACCCTCACATCGGTATTAGCGTACCTAGTATTTCAGAAGCTCTCGTCAAGCGAAAAATGGTGAATATCTCAACAAAAACACTCGCAATGGTAACGTCTGATAAACTCGATACAGTGTCTAATCATATTATTTGTCCAACAAATCAGCTAACGTACCTCGTTACAGAGAACGTAAAGGAATCTGTCCGTAAACTGTATGATAAACAAGATATTTTTGTAGTAGAGTAAAAAAAGAAGCAACCTCCCAAGTGGAGCGGGTTGCTTCTTTTTTATGTAGCTGCTACTAATAATGCTGCCTTCAATGAAAAGCGAGGCAACGGTCTTGCGCCTCGTGCCTCTTCCTCACAAAAAAGAGAAAGATGTCACTACTATTACAAACATCGTAACCGCAGGTGCCCCGTAGCGACGGGCGGACTCCTAGAGGGGAACTCGCGTAGGTGAAAATCCTTTTGCACGGCCCATGGACGGGCAAAATAGTTGAACTAGCGCCTCAGGAAAGACGCCCCATAGCGCAGGGGCACCGGAGGTGACCTCTCTTAACAATGATCTCCCCGGCCTTGTAAACTAAACTGTGTAAGTAAGAGTGCGTACGACTTTTACTTCGCAGTTTAGTTTTTTATTGTTAAGATAAATTCATATGGTTGGAGGAGGATGGGTATGGTGAAAAAGGATCGAAATGCTAAAGCGAGTGAGTTGGCAAAACAGATACTAGAGACGTATGAGCCTGAATCCGTTCAAGATATGCAGGAAGCCCTTAAAGATATCTTTGGTCCAATGTTTGAATCTATGCTAAAAGGCGAGATGAATCACCATCTAGGTTACCAATCTAACAGTAAAGAAGAGAAAGAATCACTAAACAGAAGAAATGGTTATGGGAAAAAGACGCTTCAAACGAGCTCTGGTGAACTGGACATTCAAGTGCCACGTGATCGAGACGGATCATTTGAACCTCTTCTTGTCCCAAAGCGTAAAAAGAATCTCTCTGAGATGGAGGATAAGGTAATCTCGATGTACGCGAGAGGTATGTCACAACGTGATATCTCCTCTACAATTGAGGAGATCTATGGCTTTTCCATCTCTCACGAGATGGTCTCAGACATCACAGACAGTGTGATGCCAGATCTTGAAGAGTGGCAGTTCCGTCCACTTCAAAGCTGTTATTCATTTCTGTTTGTAGACTGTATGTATACCACCATTCGTAACCACCACGAGACGAGAAAGTATGCCGTTTATACGATTCTCGGTTATACACTTGAAGGTAAAAAAGAGATTTTAGGTTTGTGGCTAAATGAAACAGAAAGTAAACACAAATGGATGCAGATCTTCGATGAGATTAAGTCCCGAGGTGTCGAAGACATCTTCTTTATTTCAATGGATGGTGTCAGTGGATTAGAAGAAGGCGCTAAAGCCGTCTTCCCAGAGGTCGTGGTCCAGCGTTGTATTGTTCATTTAATACGCAACTCTGTCCGTTATGTACCTTATAAAGACTATCGTGCTTTCACTAAATCTCTTAAAACCGTTTATGGTGCTCCAAATTTGAAAGCTTGCCGAAAAGCCTTTGATGAGTTTGAGAAGCAATGGACACAATACCCAGGCGCTATTGATGTCTGGAGAAGAAACCTTCAACACGTTGAACAGCTTTTTGATTATGGCAGTGCGATTCGAAGAATCATGTACACCACCAACGCGGTCGAAAGTGTTCACTCCAGCTTTAGAAAAGTCACTAAAAAAGGAGCATTCCCCCATGAGAATGCTTTATTAAAACTACTCTTTTTACGGATTAGAGAATTAGAAGTGAAATGGGCAACTGGCTTCGTTCCTAACTGGGCCCAAGTATTAAATCAGCTATTGATCAATGAAAGCCTACAGACTAGGGCTGCCAAGTACCTGGAGTAAGAAACTTACACAGTTTATTTGACAAACCCGATCTCCCCTGCAAACACCCCCACCATCAAGCAGACACCCTCACTCTTTCCTCCTCACGCACCCCAATCACAACCCGACACACATACACGCCTAACGCCAAAAACGCCACCGAACTCCCGACGTACACCGCCCGAATGCCGAGCCACTCCGCAAGCACCCCAACGCCAAACACCACCACAATTGCCCCGACCGCCTCGATCATCCCGACTAAATTCGTGAACCGCCCCAGTATCTCCACCGGGATCCGCGCTTGATAAAACGTCAAGAATCCAACGTGCGCAAACGTCATCGCAAACGTCAGCACGAAGAATCCGATCGCCGCCACCAAAAACGATTCCGCAAACGCGAACACCAAATACCCCACCGGCGTCACGACTGCTCCGACTCCCATCAACACGCTGACCCGCAACCGCGCGGCGAATCCTGCGTTTACCAGCGACCCAACAACCATGCCGAGACCTGCAATGCCAACTAAAAATCCATATGCCGATTCAGAAAATAACAACACGCTCGTCGCGAACGCGACCTCAAGAGAATCAATTCCAGCTAAAAATACGCCAAACATCCCAAACAGCACGTACACCCAAGTCACATAGCCGTTACTCCGTCCAAACGCGAGCACCGTCCGCAAGTCCTCCTTCACAACAGCAAACGTCACACGTTCAAACACCTCGTCTTCCTTCCGCGGATCTAAATCCGGCAACAGTATGATAATAAACGCCGACACTAGAAGCGCCACCGCATTCACCACGATCGCCGTCTCCGGTGAACTCACCACAAACAGAATTCCCGCAACCGACGGTCCGATGATAAAGCCACTCGATTGAATGAAGTTACGCAACGAATTGAACCGCTGCCTGTTTTCCCCCGGCACAAGCTTGGTCATGTACACGAGCGACGTCGACTCAAAGATCGAGCTCGCCATGTTGATCAAAAACACCAGCACATAAATCACGACCAACGAGTCAACAAACGCCACACATAAAATCAACCCCGCACGCACCACATCCAGTCCAATCATCATCGTCCGCTTATTAAGCCGATCGATAAACGACCCCGCCCACACATCCGTGGCGAGCGACGCCAACGGAATCAGCATATACAAAACTGCCACCGCAAACGGCGAGCCCGTCATCGTAAACACCAAAATGTTCAACGCGAGCAAATACACCCACGCACCAATATTCGAAATCCCAACTCCAACTAACAGTAAAAACGGAGCCTTCCAATTCATGTAGCATCACTCCCGACTAATTCTTCTTACCAAACAAAAAAAGTCCCACCCCCAAGGTTCATTAACCTTGAGGACGAGACTTCGTATGTAAGAAGTTCGCGGTGCCACCCCAGTTTGCGCACGTATCGCCACGGGCGCCTTTTCAAGTACGTCGCGATGCCCCGCGAGTATACTCTATCTCTGTAACGGGAGAACCCGGCGCGCCATCACCCTCCTAGCGAGAGATCCTTCGCACAGCTCAGAGACTTGTTTCCCGCGGCCATCGCATCCCCCATTCCCACCACCAGGAGGTCTCTAACATGCCAGCACCGCCGTACTTTCCTCATCATCGCCAAATAATTAGGATAAGTATAGCAGATCCCAGAACCCCTGCAAACATTCTTTTGGGGAGGAAATGTGGCTGAACTGCTGAAGCCACTGTAACCCACCTTCTATGTAAAAACTCTTTCGCTAATGCCTAAACCCAAGTTAACCCGAAGATCCAGCCGCTACCTCGTCGGTTGTGATTTGCATTTTGTCATAACCTCTTCCCATATTGTCATAACTGTCTACCACATTGTCATAACTGTCTACCACATTGTCATAACCTCACCCTATTTCCGGATTACCTCCACCCTTGAACGGATTACCGCTCCACTACGCGAGCCACCTTCGCACCCACGCATACAACTCCTGCATCACCACAACCGCCACCACAAAGTACACGCCAAACAACAAGTTCCGCACGATCTCTGGATCCCCGCCGCTGTGATAGTCACCCTGCGCGTGCAACCCGACGATCACCACAAATCCGACCAGCAATCCGATAACTCTCGCCCGCGTCACCTTCATAAAATCCCCTCCAATTTACCAGTTAACCCATCATATCACATGACAGAAAATCCAGCAGACCCTCCCCACCTCGCCGACCGGATCTTCATAACCGGCACTTCATTCACTAACTCTCTATATGAAGTAACACCCCTCAACCTAGTAAGAAAAACGGAGCGAACAAAAAGCCAGCCACCACCTCGCGAAGCTCCGTAAGTTCGTGATAACTGAACCTAGTTTTGTGATAACTGAACCGCATTTTGTGATAACTACTCCTGATTTCCGGATAACTCAACCTAATTTTGTGATAACTGACTTCGATTCTGTGATAACTCTTCTACATTTCGTGATAACCGAACCCGATTCTGTGATAACTGTACTCCAATTCCGGATAAGCGCACCCGATTCATTGATAACCACACCACATTTCCAGATATCGTATTTCACCAAGCTTGATTTTTGGAGGAAACCTTACCCTCATTTAAAAACGAGGCAACGAACTCTCGCCTCGTGCTCCTTAACAATAAAGAGGAAGGGTTCATATCCCTTATCAACATCGTAACCGCAGGTGCCCCGCAGTGACGTTTGCGTACTACTAGTGGTAGCCCTTACGCGCAGCGAAAATCCTTTCGAACGGCCATTGGTTTGGCCGTTCGAAATAGTTGAGCTAGCAACCACCTGTAGTTGCAAACGACACGTAGGGGCACCGGAGGTGACCTCTCTCGATTTTCTCATGCACTATTATATAAAGGAAAATTTTCTTACGATAACCGAATAAACCGCAAAAACAAGAAAAATTTCCACCATATCGCTTGATCTTTGCCTGCCTCCCCTTTACACTTAACGTAATTAGTGCTGACTTGGGCATGACCAAGTAGAAAGGAGGGCTTTACTAGATGGATCAACCGGCACACAAAATAACGGACTTCAGTATGGATTTCTTCAATCTGAAGGGAAAGACAGCGATCGTCACAGGTGGCAACTCCGGCATTGGACAAGGCTTCACGCTCGCACTTGCAAAGGCTGGAGCTGACATTTTTATTGTCAGCATGGAGGATGATCCTCTGACAAAGGAGCTTGTTGAAGCGGAAGGTGTTCGCTATCACCTCAAAATTGCCGACATTACAAAGGATGGAGCCTGCCGTGAGATCGTAGAGGAATGCATCGACACGTATGGCAAAGTGGATATCCTCATGAACAATGCTGGCATCAGTATCAACGAACCAGATGTCACGAAGTTCTCTCGATTACAGTGGGACAAAATGGTGTCCGTTAACTTAACCGCGCCATTTGAGCTCTCGCATGAGGTTGCAAAGTATATGATTCCTCAGCGGAGCGGCAAAATTATTAACACGTGCTCCCTATTTTCTTACCTCGGAGGTAAATGGTCTCCGGCATATGCGGCGACAAAGCACGGCCTAGCAGGCTTTACGAAGGCCTATTGCGACGAGCTCGCGGGGTACAACATTCAAGTAAACGGGATCGCGCCTGGCTATTTTGCGACCGATGTTACCGCTGCAACGCGCGCGAATCTCGAGAGCAATCAACGCGTGTTAGACCATATCCCAGCCAATCGTTGGGGAAATATTTTAGATTTGATGGGAGCTGTTGTGTATTTAGCAAGCGACGCATCTAATTACGTCAACGGTACGCTCTTAAACATAGACGGCGGGTATTTAGTCCGCTAGCGAGAAACGCAAGCTACAAACGTGCAAGGAACAAACGTGCAAGCAAGCACTACCATCAAGCACCACCAAACCAAAAGGAGACGATAAAATGAGTACACAGATGATTAACGACCTTATTAGCATGCTATCAGAAGATCAAGTTGAGACAAACGACGAGGCGCTTTACGACGCGTCGGCGGACCGCTACAAAAAATATGCGAAAGCAATGAACAAACTCGATGTGCCAGCACCGATTGCGATTGTGTATCCCCTATCAAAAGAGGATATCTCCGCTATTCTAAAATACTGTAACGAAAACAACATCAACGTGATCCCACGTAGCGGGAAGACAGGTACAGAAGGTGGACTTGAGAACTGGAAGGAAACAAGTCTTGTTGTAGACGGCTCACGCATGAACAACATTATCAAGATTGATTCCTACAACATGCAGGCTACTGTTCAAACAGGCGTTAAGCTACAAACGTTAGAGGACGAGCTTCGTAAGATTGGCTATACAACAGGACACTCTCCTCAGTCGAAGCCAGTAGCACAGTTCGGTGGACTAGTTGCGACGCGTAGTATCGGTCAGTTCTCGACATTATACGGCGCTATCGAAGACATGGTTGTTGGTCTTGAAGCTGTCTTCCCAGACGGGCATATTTCTAAAATCAAAAATGTCCCACGTCGTTCTGGTGGACCGGACATTCGCCACATCGTTATCGGCAACGAGGGCGCGCTTTGCTACGTATCCGAAGTGACCGTGAAGATCTTTAAGTTTTCTCCTGAAAACACGACGTTCCATGGCTATCTACTTGACGATGTAGAAACTGGTATTAAAATCCTACGCGAAGTCATGGTAAATGGCTACCGCCCGTCCGTTGCTCGCGTTTATTCCGAAGAGGATGCGCGCCAGCACTTCGAGCACTTTTATAAGGAAAAATGCGTGCTGATCTTTACAAGCGAAGGGCCGAAGGGCATCGTCGAAGCGACGAATCACGGGATTGAAGAGGCCGTTAAAAAGTTTGAGAGTGGCATCGTGGAGAAGGTTAATCCGAGCGAGATCGAGACATGGTTCAACAACCTTAACTGGGACCAGAGCCGCATCGACCGCGAGATTCAGGACATGCTCGATAAAAAGACGCACGATGGCTTCACGACCGAGATCTCTGCTGATTGGGAAAATGTGGTGCACATCTACAACAACGTTATCAACCGTATTCGCAACGAATTTGACCGTGCGGACGATTTAACGATGCTAGGTGGACACTCTTCTCACAGCTATTTAAACGGAACGAACATGTACTTCGTGTACAACTACGAGATTAACTGTGAGCCTGAAGAAGAATTGATGACGTACCACCACCCAATTCATGAAATCATCATTGAAGAAACGATTAAAATGGGCGGTTCTATGTGTCACCACCACGGAATTGGAAAGTACCGTTCTGAGTGGACGAAGGATGAACACGGCTCTGCTTACTACATGCTAGAGAAGCTCAAAGAAGCATTTGATCCTAACGGGATTATGAACCACGGCACGATTTTCCCGCAGCCGAATGAAATCAAGAAGTATATTCGCAACAAGTAGGAGAGGACGCTTATGACGACTCGATATGTAATGGGGATTGATAACGGTTCACAGAGCACAAAGGTCGCCATCTACGACCTCGACGGACAGGAAGTCGCCTTTGGATCCGCCACGCTTAGAGAGACGCTCACGCCAAAACCTGGCGTGGTCGTCCATCCTGAAGAGGATCTATGGGATAGCGTGAAGGCTGGAATGGATGACTGCCTCTCAAACTTTAACGGAGACAAAAAGGCGATTGAAGCGATCGGTCTATGCACGATCCGTTGCTGTCGCGTACTCTTGCAGGAGGACGGAGAGCTCGCCTCCCCGGTCCAAAGCTGGATGGATGAGCGGCTCTCGAAGCCGTACGAGCATACGGACGATAGCGTTCAGTATGTCACGACCACGTCCGGCTACCTCGGTCTGCGCATGACGGGCGAGCACCGAGATACCGCGGCTAACTGCGAAGTTTACTGGCCATTAGACTGGGAGACGCTCGATTGGTCGACGGATGAGCAGGTTATGAAAGACAACGGTCTGTCGCGCGACATGCTGTTTGACTTAGTGAAGCCCGGAGAGGCGCTCGGCACGTTACGCGCTGAGCTCGCGGAGGAATTCGGCCTGGGTAAGATCCCCGTCGTGGCAACGGCAAACGATAAAGCCGTCGAAGCACTCGGCGCTGGGATTCAGAATCCACAGTCGATTATGATTTCGCTCGGCACGTTTATCTCAGCGATGTCGTCTCACGATCATTACTTTGAAGACGCCAAAACGTTCTTCCCAACGCTCGCGTCCGTTCCACATAAATTCGTTTACGAATCGACTGGAATCAGACGTGGTCTTTGGACCGTTAGCTGGTTTAAGCGGTTGATTGGTGAGGAAATTACGAAGGAAGCGGAGCAAGAAGGCGTCTCTGTCGAGGATATATTGAACCTTCGCGCAGCGGACATCGCTCCTGGTAGCGATGGATTAATTACGATGCTCGATTGGCTCGCATCACCCGACACGCCTTACAGGAAGGGCGTTATGATCGGCTTCGACCAGCGCCATACGCGCTATCACATGTATCGCTCGATTTTAGAAGCTATTGCTTATGAAATGAAAAACAATATTGATGCGATGGCGGACGAAGTTGGTTTAGATCTGCGAGAAGTCGTCGTCATCGGTGGCGGTTCGAAGAGTAACGTGATGATGCAAATCTTATCAGACGTTTTTGGACTTCCCGTCCACCGCCGCAAGGGTAGTAGCGTCGCATGCCTTGGCGCCGCCATTTGTGCCACGACCTATCTAGGCGTTTACGAGGACTTCGATGCCGCGACGAGTTCTCTCGTGCAGAACGACTCTACCTTCGAGACAGATGCCCGGAATCACGCGTTTTACACAAACGTCAACGATTCCGTCGTCAAACACGTGAGACAGCATACCGACAGCATTTTAAAGCGCATGCACCCTATTTTTTCTTAAGAAACATCGAGAACGGGCAGAATAAGGCTACCCTTTGTAGCCTTATTTTTGTATAGTTAATCATTAGAGAGAACGATGCATTCGCTCCATCACAGAAAGGACGGATTGCGCTGTGATTAAAATTGTAACAGACAAATTAACAACCCTCGAAGTAGACGTGCACGAGAAGCTCTCCGAGCTGGTCAAAACGGATCAACGCATGAAAATCGTCGATGCCGCTGACCACTGCGGAGTGTCGCCATCCAAGGTGTCAAAGCTTGTACGAAAGCTCGGGTTTGAAAACTTTAAACAATACAAGACGTACTATAGTGGCGAGAACGTCACGCAACAGCCAGTAAAGCACTCATCCGAAATCGAACGCCTCACCCAGTTTTTAGCTGATTTCGATCATGCACTTGTGGAGGACTTCGTTTCGACGTTTGATCAGTATCAAAAAATCATTTTATTCGGTCTCGGCCCATCCTTCATATGCGCCGAATATTTTGCCTACAAGCTCGCTACCGTATCACAGAAAAATATCACGGTCGCACAAAGCGAGGGCTTCGCCGAACGTATTGCAGATGATCAGACGCTCTTAGTCGTCTTCTCTGTCACCGGCCAGTTCTCCTCGTTCGAGCGACTATTTGCGAACGTCAAACAGCAAGGCACGAGCATCATGCTCTTACTCGAAGAATACGTCAACATCGAAGACACCAATCCCGACTACGTCTTCCACCTATCCAAGTACCACCAAGCATCCGACCTAAAGCCATACGAAAAAACACGCACCAGTTTCTTCATCTTCATCGAAGAAGTCGTAAGCCTCCTGATTCGCAGGCAGCGCGGGGAGATAGGCTAGACAGGTTCTTTTTTGGGAGGAAAATAAAGTAACGGTGACACCCTAGCTTAAGAGGCTTAGGGTGTTGTTTTGTTTTTTGGGGGATTGAGTTGGAGCGATTTCGAGAGTAACCGTAACGCTCTACCCTTACGCTCGAGCGAGAGATCCTAGTTGAATCTGAAGAGCCAGCCACCGCCACGTCGGCAGGAGCTGTATGTAGGTAACTGAGTGGAGGATTTGATTAAATTCGGGTGTGGTTTTTGGATAATGATGCCTCGTTTTCGGATAATGATACTATGTTCTCGGATAATCGAGGCTCCTTTCCGGATAATGATGCCCCGTTTCCGGATAATGTCGCCCCGTTTCCGGATAATGTCGCCCCGTTTCCGGATAATCAAAGCTTCTTTCCGGATAATGATGCCGTGTTTTCGGATAATTGAAGCTCCTTTTCGGATAATGATGCTGTGTTTTCGGATAATCGAAGCTCCTTTTCGGATAATTATGCTTCGTTTTCGGATAATCGAAGCTCTTTTCTGGATAATGTCACCTCGTTTTCGGATAATCGAAGCTCCTTTCCGAATAATAATGCCTCCGTTTTAGATAATCGCACCCTCCACCTAATAAATTCAATACCCTACAAGCATATGAATAAGAGCCACCTATCAAACCAACTACAAAGTTATAGTGTCTTTTAATTTATAGTTGTTTTGGATAATCAGTGCTCTTTTTCGGATAATGATGCTATGTTTTCGGATAATCGAGGCTCCTTTCCGGATAATGATGCCGTGTTTTCGGATAATCAGTGCTCCTTTCCGGATAATGATGCCCCGTTTCCGGATAATCGCATTACCTTTCCGGATAATGTCGCCCCGTTTCCGGATAATCAAAGCTCCTTCCCGGATAACCACACCACCACCCAACCAAAAAACCCCCGCCCAGCACCAAGCTGAACGGGGGTCTCCAAAAAAACGCATTATCCTATATCACCCTAACCTACAACACTAACGCCACGAGCGCTCCGACTAGTCCGATCGCCGCCAGCACGTATACTGGTTTGACTGGCATCTCGCCGTCTCGCTCCATCGCTTTACCAAACATGTAGAACACGATTGGGTGCACGAGGAATGGCATCGAGAAGATGAACGGGATCAGTAATGACGCCTCTGTTCCAAACATTCCCTCCTGAATTGCTGCAAATAATCCGAAGTGGGAGATCGCCGACGCCTGTGCCATCGCCGAGTAATCCATCGCAAGCGAGCTCAAACTCAACAACGACAGTCCACCAAATACCGCAACAATCTGCCAACCGAAGGAGAACTGCATCAGTGCCGTTACTTCCTTACGATCTTCATTATTCGCCTTGCGCAGATTCTTCAGCGCAAGCGCCGTCAGCCCGATTCCGATCGCAACCAGAATCATCGCAGGCCCGATCCATAGCGCGCCTCTCTCAGCACTTACCGCTAGGATAGAAAATACGAAAATGTGGCCAAAAAACGGGATATTAATCATAATTGGGGCACGACTCGCCGCCGTTTTCCCAAAATCACCAGCCGTGCACGCTCCAGTCAAGCCGGAGTGAGACAACGCGCCGGCCATACCAGGCGCTAGGTTACGCGCATTCGCCGTCTTCGCGAAGAACATAATCAGCGCGATACCACCGAACATCCACAGAAGCTGTCCAAAGAATCCGTACACAAGCACCGCGTTAACGCCCGGAATCGCGAACGCCTCGCTAATACGAGAGCCCCCGACCAAGAAGTTCGCCGCAAGCACCACGGGAATCCCCGCAAATAACAGCGCGCGTAGCGTCGGACCAGCCACGTAGTTGTACGCAAGCGCACCGAACGCCGCCGAGATCATCATCGCAAAGAAAATCTGCGGCAGTGCAATCACCGATTCAACCGCTCCAGAAATATGGAACGATCCGAATAACACCACCACAATCCCGATAATCTCGATGATCCCTTTATTCACATACCCCTTCTTATTCACAAAACGAGCCTTATTATTCAATAAGAACGTCGCCAAGAATAAGCCAACCACCGCTAAAAACGGATAGAAGGATTGGAACTCATTGCCCGTCCCTAAAATCGCGCGCATCAGCGTCTGAATTCCGAGCAATAGTAAGAACGCTCGTAAGATAAAGAAGAACTGCGTTCGTGTCGTACCAGCCACCGGCTTTTCGCCCGAATAATCGACGATATCGTCCGCTTCCTCCTCCAATGACTTTTTGGAGAGGATCTTACGCAGCTCCTGTCCCCCAACGAAGAACGAGACAACAAGCGCAATAATCGTCGTCCCCGCCATCAAATCGATGAATGGCAAATTCGCCAGCCCAGGCGTCGAGATGCCTGTAAACTCAAGTAAAAATCCAGAGCCAAGCCCCAAGATCACGACAATGAGTATGGGCGAAAATCGAGACCCAGCCACCACTAAACGTGAAATCAACACAATCGGCACTAAAAATAACAGAATAGCAAAAAATTGACCAACAACATCTAAACCAGTAATCGCATCAGACATGTATTCAGAAACTCCCTTTCTCATTTAACACTCAACTATTAACTATATAATAAAAGAAGTTTCGACACAATTCATCACCTGTGCCTCACACAAAAAAGATGTGGCGAAATCGGTAAAACCACCCTATTCTTGAGTTATGTTCCGCATCCTGCATTTATGTTCCTAATTCTGAATTTATGTTCCGCATTTCAAAGTTATGGACTTCGTGCCAAAACCTTACTAAGTTATGTACAGCCTCCTACTTTTAAATGCCCGCTCTGTACATAGAAAATTCCTGTAGCATGTATATAATATTCCTACTTCATAAACACCATTCTCATAAATGAGCAATTAGACCTGGTTAACTATAACTAAAAAAGCTACAATATAGTTAACCATACATAGATGAAGGGGATGTCCAAACTGTTATTTTTAAGCTTTTTTAAAAAGAAAAAACCAGCAGCCACGAAACCAAAGACCACGTCACCTACCGTTACAAAGCCTAAAAAATCGAACGAAGAGATCGCTAAACGCAAAGGAGAACTAGGAGAATACAAAATTGATATTCAATTGGATCAGTTGCCTAAGGAGTACCGTCACCTAAGCGATCTCATGCTACATAACCCCAAAGCTAAATCAGACTATTCCCAAATCGATCATGTCGTGATCACGCCTTACGGGATTTTCACCATTGAGACAAAGAATTATCAAGGCACGATCTATGGAGGAAAAGATAGAAAAACGTGGCTAGTTAATGGAAAGTTTAAAATGATGAACCCATTTGTGCAAAACTATGGACACATAGAAGCTCTTAAAAGAACAATTGATAAAAGTTATCATGATACCTTCATTTCGATGGTATCTTTCACAAAACGTTGCACGTTCAAGGTTGATTTAGACTATCGTCATATCTTGTCTGATGAATTAATCGTGTATGACGTCGAACTATCTGATTTCATCCATCGCAAAGTGTCCGTTCTGAAGATCCAACACAATGAACCACTCTTAACAGAGCAGGATATCGCGAGCATCCACCACACGTTTACCGAGGCAAATATTATTGACTCAAAGCTGCGTGAAGAGCATACCCGCGCTTTGAAAGATAACACTTCAAGCGCTCTTCCATCACCAAGCTCCACCTGTACCATTTGCAATAAATCCGTCTCAGATAAAGTCACTA
This sequence comes from Paenalkalicoccus suaedae, assembly GCF_006965545.2. NCBI lineage: Bacteria > Bacillati > Bacillota > Bacilli > Caryophanales > Bacillaceae > Paenalkalicoccus > Paenalkalicoccus suaedae. The sequence continues at coordinate 3,278,132 of NZ_CP041372.2, forward strand.
AATTCTGCTTAGCAAATAAAAAGTTCGCAGGTAAGATTTATTGCTACGAGCATCAGAAGGGCGTTCTTAACTAGAAGATTAAAAGTAAAAAACGAGCACACTGCCTTAAGATAGGCAGCGTGCTCGTTTTAAATAGAAGATCTTTATTTGTAACCAGGTCCACCAGGTCCTACCCCGTTTGGACATCCACCTAAAACGCCACGCACGCAGCATAGCATTTCGCCACGTCACCCCCACACTCACACAAGCTTCGACTGGTTACCCTCCATGTCGCTTAACAGCTCCGTTACTGCTTCGGGCGTGATTGGTTTACTAAAGTAATAGCCCTGCATCTTTATTCCAGGATGATTTAATAGGAATTTAAATTGCGCTTCATTTTCGATTCCTTCTGCAATGATTTCGATATTAAGCTGATTTAGTAGCGTACAAATTCCTGTAAGTAAGCTTGCATTAAAGTTTTCAAAAGGAATGCTTTCCATAAAGCTGCGATCAATTTTTACTACATCTACTGGATGCTTTCTAAGGCCCGAGAGTGAGGTGCTTCCCTTACCAAAGTCATCGAACGCAATTTTGACGTTTCTCTTTTGAATTTCTTTAATAAAATGCATCAGCTCATTGTCATAATAAGAAACTTCACTTTCCGTTATTTCAATAATGATCGAGGAAGGTGCAACATTGGTTTCTTTCAGAGCTTTATCAAGCTCATCCAAAAAGGCTTGATAGGATTGAAGCTGTGTCTTTGAGAAATTAAACGATAAGCTCAAGCTTCGATGCCCACTGCGGTGCCACATACTAAGCTTGCTGATCCCTTCCTTTAACACCCAAATCCCTATCTCATTGATCACACCAGTCTCCTCGAATAGATCTATAAATAAATCTGGAGAAAGAGAACCAAATTTAGGATGATTCCATCTCAATAAAGCTTCTACTCCAGTTATCAAAGGATTTTCTCCCTTAAATATAGGTTGGAAAACGAGGTGAAGCTGATTATTTTCTAAAACAAACTGGGCGTCCTTCTTCAACGTTTCTACCTTAGTAAATGCACTACCGACGAGAAGATCCTGATATAGCGTAAGCTGATTTTTACCTCTAGCCTTAGACTCATACATCGCTTCATCGGCTTTCTTTATCAATCCAGATAACTGATCACCATCATCTGGATACATGCTAATACCGACGCTCGCAGAAATACTAACTGTAATAGAACCGAGCCGAAAGGCCTGTGCAAGCTCTCCTCTCATTTCAGTGATTTGAATAAGCATCGCTTCCTTCTCCTCAAAAGGGAGAATGACCGAGAACTCATCGCCTCCAACTCTTGCGATAATAGTATTTTCATCCTTAAAATGACGCTTCAACCTTTTGGCGACCTTTTTAAGTAACAAATCTCCTACTTCATGCCCCCATATATCATTCACTTTCTTAAAGCCATCTAAGTCAAAAAAGACAACGGCTCTTTTCCTAGTATCCTGATTCACAAACTCATCAAACTTTTTCGTAAGATAAAACCGATTCCTGAGCTTTGTTAGTTGATCATGATAAGCCATCTCCGTGATTTCTTCATTTGCCAATTGAATATTAGTAATCATCTGTTTAAATTCAAGTTCTATTTGATTAATTTCTGTTGCTGTAATATTAAATGGCCCACTTAATTGACTTTCACTAGTATTTGTAGCCGTAGATTCTTGAAGAATGGCCGCAAGCCTTTTAACTGGATCTAAAACAAAGGATTTAAAGAAGAAATAGAATAAGGATGCTAGCGATAGAAGAACAACACTCACTAGTATTTTTAAGTTAAATAGATTTGCTTGCTTTTCATGATAAAAAAAGCGATCAGCAGCTATATTTAAAGGAATAATGGTGTTTTGGTTGACGTCCTCAATCATATGGTCTGCGCTAATTTTATCTTGGCTACTTACAAACGCATCACGCTCTGGGCTAGCTAGAGCAACATCTAAAGAAAGTGACTCTGCTAATGTTTGTAGATAATCCTCATTAATTATTCTGCCCATGAGTAGAAGCCCTGACTCACCAGTCCGATCATTTCTAGTGATAGGGTGAGAAGCTAGTAAAACAGGAATACCATCAAGACTCTCAAAAAATACATCCTCCCCATCAGTTGCAAGTTGTGTTACTCTCTCCAAAAAAGAGGAAGACACAGAGGTGCTCTCACCATTCTCATCTATAGCATGTGAATGAAAAATACTTCCCTGACTATCAAGATAGATGATCATTTGAATCCGATTGTTAAGCAGCACGTCATTTTCTAGATTATCTGAGATATAACTATCACTCTGATTGTTCACAAAGAAGTACGTATCGTCCCACATAGACCAGTCGATATTTTGCCTCATTAAGTTATCAGATTCCATTGTAAGATAGTTACTCACTCTTGATACGTCACTATCAAGTACTTTTTCATCAAATTCATTTGCTTCATCTAACAACGCAGGCGTCATGAAAAATTGAATAAAAAAGAAAAATAAGATTAAAAATAGTCCAATTACAATTAAAGACAGTGTCCTTATCCGCATAACCCTCATGGTGATCACCACCTTTTTCATCTTATATCGGCATGAAAATAGAATATTAGATGTAAATATCAAAAAAAGAGATAAAAAAAATATTAAATAGAACTATACCAATCAGCACTTAAAATAAACAAATTATGTAATAATCATTGATCGGAGCAAAGCTTTACCAACATGTTTCCCCTCCCACCTTTTTGGGAAATGGAAAATAGAAGCCATTATTCCACCCTAACCTAAAGCGCACGGCTATGCCCGCCAAGCCCTGCCATGCACCGCCCCACCCACTCACCCAAAAAGGAGTGTCATCCATGCATTACGTCGAAGGCATTTTACGAATGTACCACCTACTCACCATCTTAACCCTTGCAGCTGGAGTATTCTTCATCCTGCTATTCCCGCTCCTCCGAAAAGAATCCACCATCTTCGCCTATGCATCAGTCGCAGCCGGCATCGCGATCATCATCGCCTGCTTAACCATTATTTTATAGCCCTAAAGCGGGCAACTCGCTCACCACTACTCACAACTAGGAGGTACCCCCATGCCCAACACAACCACCAAAGGCAGCAATCACTTACTCAAAAAATACTGGAAGTCCTACCTGGGCATCCATTTGCTCGTCGTCGTGCCAGCGTTTGCGGTGTATATGAACACAGACTCCCGCTACCTCGGCTTCATCTTCCCCATCGCCCTAGTCCTCTTCCCCATCATCTTCATCACCTACGCCACCCGCAAAGAAAACCGCGCATAGCCAAACCCGCCTCGCGCCGCAGGCGGGCCTTTTACTTTTTTGGGACAGAAACTCAGGCTAACGCTCTTATAAAACCCAGCAACACAAACATCTCCCGCCCACGAACAGCGTTTTTTGGATAATGATGAGGACTTTCCGGATAATGTTTCTTCATTTTTGGATAATGTTCCTACATTTTCGGATAATCATCCTTCGTTTTCGGATTATGATCCTACATTTCCGGATAATCATCCTCCGTTTTCGGATTATGATCCTACATTTCCGGATAATCATCCTCCGTTTTCGGATAATGACCCTACATTTCTGGATAATCATCCTTCGTTTTCGGATTATGATCCTACATTTCCGGATAATCGAGCTCCGTTTATGGATAATCGCACTCTTTATCCAATAAATCTAACAATCTTACGAGCATGTGAATAAGTGCCACTTATCAAACCAGAAAAAAGTAGCAGCCTCTTTTAGTCTGTATCTGTTTTTGGATAATGTTCCTACGTTTTTGGATAATCGCGCACCCTTTCCGGATAATCGAGCTCCATTTTTGGATAATGTCACCACATTTCCGGATAATCGAGCTCCATTTTCGGATAATGTCGCCACATTTCCGGATAATCGCGCACCCTTTCCGGATAATCGAGCTCCATTTTTGGATAATGTCACCACATTTCCGGATAATCGCGCACCCTTTCCGGATAATGCCCCACATTTCCGGATAATCGCGCACCCTTTCCGGATAATGTCACCACATTTTCGGATAATCGCGCACCCTTTCCGGATAATGATCCCCTATTTCCGGATAATCGCCCTCTCCCCCCCGGTTCATCACTGGCATTTTATAAACACCCCCAGAATATGAGATAATAAAATCACAAAAAGGAGAGAATATCCCATGACCATACATACCTACAACAAAAAACGCTCCATCCAAAGCCGTATTCTCGAAAAATACTTAATTCTAAGAGGAACGAAGAAAGAATTTTCGACCGAAAAAAATACGACGAAGATGATCAACAAAAAGGCCATCGAAAACACGAAGCCATATCTGATCAAAAAAGGCGTCGTCACCAGCTCGCTACAAGAAGACACCCACGAAGAGATGCAGGTGTTCACGATAAATGACCGCAACGCCCCCGAGCAAAAAGTCATCCTCTACCTTCACGGCGGGGCATGGACGAAGCAGCCGCTCCCGTTCCACTGGAAGCTCATGGACAAGCTCGCTCAGTCGCTAGACGCAAAAATCATTGCGCCCATTTATCCGAAAGTGCCCAATTTTACCTACCAGGACACGTATTCCAAGCTACTCACCCTGTATAAAAACACCCTCAGCACGGTCAACAGCGCCGATCAGCTGACGATCATGGGAGATTCTTCTGGCGGAAATATCTCACTCGGCCTCGCGCAACTTTTAAAACAGAATGATCTGCCGCAGCCAAAGGACATCATTTTATTATCAGCAGCGCTCGACCTCTCTCTCGAAAATCCGCTTATACCAGAGTACGAAAAACGTGATCCTATGCTTTCCATTGGAGGCGTAACGGTCATAACGAAGGTTTGGGCCGGCGACAAAACACTCAAGGATCCGCTGATCAGCCCGTATCACGGTGACTTGCAGGGGCTCGCGAAGATCACGCATTTCGTTGGGACACATGAGATCATTTGCCCGGACGCCATCAAGCTCGACAAGAAGCTGACCGAGCAAGGCATCGACATCCAAACCTACGTGTACCCTAAAATGAATCACGTCTTTGTGATCATGCCGCTCCCCGAAGCGCAGGACGCCCAGCAAAAAATCATCGCCATCATCGGTAGCTAAACAACCCTCATCCCCACCCCTACAGCTTTTTGACAGAAAATCCAGTTCACACAAACAAGGGTCTGCAGAACACCCCGCAGACCCTCCAATCAATCCCCCACCAACCCCAAACAATAGATATACACCGCCCGCATAATGAGGTAATATTTGTTAATAAGAGCACCGCAGCACTAAGCGCCTGGCACCCCATTCACCCATGTAGCCAAGCGCCACCTATAACCCGGAGGTCATTTCCTATGCCTAAAAAATGGTCCAAACAAAAAATAGTACGCACCACCATAATCACACTAGCTCTCCTCATTGGAGGCTTCTATCTCTTCATCAATTATACATCCATTGGCGTCGTTAATGCCCACACCTTGTCGAACTACGGAGATCTCGTCACCATTGAGCATAAGTGGACTGCCGATGTCGGCTCGCCCGCAGATTATGACGTCCAATCCCTTTATAACCCAAAGCTTCGATACCGTATCACTGTCGAGCGATCCTTATACCTCGGCCTTTTACAGGACGTAAGTAAGGACACATACACACAAGCTCAAGGAGCCCAACAAGAACTTCAAAAGCTTGACCCAATCTTAGACGACATCAAAAAACTTGGCTTTCGCGGAACCGACTACCATGGCATCATTCTCGATTATCGACCTGATCATCCAGACGGGACTAACGGCAGTCTCAAAACGCTCACACTCTACAATAATCGAACCATTTCCTTCGGCACCATACAAGAAGAGATGATCACTAGACTTCACCAGCTAATCACACTCATCCAAAGTACTGACGCAGATATTCATCGCGTCTACGTCGAGGATCCATGGACCGACTTCGCCATAGCATTCGACCGCTACGCCTCCACGACACCGCTTACCGAGGACGAGCTTTATGCGTATTTACGGAAAACGAATCCAGCCATCGGCAACTTTGAATCTCTAGAAAAATACGGAGAGGAATTGACCCAATTACAAAACAACCGCTTCCAATTCGGATTCGAGCACGAGGATTTTCTATATAAATGCAGAGATTTCGACGAGACTGGTACATGTACGAGCATTGAGCTAAACGTCCGCTACGAGCACCTTGGACTCACACCAGACAACGAAAACCTACTAGCAGACGTCACCGCCATCTTGAATCTCTTAGACAACACCATGCAGGAAATAACCGCCTACGAAATCTTCTTCGTCGAACAAAACGACGAAGGCGAATGGTTCAAACAAGTCCGCTTCACTAAACAAGAACGCGACCAGTTTGAGACAGTGGAGGGACTAATAGAAGAGTTGTTTTAGAGCAGCGAACCCGTCGCTGCTCTTTTTCAATCGAGACTGTCCTATTACATGCTTGCGAGCGATTTTAAAAACCCGATCCTTTATCACACTTCCCGCTCAAAAACTACATATACTTACTCGATAAAATAAGCTACTCTTTATATAGACGTAATCTAGCACCACTCATGGCAAACATCCCACCTCGTGCCTAGTGCCAACTTACTCGGAGGTCCCTATGTTTAAATTATTTTTCAAAAACAAAAAACTACGCATTACCCTAATCACAACAGCCTTCCTCATTGGCGGCTTCTATATCTTTATCAACTACACAGCGATCGGCCTCGTCAACGCCCACACCTTGTCGAACTACGGAGATCTCGTCAAGATTGAACAGACATGGACTGCCGGCCTCGGCTCACCCGCAGAGTATGACGTAAAATCTCTCCGCAATTCAGATATCGAATACACCGTGACTGCAGAGAGATCCTTCATGCTAGGTATTCTCCAATACGTGAGCGGGTGGCTACCCCTAAAAGTTAGAGTTTTTATTATGCAGCTAATTGGCTGGTTTGTGTTCGGTATTCGACTGGATTAAAACCAGCCAATTTTTCTTTTGATCGTATATGGTTGTACCAGTAAATATATTCTTCAATCTGCCTTTTTAATTCTTCGTAGCTCACTAATTTTTCTCCATAATACATTTCTTGTTTTAATATACCAAAGAAATTCTCTATTGAAGCATTGTCTGCGCAGGTTGCTTTACGTGACATGCTTTGAAATACTTTATTTTCTTTTAATGTCCTCACCCATTGGTTGTGCTGATAATGCCAGCCTTGATCGGAGTGGATAGTCGTACGATAGGTTGCCTGAGCTCCTAGTACTTCTATTGTTTCTTTTAAAGGTTCCATGACAAGATCTAATGTTGGACGTTTCTTGATACCAAACGCGATAATTTCCCCATTGTAAAGATCAAGGAGTGGATTTAAGTACAATTTCTCTTCTCCTAGACATTTGAATTCTGTAATGTCGGTTACTAATTTCTGAAAAGGAATAGGCGTGCTAAATCGGCGGGACAGTCGATTCTTCGCTACCTTTCCAACCTTACCCTTATAAGAATTGTATCTACGAGACTTCCTCATAAACTTTACGCATTTTAACCCTAATTCCCTCATAAGTCGATACACTTTTTTGTGATTAATACACCAGGCTGATTTCTTTAATTCCTTGGTAATGCGTTTATAACCATAACGTTCATGAAACGCCTTAAACAGCTCAGTAATGACTTCTTTTAGTTCTCTATCCGGATCTTCTTTCCCAAAGTTTTTCACATGATAGTGGTAGGTTGATTCTGGAATACCTACAATAACTAGAATATCTTTTAATCGGTATCCTTCTTCTTTGAGTTCGAACGCCACTGTTGCTTGTGCTTTTCGTGGAAGGCATTCGGATTCTCTCGAAAAGCTCTCAACTTTTTTAGGTAGGCATTTTCTAGCCGCAACAGTTCATTCTCGCGTTCTAGTTCGTCTTCACGTGTTAACTTCTTCTCTTCTTTTCCCTTTGATTTATTACTGTTTTTAGACATAGAAGGTCGCTCCTTTGATCTTGGTTTCAGGCCTCCTAATCCTTGTTCATTAAATGTTTTCATCCAACTGTAAATTAAAGCAGGATTATTTAATCTAAATTGTTCAGCAGTTTCCTGAAAAGAAGCACCTGTCTCAAGCATAAATTGTATCGTATCCACTTTAAATTGAACAGAGTACGCCTCATTCGTTCTTCTTCGTTTTAATCCTTCAACCCCTTGCGTTTTATAGGATCTTACCCAATTTTGTAGTGGAGTTCGAGAGGGCATATTATACTTTTTAGCTAATAATTTATACCCGAGATTTCCATTCAAATATTCGCTAACAAGTTTCATTTTAAATTCTTCACTATATTTGGCCATAAAAACACCCCCGAAAGTTAGATTATCTACTCTAACTTTCGGGGGTCGGTACCGCGAAGACACCTATGAGGACGGTAAAGCCGCTTATGAGAAGCTACAAAAGCTCGCTCTCGTCACCGAAGATATCAAAGAGCTAGGCTTTAGCGGTAGAAACAATCAGGAGATCAAAGTAGATTTCATTCCAACTCACCGCGACGAAAATGGCGTCAGTCTCAAAACGCTCCATCTTATGAGCAATCAATCTATGCCTCTTGGCAACCTGCAAGAGAGCGAGATCACAAGGCTTCAGCAATTAATCATGCTCATCCAGAGCTCCGGTGCAGATATTTCCCGCGTCTACGTGGAAGACTTCCGCACAGACACAACCATTACCTTCGACGGCTATGCCTCCACCACAGCTCTAACGGAGGACGAGCTTTATACGTATTTACGGAAAACAAATCGATCCATCGGCACCTTTGAGTCCATAAAAAAGTACGAAGAGGACTTTAATCAGACAACAAACGAGCGCTTCCGTTTTGGATTTGATGAATTGGATCACCTCTATACATGCTCGGAGTACACCGAAGCAGGCACGTGCACCGGCATTAGGTTAACCGTTCGCTATCAGTATCCTGGCCTTTCAGAAGATAACGAACACCTATTAGCAGACGTCACCGCCATCTTAAATCTCTTAGACAACACCATGCAGGATATAAACTCCTACGAGCTCTTTATAGCAGAAGAAAACGACGAAGGCGAATGGTTCAAAGAAGTCCACTTCACCAAACAAGAACGCGACCAGTTTGAGAGTGTGGAAAATTTTATAGAAGTAAAGTTCTAGAGCATCCTAACGCAAATGTCCATACTCCCTATCTATGAAAAAGATGATAAGTAATTTAAAGAGCCATTTAAATACCTATTACGGATAAGTCTGTTCCAATTAAAGACATCATAGTGAACAGATTTCCTCTCTGAAATTGTCACAAGGAATAGATGTCTTACAAAAGGTACAGTTAGCAGAGTTCCGTTAATCAATGCAAATATCTCTGAAGTTACTCAATTCAATTGTTCCGTATGGATTACCAATTCATCGAAATATACATTACTTGAAATTCCCCTATTACATAACAAACGATTAAGAGTACCAACTCAAATTGAGAAGGTACTCTTAAATACTGAATACAAAGGATCTTAAAAATTTAAAATTGAATTTTTAAAATCTTTCGTTATTCACTATCTGCTATATAGTCTTGCCATTCTTAATAAACATTACAGCCTTTTTAAATCCTGAACCTGAAGTTAATCCAGATAATTTACCCCCTTTAAGCCAATCCTCTTCAGTAAGCGGGCTTTTATTAATGATTTTTTCAAACTCCTCAATATTTTCCGATTGATTAAGTAATTGAAAAACTGCATTTACTCCAGTTGTTTTTTGCAAATAATAAGAGTTATCGTAGTAAAAATCATATTTCTCAGATTCTATAATTATACTTTGTACCTTGAAACAACTCTCCCATTTCTCGTAAACCTTTTGCCATGCCTGATTAAAATAATCTGCTAAATCTAAAGCTTTATCGTCTAAATTTTGAATACTTATTACTTTCCCACCTTCGTCGTGTATAATTTTTTTCACTAAAGGTAAAATAGCTTTTTTGTATGCAGCTATGCCTATAATCCCAATCTGCGAGTTAATTTCCTTTTCAAATTTAATTGCATTCTCCCAAACACTTCCTTTAATTTCTTCGTTAAGAATATGTGCAATTTTTATCGCTAAATACTCTTCCATATCTTCTTTTGACTGGATATCTTTTTGCCCTAGCAATATATATTTTTGCTTAGCTAGTATAACTAAATCCGTTTTAAGTTTCTTTGGTGTAGAGTTAATATCATTAAATACATCTAACTCTATGACTCTTGATTCATTGGGTATTACAAGAATAATAATACTTAATTTATAATCCCATAATTCATTTTTTATTTTCGCTGCTTCAGCTAATCCCTCAAGTCTATGTTGACCATCAACAATCCTAAAATAGCAATAATCATCTCTTTTTGATGCTCCTTGCAAATTTATCGAAACTACATTTTTTATAGCTATATCTTCAAACTCTACATCGCTTATTATTTCTTTGACCTCATTACTATTAACACTTAAAATAATTGAGGTTGGAAATAAGCCATTACCCGAAATAATATTATTTTTTATTTTTTTCACATGTTTTTCATCAAGTGGCCGTTGGTATCCATAATCATCCTGATTATAAATTAATACTTTCGAATTATCATATACAGTTTTTAAATCCATTACAACGCTATAATATTGCTGGATACCTTGGTTATATCTTTGTGCAATATATTTCATAATTAATAGCCCTCTCTTAAGAACCGACGTATATCTTCACTAATAAATTGGAATTTTTCTAGAGATCCTTTTGCCTCTTTATTTAAATAATCAAAAAAGCTATCGAGGAGAGTGATATCTTTTTCTGTATTTTTTAACCCTTCCCTTTTAAAAGGTGTATTATTTATAGTGTGAATTGCAAATAAGTAGTTTATATCATAAAACATTTCTAATCCGAAAACTTCTTCATCTTCTTCTTTCTTCTCTAAATAAACATCTTTAGTAGCTTTATAATATTCTACAATCTCTGTAAAACAATTTATGTCTTTATAAACTATATTATGATTAGATTCCTCAATAACTTTATAAAATATTGCATCAAAGACTATACTATCTTCAACATCAACGGTGTGTAATTGGATAATAACTTCCAATATTTTTTCTAAGTACCAGTTAAGAAAATCGATATATTTTTCTTCACTGCTGACCTCTTCATTTAGAGACTCGTACCAATGTAATGTTACTATTTCTATAATTTGTAAGTCGAAGTCGAATTTGCAATGTTTTAAATAATTATTTATTATAGGATTTTGACTCTCTCTTTCTGACTCTACCTTATCTTTAATTAATTTAAAAACATCTAAGTTTGAATTTAAATTTCCATAATTAGGGTCAATGGATCTAGATAACAGATGTAAGAAATACCCTAGATCTAACAACTGAGAGTCTACTTTCACACTTAATACTTCCTCAAGTTTAGCTGAGAAAAAAGATTGTAGTTTTGAATTAAATTCCCACATCTCTCCATTTTGACTATAATTTTTTTCAGACGATCTTATTGTAAATAGTAATTCATCTGTTCTATCAAGTAATTTACCAATATCACTCATGATCGGTTCGTTAGACTTTCGAACAATAGAAAACTTATTATTTTTATAAAATTGCTGATGTTCCATGTCCCCCCAAGCAGACATTAATTGACTTTTAATTTGAAGTTCAAATAAATATTTTTCTCCATTTTTATGAAATATACAGTCAACTTTTATTATATCTAACCCATTTCTCATTTTTGCTTGTTTTTCTTCCAAATTCTCAAATGTTATATAATAATCTGGATTAATATTTTTAAAACTATTTTTATTATCTTTAATTAATTGAATAATATTATAAGTATCTTGCTTTAGATCACCTAAAATTTTCAATCCGATCAAATCGGAATATCTCTGTTTTAGATACTCTATTACTTTATTATCATCTTTATAATCTATCATGTTTTTTATATGAAGTAAGTCATTTTTTCTCACTAATTTCTCACCTAGACTTAACTCACTTTTCACTCTATGTGTTACTTTATAATAATTACCTAAATAACCAGCGTTATCATGTGTCAATAAATACTTCGTAGATTCATCTTTGAGTATTCTATCAAAAGTTACTCGAAAGAGTTCAGAAATTTCATTTGCACAAATTTCCAATTCTTTTTTAAGATGTGAATTATATGTTTGAATAATTTCTGCTTTTAATGAATCATTAGAGATATTTGTCATAAAGTCCCACCTGTAGATAATTAAATTTGTTTTAATAAATTTAATACCAGTAATATTTTAAATAAAGTCTTTATTTTATATATCCGATAGTAACAATAGATTAACCTTAATATTAATATTGCACCATGGATAATAAGTCTATATATACATTAATAAAAATACGATTTGATGTATCATAATGAAATAAGAATAAAAAAGTCATATAATTATTTATATTAAAATGCATTAAATTATGTCAGAGTTTTAATAACCAAAAACCTAATTATTGTAATATTATCATATCATATTAATTTTAAAAGATTTATACTAATATAAAAGTTATTGTCATTAATTTATTTATTAGTTTTTAAATTTGAAATAATAATTAACTAATAGAATCCATTTCATATAGTTTAAATTTGTAGTCTAATACATCATTACCTACCTTTTAATCACTAGTCTTTAAACGAAAACCTCATATTCACATCTCTAATTCCATCCAATATGTTACGGTTACTTGTTAACACCACACGGAAATCTACTAAGTCAAATTCTTCTTCACTCACGTCGAATTCAACTCTATCTTGCGCATTCAAGTTAACAGTCGCATAGGGACTAGTCAGCACTCCATCATAAACAAAGCAATCCCCTTCTCCACATCCACTAAATAAATCCTCTCTCTTATACAAATACAACTCTACCCTTAACTGTTTGTCCGCACCATAATCAAAGCCAATCCAATTTTCAAATACTAACGTATTAGCTTCATCACTACTTAAATCAAATCTGCCAGATACATGATCATATCCTACTTCGGGTACGTATACTAATGCGCCTGTATTATATACACTCTCTTTCCAATCCCCACTCACTAACTTTCTAGCGAAAAAGTCCATATGAACGGTTCCATGCTGGACAGAAGGCCCTAGATACCTTACACCGCCAACAGAATCCTCTGTATTCCCTTCTCCACTGTCAATAACCTCAAATGCCCGATACAATAACACCGCCGCAGTCGCACGACTTACTTTCACATTCCCACTAAACGATCCATCAGGCATCCCTGCTACAATTTCTAAACCAACCATGTTACCCACACTCTCATTCGCCCATGCTGGAATAGCATGATTGTCTCGGAAGAATAGTGGTTTCTTATAGCTATCCGTCTTAATTCCTTCTACTTGTAACATTCGATCAATGATTGCCGTCGCTTCAACTCGTGTAATCGGACTATTCCAGTTCGAATTGCCCTGCTGATCACCAGTCATAATTCCCGCTTGCCCTAGCTCATTCAATTCTATGTAAAAAGGATTTGTAGCATCAATATCATTAAAATTATTTCTACCACCAAAAGGTAAGTCTAATGCTCGCGCCACAAAAGCCGCAAACTGCCCCCGCGTCACATCCTGTCCAGGCGAGAACGTCGTCGCACTCGTACCAGCGATTACTCCCTTACTAGCTAACGCATTGACCTCCGTCTCATACCACGTATCTCTCACATCCGTAAATCCACTCGCCGCAACATTCGTCGCCATTCCTACCATCATCACAACAAACAACATGATACTCCATACTTTCCTCAAACCATCCACTCCTCTAATCATAGTCATTACTACTAACAATACTCCCCACCCTCTCAGATAGAAAATATTGTATATCTGTAACTAGTATATAATAACCATTTATAAAGAACCACCTAATATCTATAATTTCCTAATATTATTCACTTACTAGTAAAATCCCCACAACAAAAAAGACCCCAAGAACAGATCTCTCCGTCCTCCGAGCCCCCAACTCCTATCACTTCCCTATCCCTCTCCCCCTCCACGTCCCATACGTCACCCCACTGATAACCAACAACGCTCCGACAACATGAACCGCCATCAACCGCTCGCCCAACAGGATCGTCGCTAAATCACGGCCGATAGTGGCATAAAGTTGATAAAGATCGATGCTCGTGCTGCGCCGATCATTTTGATTCCTTGGTAATACATGATAAAGCTTAATACGGAGACAATCACGCTCATATGTAAGATGGATCCCCAGGTTAACAAGCTCGCCTGCTGAATCTCTACCACGCTCGTCTCAAAAAATACGAAGGGGAACAGCATCAGCGTCCCAATCCCGACCGCATATGTCGTTGCCGTGATCGAACTGAACTTCCGCAACGCCACTTTGCCCAACACGCTATACAGCGCCCAGCACACGACAGCAAATAACAACACCAAATCAATCGGAGCCAAGCCTGCCTCGACCACCTGCTGGAACTGCCCCTCTGTGATGATGATCGCAGCGCCCGTCAACGCCAGCACCAACCCAATAACATTGCGTTTAGTGATGGCTTCTTTGAGAAAAATCCCTGACAGCACCGCAATCAATATTGGATTCGAAGCAATAAATAACGAGCTCTTCACAATTGGCGCATCACGCGTCGCAACAAAGAACGCGATATTATACAGCGCAATTCCCGTCAACCCAAGCAAGCCAACCAACCACCATTCCTTGCCTTTAGGTCTCCTACTTCCTTTATCCATCACAAGCATGACCGGGATAAGTAACACAAACGCAAAGAAGAATCGGAAAAACGCCACCACAGTTGGGCTAAAATCTTCTGTTGCGTAACTCCCCGCAATAAATGCGCTCCCCCAGCTACTTGTTGCTAGCGCGAGCATCACATAAATAAGCCATGGCCTATCATTTAATAGATTCTTCATCCAACCATTCCTCTTCCATCACTTCTCACTCAAATAACGACACACCGCAAGACTTCTCTTAACTCTTCATTCCACAGCTCTGCCTTCCCTACCGCATAGCTATCCTCCTGGATCTCCGTTGGTTTGTTCGCTTTGCCGATGATATAGTCGACAAACTCCATGCCTGTGTATTCGCAAATGTATTGGAACTGTTGGACCAGTGGCAGTGCCGCTGTCTTCGGAGGCGGATTTTCTCCTGTGATGATCACATACGCCTTCTTCTGCTTCATTCGCTCCGCAAACTGATAGCGATCGTCTCGCATGTACTGGCTCCATCGGTCAAAAAAAAGCTTCATCTGCGCAGACATCCCAAACCAGTATAACGGAGTTGCAAAGAGGATGATATCCTGTTCCATGAATTCCTTAAACAACGCTTCATAATCATCATCCACCTCTTCAAATCCACCTGCCGTATGCCGCTGATCGACGATCGGGTTGATCTCGTAATCGAGCAGATGCACCTTCTTGCACACGATTCCTTCTAAGGCCCTATCCACCAAATACTCCGTGTTGCCGCCTCTTCTCGCACTCCCAAGCAATGCCATCACCTTCATATGCCTTCCTCCCTCTTCTTTTCCTACTATCAATACCTTATAATAGAAACATTGTTCAGTAAATTAAATGATTTTGATAGAAACGATCATTAAAATTGATAGGAGGGACAGAATGGAGCTTCGTCATTTAATAACATTCAAAACAATCGTAGAAACGGGAGGCTTTAGAAAGGCTGCGGATGAGTTAGGATACGTACAGTCTTCGATTACCTCCCACATCAAGGAACTCGAAAAGGAGCTTGGCTACCCGCTTTTCGACCGGTTAGGAAAGAAGGTTGTGCTCACGCAAACGGGAGAACGGTATTTACCCTACGCCAAAGAGATGATTGACCTGCATCTTAAATCAAAAGAGGTCATCAAAGAAGCGAACGTGCCTGCGGGAGAGCTGACCATTGGGGTAAGCGAATCGCTAATGATTTACTGGCTCCCGGCCATCATTCAGCAGTTCATGGAACGCTATCCGGAGGTCAAGCTGACGCTAAAATCGATACACGATAACCTCCCAGCGCAATTCATCAAAGGAGAAATAGACGCAGCCGTGCTCATAGAAGTCCCAAATTGGCAACCATCCCAACTACGCGTCGAGCAATTAAAACCAGAAAAGCTATCACTCGTACGATCCGCAGCCAAAGCACAAACATCGATCCCAGAGACCATGTTCGTGACAGAGTACACCTGTAGCTGGCGACCAATGATCGAGAGCTTTTTAGAAACAGAAGGAAGGGAAGCAAAACGAGTCGAACTCCCAAGCATCGAAGCCATCAAAAAATGCGTGCTCCTAGGCCTAGGCAGATCCATGCTCCCTCATTTTGTCGTAAAGGCAGAAATCGAAAATGGAGACCTCATCGAAGAAAAAGCAGAACAACCAATTGCTATTTATACAGCCGTCCATAAAGATAAATGGCAGTCGATTAATGTTGAGGCGTTTTTGGATGTGTTGATGGGGAGAGATGGAATTGAATGAGGACGTTGTGGTAGATATGATCGGTAGACGTTTAATTTAGTAGGGAGTATTGGTGAACTAGGGTTATGTTAGAGCACCTAAACGTGCGAGGATGACTTCCTAAAATACCTTATTTTGCAATATTACGATTTAAGACCCTATCAAACAGAGAACAGAATGGTAATAAGTATCCTAAACGTTATGTCTCTATTCTAGAAAGGACTTTCCCCCATGTATACAATACTTATACTTTTCTTCGTAATCGTCATTGTTCATCAAATCTTAAAAAAGGTACTCATTAAAAATGAGAGTTCTATAAACCTAAGTGACACGAATGGCTTCATTCCCTCACTCATTGGTTATTCGATTCTCGCTATTCTCGTCTTACTTGTGCTGATTAATTTTACGCTCATAGCTGCTCCTTACGATTTTTTATTACTATCCTCTTTGTTTGTTATAACCTTTTCTTTTCAAGCTATTATTGAAAATAAGTACTTAGTTCACAGTAAGAATAGGAAGTATGTTGCACTGGCTTCTTCTTTATTATCGGCATTGTTATTTTGGATTTTTTTATGAAACTTTTAGCTTGGTTGTTATTACAGCACCAAAATGCTTATTATCGGTAGCAATTAAAAAGTATAAGCCCAACCACACTGGTCGGGCTTAATATACGCTCGTAGCTACTATTTCGCATTTGACAAATTTAGACTAAATTCGACAAGTGACAGAGCCCTGCATTTTAAAATAATTATTTTACGATTGGATATTTCAAACAAATAAATTGATATTACTTTTCTTTGAAATTGCTTTATTAATTTCAAACATAGTATCAAAAAACTTGCTCTCTATTTCTTTTTTTATTTTATCATTCATATTCTCCCATAAGGCGGGAGAGTAAGCGAAGTTCTCCATATAACTGATAATTATGTCTGATATGATTACTTTTTGCTCTTCTATGCTACTGTTTTCAATTTGAGAAATTAATTTTTTGAATCTTCGATTGTTTCTTGTGAAATTACTTAATAACACATAGGTACTTCCATTTTGAGGAAATACAGTCATGAAGATAGGGGCTAACATAGTTTCCCAATCATTTAAATTATTGATTAAATTATAATCTAAATCTCTTTCAAGATTAGTCATTGAGGAAACAGCTATGTGAAATTCTCCTTCAAATTTTATAGTATATGTTGTTATATTTTCAAATTTTCTTAATAACAACCATTCGTTGTACCATTCTCTAAACTTATCAGCCCTCTTCTCAGCATCTTCATTTCCTTTTATAGATTGGTATATCGATTCTCGCATAAAAATTATCTGCTCAACTGATGGAGTGTTTTTACCTCTAAAATGCTGATTAATCTCTTCGAATTTTTTTTCTCTAATTAGTTTTAGAATATACCTATAAAGTTCTCCAACAGATTTTTTTGCATGATACTCCTTTGCCATTGCTCTATAAGCAAATAGAAACTCCTGCTCTTTGTTACCTAAGCTATAATCAGAGTTCTCAATCGGATTAAATAAACTTGTATCGTGATGACCACAAAAACCTGAAAATGTTGTTGCTATTTTTCTTCCCTTTAGCTTCATCTTGGAAGTTAGTTTCGCTTCCTCATTTATATCATGGCTAAACATTAAAACGTGACCATTATCTGAAATCACATCTAATATTTTGTTATTTTGTATTGAATGAGCTTTAATTATTTTTTCAGAGCAGTTAATATCCTCATGAAAACATTCTTTAACTGCAACTTTATTTTTCAAAAAGTTAATATTTTTATCAAAACTTCTCCTTATGTACTCATTATTAGACACTATAACTACACCCCTTATTATTAATAAACTTTATACTTAGTAATTTTCATTTATATACTTACATAGTACAGCTTTTTAAAGATACAATTATTGAGTATATAATTAGCATTTTCATGTGTCTTGATTAGTAGCCGAAAAAAAGGGCTCTTGATTTATCTATAGACTATTGGCTCAAAATCTATATGTTTACTTATTTATTCTTCACTTATTTCAACAAATACACTGTGGAAGTCACGACCAAATTTAGAAAGTTGATAGTTCTTCTTTGACTTTATTTTCGGATCAACTAATTTAGGTAACCCTTTACCTTTAGCAGCCCTAGTTAGATACTCATTAATTTTTTCAATGGACTTAACTATAATCTCTAAATCGTTAAATGATTCCTTCTCATGGCGTGTTGTTAAAAGACCTACTCTCGACAAATTTACTCTTACAGAATCGTATTGTTCATATGAAATGTCGTAACGCTTCATTATTGCTGTAAACGTATCATCTTCGTGTAAGCTCGTCATACTGTACTGTCTTAACACAGCTAAATCTAGCATTCTTAAGTCTTTCAACAAATCATAATAAGTAAATACAAAATCATCATTTATATTTGAATGAGCTGTCATATTCACATAGCCGTTCATATAATAATGAATTTTTTCTTCTTGAGGCTCATCAGCTATAAAATCAAGAATATAACCATAAAAATTGTCACATTTTTTCCTATCATCAGTAGTTAGATTCTCTAAGTTTTTTTCTATTTCCTCTATTCTTTTAATTGTTTCATCAATAAGGCGAGTTACGTTTCTTTCAAATCTTAATTGTTTATAGTGCATTCTTACTCCCAACAATCCCGGTGCTAAGGAGGCACTTGCATCTGTAACTAAATCAACTGATAACTCAGCACCTCGATCTTTTAAATATTGCGCTCCGTATTTAACTACAGTTTCAACAATAGTAGTTTGATGATGCGTAACTAAAGCTTTTAGTCCATCTGTTATTTTATCCTTACTCATCTTGTATTCCCCCTCAAACTCACCGGTTAATTATTTACTGCTCCATCATAAACTTCAAAAAAATTTTTTGCTAATAAACCTAATCTAATTAGTGCTTTCAAACAGTCACCTACTGCCCAACCTCCACCAACAACCCCCTCTTCCCTTCCATCAACCTCATCGACTTTTTCAAGTTTGCTTGGTGCTTCTCTGATCCAGGTAAGAGCCCTGCCTTTTGTATCTCTAATGAGGCTAGCTCACGTTCTATTTCCTCAAGCCTCATTTGGATCTCCATTGTTCGGGTATCAACTTCAATCTCTTCCTCATAGAATTCTTCAGCACTCTCCACGATAAATTCTTCAACCTCATCCGATGAATCAACTATCGCAACTGAAGTATTGGCTGCTGCTGATTGCACGCAAAGTGTTTTCACCTCTTGCTCTGATTCCAGCAACCGCTCCTCAAGATCGCTTTCTCGTTGAACTAAAACCTCAACCTCCTGTCGCAGCCCCTCTTCTACTGCATGTAATTCTACTAATTGATCATTAAGTACTTCTATTTCTGTGGAAAAACCAGTAGTTAACTTCTCCACCAATTCTTCATGGTCACTTACCGTCTCTTTAATATTTTGATGAGCTTCTGATAGCAACTGCTCTTGTTCATTAAATTGCTCTGACATCCGTTGAGTTGTTTGATAGAAATAAACTGTAGTGAATGTCAGAGTTAAAAGAATTACTCTAACCATTAATCGTTTCATGCCTTTTATATACGCACCTCTTGTATAACTTTATATTGTCTACGTTTTCATTGGGCTAGTAGCACCTTTCGGAGCATTTTAATCTTTAAAACTAAGAATATTTAGTTTATTTAATTTAAAAGTGAAGAAGCCCAACCAATCTCCACCGGTTGGGCTTACTCACTATCTATCTACAATTTACTTCTTCCCATAATACTCCACATACCAATCCATAAACTGCTGCAGACCATCCTCAATCGTCGTCTTCGGCTTAAAGCCTACAGCTGCCTGCATATCCACAACATGATAGATATTACACCTATCATAGAATCGACAAATCAAGACTAATTCCGACAAGAGACAGGCACCTATTTTATCGCTACAAGTACATTTCTTTATTATTTTACTAGTTCTATCATTAAAATCATGAATTTCAGTTAATGAAAGATAAGTAAGACAAAGCCCAATCAGTTACAATCGATCAGACTTCATAAAATTCATAACACTTATTTTTCGTTCAACAAATTAAGATTAAATTAAAAAAGTAATTAGACCCCATTTTAGAATATTCTAAGCTTTAGTATTTAATTTAATTAACTTAATATAATTTCGTGAACTTTTAAATAGTTCTTTTATTTGTTCACTATTAGTGTCAGCTATACCATCACTTATTTTTTTCTTTACTTGTTTACGAGCATATTTTAATGAGAACTTATCATGCACAATTTTATTTCTTAAGAGAGCTAACAATTTAGTGCTTTTCTTATCTCCAACTTTTATTGCTAAACTTTCTTCGATCAGCTTTATAGTATTTTGGGAGTTTGTATTTGATGACTTTCCAAATTCTTCACCCTTCGATTTCTCATATATATTCAACATTAATTGTTCAATAATAGCATACATTTCAATAACAATACTCGCGTATTTTCTGTCTTTTCTTTTATTATACAGTTCTTTCAAATGAGTATCTTCGAGCATACTTAAATCCATTTTAATCTTCTTCTCAATACTACTTCTTTTTTTGTCAGTAGTTTTTGCAACTAACTCATTAAATTCTTCTTCCAATAACTTGAGATCTGCTTTAGCTGCCTTTATTAATTTAGATATTTTCATCTCTGTACCTCTTTTCATAATTTTTGTAAGATATTCCCTCAATCAATATCAATTATAGAACTCGTCCCCCACCTCAATCTCTTCGGAAACAATACCTTCAATCCCCTCAGCTTCTGCTCGAGCACTTGGTAACTCAAGAAACTCCTCTTCACTAACAACATTAAAAACAAAAGTTTGATCTGGTGCTTTTATAATATCTAGCCCTTCAAACGTAATGTCTAAAGTGACCTCTCCTTTGAAGTCCTCTGGTAAAACGTATATGTCCATCCAATCTAATTGCACTAGAGATCTATAATCTTTATAAGTTCCTTCACTAGTCTTAAATGTATAATTAATTAGAAGTTCAGATCCTCCATTAATATTATGTGGAAAGTAGTGAGCATAGTTACCGTATGAATCTGTAACCTTCAAGTTTAGTAACTCTGATATATTTGTTGATCTAGTTATGTTAATTATTTCAGATGGTGTTTTATACCTTAATTCATAAATGTTACTTAAAGAGATGTTCTGTGAATATAAACTCGGATCTAAATCATAATAAACCATCAACCGCTCACTCTCTAACTCATTCTCAGCTTCAAGCCTGATATAAGTTATATACGCATCTTCATCCAAAAACAATGAAAATCTAGGGTTATAATTGTATGAGATAAAAATATTAGAATGAACATAATGTGGAATCTCCGAGTATCTATCAAAATTAAAAGATACATCAACCATATTCCAGTCCAGATCGAAAGAATCATTTATCCTATCGAATCCAATATCAAACACCTTCATTTTTTCAAGGTCAATATCTTTTTTGAAATGAGAATATCCAATAAATTCTTCACTATCAAAGCGTGTGTAAAAGTAATTATCATTAGTTCTACCACTATAAATAATTGAGTAATCTCCTAACGGCACGTTATAAACATTTGTATGATGCATCCAATGGGTAACTGGTCTCCATCTCATATCATCTTCATTAAAATACATCTTCTCTATAATAAAATTCTCTTCCGATACTTCTCCCGGAGCGCTCAAGGTTATCTCTGTATACTCCTTATCCTCTTTAGTTAGTTCAATACTTGCGCCTTTTTTAAAATCCTCTACTTTAATTATTCCTTCGTACATAGTCGTTCCCGTAAAGACATAGTATTGGATTGATTGAACATCTTGAACATACTCTAGATTTTTATATTGAACTTTGCCATCTAAATAATCAGGGTGATCTCCATAACCGAACCCTTTAAACTCACCATTTTTGTCTAAATAAACAAAACTGCCCTGACTATAATATCCTGCATCATCGTCCATCACTTTAAATGTTATATTCCCTTTACTCCAAGCTTCTTTTTCTTTAGCTTCATTTACTATTGGAGTTCCACCACCAGGCTCTGGCACCACAGGTACCACTGGAACTGGCTGCACCACCTGCTCTTTCTCTTCGGTCTCCTCTTCTACTTCTTCCCCTTGCTCTTCTTCCTCATCTACCGGCACCTCTACTTCAGGCAATTCCTCCTCGCCAATCTCCTCTTCGTCCTCCAACAACTCTTCAACTCGGTCTATGGAGCGACTTAGCATTAGCGCAAAGCTTAGCCGAGTTAGCTCTTCTCTCGCACCAAAACGTAATCCTGCCCCTACTGGCACCCCCAACAAAACTCCCTGCGACTGCAAGATCTTCACTGCTTTTTTGTGCGAAACATGAATCGTCTCTTCATCAGTAAAATCAACTGGCTTCCCATCTAGAGTTAATCCAAATGTACGTACAATAACAGAAGCCATCTCCTGTCTAGATATCACATCATTCATGTTCAGCTTACCGTTATATCCTTTAAAAATCCCAGCCTCCACTACAGCTGCAATCTCAACCGCACTTCGATGATACGGATCAACATCGTCAAATACAGACAACGTCCCGACAACATCTTTAGCTCCCTCTAACTTCAGGGCACGATACATCATTAATGCCGCATGCTCCCTGCTAATAGAGGCATTCGGTCTAAATGTATTGTCAGGGAACCCATTTATAATCCCAGTAGATACAAGCTTATTAATAACGTCCAAACCTTCCCCTTCTATTTCCATGTCAGAAAATACAGGGAATGCAGCCTCTTGAGCATATACAGTTCCTGGAGCTACTAAAGAAGCACTTACCAACGCAACTAAATACTTTTTATACGATTGAGATGTATTCATTTTGTCATTCTCCTCATAATGATTAGTTGGTAAAACTGTAGTGAAAGAGTAATAATTTATCACACCTTTCGGTGTATAAATTAAATAATAGTTAGAAAATTAAGAAAAATAAAAGCAAAAATAAGTAGATAGATAGTTGAAGCCCAACCAATCTCTACCGGTTGGGCTTCTTCTCTATCCAACTATTCACTACTTCTTCCCATAATACTCCACATACCAATCCACAAACTCCTGCAGACCATCCTCAATCGTTGTCTTCGGCTTAAACCCTACAGCTGTCTGCAATTTATCCGTAGATGCATAGGTTGCTGGTACATCTCCTGGCTTGATTGGTTCGAACACCTTCTTAAACTCTACATTCTTACCTAAAGAGTTAGACAATGCCTTCTCTAGAGCTCCGATAAACGTCATTAGCTTCTCTGGACTGTTATTTCCGATGTTAAACACCGTATGAGGCACAGCCCCTTCTGCTTTACTTGGAGGTACACTAATTAAACGCTCAATTCCCTCCACGATATCATCTATATACGTGAAATCTCGGTACAGATCTTTATCGAAGTCGCCATTATTATAAATATGAATGACCTCATCAGCAAAATACTTATCTGTAAACCCAAAGTACGCCATGTCTGGACGTCCCATTGGACCATAGACGGTAAAGAAACGTAATCCAGTTGCTGGCACATCATACAAATGACTATATGTATGAGCCATCAGCTCATTCGACTTCTTCGTAGAAGCATACAGCGACACAGGAGAATCAACGACATCCGTTTCTTCAAATGGCACCTTCTTATTCGCACCGTACACCGAACTAGACGAAGCATAAATTAAGTGCTCAACAGGATAATGACGACATGCTTCTAAAATCGTATGGAAGCCGACGATGTTACTTTGGATGTAGGCATCCGGATTTTCGATCGAATAGCGCACGCCAGCTTGAGCTGCTAGGTTGATCACGATCTCTGGTCGGTGCGATGCAAAGAGGTCTTCCACAAGACCCTTATCCGAGATATCCCCGCGCACAAACGTGAACGAATCAAATGGCTCCAAAAACCCTAAGCGCGTCTCCTTAAGCTTAACGTCATAGTACGAATTGACATTATCAATCCCCATCACCGTGCACCCACTCTCCAGCAGGCGCTTCGCTACATAGTAGCCGACAAATCCAGCTACGCCGGTGATAAGATAGGTTTTATTCGGATCTACCTTCTCATACATGGCTCGTTACCGATGCCTTTACCTCGCGCTCAACTGCCTGCCGTCCAATAGAGTGATACTCCACGCCAACTGCCTGCATATCCGCAACAGGATAAATATTGCGCCCATCATAGACGAGCGACGTTCGCATGAGATTCTTATACATTGCAGGAGTCACTGCCTTCACTTCTCCCCACTCGGTGAAAATAAAGCAGACGTTCGCATCCTGTAATGCTTCTTCTACACTAGCTACATACGTGATGCTTCCTCTGCCATGCTGTCCTTCTGGATGTACACGAGCAAAATTCTCTGCGCCAACTGGATCAAACGCATACACATCTGCACCTTGTTCTAACAGTAAAGGTACATTCTCTAATGACGCTGCTTCACGCAAATCATCTGTACCTGGCTTAAACGTAAGACCTAAAACCGCAACCTTTAATCCGTTAAAGGTGATCAAGCGGTTACGCGCTTTTTTATACAGCATCGTCTTTTGATCGGTATTTACGTTAATGGCTGCCTTCACCGTTCGTAAGTCATAACCGTGCTGCTGCGCAATATGCTCGAGTGCCTTCGTATCCTTCGGGAAGCACGATCCGCCGTAGCCAATCCCAGCATTTAAAAACTTGCTGCCGATTCGATCGTCAAAGCTCATCCCCTTCGCCACATCCTGCACGTCCGCCCCTACTAGCTCACACAAGTTCGCGATATCATTCATATACGAAATCTTCAATGCTAAAAAGTCGTTCGACGCATACTTTATCATTTCCGCCGAGCGTCGATTGACTGACACAATAGGCAAATTAAAAGGCTGATAGAGTTCTGTTAACAACTCTTCAGCCCATGTGCTCTCTGTACCTATAATAATTCGCTCTGCGTAAAGCGTATCTTTAACTGCCGATCCTTGAGCAAGAAACTCAGGGTTAGACGCTACTTCCACCCGAACATCGTTAACAAGGAAGTCACTGATAAACTGCTCAACCTTATCATTCGTTCCAACAGGAACCGTTGACTTAACCACAACAAGACAATCCTTCACAACAGACTCCGCAATCTGTCTTGCAACCGTCGCAATATAAGACAAGTTAGCAGACCCATCAGGTTGCTCTGGCGTACCCACACCAATAAAAATAGCATCCGCCTCTTCATAGGCAGATGCATAGTCCGTTGTATATTCAATTCTGCCAGCAGCATAGTTTTTCTGCATAAGCTCTTCAAGCCTATCTTCAAAGATAGGAGAAACTCCAGATCTCATTAAATTCACTTTTTCTTCATCAATATCCACACAAGTCACACTGTGACCCATCTCAGCGAAACAAACCCCGGCAACCAAGCCAACATAGCCCGTTCCGGCAACTGCGATTTTCTTCATTGTAACACCGCCTTTTTCGTATTTAAAAGTTCCCATTCGACAAATTAAGACTTATTTCGACAAGTGACAAGCACTTGTTTTAGACTTCATTTTCTCACGCCCTCTCACAATTTCACAGTTTACTCAGTACAATTTACGATACAAACATAATACTTCTCAAGGTACTTATGATTAGTTGACTAAATAAAATCAAATTCCCTTTGCCTTTAAGTGTATTTCTAATGACGTCAAAATAAGTAATGCATCTGAATGCTCTGCTTTCCTGTTCATATGTTTATTAAAGAGAGAGACTGGATCTATTTCTATTATCTTTCTAGATTTCAAATCGCCTACGGAATCCTTAACAATCTGATTAATATCTTGACGGTTACGAATAGCCTCATCAAAGTCTAAATAGTTTATATAAGGGTTACTTCCTAACTTCTGGTAGACTTTATTTTGTATTCTTTTAAATATTGTAAACACTTTGGGAGCGTTTAAAGGTAGTCCAAAGTTAGATTTTGTTTTTTTAGAGAATAAACCAGAATTAATTTCAAATAAAATCTTCTTAAACAAGTACTGATCTTTTCGGTTATCAAGGCTTAACCCCAACATAAAACTGATCCATTCTGGATCAGTATATGGAGTTACATAATCAAAACCTTTCATTAATACATGGGGAGAAATAAATTTCGATTGCCTATTTAATACATCTAATATATCCTCATAATCCAAATTAGTATTAGGGTATGCTTCGAAATCAACTAAATCTACAAGTTCTTCAACACTAGAGTTAGACAAATTAGTTGACTTTACATATTGGTTCCTCAATAAAAAAGCTTCCTTCGCTTCATTCACAGTATTTGAACGTTTATTAGTTATTCTTCCACCCGTTAAGAAGCCGTTTAAAAAACCTGACCAAATAACCATACCATTATACTTTTTGTCCATATCTTTTACTGGAGGGTGGTGAAATAAAACCGTTTGCTGACTTACTCTATTAGATATATCTATTAAGTCACCGAACTCATATTTATAATCTGTAAGAGGATAATTAGTGTGATTGGTACCAACTTTATCTGCGATATATCTACCAATATCATAATCAAGAGTACCTGGAGTTCCGAATGTATAAGTATATATGTTTTCTGCATTTGTAAACTCCAATAGTCCAGCTAATATTGCTCTACTATCTAATCCCCCACTAATAGGTACAACATGTTTCTTTTTAGTCACGAAGTTCTTTTCTAGAGCTTCAAAGAAAAGTTTAGTACCCATGTTCAGAATTTCTTCTTCATTTAATTCAGAGAATTTCATCGTATCTACACTACTTAAATCTATTTTGAAATCAGTATTTTTATAGTCGAGAAAATAACCTAGTTTAAGAAAAGAATTTAAATTTGAATGAGAAAGATCCATATTTACTCCTTATTTACTTTTTATTAAAATATTCGTTATGTGACTAAAAATTTCTCACATTATAGAGCAGTATCAATTGTTTTTCTATTATTGGTCTGAAGATATCTATTAATATAATAAGCTTTGATAATTAGTACTATACAAAACTGAACACCATATGCTGTGACTATTCCAATTAAACCGAAGGAATCACCTAATTGTAGTACTATAGGAATGTATAAAATATTGGCTGTTAATATTATAAAAACATTCTTTTTTACAAAGCCCATAGCAGTAAATAAAGGATGTATACCAATGAGGCTCTGAGTGATAATCTCAATCACTAGATAGACTGCAA
Source organism: Paenalkalicoccus suaedae (assembly GCF_006965545.2). Classification (NCBI taxonomy): domain Bacteria; kingdom Bacillati; phylum Bacillota; class Bacilli; order Caryophanales; family Bacillaceae; genus Paenalkalicoccus; species Paenalkalicoccus suaedae. Next base: position 3,305,663 of record NZ_CP041372.2, read on the forward strand.
GAACTTTCCACGCCTTTGCGAAAACTTCTCCAAAAATTAAACCTAACCAAATTGGAGCCGATATGGAAATAAGAAAAACGGTTGGTAATAATACACTACAAAGTAAGATTGAAGTTTTTAACACAAACTTCACCGCTTTAATTGGCTCGTTACTAATAATCATCTTAACTAGCTGCGGGTAAATGGCTTGGAAAACAGGATCAGCAACTTTATTACTAATAGCAGCAATTTGCTTAAATATTTTGTATATAGCAACTCCCTCTAATGAAACAACAACAGACACTATTATCACATCAAATTGTTTAACAGGTAGATTTACAGTAGTTGAAATGTTTGTCCAACATGTAAACTTAAAAAACTCTTTCCATTGATCCGTTTTTCCCTTCCACCAATACCTAACTCGCTTTCGGAATAGGACAGTATACCCTAAAATCATCAAAACTATATGTGAAATAATTTCACAAATAATCCATACAGCTACTACCAGCCAGAAATTATCTAACCCTAAAGTAAATAAAACTAGTATCGCAAAAAACTTTATAGTAGCTACAACTACTTGATTAATTGCTATTAATTTAAACTTGTCATAAATTCTTAAGATTGCTATTGGAGTTCCTGATATATGGAATAATATTGATAAACAGTATATTTGCGTTATTAATATATACTCATCCCTTAAACCAATGAATTGACCCACCCATTGTATTGAATAAAAAGCAACGACTGTAGCGATTATAGCGCTAACAAGGTCTAAAATAGTAGCTATCTTTATAAAACCTTTAAACTTTTTATGTTCTTGATTCTCTAATGCTTCTGTACCAAACTTTATTAATGCAGTCCAAGATTGGAAGTTTATTAACTTATCTACAATCACTGTATAGGCTTGAATAATTACTAAGATACCAAACATCTCAGGACCAATTAGCCTTGTTGTCATTGCTAGAGTCATTATTCCCAAAACTTGTGCAATTGCACTACCACTGAAAAGTACACCAACATTTTTAGCAAGCTTTTGAACTAGATCTTCTTTTATTAAGCTTCTATACTTTTGTCTAATATTCATAAATAGCAATATCCTTTATTTAATTTGTGTTATGTTCTTAGTCGCATATTTACAAGGTACTCTCCCCTTCAATTTGATCTTCTTTTAAGTTTTTATGGTTATAAACAAATAAGCAAGCACTTATTAATACAGATTGAACTGACCAAGCATTTCTGTTATATAAACCAACTTCTTTGAAATGAAGTAAAAAGCTCCCGATTAATATAGCAAAGGTTAGTACACTTAAACATCGCTGTTTTGAGCGCAAACCCAACGCTTTCCACATTGCATATAAATATGGAATTACCATAATTACCGAACCAAAAATGCCCACAGCAAATATCCATCTAATCCAGCCTACATCCGAAGGAGTGTTACCAGCTTCACCTCTTCCGAGTTCTCCAGAACCGAAAAGAAATACTGTTACATTATTAGGTAAGTGATACATATCCATAAGTGTTATTGTTGTACTTGTTTCACCACTATTTGTAAACACTTCACCCACTTCACCAACTTTTTCAATAGTATATCTATGGAATTGATCTGGCATAAAAGACAAAACACTTTGAGAAAGAACAATAACTATAATACTAGGTACTGATATTTTAATTGATTTTAATATAACGCCTAAAACTCTTTGTCTGCTAAATGTCATTAACGAAACGAACGGGAGTAAAAGTATACTCAATAGAAGTCCAGAATTACCTGCTAGTGTAATTGACAATAATATGATTACAGTACCAAGGACTATAAGAGAGTTCTTTAACATACTTTTTCCCCAATAATAAAGCATTGCAGGCATAAGGAGTATTCCGAACATTTGTAATACTGATGTTGATGCCAAACCATATGTTAAACCCGTAATTCTGAGACCATTCATAAATGGATAATTATTATTAACGATTGAATGTGCCGAGGTCAATTGGTATATTACATTACGAAAATCATCAACAAGGTACATAGCGATAATAAGTACTCCGTGTAATAATATAGCAATAAACAAGTGTGAAATTAATTGTTTGACGAATTCCTCTTTATGTTGTCTGTGATACAAATATACTAATGCAACTCCGCCACCAAAATTAATTAAAGATCGTGCCGAACGCATAGCGAACTGTAATTCAGATGTCCCATTCAAAGCAATAATTAAAAATGCATACAAAGAAAGTCCATATAAAATTGCAAGGATAAAAACTATTTGTCTTGATAGCCTAGCTCTTAATAGTACAAACACATAAAAGATTAAAAAAATTGAA